>NZ_JBWKUX010000035.1:0-549 GCF_059421065.1 Pseudomonas sp. GW821-FHT03A09 | reverse complement strand
AGCGAGGCTGCGAAGGCGGCGGCACAGGCGAACTATTCATCGGCAGTACCACCGCTTTCGCAGGCAAGCCAGCTCCCACCTTTGATCTATGTCGCTGGCGAACACGCGGCAGACGCGATGGCCGTGTCGGCGGTATTTCCCTAATCACCGCTAGTCTCCTGTAGGAGCTGTCGAGCTTTAGCGAGGCTGCGAAGGCGGCGGCACAGGCGACCTAATCATCGGCAGTACCACCGCTTTCGCAGGCAAGCCAGCTCCCACCTTTGATCTCTATCGCTGGTGAACACGCGCCAGACGCGATGGCCCTGTCGGCAGTGTTTCCCCAAACACCGCCAATCTCCTGTGGGAGCTGTCGAGCTTTAGCGAGGCTGCGAAGGCGGCGGCACAGGCGAACTATTCATCGGCAGTACCACCGCTTTCGCAGGCAAGCCAGCTCCCACCTTTGATCTATGTCGCTGGCGAACACGCGGCAGACGCGATGGCCGTGTCGGCGGTATTTCCCTAATCACCGCTAGTCTCCTGTAGGAGCTGTCGAGCTTTAGCGAGGCTGCG
>NZ_JBWKUX010000034.1:0-837 GCF_059421065.1 Pseudomonas sp. GW821-FHT03A09 | reverse complement strand
GGTCAATGCCGGGCGCTCCAGATAACCTCGAGCCACGCCCTCGCCGCCCAGGTACAACTCGCCGGCCACGCCGATGGGTTGCAGGTTCAATTGCGAATCGAGCACGTAGCCGCTGCGGTTGCCCAACAACGTGCCAATCGGCGCGTAGACCGCACCGCACGGGTCGCCCTTGCGCGCCTTCCACAGCAACGGCGTGACCACGGTTTCGGTCGGGCCGTAGCCGTTGAACAGGTAGGTCGGACGCAAAGCGCGCCACGCCAGGTCATAGCTGGCCTGGGCGACGGCATCACCGCCAAAGCAGTACACACGCACCGCCGGTGGGTTGCCGTCGCGTTCGGCATGCTCAGCCAGCTGTTGCAGGTACACCGGCGGGAACACCGCCATGGTCACGTTGTGGCGGTGCATCTGCTCGTAGGTGTACTCGGGCAACCACAGGCTGTCATCGCGGATCAACACGCTGGCGCCGTTGATCAGCGGGTGCATCCAGCCCTCATGGGAACCATCGAAAGCGAAGGACATGAAATGCAGTTCGCAGTCGGACGCAGACGTTTCATAGCGCTCGCCCGTGGCAATGATGTGCGCCACCAACGGGCCATGGGACACCGCCACCCCTTTGGGCAGGCCGGTGGAACCGGAGGTGTAGATCACATACGCGAGGTTGTCGCCCTCTAGCGCAACGTCCGGCGCACTGTCGCTGTAATCGGACCACGCCTGCACATCATCGACCGCCAAGGCTTGCAAACCCTCGGGAATCGGCAGCCGCTGGTGCACTGACGAATGGGTCAGCAGCAGTTGAGAGCGACTGTCCTGCATCATGTACAGCAGGCGATCACGTGG
>NZ_JBWKUX010000033.1:0-1232 GCF_059421065.1 Pseudomonas sp. GW821-FHT03A09 | reverse complement strand
CTGAATCGCCCCTAGTTTTGTAGACACCTCCATGCCTTAAACTGAGGCCCATTAGGAGGTGCCATGAGCAACCCGCGTTACCCCGAAGAATTCAAAATCCAAGCGGTCAATCAAGTGACCGAAAAGAAGCAGCCTGTCGCTGATGTAGCGGCCCGCCTTGGCGTGTCGACGCATAGTCTCTATGCGTGGATAAAGCGCTACAGCAAACCTCAAGAAGAACGGCAGCAGGACGATGATCAGCACACTGAACTGCGTCGTCTGCGAGCAGAACTCAAGCGGGTCACTGAAGAGCGAGACATCTTAAAAAAGGCCGCCGCGTACTTTGCCAAGGAGTGCGGTTGAAGTACGCCTTTATCAAGCAGCGAGCTGGCGACTATTCCATTCGACGGCTTTGCCTGACGCTGAAAGTCCATCCCAGTGGCTATTACGCTTGGTTGTCTGAGCCGCAATCTGCACGCGCCAAAGACGACCAACGATTGCTGGGTTTGATCAAGCATTCGTGGCTGGAGAGCGGTGGCGTTTATGGCTATCGCAAAATCCATGACGATCTGCGCGAGGTCGGTGAGGATTGTGGTCGGAATCGTGTGGCAAGGCTGATGCGTCTTGAAGGTCTGCGCTCTCAGACAGGGTATCGACGCCGCCCTGGCAAGTACGGCGGTAAGCCAGCGGTCGCCTCTCCCAATTTGCTGAAGCGCCAGTTCGATGTCGCTGAACCCAACAAAGTTTGGGTCACCGACATCACCTACATTCGCACCTAGGAAGGCTGGCTGTATTTGGCGGTGGTGCTGGATCTGTTTTCTCGTCAGGTTGTTGGCTGGTCAATGAAGTCACAGATGACCAGTGATTTGGCCATTGATGCGCTATTGATGGCGGTTTGGAGGCGAAAACCGAAACAGGAGGTGATGGTTCACTCCGACCAGGGCAGCCAGTACAGCAGCTCCGATTGGCGCAGCTTTTTGAAGGCGAACAATTTGGTTGCCAGCATGAGCCGTCGAGGTAACTGTCATGACAACGCCGTAGCCGAGAGCTTTTTCCAGCTTCTGAAGCGGGAACGGATTAAGCGAAAAATCTACACCACACGGCAAGATGCTCGTAGCGATGTGTTCGATTACATCGAGATGTTCTACAACGCAAAACGCCGCCATGGTTTCAACAATCAGCTGTCACCGGTAGAGTTTGAAAAGCGTTACGCAATGAGCTTGCAAGGTGTCTAGAGAATCCGGGGCGATTCA
>NZ_JBWKUX010000032.1:0-2153 GCF_059421065.1 Pseudomonas sp. GW821-FHT03A09 | reverse complement strand
AATACCAGTCCAGCGACTTCGGTTTCGTACACCGACACTACTGCACCGACCGCACCGACCGTTGCGGTCACCACCAATCCGGATGGCAGCTTGACCATCGGTGGCACGGCCGAACCAGGCACCACGGTCACGGTGACCAACCCGGACGGTTCGACTGAAACGGTAACGGCCGGCCCGGACGGTTCTTATTCGGTCACCACACCGCCGAACCAGCCTACGGGCGAAGTGATTGCGGTCACGACTGACCCAGCGGGTAATACCAGTCCAACCACCACCGTTGCTTATGCTGATACCACTGCACCAGATGCACCGACGGTTGCGGTCACCACCAATCCGGATGGCAGCTTGACCATCGGTGGCACGGCCGAACCAGGTACGACGGTCACGATGACCAACCCGGACGGTTCGACTGAAACGGCCACTGCTGGCCCGGACGGTTCTTATTCGGTCACCACACCGCCGAATCAGCCTACGGGCGAAGTGACTGCGGTCGCGGCTGACCCAGCGGGCAATACCAGCCCGGATACCGTGGTGCCTTATACCGACACCACTGCACCAGACGCGCCGACCGTTGTCGTTGCGACCAATACTGACGGCAGCGTGACCGTGACCGGCCAGACCGAACCGAACACCACGGTTCACACCACCTACCCAGACGGCACCACCGGTACCGTTACGGCGGGTACTGACGGTTCGTATTCGGTGACTTCGCCCATCGATCAACCAACGGGCAATGTCGTGGCCGGTGCAACAGACGCGGCGGGCAATACCAGCCCAACCACCACCGTTGCTTATGCTGATACCACTGCACCTGTTGCGCCAACAGTGGATGTTGCAACCAACCCAGACGGCAGCGTAACCGTCACCGGCCAAGCCGAACCTGGTACCACCGTTAACGTGACCTACCCAGACGGCATCACCGGTACTGTTACGGCAGGCACTGATGGTTCGTACTCGGTGACTTCTCCGGTCGACCAGCCAACAGGCAACGTCGTGGCTGGCGCAACAGACGCGGCGGGCAACCATAGCCCAACTACCTCCGTGCCTTACGTGGATAGCATTGCTCCTACTACCACGGGCACCGTTGATAGTTTCGCGGATAACGTCGGCCTTATACAGAACCCGGCTTCGCCTTCGGGCACCAAAACCGATGACACCACGCCAACGCTCAATGGTTCGTTGTCGGCTGACCTGGTCAGCGGCGAAAAAGTGAATGTGTATCGCGATGGCACACTGGTCGGGGAGGCGACGGTTTCAGGAAAAACCTGGACCTTCACTGATGCGGCGTTGGCGGATGCTTCCTACACCTACACCTACACCTACACCGTCAAAGTGGCCGATGTCTCGGGTAACCTGGGTGTGGCTTCCAATAGCTTCAGCCTGGCCGTGGATACCACCGGTCCGTCGGCCAGCACCACGCAAGTGGCGATCAACGTCATCGCCGGTGACGACATCATCAATGCCAATGAATCGAGCACAGATGTGATCGTTACCGGCACTGTTGCGGGGGATTACACTGCAGGTGACGTGGTTACTTTGACCACGGCGGCAGGTACTTTCACTGGGGTTGTCGCCGCAGGCGGGACCTGGAGTGTCGATGTGGCCGCAGGCGGCCTCGGCAGTAATGGTAGCCAGTCGTTGCAAGTGAGCATCGCCGCCCACGACAGCGCCGGCAACGCCGGTACGGTCACGGCAAGCCGTCCGTACATTGTTAATACCAGCGCTCCGGCAGGCACTGCGTTGAACATCAACATCGTGGCCGGTGACGACATCGTCAACGCTGACGAGTCAGCTTCGACCAACAACGAAACCATCAGCGGTACCGTAACGGGCGAGTTCACTGTCGGCGACGTGGTCACCCTGACCATCGGTAGCCAGACCTACACCGCGTCCGTAGCGGCCGGTGGCATCTGGTCGACCACCGTGCCTGGCAACGTATTGGCTGCCGGTACGGCAGTCAGTGCCAGCCTCGCGGCACATAACGCTGTCGGTAACGAGGCCACCGTCACGTCCAGTCGTGGTTACGTCGTCGACACCTCCGTGCCGAACAACACGTCCACCACCGTCAGCTTCGATCCGGTGACGGCGGACAACATCGTCAACAGCACCGAATCGTCAACCAACATTACCGTGACCGGTAGCGTGACTGGCGA
>NZ_JBWKUX010000031.1:0-2581 GCF_059421065.1 Pseudomonas sp. GW821-FHT03A09 | reverse complement strand
TGCCGTTTGAGTGGACGCGGTTGTATCGCACCAGTGCGGTGGAAGTGGATTGCGGGCTAGGGTTTGGCTGGAGTCATGCGCTGGCGCATCGGTTGGTGGTCTCAGGCGATTCGGTGGTGTGGACCGACCATGAGAACCGCTCCACTGAGTTTCCTTTGCCGAATGAGTCGCGCCCGGCAATCACCAATAGCCTGGCCGAAGCGGCGATCTATTTAGGGGCGTTGCCGGATGAATTAGTGCTGGCGCAGGCATCGCGTTTTTACCACTTTCGCGACGGTGTGCTGACCGCCATCAGCGATGCGTACGACAACCGGCTGCGCATTTTCCGAGATCGTTCGGGGCGCATTGAGCGGCTGGATAACGGCGTGGGTCGCTCGCTGTTCTTGCGCTATGAGCTGGGCCGCATCGTGGCGGTGGACTACCAGGTTCATCGCGCCAAAGGCCATGAATCCTTCGTTTGGGTGACCGAGCAGACCGTTGTTTCCTACGCCTACGACGAACTGGGCCGACTGGTGTCGGCGACCAATGCCGTCGGTGAACGCGAGGTTTATCGCTACGACGATCAGCACGTCATTCTTGAGCGGCAGTTGGCCGGTGGCGCGAGTTTCTACTGGGAATGGGAACGCGCCGGCAAGGCCGCGCGCTGTATCCGTCACTGGGCCAGCTTTGCGCAGATGGACACGCGTTATGCCTGGGGTGACGACGGCCAGGTCACTGTGCACAACGCCGATGGCAGCCTGGAAGTCTACGTGCACGACCCGCGCGCCCGGCTGGTGCAGCGCATCGATCCGGACGGCGCCGAGCATTTTAAATCCTATGACGCCAAGGGCCGGCTGACGGTTGAGCAAGACCCGCTCGGCGCGGTGACGGCGTATCAGTACGACGATGCCGGACGCTTGGTGGCGCTGTTTCCGGGCGAGGACGAGCCGACCTCCTACGAGCATGACAACGGCTTCGTACGGGTGGTGCGGCGCGGTCAGGCGGTCTGGAAGTATGATCGCAATGATCAGGGCGATGTGACGCGTAGGACCGATCCCGACGGCCACATCACCGACTACAGCTATAACAAACGCGGGCAACTGACGGGGGTTTGGTACCCCGATCACAGCTGCCACCGGCTGGTCTGGAATGAACGCGGGCAGTTGCTGGAGGAGCAACTACCGAATGGCGGGATCAAGCGTTATCGCTATGACGACCTGGGCCGACGCATTACCCACGAGGACGAGCATGGCGCGCTGACCCAATATGAGTGGAACGAGGTTGGCCGACTGGTCCAAATCGTCCTGCCCAGCGGCGACACTCGGAAATACAGCTACAACCCCTACGGAAAAATCACCGCCGAACGCGACGAACTCGGCCACGTCACCCGCTACGAATACGCCGACGGATTGCACCTGATCAGCCGCCGCATCAACGCCGACGGCACCCAGGTCCAGTACCGCTACGACAACGTGCGTTTGCTGCTCACCGAAATCGAAAACGAAGTCGGCGAGACTTACCAACTCCAGTACCACCCCAATGGCCTGATCCAGCAGGAAACCGGCTTCGACGGCCAGCGCACGGCGTATGCCTACGACCTCAACGGCAACCTGCTGGAAAAGATCGAACACGGCGACGATGGCAGTCAGCTAATCACCCGCTACGAGCGTGACCACGCTGGGCGCCTCGTACGAAAAACCCTGCCCGATGGCGAGGTTGTGGACTATGCCTACGACCGCCAAGGCAACCTGCTCAGCGTCGACGACGGTCACTGGGCGTTGGCCTACGAGTACGACCGCCAAAACCGCCTCACCGCCGAGCACCAAGGCTGGGGCACCCTGCGTTATGGCTACGACGCCTGTGGTCAGCTAAAACACCTGCGCCTGACAGACAACAACCGCATCGCGTTCAACCACGACAAAGGCGGCCACCTCTCCACCGTCGAGTTGAATGGTGCGCAGCTCACCTCACACCTGTTTAAACACGGCCGCGAACACCAGCGCCAACAAGGCCAACTGCTCAGCCACTACCACTACGACGACCAGCACCGCCTGCACGCCCACACCGTCACCCAGCAAGCACACACCCTTTACCAGCGCCAATACGACTACGACCAGACCGGCAACCTCACCCGCCTGCTCGACACCCGCAAGGGTCAACACGACTACCACTACGACCCCCTCGCCCGCCTGACCCGCGCCGACCATTCGCAAGACGTGCAAGAGCGTTTCGGCCACGACCCGGCGGGTAACCTGCTGATGCAAAACCGCCCGGGGCCGGACATCGTCGCGGGCAATCGCCTGATGATCCAGGGCGATCATCACTACGACTACGACGCCTTTGGCAACCTGATCCGTGAACGACACGGCAAGGGTCAGTCACTGGTCACCGAATACCGTTACGACTGTCAGCATCGGCTGATCGCCATCACCACGCCCAACGGCCAAACCGCCCGCTATCACTATGACCCGTTTGGACGGCGCATCAGCAAAACCGTGGGCGAAAACACCACGGAGTTTTTTTGGCAAGGCGACAAGCTGATTGCCGAGCATCAGGCGCAACGTCATCGCAGTTATGTCTACGAGCCGGACAGCTTCCGGCC
>NZ_JBWKUX010000030.1:0-3849 GCF_059421065.1 Pseudomonas sp. GW821-FHT03A09 | reverse complement strand
ACCGGGCAACGTGCTGGCCTCGGCCAACACCGTGTATGCCAACCTTGCCGCCCACGACAGTGCCGGCAACGTCGGTACCATCCTGGCGCAGCACAGCTATGTAGTAGACGTAACCGCTCCGGTTGCCCCGACCCTGCAAGTGATGGACAACGACGGTGCAGTACAAGGTAACGTTGCCACCAACGGCGGCGTGACCGATGACACCACGCCGACTTACCAAGGTACCGGCGAGCCTGGCGCGACGATCAGCCTGGTGATCGACGGTGCAGCCCCGGTCACTGTGACCGTGGACGGCACTGGCGCCTGGACTTACACCGCCGCCGCATTGGTGGCGGATGGCAGCCACACCGTGGTTGCGACACAAACGGACTTGGCAGGTAACGTCAGCCCGACCGTGAGCAGCACCTTCACCGTCAGCACCAGCGCGGTGACCCCACCGACGCTGGTCGTCACCGACGATGTGGCTCCGGTCACTGGCGCGGTCGCCAATGCCGGCACCACCAACGACACCACATCAACCTTCAGTGGTACCGGTGTAGCAGGGGCCACTGTGCACCTGGTGATCAATGGTGGCACACCGGTCGATGTGTTGGTGGACGGCACTGGCGCCTGGACTTACACACCTTTGGCCTCGATTGGTGCAGATGGCAGCTACACCGTCAGCGCTACTCAGACTACGTCGGTAGGCTTGAGCTCGGCAGTTAATAGCCAGTTCACCCTGGACACCTCGGCACCAAGTACTGCCAGTGGCTACGCGGTAGCGATCACGGCCTACACCGATGACGTCGCCCCACAAACCGGCAGCTTCGCCAGCGGCACCAGCACCAACGACACCACACCGTTGTTGACCGGCACCGTAGCCGGTCTGGCAACCGATGATGTGGTACGGATCTACGAGGGCAGCACCCTGTTGGGCACTGCCACCGTGACCGGCAGCACCTGGAGCTTCCAGGTGACTGGCGCCACCGAAGGTGCTCACAGCTACGTGGCCAAACTGGCGGACGCAGCGGGTAACGAAGGGTTGGTCTCCAACACCTTTGGCTTGACCGTGGACACCACAGGTCCTTCGGCCAGTACTACGCAAGTGGTGATCAACGCTATTGCTGGTGACGACATTGTCAACGAAGCCGAGGCAAGCGGGGCGGTGACAGTCACCGGCACCATCACTGGCGACTACAGTGCAGGTGACGTAGTGACCTTGACCACATCGGCCGGTACCTTCACCGGGACAGTGGCTGCGGGTGGCACCTGGAGCGTCGATGTTGCGGCAGGCGGGCTGGGTATCAATGGCAGTCAGTCGTTGCAGACCAGCATCACTGCCCACGACAGTGCCGGCAACGCCGGTACAGTCACGGCAAGCCGTCCGTACATCGTCAACACCAGTGCCCCAGCGGGCACTGCTTTGGCCATCAACATCGTGGCCGGTGACGATATCGTCAACGCCGACGAGTCAGCTTCGACCAACAACGAAACCATCAGCGGTACCGTAACAGGCGAGTTCACCGTCGGCGACGTGGTCACCTTGACCATCGGCAGCCAGACTTACACCACCTCCGTAGCGGCCGGTGGCACCTGGTCGACCACCGTGCCTGGCAACGTATTGGCTGCCGGTACGGCAGTCAGTGCCAGCCTGGCGGCACATAACGCTGTCGGCAACGAAGCGACCGTCACGGCCAGCCGTGGTTACGTCGTCGACACGTCGGTGCCGAACAACACGTCCACCACCGTCAGCTTCGACCCGGTGACGGCGGACAACATCGTCAACAGCACCGAATCGTCAACCAACATTACCGTGACCGGTAGCGTGACTGGCGATTACACCGTGGGGGATGTCATCACCTTGACGGTCAACGGCGTGCAATACACCGGGACTGTTGCGGCAGGGGGCACCTGGAGTGTGGCCAACGTGGCAGGCAGCGACCTGGTCGCAGATGCCGATTACGTCATCGACGCGTCCCTGGCCGCTCACGACAATGCCGGCAACGTTGGCACCGTGACCGCTCAACACAACTACGCGGCACAAACGGGCGGTGTTACTACCTCCTTGTCCATCGGTGCGATTGCCGGCGACAACATCGTCAACAGTGCCGAGTCCCAGGCAGGCGTTACCTTCAGTGGTGTGGCCAACGGCACCTTCATTGCGGGCGACGTGGTGATCTTGACCATCAACGGCACTCAATACACCACCACCGTAGACGCAGCCGGTAACTGGAGCGTTGCTGTCACCGGCAGCGCACTGGGCGCCGACGGTGCCTACACCGCCACCGCGTCGATCGTGTCTCACGACAGCGCGGGCAATGCCGGTGCGGGTAGCGCACAGCGTGCGTATACCGTTGACACTGCTGTTCCTAATAGCAGCGGCACGTCTCTGGCGATCTCGACAGTGGCGGGGGATGACCAGGTCAACCTGGCGGAAAGCTCGGCGGCGGTGCAACAGACCGTCTCGGGTACCGTCAGCGGTGAGTTCACCGTGGGTGACGTGGTTACCGTGACCATCGGTAGCCAGACTTACACCGCCAACGTCACGGCCGGCACCGGTTCGACCGGTGTCTGGAGCGTGACCGTACCGGGCAACGTGCTGGCCTCGGCCAACACCGTGTATGCCAACCTTGCCGCCCACGACAGTGCCGGCAACGTCGGTATCATCCTGGCGCAGCACAACTATGTAGTAGACGTAACCGCTCCGGTTGCCCCGACCCTGCAAGTGATGGACAACGTCGGTGCAGTACAAGGTAACGTTGCCACCAACGGCGGCGTGACCGATGACACCACGCCGACCTACCAAGGTACCGGCGAGCCTGGCGCGACGATCAGCCTGGTGATCGACGGTGCAGCCCCGGTCACTGTGACCGTGGACGGCACTGGCGCCTGGACTTACACCGCCGCCGCGTTGGTGGCGGATGGCAGCCACACCGTGGTTGCGACACAAACGGACTTGGCAGGTAACGTCAGCCCGACCGTGAGCAGCACCTTCACCGTCAGCACCAGCGCGGTGACCCCACCGACGCTGGTCGTCACCGACGATGTGGCTCCGGTCACTGGCGCGGTCGCCAATGCCGGCACCACCAACGACACCACACCAACCTTCAGTGGTACCGGTGTAGCAGGGGCCACTGTGCACCTGGTGATCAATGGTGGCACACCGGTCGATGTGTTGGTGGACGGCACTGGCGCCTGGACTTACACGCCTTCGGCCTCGATTGGTGCAGATGGCAGCTACACCGTCAGCGCTACTCAGACTACGTCGGTAGGCTTGAGCTCGGCAGTTAATAGCCAGTTCACCCTGGACACCTCGGCACCAAGTACTGCCAGTGGCTACGCGGTAGCGATCACGGCCTACACCGATGACGTCGCCCCACAAACCGGCAGCTTCGCCAGCGGCACCAGCACCAACGACACCACACCGTTGTTGACCGGCACCGTAGCCGGTCTGGCAACCGATGATGTGGTACGGATCTACGAGGGCAGCACCCTGTTGGGCACTGCCACCGTGACCGACAGCACCTGGAGCTTCCAGGTGACTGGCACCACTGAAGGTGCTCACAGCTACGTGGCTAAACTGGCGGATGCGGCGGGTAATGAAGGGTTGAGCTCCAACACTTTCAGCCTGACCGTGGACACCACGGCACCGAGTGCGGCCACCGGTTACGCCGTGGCGATCACGGCTTACACCGATGACGTCGCCCCACAAACCGGCAGCTTCGCCAGCGGCACCAGCACCAACGACACCACACCGTTGTTGACGGGTACCGTGGCCGGTCTGGCAGCCGGTGATGTGGTACGGATCTACGAGGGCAGCACCCTGTTGGGTACCGCCACGGTGACCGGCAACACCTGGAGCTTCCAGGT
>NZ_JBWKUX010000029.1:0-5325 GCF_059421065.1 Pseudomonas sp. GW821-FHT03A09 | reverse complement strand
GAAATCGAAGCGCGCCTGCGCGAGCAGGACAGCGTCGGCGAAACCGTGGTGGTGGCCCAGGAAGGCCCGACCGGCAAACAGTTGGTGGCGTACGTCGTACCGGCAGACGCCAGCCTGGCCAATCAGGCCGAGTTCCGTGACGCCTTGCGCCGCGCCCTGAAAGCCCGCCTGCCGGACTACATGGTGCCCGCGCATTTCATGTTCCTGGCACAGATGCCGCTGACCCCGAACGGCAAACTCGACCGCAAGGGTTTGCCCGAGCCGGACGCGAGCCTGCTGCAACAGCAGTACGTAGCCCCTGAAACGGAGTTGGAGCAGCAGATTGCCGCGATCTGGGCCGAGGTGCTGCGCCTGCCGCAAGTGGGCCTGGACGACAATTTCTTCGAAGTCGGCGGCCACTCCTTGCTGGCGATCCAGATCACCTCAAGGGTCCAGGCCGAACTGGGCCTGGAGGTGCCGCTGATGGAGCTGTTCCAGACCGAATCGCTGCGCACCTACGTGCAGGCCGCAGCCACCTTCCGCGCCGGCAGCGTGGAAGATTTTGATGACCTTCGTGACTTTTTGAGCGAACTAGAGGCGATTTGAACCATGCTTTCCAACCCTAATATCGACCTGGTGTCGCGCTTTCTCCGCTTGCCTCTGGAGCAGCGCCAGCAGTTCTACCAGCGCCTGCAAAGCCGTGGCATGAGTTTCGCTCAACTGCCGATTGCCCCCACACGCCACGATGCCGACGTATTGCCGCTGTCCTACGCCCAGGAACGCCAATGGTTTCTCTGGCAACTGGACCCAGAGAGTGCCACCTACCACATCCCCGGAGCCCTGCGTTTGCAGGGGCGCCTGGACCTGCCTGCGTTGCAACGCAGTTTCGACAGCCTGTTGGCCCATCACGAAAGCCTGCGTACCCAATTGGTCGAGGACGGGGAGCGCGTGCTGCAGGCGGTATTGCCGCAAGCACGGGTCGAGATCCAGCAGGTGCGTATTGAAGAAGCGCAACTGATGGCGGCCGTGGAGGCGGAAGTTGCGCGGCCGTTCGATCTGCATCAGGCCCCGCTGTTGCGCGTGACCCTGCTGCAATTGGCCGAAGACGACCACGTGTTGGTGATGGTGCAGCACCACATCGTTTCCGATGGTTGGTCAATGCAGGTGATGGTCGAAGAACTGGTGCAACATTATGCGGCCTACAGCCAGGGTCATGAACTGCAACTCCCAGCACTGCCGATCCAGTACGCCGACTACGCCCTGTGGCAACGCGGCTGGATGGAAGCGGGGGAGCGGGCACGCCAGCTGAATTACTGGCAGGCCCTGTTGGGCGGCGAGCAACCGGTGCTGGAGCTGCCGCTGGACCGCCCGCGTCCGGCCCAACAAAGCCATCGCGGTGCGAGCCTGCAAGTGCATCTGGACGCTGACCTGGTCGCGGGCCTCAAGCGCCTGGCGCAGCACGAGGGTGTGACGCCATTCATGCTGTTGCTGGCCTCGTTCCAGACCTTGCTCTATCGCTACAGCGGGCAGTCGGATATCCGCATCGGCGTGCCGATTGCCAACCGTAACCGTGTCGAGACCGAGCGGTTGATCGGTTTTTTCGTCAACACCCAAGTGCTCAAGGCCGATCTTGATGGGCAGATGACCTTTGCCGAGCTGTTGCAACAGACCAAGCGCCGCGCCCTGGAAGCCCAGGCCCACCAGGACCTGCCGTTCGAGCAACTGGTCGTGGCGTTGCAGCCGGAACGCAGCCTGAGCCATAACCCGTTGTTCCAAGTGATGTTCAACCATCAGACCGATGCCCAAGGCAGCCGCGATGCTCAACAACTGCCGTGCCTGCGCGTGACGGAGCTGGACTGGGACAGCCACACCACCCACTTCGACCTGAGCCTGGACACCCATGAGTCCGCCGAGGGTCTGTGGGCGGCGTTGACCTACGCCACCGATTTGTTCGACACCGCAACCATGGAGCGTCTGGCCGGGCATTGGCAGAACCTGCTGGCGGGTATCGTCAGCGCGCCTCAATGCCGTCTCGCCGAACTGGCAATGTTGAGCGCGCCACAAACCCATGCGCTGTTGCAGGCGTGGAATGCCCCGGCGACGGCTGGCGAGCCCCAGGCGGTGCATCGCTTGTTCGAAGCCCAGGTCTTGAGGCAGCCCGGGCATCCGGCGTTGGTGTTGGACGATCAGGTCATCAGCTACGGCGAGTTGAACCGGCAGGCCAACCGCCTTGCGCATTACCTGATCGCCCAGGGCGTAGGTCCCGATGTGCTGGTGGGGGTTGCGGTCGAGCGTTCGTTTGCCATGGTGGTCAGCTTGCTGGCGGTACTCAAGGCGGGCGGTGCCTATGTGCCGCTTGACCCGGAGTACCCCCGCGAGCGCCTGATGCACATGCTCGACGACAGCGCCGTGCAATGGGTGTTGACCCAGTCCCACCTGCGGACGCGCTTGCCGTTGTCGGCGCAGCTGTCGACCTTGGACATCGATCTGGCTGACGCGCAATTGGCGTCCTTCAGCGACGAGAACCCATCTCTGGCGTTTGAACCGCAAAACCTGGCCTATGTGATCTACACCTCTGGCTCCACCGGCAAACCCAAGGGTGTCGCCATCAACCATGCGGCCTTGAGCGAGTTTGCCGGTATCGCGGCGGATTATTCGTGTCTGGTTCCGGGTGACCGGGTGTTGCAGTTCGCAACCCTTAACTTCGACGGTTTCGTCGAGCAGTTGTACCCGGCGCTGACCCTGGGCGCCAGTGTGGTTTTACGTGGGCCGCAACTGTGGGACGGTGCTGAGTTGTACCGACAGATCATCGCCCAGGGCATTACCCTGGCCGACTTGCCAACCGCCTACTGGAAGCTGTTCCTGCAGGATTGCCTGGCAGCAGGGCCACGCCCTTATGGGGCGTTGCGCCAGATCCATATCGGCGGCGAAGCCATGCCGCTGGATGGCCCGCTGCTGTGGCAGCGTGCGGGGTTGGGCCATGTGCGCCTGCTCAACACCTACGGGCCGACCGAGGCTACGGTGGTGTCCAGTGTGCTCGATTGTACCGACGTCAATGCCATGGTCGGTGTGACGGCCAGCCCGATTGGCCGAGCATTGCCCGGGCGTGGCTTGTATGTGCTGGACGGCGACCTGAACCTGCTCCCGAGCGGCGCCGTGGGCGAACTGTATATCGCCAGCGCCAGTGGCCTGGCCCGCGCCTATTTACAGCGCCCGGGCCTGACCGCCGAGCGTTTTGTCGCCGACCCGTTCAGTGCAACGGGCGAGCGCCTGTATCGCAGCGGCGACCTGGCGCGCTATCGCGCTGACGGTGTGGTCGAGTATGTCGGGCGCGTCGACCACCAAGTGAAAATCCGCGGTTTCCGCATTGAACTCGGTGAAATCGAAGCGCTGCTGCTGGCCCAGGACAGCGTGCGCGAGGCCCTGTTGCTGGCGGCCGACAACCAACTGCTGGCCTATCTGGTGCCGGCACAGCCGTTGTCCGAAACCGAACGCGCAGCGGCCGGTGAGCCACTGATGGCGACCCTGCGTGAGCACCTGCCGGACTATATGGTGCCCGCGCACCTGATCTTCCTCGACCACATGCCCCTGAACCCCAACGGCAAGCTGGATCGCCAGGCGTTGCCCAAGCCGGATGCAAGCCAGGTGCAACAGGACTGGCAGGCACCGGTTACGCCATTGCAACAGCAAGTCGCGGACATCTGGACGGACATTCTCGGTGTCGAGCGGGTCGGTTTGAACCAGCATTTCTTTGAACTGGGCGGGCATTCGCTGCTGGCGATGCAGGTGGTGTCGCGGATTCGCCAGGCACTGGGCCTGGAAGTGCCGCTCAAGGCAGTCTTCGAACACCCACGGCTGGAAGCCTTCGTGGCCGCGATGCAGACGCAGGATTCCTCCGCGCCCAAGGCTCCGGCCTTGTTGCCGGCAGGGCGCGAGCAGCCGTTGCCGCTTTCGTACGCTCAAGAGCGCCAGTGGTTTCTCTGGCAGTTGGAACCTCACAGCGCCGCCTACCACATCCCCAGCGCACTGCGCTTGAACGGGCAGTTGGACCACGTCGCACTGCAACGCAGCTTCGACACGCTGCTGGCCCGTCACGAAAGCCTGCGCACTCATATCCGTCAGGAGCACGCCGGCGCGGTGCAGGTGATCGAGCCGGCTGCGGTGCTGCACATCACCCACGCCGATGTCGACGAAACCCAGCTCAAGGCGCGGGTAGAAGCGGAGATCGCGCAGCCCTTCGATTTGCAACAAGGCCCGTTATTGCGCGTCACCCTGTTGCGCCTGGCGGCGGACGAACATGTGCTGGTGCTGGTGCAGCACCATATCGTCTCCGATGGCTGGTCGATGCAATTGGTGGTCGAGGAACTGGTGCAGCTATACGCCGCTTACAGCCAGGGCCAGGACCTGCAGTTGCCGGCGTTGCCGATCCAGTACGCCGACTATGCCGTGTGGCAGCGCGACTGGATGGACGCCGGCGAGAAGCAGCGCCAGTTGGCGTACTGGCGCGAGGTGTTGGGCGGTGAGCAAAGTGTGCTGGAGCTGCCGTTCGACCACCCGCGTCCGGCCGTGCAGAGCCATCGCGGTGCGCGCCTGGCCATTGAGTTGGCGCCGACCCTGACCCTGGAACTCAAGGCCCTGGCCCAACAGCAAGGCGTCACGCTGTTCATGCTGTTGCTGGCCTCGTTCCAGACCCTGTTGCACCGCTACAGCGCTCAGGAAGAGATTCGCGTCGGCGTGCCGATTGCCAATCGCAACCGCAGTGAGACTGAGCGCCTGATCGGTTTCTTCGTCAACACCCAGGTACTCAAGGCGGATCTGCACGGGCAGATGAGTGTCGAGCAGTTGTTGCAACACACACGGCAGCGGGCGCTGGAGGCCCAGTCGCATCAGGATTTGCCGTTTGAGCAACTGGTGGAAGCCCTGCAGCCGGAGCGCAGCCTCAGCCATAATCCGTTGTTCCAGGTGATGTTCAACCACCAGACCGATGTCGGTCAGGTGCAGGTGCAGCATCAATTGCCGCAACTGCGGGTTGAAGGTCTGGAGTGGGAAAGCAAGACCGCACACTTTGACCTGGACCTGGATATCCAGGAGTCCACCGAGGGCATCTGGGCCACTTTGGGTTACGCCCAGGACCTGTTCGAAGCTGCCACCGTGCAACGCATGGCCCGGCATTGGCAGAATCTGTTGCAAGGCATGGTCGCCAACCCGCAACTATCTCTCAGCCAGTTGCCGTTGCTGGACAGCACGGAGCAACAGCAGATTCTGCAACTGTGGAATTGCACCGACTCAGGCTTCTCGGCCCAGCGCCTGGTGCATGAGCTGTTCGCTGACCGCGCGCGGGAGAAT
>NZ_JBWKUX010000028.1:0-5522 GCF_059421065.1 Pseudomonas sp. GW821-FHT03A09 | reverse complement strand
GCGGCCAGGAAGTTGAAAAAGAGGTGTTGACAGCAGCGTGTAACGCTGTAGAATTCGCCTCCCGCTGACGAGAGATCGGAAGCGCAAGTGGTTGAAGTTGTTGAAGAAATCTTCGAAAGCTTCTGAAAATAATCACTTGACAGCAAATGAGGCTGCTGTAGAATGCGCGCCTCGGTTGAGACGAAAGATCTTAACCAACCGCTCTTTAACAACTGAATCAAGCAATTCGTGTGGGTGCTTGTGGAGTCAGACTGATAGTCAACAAGATTATCAGCATCACAAGTTACTCCGCGAGAAATCAAAGATGTAACCAACGATTGCTGAGCCAAGTTTAGGGTTTCTTAAAAACCCAAAGATGTTTGAACTGAAGAGTTTGATCATGGCTCAGATTGAACGCTGGCGGCAGGCCTAACACATGCAAGTCGAGCGGTAGAGAGAAGCTTGCTTCTCTTGAGAGCGGCGGACGGGTGAGTAATGCCTAGGAATCTGCCTGGTAGTGGGGGATAACGTTCGGAAACGGACGCTAATACCGCATACGTCCTACGGGAGAAAGCAGGGGACCTTCGGGCCTTGCGCTATCAGATGAGCCTAGGTCGGATTAGCTAGTTGGTGGGGTAATGGCTCACCAAGGCGACGATCCGTAACTGGTCTGAGAGGATGATCAGTCACACTGGAACTGAGACACGGTCCAGACTCCTACGGGAGGCAGCAGTGGGGAATATTGGACAATGGGCGAAAGCCTGATCCAGCCATGCCGCGTGTGTGAAGAAGGTCTTCGGATTGTAAAGCACTTTAAGTTGGGAGGAAGGGCAGTTGCCTAATACGTAACTGTTTTGACGTTACCGACAGAATAAGCACCGGCTAACTCTGTGCCAGCAGCCGCGGTAATACAGAGGGTGCAAGCGTTAATCGGAATTACTGGGCGTAAAGCGCGCGTAGGTGGTTTGTTAAGTTGGATGTGAAATCCCCGGGCTCAACCTGGGAACTGCATTCAAAACTGACTGACTAGAGTATGGTAGAGGGTGGTGGAATTTCCTGTGTAGCGGTGAAATGCGTAGATATAGGAAGGAACACCAGTGGCGAAGGCGACCACCTGGACTGATACTGACACTGAGGTGCGAAAGCGTGGGGAGCAAACAGGATTAGATACCCTGGTAGTCCACGCCGTAAACGATGTCAACTAGCCGTTGGAAGCCTTGAGCTTTTAGTGGCGCAGCTAACGCATTAAGTTGACCGCCTGGGGAGTACGGCCGCAAGGTTAAAACTCAAATGAATTGACGGGGGCCCGCACAAGCGGTGGAGCATGTGGTTTAATTCGAAGCAACGCGAAGAACCTTACCAGGCCTTGACATCCAATGAACTTTCCAGAGATGGATTGGTGCCTTCGGGAACATTGAGACAGGTGCTGCATGGCTGTCGTCAGCTCGTGTCGTGAGATGTTGGGTTAAGTCCCGTAACGAGCGCAACCCTTGTCCTTAGTTACCAGCACGTCATGGTGGGCACTCTAAGGAGACTGCCGGTGACAAACCGGAGGAAGGTGGGGATGACGTCAAGTCATCATGGCCCTTACGGCCTGGGCTACACACGTGCTACAATGGTCGGTACAGAGGGTTGCCAAGCCGCGAGGTGGAGCTAATCCCATAAAACCGATCGTAGTCCGGATCGCAGTCTGCAACTCGACTGCGTGAAGTCGGAATCGCTAGTAATCGCGAATCAGAATGTCGCGGTGAATACGTTCCCGGGCCTTGTACACACCGCCCGTCACACCATGGGAGTGGGTTGCACCAGAAGTAGCTAGTCTAACCTTCGGGAGGACGGTTACCACGGTGTGATTCATGACTGGGGTGAAGTCGTAACAAGGTAGCCGTAGGGGAACCTGCGGCTGGATCACCTCCTTAATCGACGACATCAGCTGCTCCATAAGTTCCCACACGAATTGCTTGATTCATTGAAGAAGACGATAAAGAAGCAGCCCGAAATTGGGTCTGTAGCTCAGTTGGTTAGAGCGCACCCCTGATAAGGGTGAGGTCGGCAGTTCGAATCTGCCCAGACCCACCAATTTTGTGTGGGAAACGCCTGTAGAAATACGGGGCCATAGCTCAGCTGGGAGAGCGCCTGCCTTGCACGCAGGAGGTCAACGGTTCGATCCCGTTTGGCTCCACCACTACTGCTTCTGCCGTTTAAAGCTTAGAAATGAGCATTCCATCGTTGTGATGGTGAATGTTGATTTCTAGTCTTTGATTAGATCGTTCTTTAAAAATTTGGGTATGTGATAGAAAGATAGACTGAACGTTACTTTCACTGGTAACGGATCAGGCTAAGGTAAAATTTGTGAGTTCTCTTAATTGAGAAATTCGAATTTTCGGCGAATGTCGTCTTCACAGTATAACCAGATTGCTTGGGGTTATATGGTCAAGTGAAGAAGCGCATACGGTGGATGCCTTGGCAGTCAGAGGCGATGAAAGACGTGGTAGCCTGCGAAAAGCTTCGGGGAGTCGGCAAACAGACTTTGATCCGGAGATGTCTGAATGGGGGAACCCAGCCATCATAAGATGGTTATCTTGTACTGAATACATAGGTGCAAGAGGCGAACCAGGGGAACTGAAACATCTAAGTACCCTGAGGAAAAGAAATCAACCGAGATTCCCTTAGTAGTGGCGAGCGAACGGGGACTAGCCCTTAAGTGGCTTTGAGATTAGCGGAACGCTCTGGAAAGTGCGGCCATAGTGGGTGATAGCCCTGTACGCGAAAATCTCTTAGTCATGAAATCGAGTAGGACGGAGCACGAGAAACTTTGTCTGAATATGGGGGGACCATCCTCCAAGGCTAAATACTACTGACTGACCGATAGTGAACTAGTACCGTGAGGGAAAGGCGAAAAGAACCCCGGAGAGGGGAGTGAAATAGATCCTGAAACCGTATGCGTACAAGCAGTGGGAGCAGACTTTGTTCTGTGACTGCGTACCTTTTGTATAATGGGTCAGCGACTTATTTTCAGTGGCGAGCTTAACCGAATAGGGGAGGCGTAGCGAAAGCGAGTCTTAATAGGGCGTCTAGTCGCTGGGAATAGACCCGAAACCGGGCGATCTATCCATGGGCAGGTTGAAGGTTGGGTAACACTAACTGGAGGACCGAACCGACTACCGTTGAAAAGTTAGCGGATGACCTGTGGATCGGAGTGAAAGGCTAATCAAGCTCGGAGATAGCTGGTTCTCCTCGAAAGCTATTTAGGTAGCGCCTCATGTATCACTGTAGGGGGTAGAGCACTGTTTCGGCTAGGGGGTCATCCCGACTTACCAAACCGATGCAAACTCCGAATACCTACAAGTGCCGAGCATGGGAGACACACGGCGGGTGCTAACGTCCGTCGTGAAAAGGGAAACAACCCAGACCGTCAGCTAAGGTCCCAAAGTTATGGTTAAGTGGGAAACGATGTGGGAAGGCTTAGACAGCTAGGAGGTTGGCTTAGAAGCAGCCACCCTTTAAAGAAAGCGTAATAGCTCACTAGTCGAGTCGGCCTGCGCGGAAGATGTAACGGGGCTCAAACCATACACCGAAGCTACGGGTATCACGTAAGTGATGCGGTAGAGGAGCGTTCTGTAAGCCTGTGAAGGTGAGTTGAGAAGCTTGCTGGAGGTATCAGAAGTGCGAATGCTGACATGAGTAACGACAATGGGTGTGAAAAACACCCACGCCGAAAGACCAAGGTTTCCTGCGCAACGTTAATCGACGCAGGGTTAGTCGGTCCCTAAGGCGAGGCTGAAAAGCGTAGTCGATGGAAAACAGGTTAATATTCCTGTACTTCTGGTTATTGCGATGGAGGGACGGAGAAGGCTAGGCCAGCTTGGCGTTGGTTGTCCAAGTTTAAGGTGGTAGGCTGGAATCTTAGGTAAATCCGGGATTCTAAGGCCGAGAGCTGATGACGAGCTAACTTTTAGTTAGCGAAGTGGTTGATGCCATGCTTCCAAGAAAAGCTTCTAAGCTTCAGGTAACCAGGAACCGTACCCCAAACCGACACAGGTGGTTGGGTAGAGAATACCAAGGCGCTTGAGAGAACTCGGGTGAAGGAACTAGGCAAAATGGCACCGTAACTTCGGGAGAAGGTGCGCCGGTGAGGGTGAAGGACTTGCTCCGTAAGCCCATGCCGGTCGAAGATACCAGGCCGCTGCGACTGTTTATTAAAAACACAGCACTCTGCAAACACGAAAGTGGACGTATAGGGTGTGACGCCTGCCCGGTGCCGGAAGGTTAATTGATGGGGTTAGCTAACGCGAAGCTCTTGATCGAAGCCCCGGTAAACGGCGGCCGTAACTATAACGGTCCTAAGGTAGCGAAATTCCTTGTCGGGTAAGTTCCGACCTGCACGAATGGCGTAACGATGGCGGCGCTGTCTCCACCCGAGACTCAGTGAAATTGAAATCGCTGTGAAGATGCAGTGTATCCGCGGCTAGACGGAAAGACCCCGTGAACCTTTACTATAGCTTTGCACTGGACTTTGAATTTGCTTGTGTAGGATAGGTGGGAGGCTTTGAAGCGTGGACGCCAGTCTGCGTGGAGCCATCCTTGAAATACCACCCTGGCAACTTTGAGGTTCTAACTCAGGTCCGTTATCCGGATCGAGGACAGTGTATGGTGGGTAGTTTGACTGGGGCGGTCTCCTCCTAAAGAGTAACGGAGGAGTACGAAGGTGCGCTCAGACCGGTCGGAAATCGGTCGTAGAGTATAAAGGCAAAAGCGCGCTTGACTGCGAGACAGACACGTCGAGCAGGTACGAAAGTAGGTCTTAGTGATCCGGTGGTTCTGTATGGAAGGGCCATCGCTCAACGGATAAAAGGTACTCCGGGGATAACAGGCTGATACCGCCCAAGAGTTCATATCGACGGCGGTGTTTGGCACCTCGATGTCGGCTCATCACATCCTGGGGCTGAAGCCGGTCCCAAGGGTATGGCTGTTCGCCATTTAAAGTGGTACGCGAGCTGGGTTTAGAACGTCGTGAGACAGTTCGGTCCCTATCTGCCGTGGACGTTTGAGATTTGAGAGGGGCTGCTCCTAGTACGAGAGGACCGGAGTGGACGAACCTCTGGTGTTCCGGTTGTCACGCCAGTGGCATTGCCGGGTAGCTATGTTCGGAATAGATAACCGCTGAAAGCATCTAAGCGGGAAACTAGCCTCAAGATGAGATCTCACTGGAACCTTGAGTTCCCTGAAGGGCCGTCGAAGACTACGACGTTGATAGGTTGGGTGTGTAAGCGCTGTGAGGCGTTGAGCTAACCAATACTAATTGCCCGTGAGGCTTGACCATATAACACCCAAGCAATTTGCGTCGAAGAGACCAGATTGCGGTGTGTGAAGACGAAACGAACCGAAAGTTCGACGCTTGCAAAACACCGACTCTATTGCATACCCAATTTGCTGAAGCGAGGCCTAGGCCACGACTCAGTACCCGAATTTCTTGACGACCATAGAGCATTGGAACCACCTGATCCCATCCCGAACTCAGCAGTGAAACGATGCATCGCCGA
>NZ_JBWKUX010000027.1:0-11795 GCF_059421065.1 Pseudomonas sp. GW821-FHT03A09 | reverse complement strand
GATGTGGTACGGATCTACGAGGGCAGCACCCTGTTGGGTACCGCCACGGTGACCGGCAACACCTGGAGCTTCCAGGTCACTGGCGCCACCGAAGGTGCTCACAGCTACGTGGCCACATTGGCGGACGCGGCGGGTAACGTAGAGTTGAGCTCCAACACTTTCAGTCTGACCGTGGACACCACGGCACCGAGTGCGGCCACCGGTTACGCCGTGGCGATCATGGCCTACACCGATGACGTCGCCCCACAAACCGGCAGCTTCGCCAGCGGCACCAGTACCAACGACACCACGCCGTTGTTGACGGGTACCGTGGCCGGCCTGGCAACCGGTGATATCGTGCGGATCTACGAGGGCAGCACGCTGTTGGGTACCGCCACCGTGACCGGCAGCACCTGGAGCTTCCAGGTGACTGGCGCCACTGAAGGTCTTCACAGCTACGTGGCCAAACTGGCGGATGCGGCGGGTAACGAAGGGTTGGCTTCCAACACCTTCAGCCTGACCGTGGACACCACAGCACCGACGCAAACCACTGTAATCAGTAACTTCGTCGATGATGTCGGCACAATCCAGGGCACTTTCGCGAGTGGCACCACCACTGACGACACCGCCCCAGTGCTCAACGGCACCTTCACTGGTACGTTAGTGACGGGCGAAGTGGTGCGCATCTACGATGGCAGCACTTTATTGGGCAATGCGACGGTCACTGGCAATAACTGGACGTTCAGCGGCGACACGGGCTTGGTGGACGGCACCACCCACAACTTCCACGCGGTGGTTGCGGACAGTGCGGGTAACGAAGGTACGTCATCGGCGAACTTCACCCTGACCATCGACACCACACCTCCGACCCAGGTCGCGACGATTGTTACCTACACTGACAACGTCGGTTTGAATCAGGGTAACTATGCTTCTGGGACGACCAGCGATGACACCACACCGGTGCTCAACGGCACCTTGTCGGCGGCCCTGGGTGCCACCGATGTGGTGCGCATCTACGATGGCAGCACCTTGTTGGGTAATGCAACGGTCACCGGCACCACTTGGACTTTCGCCGGGATCAGCGGCCTGCTTGACGCCAGTACCCACACCTACACCGCCAAGGTGACCGACGTGGCGGGTAACGAGGGTACAGCCTCGAATGCCTTTACCCTCTCGGTCGACATTACGCTGCCTGCCGTGACGGCGATTGCGCTGACGGCTATTTCCACCGATACCGCAGCCGGTCTGGCTACGGGCACGGCCAGCACCACCAACAGCGCGCTCAGCAGTGACTTCACCACCCGTGACAGCACACTTACCGTGTCGGGCACCTACGCCGGTACATTGGCAGCGTCGGGTGAGTTCCTGCAAATCAGCGCCGATGGTGGGGTGACCTGGAACAACGTTACCTTCAGCAATACGACACACACTTGGAGCTACCTCGATACCGTTCAACGTACGGCGGCTGCGACTTACCAACTGCGTGCCGTTGATAGTGTCGGCAACATGGCTGCGGCCACTGCCTCGCAACTGGTGACGGTCGACGTAACGGCACCGATCCAGAGCTTGCTGGCGCCGATCTTGACCAGTGCCTACGACAGCGGGGTGTTAGGCGATAGCATCACCACCAATACCTCTTTGACCTTCACCAGTGCCAACAGTCGTAAGGCTGAGGCGGGTGCAACGGTAGTATTGATCAACGACGTCAACAACGATGGTGTGTACTCCGAAGGCATCGACAGCGTTCTGGGGACAGCGGTAGCCGCGGCTGATGGCAGTTGGTCGATCAGCGCCACCGGCTTGGCCACCGGTACTTACCACTTGGCTTTCATGCAAGTAGATGCAGCCGGTAACCGGACTAAACTGAGCAGCGTCACCGATGTCAGTGTGGTGGGTACGGACAATGCCAGCAGTGCCCTCACTACATGGGGCGATACGTTTGCACAGTACGAAACCGGTGGCGCCACGGCGACACTGGGTACCAATGGCTTGTGGTCGTTCTTCCAGACTACACCGGGGGGCGGTGGAGCCTCGGTCTACAACAGCACCAGTTTGACTGGCTATACCCAGATTGCCCTGCCAGGTGGCGGGCGTTGGGCAGTGGGGGCGACGTTTGCCGACTTTGCCCGGACGGGCTATGCCGGGATCGTTTCGGTGACCACGGATGCAGGTAACCAGGATTTCTGGAGCACCACCAACGGTACTACTTACACCCGCAATACGCTGACCGGTAACTCGCTGTACTACGGTGGTGTGGCGGCATACGACAAGACAGGCGATGGTTACCTGGACTTTGCCATGGGTGATAACTACGGTAACTCCCTGACGTTTGTCACCAACACCAACGGCACGCTGACGTTCATGAACGGTACGGCCACCAGCGGTGAAGGGCGGCCTACCGGAGTCGCGACAACGATTGACGGCTATGCGGAAGTGTCCGGGGTCGACCTGGAAAACAACGGCACCGTCGACATCGTCGAGCACACCAATGCCAACGGCAACTACGCCCTGACTACGTTCAAGAACGACCAGTCGACCACCAACACCTTTACCCTGGCGACGGTTGCCGGCGTTTTTGCTACGCCATACGTTGGTAACACCAATGTGCCGGTGTCCATGACCTGGGGTGACTTCAACGGCGACGGTTACATGGACCTGTACCTGAACACCGGGCGCAATGCTGGCAACACGGCGGACAGCACCGCCAGCCGTATCTACTGGAACAACGGCAGCGGCGGTTTTGGCACCAGCGCCGGTACTACCGGCGGTACAGCCACTTACTTCAGCGACACCCTCAACGGTGGAGCCTCGGTGGCGGTGGACTGGAACCACGATGGCAAGATGGATGTGATCGAACTGCCGACCTACGGTGTGGCGGCTTCGCCAACGCTCTATCAAAACCTGGGCGGTGGTACCTTCGCCGCAGGGGTTTCGGTGACGGGGACCACCACCTACAACACCATTAACGGTGCGGAAGCGGTCGACTACAACTGGGACGGTTCGGTAGACCTGCTGGTTTACAACTCTTCGGGCGCCACAGTGTTTGTACAGAACACCAACACCGTGGCAGGCGGTACTAGTCTGCACTTGCGCATCGTCGACGCCACCGGGCTTAACGTACTCTTCGGCAACACTGTGCAGTTGTACAACAGCAAAGGTGTACTGGTCAGCTCGCAGATCCTCAACGCCCAATCGGGCCTGGGTACCAACGACAGCTCCGGCCTGGTCAACTTCTATGGCTTGAATGCGTCCGACATATACACCGCTGTATTGGTACGCAGTGTCAACGGCATTTCTTCGGATGTTGGTGGCCTGGCGAGCCTGGGTGGTAATACCATCGAGAACGTCAACGCCAGTTGGACCGGCCTGGTGGCTGGTGCAGCGACCAGCAACTATGTGCTGTCGGCTGAATCCGCTAGCAACAATGCCAACGGTGTATTTGTCGGTACTGGTTATAACGATACCTTCTTCGCCACAGCAGGTACTGATAGTTATAACGGTAGTGGTGGTTGGGCCAATGCGCGCTTCGGCACGCCAGTCTGGAGCGCCACCACCAGCGAGGATATCGTCGACTTCAAGCTGGCCGGCGCCACAGGCGTGACAGTCAACCTCAATACCACCACGGCACAGAACACCGGTTTCAACACTGCGACCTTCTCCAATATCGAAGGGCTGTACGGTAGCGCAGGCAACGACACGTTCATCGCGAGCACCACTGCCGGTGTGAACAACGTGTTCCAGGGGCGTGATGGTAACGACAGCTTCACCGTGACGGGCGGCGGTCATGCCAGCGTGTTGTACACCTTGCTTAACAGCACAGATGCAACCGGTGGTAACGGCACCGACACGGTCACCGGGTTTACCGTGGGTAATGTAACGACTGTTGCGGCGGCAGACGTGCTCGACCTGACCAACCTGCTGGCGTCCTACACAGGCACCGCCTATGTGTTCAAGGACACCATCAGCGGCAAGTTCGTGCTCGATTACGCTTCCCAGGGGTTGAACAATTACCTGCAAGTGAGCAACGACGGCACTAACACCACCGTCAGCGTGGACTTGACCGGTACCGGGAATTTTGGTGCTGGCCATACCCTGGTGACGTTGAGCGGTGTAGTGACCGATCTACCGACCTTGCTGGCCAACGATCAACTGCTGGTCTCTTCGTCGAACAACCTTAACTCGGTCGTGGGGGTCACCTCACAGACTACCACCGACACCACGCCGATTGTCAGCGGTACGATTCCGTATGCCTTGACCAACGGCGCGCATATGGAAGTGACCATCGGTGACGTGACCTACAGCTCGGCGAACGGCGCGGTGGTGGTCGACCCGTTGAATAACACCTGGTATGTACAGGTGCCAGCGGGCTTGGCCACCGGTACTTACGACGTCTCGGCGGTGGTGCTCAACACTGATGGTTCGGTGGCGTCCCAGGACATTTCCCATAACGAATTGTCGGTGACGCCAGCCCCGACCGTGACCTTCGGAGGCGCTGGTTCCGGCGACAACAAAGGCACAGCGGTGGCCTTGGGCGAGAGCGGCCAATGGATGATCTTCAGTAACCAGATCATCTTCAACGGTATCGGTAGCAACAGTTCGACCTTGGGCAACTACTCGTCTACCAGTTTGACGTCGAGCAATACCCTGTACGGCAACAACCTGACGCAGAACGTGACCTTTACGGACTACAACCGCGATGGCCACATGGACTTGCTGGGCGAGGACTCGGTGTATGCCGACGGCCAGCAGGGCTGGACATTCAATGGCACGACGTATACACCGTTCCAGGTCGGGTTGGTGGACAGTGCGGCGAACAACACTGCCAATGGCACTATCAACAACCCGGGGGCCAACGCCTATGCCTGGTACGGCGGTGTGGCGGCTTACGACAAAAATGGTGATGGTTTTGTCGACGTGGTCTACGGCGATAACACGCCGGACGATGAAAACGCGCAAGGCGGTTATGACTCAAGTTTTGTGGTCAACCAGAACGGCACCATCAATGGTTTTGTCAAGGACAGCAACTATGTCTCGTCCCCCACAGCGGCTGTTACTCCGGTAGCCACCAATACCAACAACTCGACGCCAGACAAAGAAATTTCGGGCATCGACATCAACAACGACGGTACTGTGGACATCGTTTATCACGGCAGTGTGAACACCAACAAAGTCGGCACACTGACCTCCATTGATAGTAGCCGCCTGGTGGTGGTGACCAACAGCGGCAACGGGCTTCTGGCCAGCACCCAGATTGTCAACGGTGTGTTTTACAACCAGGAAAGCATCATCTCTCAGGCACCGTCCATGACCTGGGCGGACTTCAACGGCGACGGGTTCATGGACCTGTTCCTGGGCGTGACCAATAGCGCTTCAATCGCCACCAGCATGATCTTCTTCAACGACGGAGCAGGGCACCTGAGTGCCACCAATGCGACGACGACAGGGATCGGCACGGCGACCAACACCTACTCCATGGGGGACACCCTGGTCGGTGGCCCGTCCCTGGCAATGGACTGGAATGGCGACGGCAAGATGGACGTCATCGAGCTGCCGCAGTACGGCGCCACCGGTACGGTGAACCTGTACACCAACAACAGCACCAGCACCACGCCGTCGTTTGCCACCACGCAATTGTTGGCCAGCGGAGCTTTCGGCAGCGGTACTGGCGCGACCTTTGGTAACGGAGCGGGTGGTTCGGTGACGGGGGTCATTGGTCTCGACCTGGATTGGGACGGTGCCCAGGACTTGCTGGTGTTCACCACCAACGGTGTGACCACCTATGTACACAACCCGACGGTTGTTGCGGCGGGCACCAGCTTGCACGTGCGGATTGTTGATGCCAACGGCATCAACGCCTACTACGGCAACACGGTGCAGTTGGTGGATTCCACCGGCAAAGTGGTCGCCAGCCAGGTGATCAACGCGCAGTCCGGCAACCAGACCAACGACAGCACCGGGATCGTCGACTTCTACGGCCTGAGCGCGAGCCAGACCTACAGCGTGGTATTGCTGAAGAATGTCAACGGGGTTTCCAGTGATGTAGGCGGGGTGGCTTCGGACACCACCGGTGCCAATGGTGGTGGCACGCTGAACGTCATAGAGAATGTCAACAGCACGTGGGCTGGGCTGAGCGCGGGCGCTGCCAACCACGCTTATGTCTTGACCGCGGCCAGCGGCACCAGCGGTGCCTCGGATGTCAACGCTTACTCCGGTCTTGCCACCGGCGGCGGCGATATCATCGGTACCGGCTACAACGACACCTTCTTCGCCCAGACCGGTACCAGCGCCTACAACGGCGGTGGCGGTACGACGACGGTGTCCGGGGTACAAGCCTGGAGCAACACGGGTGGTTTGGACATCGTCGACTACAAACTGGCCGGCAGCACAGCGTTGACGATTGACCTGAGCAACACCGGTATACAGAACACTGGTTACAACACTGCGTCCTTCAACAACATCGAGGGCATCGCCGGCGGCTCGGGTAATGACACATTCACCGACAGCCAGGCGGACAACCAGTTTGAAGGGCGTGGAGGTAACGACACGTTCAACCTCACCCACGGTGGCCATGACACGTTGCTCTATAACGTGCTGGCTGGGGCAAGCGCCGACGGTACCGGTGGTAACGGCAGCGACATCGTCAATGGCTTCAAGGTCGGTACCTGGGAAGGCACCGCCGGCACGCAGCGTCTGGACGTGCATGCATTGTTGGTGGGCTACACCGGTGATGGCAGCGCCAGCTACATCAACAACGTGGCGACCATTAATGCCAGTGCGGGCAATATCGGCAGCTTCTTGCAGGTGACTCAGAGCGGGGCGAACACCGTGGTCAGCATTGACCGTGACGGCGCAGGCACTGCCTACGATCCGACCACGATTGCCACGTTGCAAAACGTCCATACTGACTTGGCGACGTTGTTGGCCAACCATCAACTGACCGTGGTCTAAGGCTCAAACAGGTCTACAACTAAGAGAGGGATAAAAAGGGGCGATGATTCGCCCCTTTTTTCAGGCACCGAAAAACTAAGGAAACCGGTATGTTGAATCTACGAAACATCCGTCGCGTGGTCATCGTCGGGGGAGGCACGGCAGGTTGGTTTGCCGCGTTGTCGTTGCGCCGAGTATTTGCTCCCAACGTAGAGGTGCGGGTGATTGAGTCGCCGGATATTGGCATTGTCGGGGTGGGCGAGGGTGGCCTGATCAATCTGATCGATGCCTTGAACCGCAATAATATTGCGGTCAGTGACTTCATGCGTGAAACAGGTGCCGCGTTCAAGCTGGGTTTTTGTTATGAGGGTTGGCGTGGCGGTGGTGAACAGGACAAGTTCTACCATTTGTTTGCCGACCCCAAGGTCGAGGAGCTGGCCTGGTCTGAATATGGAGGTTACCCGCTGATCACTGCGCTGATTCACCAGAATTACGGCCTGGATAAAGGTGTGCTGGGCTACAACCGGGGGTATGAAGCCATCACCGGAAATGTCTCCCAGGCACAAATGGTCGAATTCCTGATCAAGGGGGAGTCGGGCCTGGCGATGTCATTGCACTTCGACAGTTATCGGGTGGCCGAATTTCTCAAGCAGGTCGCGATCTCCCGAGGGGTGGTACACCAACAGGGCAAGGTCGAAACGGTGATGCGTGATGATCAGGGGGTGGTCAAAAACCTGCAGGTGGCTGACATCGATGGCTCCAGGCAAAGCATCGATCTGGAATTGATGATTGATGCTTCGGGCTTTGCGCGGCTGGGGGTTGGCAAGACCAAGGGCGCAAAGTGGCGCTCGTTCAAAGACTATTTGTTGATGGACAGTGCCATTCCCTTCCACATGCCTCACCCAAACAAGAACCCCGCGCTGGTCACCCGGGCGATTGCCATGGACGCCGGCTGGATGTGGCAGATTCCGCTGATCGAGCGGGTAGGGGCCGGCTATGTGTTCAGCAGCGCCCACATGGACCCCGACCGCGCGGTGCAGGAAATTGAAGCCAAGGTTGGGCATGCCATCGAGCCGATTCGCACCTTGCGTTTCGAGCCTGGGCATTTCGAACAGGTGTGGATAGGCAATATTCTGGCCTTGGGCTTGGCTTCGGGGTTTGTGGAGCCGTTGGAGGCCACGTCGATTGGGCAAATGTTGGAGCAACTGAGGAACTTCGAACGGGTCCTTGTAGAGGGCCAGGGCGTTATTCTGGATACGGTGATCGATGGTTTCAATGCGGCCAATGCCCAATGCTGGAGCGAGATCCGGGACTTCTTGCGAATGCACTACGATTGCCCACGACGAGACAATGAGTTTTGGCGTGATGTGGCGGGTTCAACATTGCCAGCCAGCTATCAGGACTTCAAAGCCTCGTTTGCCCTGCGTACGCCCCGACGCATTGATGTAGAGGGCAATTCGTTGCACGGTTGGGGGGCGATTTTTCATGTGATGAACTGGCTATTCGTCGCGCAACCCCTGGGTCTGCTGTCCCGCGAGGCCGCTCAGGCGGACTTGATGGCCCTGTCGGAGGAAAAGCGTCGATTGTTGGATATTTATATGAAAAAAGTCCGACAGGCCAAATCGAGCGAGGTTAGCTGAATCGATCAAGGAGACCTTTCAATCTTCACCTCTGACCATTTTACGATAGGAGCAACTGGTGTGTATGTTGCCTATTTTACAGTGCGACGCGGACAAGCGATTAGCGTAACCGTACGGCCAAGTCATCTACCCAGCCCCGCAAAGCCAAGACATGGTGTGCACTTAAATTTAAGTGGGCACCAGTTCTAGCCTTTTAAACGGGTATTTCATGCAGCCAACACGCCGTTCCTATTCCAAGTCCTTCAAAGCCCAATTCATTCAAGAGTGTGCACAGCCCGGTGCTTCGATTGCCAGCGTCGTACTCAGCCATAGCCTCAATGCAAACCTCGTACATAAATGGATTCGGGTGCAAGTGCAGAAAAGCACGGCGCTGCAACCGGCATTCATTCCGTTACCCATGCAGCTGACGCCTTTCGAGAACCATCCGCGTCGGCGCCATGTTTACTAAAGAATGGCAGACCCATTTACGTTGCATGTCACAAAGTCGGCCCAATCAGCCATCAATACACGGCGTTTTTCCAATAAGTCACTTCGCCAATAGGCCGCCTCAGCACCGCTAGCGACAACGTGAGCCAAAGCCATCTCGCAGACCTCGCGTGCATGGGGTGTACATTCCGCAGCCCAGTCCTTGAATGTGTTGCGAAACCCGTGAGCAGTAATGACTCTGTCATTGCTATCGCGCCAGCCCTTACCTCCATCATCCAGGTCCTTTTGGTCCATGCGTCGCAAGGTCATTAACATGGCCATATTGCTAATGGGTCGACCTTTACGAGCCCATGGAAACAGCAACGAACTGCCTTTGATTTGACCGCCTGGATTTTGAATTTTTCAGGATAATGCTGGTTGCTCATGACACCTTCTAATGGGCCTCATTCAAAGGCTTGGATGTGTCTACGAACTAGGGGCGATTAGTTCGTTTTGCGCCAATGTCGGTCCACTGTTGTCGTTCCAACACCGAGCTTGCGAGATACCTCTATTTTGCTGAGCCCCTCGGATTGGAGTTTTTGAATGGCATTGCGATTGTTCTCAGCACGTTTCCCTCGTACGCCTTGAATCGCGCCGGCACTGAATTCGCTGCGTAGCCTCCCTGTCTTGAGATATTCATCGAGCTCGCTGCGTTGTTTGGCCTGATAGTCCCCTAAACTCAACGATGCCAACCGGGCCTCTACCGTAAAAAGTACGATGCTCGGCGTAACGCCTAAGCAGTCGCAAAGGGACCGAAACTTTGCGATCGAAATGCTTTGACGGCCTCGCTCTACGCTGGCGAGATACTCGCGACCCAGCGCCCTCGAACAGTCCTCCCGTTTAAGTCCGGCGTCTACTCTAATTTCTCTCAGAGTTTGCCCAAGAGCTTCCAGATATTCCATTGCTCTTCCGCGCAGCCGTAAAAGAGCAATAAGGCCATGCTTTGACACCCCACATCGCGGGGCTATAACATGTATATGTGGGGTGTCTATTCTTTGTCTTGCTTGCGCTCCTCCACACACATACAGGGACCGCACCGAGACTGTGGAACCAAGTCTCGCGCTGGCAACTGTCCAAACCCAATGACCGGCAGAGGTCGACCCATAACGGACAATGTGTTCAACTGCTTCACGCCTTTGGCATCCTACGAATACCAGCGATCCTTTAACTCAGTCAGCTCTGGGCGAAAAGCATCCTAAGTAGGATCGCTCACTACCTTAGGCACATATTCAGGCCATCGAATGTGACAGCGTGGCTTCGTGGTGAGCCTAGCTGAGTTGCTTTAAGCGGAATAATGCAATAATGCATAGAAGGGCAAATAGGCCCTTTGGCCCCGTATGCCCAGCATCAGAACGACTTCCCTCCGTCTTGAAAGTGCAGTGCCATGTCCGAATGGGTGCAGACTTATTCTTGTCTTGGCGTAAATACTCCTTGGTGACGGTTATGGTTGGGGCGGAGTGGGTCCGCCGGAGAGCAAATAAACATCAACACGTCGGTCTTCCGGAAATCCTGTTGATATCAATGATGAGTTGATTTTTTTGTCAATTAAAGGAGTACTTCGTGGACCCGACACGAGTATTAGAACGTCGCTTAACTCATCAAAGTTTTCTGTTTTGGTGGGCCAGCAATTGTCGTGAAGATATAATCTCACTCCCTCAGCGCGGGCGCGCGCTAAACCTGCGTTCGCTTCATATCTGAGACGAGCGGCACCTGCAAGTTGCAATCGGTCGGTTGATCCGACGATTAGAATGAGTCCTTTACCTTTGCTGATTCGGCTGCGCCACTTCTCACAAATTTGCTTTAGGTCTCGCCTAGCGTCTTCAAGTTTTTGCTCGCTGCCAAACCCATCCAAGTCAATGGTTGAGAACCCGGTTTTGAAATGGTCGACTTTGCCCAGATACTTTGGGGTTAAATCAAAATCTTTGATTTTATTATCTATCAAGACCTCGATTTTCGGAAAAAGACTGTCGACGTTAAATTCGAGGTCCTTGATTAGCTCGAAGTGAAAACCCATAGAGCCTAAGAGCGCTAAAGCACCTACTGATTTAGTGAGTCGTCCACGCCCAAACAATACCAGTATTGCGCCTAAGATCATTAAAAGCGCACAAAGTGCGAAAGAAAATCCAGCAATGGCATCGGTTGGAGATGGGGTGGGAGGTACAGGAGGCACATATACGGTTGTTGGGCGATCGATAGGTGGGGCTGGTGTAGCGCCGGCGGGTGCGTAGTTAAGCCCAAGGTAAAGACATGAGATGGCTAATATTAAGGGCGCTTGGACGTCGCGTGAGAAAAACTGTCTGGTGAAGGTTTTAAGCTGTGACTTCCATTCTGTATAAGCCAACGATTCGCAAATTTTTGGGCCGTCATACAGCCACATGTTTTGTTCCCTAAGATGATATTCAATGATTTTTACACGATCCATGGCAAAAACAACAAACATTCGATGATAAGCCAACCATAGGGTGAATGCCGCGATTAGTAACAAGACGGCATATTCCAGTTTTCTGTCTGGAACTAAATGCAGTGAGAAAATGGCTGCCGTAAATCCCGCCATAATAGCGAACAGCCAACCTTTGACTCGGAATTCGTGTTGTTCGTGTCGGGTGATAATTTCTTGCAGCAACCTTAGTTCTTCGATTGCCGTCATTCTGTCTGACATACGTACCTCCCGAACTCCCTCTATTAACATTGTTACCGTTATCAGAAGTGAATCGCCCCGGATTCTCTAGACACCTTGCAAGCTCATTGCGTAACGCTTTTCAAACTCTACCGGTGACAGCTGAT
>NZ_JBWKUX010000026.1:0-18361 GCF_059421065.1 Pseudomonas sp. GW821-FHT03A09 | reverse complement strand
ACCATTGGTGTGAACCAGTCCAGCGGCACCGTCACCACCGTGGCACCAAACGACGTCTACAAAGGCGATCAAACCGTCACCACCGCCATCAAAGGTGTGACTGGCGGCGAGCACTTCGAGAACCTGGTGCCAGGCACCACGCCGGTGAATACCACTGTCACCGACACACCGGGCACTGCTGACACCACTACCGTGACCCTGACGGCTCCGTCTGAGGTTAACGAAGGCGGCCAGATCACTTACACCGCTACGCTTTCCAATAAAGCCGGCACTGACGTCACGCTCAAACTCGACAACGGCTCGTCGATCACCATCAAGGCCGGCGATACCGTTGGCACCGTGACGGTTAATGCGCCGGGCGATGACGTGTTCATCGATAAGAGCACCCAGACCGTCAAGATCACTGATGCTACGGGCGGTAACTTCGAGAATTTGGAAGTTGCAGGTAACGGCGCCACCACCACGATCAACGACACCATCGACAAAGTGGATGTGGTTCTGACCGCCACCACCACTGTTGGTGAAGGCGGCAATATCGTTTACACCGCCAGCCTTGTGGATAAAAACGGCGCGCCGGTGACTAACATCACCAACCCGCTGACCGTGACCCTGGATAACGGTAAAACCATCACCATCGGTGTGAACCAATCCAGCGGCACCGTCACCACCGTGGCACCAAACGACGTCTACAAAGGCGATCAAACCGTTACCACCGCCATCAAAGGTGTGACTGGCGGCGAGCACTTTGAAAATCTGGTGCCAGGTACCACGCCGGTGAACACCACTGTCACCGACACACCGGGCACCGCTGATACCACCACCGTCACGCTGACCGCACCAAGTGAAGTCAATGAAGGTGGTCAGATCACCTACACCGCCACCTTGAGCAACAAGGCCGGTACTGACGTCACCCTGAAACTCGACAACGGTTCCTCGATCACCATCAAAGCCGGTGACACCGTCGGCACTGTGACGGTCAACGCGCCGGGCGATGACGTGTTCATCGACAAGAGCACTCAGACCGTCAAGATCACTGACGCTACGGGCGGCAACTTCGAGAAATTGGAAGTTGCGGGCAATGGTGCGACTACCACGATCAACGACACCATCGACAAAGTGGACGTCGTTCTGACCGCGACCACCACCGTCGGCGAAGGCGGCAACATCGTTTACACCGCCAGCCTTGTGGATAACAACGGCGCGGCAGTGACCAACATCACCAACCCGCTGACCGTGACCTTGGACAATGGCCAGACCATCACCATCGGTGTGAACCAATCCAGCGGCACCGTCACCACCGTGGCACCAAACGACGTCTACAAAGGCGATCAAACCGTCACTACCGCTATCAAAGGTGTGACTGGTGGTGAGCACTTCGAAAATCTGGTGCCAGGCACCACGCCGGTGAACACCACTGTCACCGACACACCGGGTACAGCAGATACCACCACCGTCACGCTGACCGCACCAAGCGAAGTCAACGAAGGTAGTCAGATCACATACACCGCGACCTTGAGTAACAAGGCCGGTACTGACGTCACCCTGAAACTCGACAACGGCTCGACCATCACCATCAAGGCCGGTGACACCGTCGGCACCGTGACCGTCAACGCGCCGGGCGATGACGTGTTCATCGACAAGAGCACCCAGACCGTCAAGATCACTGACGCCACGGGCGGCAACTTCGAGAAATTGGAAGTGGCCGGCAATGGTGCAACCACCACCATCAACGACACCATCGATGATGTAACCGTGTCGCTCAAAGCCACCGGCTCCACCAGCGAAGGCGGGCAAATCATCTACACCGCGTCGCTGGTCGACAAGAATGGCGTGGCGGTCAACAACGTTGGTTCCGACCTGGTGGTGAAGCTGGACAACGGTTCGACCATCACGATCGGCAACGGCAAGTCCAGCGGTGTCACGACCGCCACCGCGCCTAACGATGTGTATGTCGGCGCCAACGACGTCAGCAACAAGATCACCGGCGTGGTCAGCGGTGGCGACAAGTATGAACACCTGATCGTCGACGGCAGCACCGTAGTTACCAAAGTCACTGATGTGGTCAACACCACCACTATCAGCATCACCGGCGACGCGTCGGTGACGGAAGGCGGCACCGCGCACTACACCCTGACGCTGAGCAACCCGGCGCAAACCGATGTGACCGTAACGCTCAAGTACAGCGGCACCGCCACCGACGGTTCGGACTTCAACGGCGTGTACACCGTGAAGATCCCGGCCGGCTCCAGCAGCGTGCCGTTTGATATCCGGACCCTCGACGACAAGATCACCGAGCCGACCGAGCAGATCGTCATCACCATCGACAAGACCACCGGTGGCAACTTCGAGAGCCTGGTGATCGACAAGGGCACTGTCAGCACCGACATCATCGACAACGATGCACCGCCGGTCATCGACCTGGATGCCAACAACTCCAGCGGCGCCACCGGTGCCGACTACAAAACAGTCTTTACCGAAGGCACCGCCGGGCCGGGTGTTTCGATTGCCGACACGGATATCAAGATCACCGATCCGGACAGCACGATGCTGACCGGCGCGACGATCACCCTGACCAACGCACAGGCCGGTGATGCGCTGAACCTGGGCAACAGCGTGAATGGCATCACTGTCAGCACCAACAACCAGACGGGTACCATCACCCTGACGTTGTCGGGCAGCGCGACGCTGGCTGACTACATGCAGCGCATCCAGAACATTACGTTCACCAACAACAGCCACGACCCAAGCACCACGCCGCGGGTCATTACTGTGACCGTGACCGATGGCGGCAACTACTCCAACGTGGCTACCACCACCGTCAACGTGGTGGCAGTCAATGATCCGCCAGTGGCCACCGGCAGTGCCGTGACCGGTACCGAAGACACGCCACTGGCGTTGACCTGGGCCAACTTCGGCGTGACCGACGTGGACTCGCCACAAAGCAGCCTCGGCGTGAAAATCACCGATCTGCCGGTAGCCGGCAAGCTGCAATACCTGGCCGCGGATGGCACCACCTGGACCAACGTGACGGCTGGCCAGACCTTCACCAAGGCACAGATCGATGGCGGCCAATTGCGCTTTATGCCGAACGCCAACGAGTCCGGCGCCGACGGTTATGGCGGCACCGGTGTGGGTAACAAGCAGGCGGATTACGCGCAGTTCAAATTCCAGCCTACCGATGGCAAGGACCTGGGCAACAGCGCCACGGTGAAAGTCGATATCACGCCGGTCGCCGACGCGCCAACCCTGACCGTGGCCGATAACAACGTCAGCTCGGTCGGCCTGGTCAAGCAGAGCTGGAACAGCCTGTCCGGCATTGGCAACAACGGTAACGGCGCCGCACCGGATGTACTGAAAAAGGCCATCGATGGCGCCGGCACACCAAACAACACCTCCGTGGTGACCAACGTCGAGTCCACCGCCAACGTCCCTGGCGGCGCAGGTTCGAAGACTTCCGGCCTGATTTACATGGAAGCCGGCAAGAGCTACACCTTCAGCGGCACCGGTGATGACAGCCTGGTGATCAACGTGGGTGGCAAAGATGTCGCCAGCGCACTGTATGGCACCAACAGCGGCAAGTTCAGCGGCTCGTTCACACCAACGGTCAGCGGCTACTACAGCCTGGAGATCTACCACGCCAACCAGTCCGGCCCAGGCAGCTATGACGTGAACCTGTCGGTCGACGGCGGCCCGGTCAAGGACCTGAGCACCAGCGGCGTGCCGCTGTACACCGGCCTCACCGACCTGACCAACGCCGGCGTGACCGTGTCCGACCTGCATGGCAGCAACGGCGATGGTTACTACGTGGGCTACAAGCTCAACGAAGGCCAGGAAAATGGCACCGTGAAGCTCTCCAAAGTCACCACTGCGCTGACCGACACCGATGGCTCGGAAACCCTGAGCGTGAAGATCAGCGGCGTACCGGCCGGCTCCGTGCTCACCGATGCTTCCGGGCATACCTTCACCGCGACCAAGTCTGTAGGCGAAGTGAACGTAACCGGTTGGGACCTGAGCACCCTGACGATCAAGCCACCGACCTACTACAGCGGCCAGTTCAATCTGACGGTCACCTCGACCTCCACTGAAAGCCTCGGCGGTTCGGCGACCACTACCGCGCAATTGCCAGTCACCGTGTACCCGGCGACCTATAACTCGGTCACCGGCACCTCGGGCAGCGACGCGATCACCGGCACCGATGGCAACGACATCATCGTCTCCGACATCGGAGGCCTGAACGTGGTGCAGGGCAAGAACTACAACATCGCGTTCATGGTGGACAGCTCCGGCAGTATGAGCGACGCCTCGATCAACGCGGCGAAGGCTTCGCTGACCTCGGTGTTCAACTCACTCAGAGACAGCCTGGGCGCCAACACGTCGGGCACGGTGAATATCTTCCTGGCAGACTTCGATACCCAGGTGAACAAGTCGGTTGCGATCAACCTCAACGATCCAAATGCCCTGACCGTGCTGAAGTCAGTGCTGGACTCGATGACGTCCGGTGGCGGCACCAACTACGAAGACGTGTTCAAGGCCACGGCCAACTTCTTCCAGAGCGGCCTGGCCTCCGGCAACACGGGCGCCACCAACCTGACTTACTTCATCACTGACGGTAAACCGACGTACTACCAGAGCGGCGAGCAGACCAACCCGACGATTTACAACACCAAGCTCGACGATTTGGTGACGACGGCCAACTACACGCTGGGGACAACGTTCAGCAAGTCCTTGGATAGCACCCACTACTTCACCATCGACACTTCGGGTGCGGCGCAACTGCAAACCTGGAACGGCTGGCGCTGGGTCATTAGCGACCTGGGCACCGTTCACGCCCAGGGTGACGGCACCTACGAGCTGTCCACCCTGAGCGGCACGGGTTACAGCACCGATTCGGCGACGTTGAACAACGCCAAAAGCGCGTTCGCGCTGCTGGGTGGGTTGTCGCAAGTGGAAGCAATCGGTATCAACGGCGACGTCAGCCTTAATGACCTCAAGCCGTACGACACCGATGGCAAGCCGCAAAGCAACATCGATCCGAAGGACCTGGCCAATGCCATCCTCGGCCACACCGAAGCCACGCTGCCTGGCGCCGACACCGTGAACGGTGGTGACGGCAACGATATCCTCTTCGGCGACCTGGTGAGCTTCAGCGGAATTACCGGTGAGGGCTACAACGCACTGCAAGCCTTTGTGGCGCAGAAAACCGGCGTGGCCGTGACGGCGGTGACCGCCTCGAACGTGCACCAGTACGTGACTGAGCACTACGCTGACTTCGATGTGTCCGGCGCCAAAGACGGCAATGACACGCTGCTGGGCGGCGCAGGCGATGACATCCTGTTCGGCCAGGGCGGCAACGACACGCTGGACGGCGGCAAAGGCAATGACATCCTGCTGGGCGGCACCGGCAACGACACGCTTATCGGCGGGCCAGGCAACGACATCCTCATCGGTGGCTCGGGTGCCGACACCTTCGTATGGAAAGCCGGTGACTTCGGCAACGACGTGATCAAGGACTTCAAGATCTCGGAAGGTGACAAGATTGATCTGCGGGATCTGTTGAAGGGTGAGACGGACAGCACCATCGACAACTACCTCAAGATCACCACGGTAGACGGTGTGTCGACCCTGCAAGTGAGCAGTGAAGGCAAGCTCAACGCCGCCGGCGGCCTGGCCAATGCCGATGTGACGATCAAGCTGGAAGGCAACGATTGGTCCCACACCAGCATCAACTCGCTGATCTCGGGTGCTGACCCGACCATCAAGATCGACCACACCTCCTAAGCTTCGGATATCGGCCGCCCCAGGGCGGCCGATTTCGTTGCTGGCTCTGTCGGGCGGTTGCATCGCATACTCGCGCCTATCAACACACCGTTGACCTATGCTACTGGCGGCGTGTGACTCATTTTCGAGGGGTTCTTATGTTTTACGTGCAACGTGATGCGCAGGGCGCGCTGAGCCGCGTAGAGGCCGCCGCCTTTGCCGAATCAACCGAAACCCTACCGGCCGATCATCATGAGATCCAGGCCTGGTACGCCAACGAAGTGGTGGAAACCAGCCTGGCGCAGCTCAAGCAAAGTGACCTGGAAATGATCCGGGTGCTCGACGACTTGATCCAGGTACTGACCCGCAAAGGCGTGATCAGCGTGACGGACTTGCCACCAGCGGCCCAGGCAAAATTGATGGATCGTACTCATGCGCGGGAAGCGTTGGGTGGGTTGAGCCATTTGATCGATGATGAAGAGACTGGGCTGATCTGAGTTCTGAAGTGGGCTCGGGTCACCATGTGGGAGCTGGCTTGCCTGCGATAGCGGTGGAACAGTCGACATCTGTATCGACTGACACTACGTCATCGCAGGCAAGCCAGCTCCCACATTGGTTTGTGGTGTCGGCGCGTTATTTCCAGGGTGCAGGCTCGCCAAACAACTGCCCCTGCACGCCGAAAATTCCCATCTCGCGAATCACCTTCAGTTCCCCTTCGGTTTCCACACGCTCGGCAATCAACGGCAAGTCAATGCTGTGGGCCGCACGCTGGATCGCTTCGATAAACAGGCGCTTGTCGCTTTCCTGGTCAATGGCGCGGATGTAGCTCCCATCGATCTTCAGGTACGCCAGGCCCAGGCGCGCCAGGTTGCCGATCATGCTGAAGCGCCCGCCAAAACGCTGCAGGCTCAAAGAGAAGCCCAGTTCGCGCAGGCGCTGGGTCAGTTGCTCCAACAGGGCCTGCTCGGGCAATTGTTCTTCGCCGATCTCCAGGGTCAGGCGCGGGCCCAGGTTGCTGTGCTGGCGTAGCAGCTCAACAATCCGATTCAGCGCCTGGGCGTCTTGCAAGGTCGCGGCCGAAAGGTTCAACGCCAGGTTGTGCGTGTGACTGGCCATCTGCTTGAGTACTTGTTCAAGCATCAGGCGATCGAGACGGGACGTCCAGCCGAAGCGTTCAAGCCACGGCAAGAACCGGCCCGCGGGTATCGTATGGCCGTCTTCATCCTGCAGGCGCGACAGTACTTTGTAGTGCAGCACCCGTTGCGGGTCTTGACTGGCGACCACCGGCTGGAAATACAGCTCGAAGCGCTGCAGCGTCAGTGCCTGGTCCAACAAGGTGTGCCAGGCATGATGGTCGTCGCCGACACTGGCGGCGGCGCTTCGGTCGAGGCATACCCAGCTGGTATCACCCTGCCCTTCAGCCTGGGCCAGGGCCTGATCAGCCAAGGTCAGCAGCGCCTGAGGGGCGTCGCCATGGTTGAAGGGTGCCAGGCCGATGTAAGCAACCGGCGTGACGTCACTGGCGCCAGTGACCTGTAGGCTTTGCAAGGTGCTTTCGAGGTTTTGCGCCAGTTGCAGCGCTTCTTCACGCACCAGCCCCGGCGCTAGCACGGCGAACTCACCGCCGCGAATACGGGTGACGAGGTTGTGGGTTTCCGGGTACGGCTCGCACTGGCGCAGCAGCTGCTGACCGACCGCTTGCAGCAACTGGTCGGTGCGCTGGCCACCCAGGCGTTGGTTGAGACCGGCCAGGTCCTTGATACGCAATACCAACAGGTAGCCAGAGTTGGTTTCTTCCGGGTTGCTGACACGGGCGTTGAGCTGCATCTCGAAGTAGCGGCGGTTGGCTAGGCCGGTGAGGTTGTCCTGATAGGATTCAGTGCGCAATTTTTCGCTGCGTTCGGCCTGCTCTTGGAACAGTGCCTTGAGCTTTTCCACCATCTGGTTCATGGCCTGTACCACGCGCCGCAGTTCCGGCGTGCGTGGCAAGTCGGGCAGGCTGAGGAATTCGCGGCGGGCGATGGCGTGGGACTGCTTGACCATGTAGTCCAGCGGCTTTAATTGCCGACGCAGTAGCAGTGCACCGAGCACCGCACTGACCGCGCCGCACAGCAGCAGCCAGCCGAGGCTACCCAGGGCGCTTTGCCAGAGTTTGGCCAGAGCGAACATCGGGTGGCTGATCACCTCGACACGCGCCGCCTGTTCCCAGCCGCGGCTGACCAGCGCGTCACCACCAGCCGGTTCCAGGCCGATCAGCTTGACGAACCAGTCGGGCACGCCGTTGTTGTCGGGAATGCCGCTGCGCTCGACGATGGTCTTGTCGGTGGCCAGGTCCACCACGCGGATGCTCGCGTAATAGCCGCTGTCGAAAATCGAACTGACCAGCAGCTCCACCATGGCCGGATCGTCGATATTGGGCGTCAGCGACAACGCCAATGCCGTCGCCGCATCCTGCGCGTGGGAGCGCAGCTGGTTGACATACTGCGTGCGCGAGCTTTCCAGGCTGACCATGAAGCTGCCACTGAAGGCGACCACGAGGAACAGACAGATTGCGATCAATAGTTGTTTGAACAAAGACACCGATCAGTTACTCCTAGTTGGCAGGCTCGGCTGGGAAGCCTTCGGCACGCATTTTTCTCAACACATCCTGCCAGCGTGACAAGCGTTTGGTATCGCCGACTTTCTTGTTGCCCTTGGCGCCCGGCAAGTACAAACCCTCGGCATTGAATGAGTACACCGGGAGCAAATCGGTACGGCGGGTGGCCGGCAGGATCTCGTCCATCAGGCTATCGAGCACCAACGGGATCGCGTCGGGGGTCGGATAATAGGTCAGGACCATGTGAGCGCGATTCTGACGCAACGCCTTGACGTAGGTAATGCGCAATTTGTCGCTGGAGACACCCAGATGACGCAGGCTGAAGTACTTGGCGATAGCATAGTCTTCACAGTCGCCGGCACCTTTCCACAAGGCCTCGATGGGTGTCTCCCAATAGTCCTCCACATGCCACAGATCGATGTCTTCCGTGTAGGTCATGTGCTTGTTGAAGAACAGGTTGACGACCTTGAGCTGCTCCTGCTCGCTGACTTGTTTTTGCGTCGCCAGCAGCCGCTGCCAGTCGTCGATGCGTTGCTGACCTTCCCCCAACGGCCCGTACAGGGCGGTGGCTTTGCGGCTGATCTGGGAGAAATCCCAATCGGCATGCAGCCCGCCCAGCATCAAGCCGGCCAACAGTAGCGCTGAAAACAGCCAGCTTAGGATTCGAGAAGGAATAAAACTTACCGCCAAGGCGTTCAGTCCGTGAAGAGAGACGGAATTTCAAGGGATGGTGAAGCGTTGACCCACAAAAAACAATGGCATAGTGCAATCATTCATCAGCGGGCCGCGTTTATAACCGCCCCTTGTGGGATATACAAAGTATGTCCTGTAAGCCCTTACAAACGGAAACTTTGGTTGTTTGACAAGCGTGCGGCCCATCTTTAGTGTGCATTGGATCCAATTAAACGCACTTTATTCAAGAAAGGAGGATAGCGTAACCGTGACGCAGAAGCCGACCCCTTTAAGCAGCATCAAAATCAGCGGGCCTATTCCCGCCCATCTTGCACGCTCCGTTATTGAAGAAACGTTACGAAATGCCATTCTCGACGGACGCTTGCCGTGCGGCACCGCTATGCGCCAGCAAGAACTGGCCAGCCTGTTCGGTGTCAGCCGCATGCCCGTGCGCGAAGCCTTGCGCCAGCTGGAAGCACAGTCGTTGCTGCACGTGGTGACCCACAAAGGCGCCGTGGTTGCACCGTTGATCGAGGACAATTCGGCGGAGACCTATGGCTTGCGCATGTTGCTGGAGTCCGAAGCGTTGCGCTTGTCGATTCCCTTGCTGACTGACGCTGATATTGAAGAGGCCGAGTCCTACATCAGTGCCCTGGAGCGTGAAAAAGACTATTCCGAGATTGGCCACCTCAATCGGCTGTTCCATATGACCTTGTATGGCAAGGCACCTAACCAGCGATTGCTCAAGCTGGTCGAGCATGGGTTGAACGAGGAGGAGCGTTTCCTGCGCTTCAACCTTGAGGCAATGGGGCTGGGCGAGACATCCCAGGAAGATCACCGTGAACTGCTGAACCTGGTGGCGCAGAAAAAGGTCGACGAGAGCATCCTGACGCTACGCAATCACCTGATGCGCGGGATGGAAGTGATCGCCAACTACCTCAATGGCCTGGAAACCGCCGATAACAAAAGCGCGTGGTAAGACGCCTCTTTCTCCTTGTTTAACTGCTTAGCGGGACAGCTTCCCCACGTGGAAGCGTCCCGCATCGATTAGTTATAAAAGTACCGAGCCCACTTAATAACACCGACTGACAACATAGAAAACTCTTACTCTTAAATCATTAACATCCCTCACTATCATCTTTCGAAAAACATCTAATACATTTATAAGCTCAGACAAACGTTTAATCAGCTTATTATCTCTTCTCGAAAAACCCGATCGTTCAATTTGCTGCGCGCACCTCCGTCAACAACGGCGCTGCATGCTCATCCTGACCTAACGTCACCCGTCTATTTAACAACTACAAAATCCTCATCACTGCTCAGAGCAGTCGCAATACAGGCGTCAACCATGCACCAACACTTACTTGAACAAAAAAAACTGCAGTTGTGCAGCCATCCGTTATTTATAGAAATAACTTCATTAAGAAAGTTACAACTTTTCATGGAGCACCATGTATTTGCCGTTTGGGACTTCATGGCGCTGACCAAACGCTTGCAACAGGACCTGACCTGCACAGGGATACCCTGGTTCCCGCCCACCGACCCGCACGCTGCCCGCCTGATCAATGAAATCGTGTTGGGTGAGGAGTCGGACGTGCATCCAACTCGCGGCTACAGCAGCCACTTCGAGTTGTATATGGACGCAATGGCCGAGGTGGGCGCCAGCACGCTTGCAATCACGCGTTTCATTGACCTGCAATACCAGGGTGTGGAAGCAAGCGTCGCCTTGCAGAGAGTCAAAGCGCCCCTTGGTGTGGCTCGCTTCGTTGACAGCACGTTGCAGATCGCACTGAACGCACCCAGCCATTGCGTGGCGGCTGCTTTCCTCCACGGCCGCGAAAGTGTCATCCCTTCGATGTTCGAGCGCATTTCGCGCAGCAACGGCTTCATTGAACGTGAGGCGCCCACCTTCCATCACTACCTCAACCGTCACATCGAGATGGACAGCCAGGCACATGGCCCGGGAGCCCATCAACTGCTTCAGCGCTTGATCGGCGCGGACCCCGCACGCCAGAAACAAGCTGACTGCACGGCATTCAGCGCCTTGGAAAGTCGCATCACGTTTTGGGACGACGTGCGGGCCTCGATGCAAGAGGTGCAACCATGAGCACCGCTGACTACCGCTCCTTTGCCGAAGACTGGGAACGTCGTGCAACCATCCGCACTCGCCCTCGACGCCTGCTGGAAAACGACGATAAATTGATTTACCCCCTGTGCCGCCAACCCCTGGTACTCAGCGAAACGTTTCTTGAACACTGCTCGCCGTGGCGCGACTTCGTACTGCTGCAAAGCTTCTACAAATTCATCAATGATGTGGTGATCTTCGAAACCGAGATCGTCGACAAGACCGCTCGCAGCATTGCAAAAAACCGCTTCTCGCTGCCCTTCCCCCTTGCCTGTCGCATTGACGCCATGACCGTCGTGGTGGATGAGGATTACCACGCGCTGGTCGCACTGGATTTCCTGCATCAAGCCGTGCACATGACGGGTATCCAGCCTCTCGAATTGCCCCGGCAGATCGAGCTGAGCCGCGCCCTGCCGGCGGCGCATACTCACGCTCCGGCACACCTGCACGATGCCGTTGAATTGATTGCCGTGGCTATTGCCGAAAACACCGTGACACAAGACGTAGCGGCGTTTTCCAAAGACGACAGCGTCAAGCAATCCATCCGGGGCTTGATGGCCGATCACTTGTTTGATGAAGGGCGCCACGCACAATTCTGGGCGCAGTTGGTACGTCTCTACTGGCAAGCTGCAAGCCCGGAAGACCGTGACAGTATCGCTGAAATCCTGCCGATTTTCCTGGTCCATTACCTGACCAACGATCTGCAAAAAGGCTTCGATCTGCTCCTGATCGAGCACATGGATGTCGGTGCTGATGTTCGCCTGGCACTGCGGCATGAAATCGAGGCAGTGGACTTTCCCATCACCCGTCAGCATCCACTGGTGGGCAACATCATGAGCTTTCTACATCACAGCGGCATGCTGCAAACACCCAGCGTTGCACGGACTTTAGATGGGTATCTGACCCAGGCGGGGAGATCGGCATGCAGCGTTTGACGATTGGATGGGGGGGCTCCGGCAGAGCGCTGGATGCCATCAAACAGAGGGTGGGACAGTACGGGCACGCAGCTGGGGTGGAAGCAGTCGATCTGGTGATTGAGGACGGCAGTCAGCCGCTGCCAACGCTATTCCCCGACACGCACAGGATGAGCCTGCGCGTGGGCATTGGCCCAATCGGCGAACACGGCCTGCCTACCCTTCAGTTTCGCTGTTATGACCTTGAACAGCGTTTGCTGGCCGTGCATGACGTTACCGAGGAGTTCAGCGGTAATGGTCAGCGGCTGCGCCAACAGGCAACCGACGCACTGGTGGAATGGGTCGCCTTGCTGGTCAGCTGTTTTTCGAAAGACCCCGCTTGTCTCTCTGCAACGGTCATAGCTAACGCCTGGCCTGAGCAAGGCTTGCAAGGGCTGGAAGCATTGGCGTTTATGCATCGCTTCAATCGTACCGTGCAACCGGCACTTTTGCAGGTAGCCCAGGTGCCCATGATTGAGCGATTGCAGGCAAGCCTTCAGACCTTCGCCCAGCGACCGGCGTTGAATATTGCAGGGGACGTTCTGACCTATAGCCAACTTCACACGCGGGCCTTGGCGATCCAGCAACGGTTACTCCCGATGCTGGAGAACCATGAGGCACCACAAGTAGTCGGGGTGTGCCTGGAAAAATCCGTCGAACTCTATGCCAGTATTCTCGCCGTACTGGGGTGCGGCGCGGTGTATTTGCCACTGGCACCCGATCATCCGGTGCAACGCCAACAAAGCATGCTGGAAAGCATCGGCGCCTGTGTGCTGCTGGAGAATGGCCGGCACCCTCTGCGGGACCACTTCGTTGCACTGGATGTGAGCAGGATCGACCCACACAATAGCGATCCCGCGCAGCCATTGATGCGCCATCGGCCCTGTGCCGACTCGCCGTGCATGGCGCTGTTCACTTCAGGCACCACGGGTCGGCCAAAGGGCGTATTGCTCAGCCAACACAATCTGGCGCATTTCACCGCCTGGCTTGGCGCCTGTGTAGCGCTGAACGAACAGAGTCGTGTCCTGCAGTTTTCACCGTTAAGTTTCGACTCATCCCTGATCGACATTTTCCCGGCCCTGATGGCCGGAGCCGAGTTGGTTGTGCCTGGTGCAGAGCAACGGCTCGACCCTCTGCAACTGGTCGAATTGATGCGTCAGCAACGTGTCACCCATGGGTTTCTGCCACCGGCCTTACTCAGCGTCCTACCGTTGGACCAACCATTGGGCCTTACCCATGTGCTGACCGGTGGTGATTTCTGCGAGCCCTACGTGATTGAGCGGCTGGCGGGCCAATGTCAGTTGCACAACCTCTATGGTCCCACTGAAGCCACGGTACTAGTGACTCACCGGACGTTCCAGCCAGGTGACAGCCATCGCAACATCGGTCGCCCTATTGCCAACAGTCAGGTGCTGATCCTTGACGAAAACCTGCAACCGGTAGATGAACAGGTGGTGGGCGAGCTGTACATCACAGGCCCAGGTGTGAGCCTGGGATACGTGAACGTAACGCTGCCGGTCAACAACCCTTTTGTTGTACTGACCTTGCCGAGTGGGGAGTTGCTGGCAGCTTACCGCAGCGGCGATCTGGCCAAATGGACACACGATGGTATCGAGCTGTGCGGTCGCCGGGATGATCAGATCAAGATACGTGGCTTTCGCGTCGAGCCTCAGGAAATCGAGCAATGCCTGCGCAACAGCCAGCTGTTTCGACAGGTCGCCGTGGTGATCGACCCCACACACAAGATCATCGGCTATGCCGCTCAACCCGAACCAGGTGCAACACTGGCAAGCCTGAAGGAACATGCGCGACATTGGCTGCCGGAGTACATGCAACCCGTCATCTGGAGCGAGTTGCCGAGCATGCCCCGCTCAAGCAACGGCAAGATCGACCGACACGCATTACGGGCACTACCAACCTCCGTCGTTCAAGAGGTTACTCATTGCGCTGCGCAAAGCCCTCTTCAAGTGCAACTCACCGAGTTGTGGGCAGAGTTGTTGGGGTTGGCTGTTCACGAGCTTTCTATCGATGACAGCTTTTTCAACCGGGGCGGCCACTCCATTCTTCTGTCAAACCTCTTGTTACGCCTGCGTGAGCAGTTTGGCCGTAGCCCATCCTTGAGCCGATTTTTTGAAACCCCCACGATCCGTGCGCTCGCAGCCCTGATGGAGGGCGGCGCACCGCCCCAAATACCTTCAGGCCCGATAGAGAAAGATGCATCACAGGCGTTGGGGGTCGAGATGCTGACTGGCGACCGCTCGGGTGATCCGCGCAAAGTGATTGTCACAGGGGCCAACAGCTTTGTCGGGGTGCATATCGTCCAGGCGTTGCTGGCAAATGGCGCACAAGCAGTAGCCTGCCTGGTCCGGGAACTGCCGGGCGAATCAGCGGCGAATCGGTTCACCCAAGCCTTGCGAGAATATCGCCTGGAACATCTGGACCTGAGTCGGGTGCAGGTGTATCCCGCTGACATTCGCCTGCCTCGCCTGGGCCTCGCCTGCGACGTATATGACCACCTCGCTCGAAGTTACGGCGTGCTGCTGCACAACGCGGCTCAGGTCAATCATGTGATGGATTACGCGTCACTCGCCGAGGACAACGTCGAGCCGATATTGGAGTGCCTGCGCCTTTGCGAAACCCATTGCAAGAAGGTCTTCAACTTCATCTCAACACTGTCCGCCTGCAGCAGCCTCGATGCCGACCGACACGTTCTCGAAACCAGTGCCGCGAGTACGTTGCCGCTCTATGTGAAAAATGGCTACAACCTGTCCAAGTGGGTCGCTGAGCGCCTGCTGGGGCGCGCTGTCGCACAAGGCGCCTGGGTAAATATCCTTCGGCCGGGGAATATCAGTTTCAACAGTCGGAGTGGCGTGTGCCAGCCGCAGAAAAATCGATTGATGTTAATGCTCAAGGGATCCCTGCAATTGGGGCTTGCCCCACGGCTGGATGCGAACTTCGATCTGATGCCCGTGGACTTCCTGGCCCGTTTTATAGCGTTCCACGGCTCCTCTTTTTGCGCAGACCGAAATGTTTTCAACCTGCATAACCCGCAGCCTTTGAGCTGGGATCAGTACCTTGATGCGTTCAGCCAGGCTGGGCACGTTTTCGAACGGGTAAGCATTGAACAATGGCAACAGTCACTGCGCGCGATAAACCGCGATAACGCATTGTTTGGTGTGTTGGGCTTCTATCTGGACGAGCTGGGTGAAGACATCGGTGATACGTCGATGATCCGTTATGACAATGCCCGGTGGGGAGTGGAGAAGATGGGCACGCAATACCCACAAAAAAGTCCGGCACTGCTACGCAAGGGCTGCGACTACCTCAGGGCCACCGGCTTTCTCTGAACTGCTTCAGGACACCTTCATGAAACAGCTACAACCCGATACGTTGATCCGCAACCCGAACGGCACACCGGTGGTGGCCTCCGTCATAGTCCCATGCGCGGCAATCCGCCTGTGGGCTCTGGTGGGCCACTTCGCAGGCTTTGATGCCTTCGTTCCAGGCCTGTCACGCATTGAAATGACAGGCGTTGGCGTGGGCGCATTGCGGACGAAATTTTTCGACGATGGTCATTGCGTCGTGGAGCAACTCAACAGTCGAGACGCCGCCGCCATGTCGATGACATGGACCACCCTCTACAACACCTTGGGCATGGCCCAATTCTGGGCAGCGATGACAGTGGAAGCGCTTGGCACAAGCAGTTCCAAGGCAACCTGGACACTTGTGGGTGAGCCTATTGCAATAGCGCAGGTGGAGTTTGAAACGTTTGTACAGACGTTCGCCGACACCGCATTGCAGAATGTGCGCCGGATGCTTAGCTGAGCAGTCGGAGCGAGTCGCCTCGCTCCGATGTCGCCAAGATTAAATCTTGAAGCTATCAACCAATTGCTTCAACCGACTCGCCTGTTGGGACAGTGCATCGCAGTCTTTGAGGGTTTCGTTGAGGTTGGCAACACCCTGCTGGTTAAGCAGGTTGATCTGATTAATGTCGACGTTGAGCGTTTCAACCACAGCTGTCTGCTCCTCGGTGGCGGCAGCGACTGACTGGTTCATACCATCGATCTCGACGATCCGCTGCGTCACGCTGACCAATCGCTCTCCCGCCTGGTTGGCGACTTCGACGCTCTCTTCGCTGGAGGTCTGGCTGGCATTCATGGTGGTCACGGCTTCACGCGAACCCACTTGCAGGGAAGTGATCATTTTGTGGATCTCTTCGGCCGACTCCTGCGTACGGTGCGCCAGGTTACGCACCTCATCCGCCACCACGGCAAACCCACGGCCAGCTTCACCCGCACGAGCAGCTTCGATCGCCGCATTAAGGGCTAGCAGGTTGGTTTGCTGGGAGATGCCTTTGATCACATCCAGGATGTGACCGATGTTGTCGGTACTGGCGTTGAGGGTTTCGATCTGGGTGCAGGACAAACTGATCTTCTGCGACAGCTCCGACATCGCGAGGATAGTTTGTTCAACCACCTTGCGACCATCGTCAGCCTGCTCGCTGGCACCGCTGGCATGCTGCGAAGCATCAGCGGCGTTACGTGCGATTTCCTGGGTGGCGGCACCCAGCTCGTTGATCGCCGCAGCCACGCTGTTGGTGCGCGCACTCTGCTCGTCGGAGCCGATGATCGACGCATTGGACGAAGCCATGACACGCTGAGACAGGTCATGCACCTGGCGCGTCGCCGAGGACACTTCAGAAATGGAAGCGTGGATACGCTCAACAAACTGGTTGAACGCGCTGCCGACTTCACCGAACTCGTCTTTGCTGGTCACGTCGAGGCGACGGGTCAAATCGCCTTCGCCCTGGGCGATGTCCTGCATGGCAACACCCATGGTAGTCAACGGACGCAGCAATACCTGAATCAACAGACTCAAGAGCACTGCGATCGCTACCACAGCGATCAACATCGCGATCAATGCCGACGTACGGAACTTACCCAGCGGAGCATAGGCTTTGTCCTTGTCGATCGACAGGCCGATGTACCAATCTGCGCCAGGCAAGCCGGTGATCGGGGTGAACGAGAGGATACGATCCTGGTTATTGAGCACCACATCCTGGCTGGCCTTCTCGATACGCAGGTTGGTACCAGGGTAGATATCTTTCAGGTTTTTCATCACCTGGTCCTGATCAGGACTGACAATGACCTGGCCATCGCCACTGACCAGGAACGCATGGCCGATACCACCGAAGTCGACCGAGTTGATGATCTTCACCAGGGTTTGCAAACTCAGATCGCCGCCGACAACTCCCAGCAATTCGCCATTCTTCTTCACTGGCATGGCGATCGTCACGATTTGACCGCCCACAGCCGCCATATAAGGTGGAGTCAGCATGGTTTTGTCTGCTGCTACAGCTTGCTTGTACCAAGGGCGCTGACGCGGGTCGTAGCCGTCTGGCATCTTCGCGTCAGGACGCTGGGTGAACACGCCGTTGGTTTGGCCAACATAGGTGAACTGGAAATTCGACGTGAATGCAGGCTGGTCGACCAGTCCAGGAAGGTCGGCACCATTACCTTGATGGGCAACGTTCTGCGCCAGGTTTTCGAGCACCAGGATGCGACCACTGAGCCAGTTCTGCACACTGCTGGCAGTGAGTTCACCGGACTGCTGAATGGACGACGCCAGATTCTGCTTGATGGTACTGCGCTGCAGGTAGTCGTTGTAGAACGTGAATAACGCGAAGGCCAGAACCACGACGCCTGACGCGGCCAACAGAATTTTATGACTGAACTTAAGATTCATTTCATCGACTTCTTTTGCCAAAGGGGGATGAGCGTGCCGAGTGGAACATTCCATGTACGGATAGGCGGGCTCTTGGGCCGCTCTATTTCGGTGCACGCATGGCTCATCAGGCTTTCGGCCAAGAGTCGATAAATCTTAGAAATTTGTGAGAAGCATCTTCTTTTGACGCAGGAAGCCGACAGGCGGTAGGTGCGGGCGCTATGGCCCTTAAACGACAAAACCCCTGTCTGCGTTAGCAAACAGGGGTTTCGGAATTTAATCTTGACGATGACCTACTCTCACATGGGGAAACCCCACACTACCATCGGCGATGCATCGTTTCACTGCTGAGTTCGGGATGGGATCAGGTGGTTCCAATGCTCTATGGTCGTCAAGAAATTCTGTATACCAGCCCGTTGCGTTAACAACGTGCCGGTGAAATTCATGAACTTCTACTAAAACAAAACCCCATCTGCTTTCGCAAATGGGGTTTCGGAATTTAATCTTGACGATGACCTACTCTCACATGGGGAA
>NZ_JBWKUX010000025.1:0-30685 GCF_059421065.1 Pseudomonas sp. GW821-FHT03A09 | reverse complement strand
GGTGGGTGATGACGGGATCGAACCGCCGACCCTCTGCTTGTAAGGCAGATGCTCTCCCAGCTGAGCTAATCACCCTTTGCTTCGTTGAGGCCGCGAAATTTACGCAGGTATCGGACCTAAGTCAATAGCCTGCTTGAAGTTTTTCTAAAAAAGACAAAATTACTTCAAGGCAGCCATCTCCCCTACTCGCTATAAATCATCTTCTTGCTCATGCCACCGTCGACAACAAACTCCTGCCCGGTAACGAACCCCGCCTGACGCGACAGCAACCACGCGACCATCGCAGCGACATCCTCCACGGTGCCGACTCGACCCGCCGGATGCTGGGCATGGTCGGCATCGGTGAGCGGCTCCGCACGCCGTGCAGCAGGATCACGCGCGTCGATCCAGCCTGGGCTGACGGCATTGACCCGCACTTCCGGTCCAAGACTCATCGCCAACGCGTGAGTCAACGCCAGCAGGCCACCCTTGCTCGCCGCATAGGCTTCGGTATCCGGCTCCGATTGACGCGCCCGGGTCGATGCCAGGTTGACGATGGCACCCCCATGGGCACGCAGGTACGGCGCACAATGCTTGGCCAACAACATCGGCCCGCCGAGGTTGACCGCCAACACACGATTCCAATACGCCAGGTCCAGGCTCTCCAGCGTGATATTGCGCGGGTCGGCGACCGCCGCATTGCACACCAACGCATCCAGGCGACCAAACTGCCCCAATACCTCGGCGACGCACTGGGCGACCTGCTTCTCGTCAGCGACGTCCATGGCGATAAACCAGGCGTTTTCACCCAGCACCTTGGACACCCTGGAACCACGCTCGCGATCCAGGTCGGTCAACACCACCTGCCAGCCCTCACTGATCAGCCAGGCGGCGATCCCAAGGCCAATTCCGCGTGCCGCACCGGTCACCAGCGCAACACGCCCGTTGCTAGCCACGGCAGCGTCCATGGACCACTCGATCACAAGGCCGCCAGCCCACGAGCCAAGTCGGCTTGCAGGTCGACGACGTCTTCCAGACCCACCGCAATGCGGATCAGGCTGTCACGGATACCCGCCGCCTCACGCTCTTGCGGTGCCAGACGACCGTGGGACGTGGTGCTCGGATGAGTGATGGTGGTCTTGCTGTCACCCAGGTTCGCGGTGATGGAAATCAGCCGCGTCGCATCGATAAAGCGCCAGGCGCCCTCTTTGCCACCCTTCACTTCGAAACTCACCACGGCACCGAAACCACGCTGCTGGCGCTGGGCCAACTCATGTTGCGGGTGGCTCTTGAGGCCGGCGTAATGCACCTTCTCGATACCGTCCTGCTGCTCCAGCCATTCAGCCAGGGCCTGGGCGTTGGCGCAATGTGCCTTCATCCGCAGGTTGAGGGTTTCCAGGCCCTTGAGGAAAATCCAGGCGTTGAACGGGCTCAAAGTCGGACCAGCCGTACGCAGGAAACCGACAACTTCCTTCATCTGCTCGCTGCGGCCAGCCACCACACCGCCCATGCAGCGGCCCTGACCGTCGATGAACTTGGTCGCCGAGTGCACGACAATGTCCGCCCCCAGCTTCAACGGCTGTTGCAGCGCCGGCGTGCAGAAGCAGTTGTCGACCACTAGCATGGCGCCCTTGGCGTGAGCCACTTCGGACAACGCGGCGATATCCACCAACTCGGCCAGCGGATTAGAGGGCGATTCGACGAACAGCAACTTGGTGTTGGCCTTGATCGCCGCATCCCAACCGGAAAGGTCCGCCAGAGGCACGTAGTCCACTTCGATACCGAAGCGCTTGAAGTATTTTTCGAACAGGCTGATGGTCGAACCAAACACACTGCGCGACACCAATACGTGATCACCCGCACTGCACAGGCTCATCACCACCGCCAGAATGGCAGCCATGCCAGTCGCCGTGGCCACCGCCTGCTCTGCACCCTCCAGGGCCGCGATACGCTCTTCGAACGCACGCACCGTCGGGTTGGTGTAGCGCGAATACACGTTGCCTGGCACTTCGCCGGCGAAGCGTGCAGCGGCATCAGCGGCAGTGCGGAACACATAGCTGGAAGTGAAGAACATCGGATCACCGTGCTCACCTTCCGGTGTACGGTGCTGGCCGGCACGCACAGCCAGGGTATCGAAAGCTACGCCATCGAGGTCGCTGTCCAACCGACCGGCATCCCATTCCTGACTCATGCTGCGACTCCTTACTCAATTCTTTATTTAAGATACAAAACCGGCCCCTCAGGGCCGGTATTTACTCAGTTGTTGTACAGATCGATGATCGCACTGACCGCCTGGGTCTTGATCTTCGACGAGTCGTTGCGCGCCTGCTCGATCTTGTTCAGGTAGGCCTCGTCGACATCCCCGGTCACGTACTTGCCGTCGAACACGGCGCAGTCGAACTGCTCGATCTTGATCTTGCCACCGCCAACCGCTTCGATCAGGTCCGGCAGGTCCTGGTAGATCAGCCAGTCGGCGCCGATCAGGTCGGCAACGTCCTGGGTCGAACGGTTGTGAGCGATCAGCTCATGGGCGCTCGGCATGTCGATACCGTACACGTTCGGGTAACGCACCGCTGGTGCAGCAGAACAGAAGTACACGTTCTTCGCACCGGCTTCGCGGGCCATCTGGATGATCTGCTTGCAGGTGGTGCCACGCACGATGGAGTCATCCACCAGCATGACGTTCTTGCCGCGAAATTCCAACTCGATGGCGTTGAGCTTCTGGCGCACCGACTTCTTGCGCGCCGCCTGGCCCGGCATGATGAAGGTACGACCGATGTAGCGGTTCTTCACGAAACCTTCGCGGAACTTGACGCCCAGGTGGTTGGCCAACTCCAGCGCGGCGGTACGGCTGGTGTCCGGAATCGGGATGACCACGTCGATATCGTGCTCAGGACGCTCGCGCAGGATCTTCTCGGCCAGCTTCTCGCCCATGCGCAGACGTGCCTTGTACACCGAAACGCCGTCGATGATCGAATCCGGACGCGCCAGGTAGACGTGTTCGAAGATGCACGGGGTGAGTTTCGGGGCCACCGCACACTGGCGAGTGTGCAGCTTGCCGTCTTCGGTGATGTACACCGCTTCGCCCGGCGCAAGGTCGCGGATCAGGGTGAAGCCCAGCACGTCCAGGGACACGCTTTCGGAAGCGATCATGTACTCGACGCCTTCGTCGGTATGACGCTGGCCGAACACGATAGGACGGATGCCATGCGGGTCACGGAAGCCGACAATGCCATAACCGGTAACCATAGCTACGACGGCGTAACCGCCGACGCAACGGTTGTGCACGTCGGTGACGGCAGCGAACACATCTTCTTCGGTCGGCTGCAGCTTGCCGCGCTGGGCCAGCTCGTGGGCGAACACGTTGAGCAGCACTTCCGAGTCGGAGCTGGTGTTGACGTGACGCAGGTCAGACTCGTAGATCTCCTTGGCCAATTGCTCAACGTTGGTCAGGTTGCCGTTGTGCGCCAGGGTGATGCCGTAAGGCGAGTTGACGTAGAACGGTTGAGCTTCGGCCGAAGTCGAGCTACCGGCAGTCGGGTAACGCACATGGCCAATGCCCATGTGCCCGACGAGGCGTTGCATGTGACGCTGATGGAACACGTCACGCACCAGGCCATTGTCCTTGCGCAGGAATAACCGGCCGTCGTGGCTGGTCACAATACCGGCAGCGTCCTGGCCGCGGTGCTGGAGGACGGTTAGCGCGTCATACAGCGCCTGATTGACGTTCGACTTACCGACGATACCGACGATGCCACACATGCGACGCAACCCCTACTTAATGAATCTTGACTGAACACAACTTACTGAGGCGTTTTGGCCGGCAAGAGGTGTTCCTTGAACGGAATATCAGCGGGTACGCTGATTCCGCTGGCCAGCCACTGACTGCTCCACCCCAGAATGAGGTTCTTGGACCAATCCGCAACCAATAGAAATTTTGGCACGAGTACCGACTCCTGCCACCACGAATCCTGCTGTACCGGCCCCAGGCTCAACAGCCCGACCGCCACGACCACCAGCAACGCGCCACGCGCGGCACCGAAGGCCATGCCGAGAAATCGATCGGTCCCGGAGAGGCCGGTGACACGTATCAACTCGCCAATAAGATAATTGACCATTGCCCCCACCAGCAGCGTGGCGATGAACATGATGGCGCAGCCCGCGATGACGCGAGCCGAAGGTGTCTCGATGTATCCGGCCAGGTAGACCGACAGTGAACCACCGAACATCCAGGCTACGACTCCTGCGATGATCCAGGTCAGCAACGACAGTGCTTCTTTGACGAAGCCGCGGCTTAGACTGATCAAAGCGGAGATGGCGACGATTGCAACGATCGCCCAATCAACCCAGGTAAATGGCACAGTTCAGCCTACGTACGGATAAGGCGGCGCATTTTAGCAGAGCGCTGGGCTATCGGTAAGCTGTGATTGCGGGTGCTTTGCAAATCAATGGGTTGTGGCGAGCAAATCCAACTTCAAGCGCACCCCAGAACAAATGTGGGAGCTGGCTTGCCTGCGATGGGGCCGGCACACTCAACATCACTGTTGACTGACCCACAGTCATCGCAGGCAAGCCAGCTCCCACATTTGGCTTGCACTCCAACCAGAGAGTGGCGGTATTAACCGCGCTCGGGCTGGAACCGCACCACAAACCCATTGAGATTCTGCTGACGCCCCAGCAAATCGCGCAGGCGATCTGCTTCAGCACGCTCGATCAGCGGCCCGATAAATACACGGTTCTTGCCGTCGGCACTGCGGATATAAGCGTTGTACCCCTGGGCACGCAGCTTTTTCTGCAACGCGTCAGCGCTTTCGCGGTTAGCCAGGCTGGCGAGCTGGATCGACCAACTGATCGGCAGGCCATTCGGGTCGATACGGCTCTGGCCCACATCCGGCTTGCCTGGCGCGGCAGGTTGCGGCGCGACCGGCTTTGGCGCAGGGGCCGGCGCAGCAGGCTTGGCCGCAACAACCGGGGCCGCAGGTGCCGGGGCCGGCTTGGCCACAGGCACGGGCGCGCTAGGCTGCACCGGCATGGTCGGAGCTTGTTGCGCCGCCACCCCGCCATCGCTCGGTACAGGCTCGACAGGCAACACCTGCGGCTCAGGCACCACCACCGGCTCGACTTGAACTTGTGGCATCACCGGCGCCTGGGGCGCGGCGGGCGCCTCGACAATCACCTGGCGCTGTTCGTCCTGACGGGAAAACAGCATCGGCAGAAAAATCACCGCCAACGCCACCAACACCAGGGCTCCAACCATTCGCTGCTTGTATGCGCTATCCAGTAATGCCATGTGCAGCTTCCTCCGTGGAGCGCCGGGCCAACCACTCAAGCGCCTCGGCAACACAATAAAATGATCCGAACAACAGAATTTCATCCTCAGTCGTCGCCACCGCACACTGCGCCTCAAGCGCGGCAGTGACACTTGCATACGACGTCACCGACGCACCAAGGTTCTGCAACGCCAACTCCAACTCGGCAGCCGGACGACTGCGCGACGTATCCAGCGGCGCTACCGCCCAAGCCTGGACGCAGCCCAAGGGCGCAACCACGCCATCCAGATCCTTATCAGCCAGCAGCCCGAACACCGCCAAGCGGCGACCGGCCGGCGGGTTACGCGACAGGCGCTGAGCCAGGTATTCAGCTGCATGTGGGTTGTGCCCAACATCCAGCAGCAGGTTCAGGCGCTTGCCCTCCCATTCGAATACACGGCGATCCAAACGTCCCACGACACGGGTTGCCAGCAACGTCGCAGCGATTTGCTCGGCATCCCATGGCAGATCCAGCAACAGATAGGCTTGCAGGGCAAGTGCAGCGTTTTCCATCGGCAGGTTCAGCAGTGGCAGGTCGCGCAGCTCGACGAGCTGACCACGCGCATCACGCCCACTCCACTGCCAATGACCAGCGCCAACCTCAAGATTGAACTCACGCCCACGCAGGAAAAACGGACAATCCAGCTCGCGCACCTTGTCCAGCAAGGTGTGCGGCGGGTCCAGATCTCCACACAGTGCAGGCTTGCCCTGGCGGAAGATCCCGGCCTTTTCAAAAGCCACAGACTCACGGGTATTGCCCAGATAATCGGCGTGATCCACGCCAATGCTGGTCACCAGCGCCAAGTCGGCATCCACCACGTTGACGGTATCCAGGCGCCCGCCCAGGCCTACTTCCAGAACGACCACATCCAGTTGCGCACGCTCGAACAGCCAGAACGCCGCCAGGGTGCCCATCTCGAAATAAGTCAGGGAAATCTCGCCTCGCCCTGCGTCCAGGGCAGCAAAGGCTTCGCAGAGCTGCTCATCAGTGGCTTCGACGCCATTGAGTTGCACCCGCTCGTTGTAACGCAGCAAGTGCGGCGAGTTGTACACGCCGACCTTCAGCCCCTGGGCTTGCAGCAGCGCCGCGACAAAGGCACAGGTAGAGCCTTTGCCGTTGGTGCCGGTCACCGTGATGACACGCGGTGCCGGCCGGCCCAACCCAAGGCGGGCCGCTACCTGCTGCGAGCGCTCCAGGCCCATGTCGATGGCTGATGGATGCAACTGCTCAAGGTAGGCGAGCCATTCGCCAAGGGTACGTTGGGTCATAGGTTTGCTGGCACCGGCGGAACAACGATAGGCTCGAGCTTAGGTGCAACGTACTCAGGTGTCGGCAGACCCATCATTTGCGCCAGCAGGCTGCCCAGACGTGGACGCAACTCACCGCGCGCAATGATCAGATCGATTGCACCGTGCTCCAGCAGGAACTCGCTGCGCTGGAAACCTTCCGGCAGTTTTTCGCGAACAGTCTGCTCGATCACACGTGGGCCGGCGAAGCCGATCAGGGCCTTTGGCTCACCGACGATCACATCGCCCAGCATCGCCAGGCTGGCGGACACGCCGCCGTAGACCGGGTCGGTCAGTACGGAAATGAACGGGATACCCTCTTCACGCAGGCGCGCCAGTACCGCAGAGGTCTTGGCCATTTGCATCAGGGAGATCAGGGCTTCCTGCATACGCGCACCACCGGAGGCGGCGAAGCAGATCATCGGGCAGCGGTTTTCCAAGGCGTAGTTGGCGGCACGCACGAAGCGCTCACCGACGATGGCGCCCATGGAGCCGCCCATGAAGGAGAACTCAAACGCCGACACCACCACCGGCATGCCCAGCAGCTTGCCGCTGACAGAGATCAGCGCGTCTTTCTCGCCGGTCTGCTTCTGCGCGCCGACTAGGCGGTCCTTGTACTTCTTGCTGTCGCGGAACTTCAGACGGTCCACCGGCTCCAGGTCTGCACCCAGCTCGTTACGGCCATCAGCGTCGAGGAAAATGTCGATACGGGCGCGAGCACCGATACGCATGTGGTGGTTGCACTTGGGGCAAACGTCCAGGGTCTTTTCCAGCTCCGGGCGATACAGCACCGCGTCGCAGGATGGGCACTTGTGCCACAGACCTTCAGGAACCGAGCTTTTCTTCACCTCGGAACGCATGATCGAAGGGATCAGTTTGTCTACTAACCAGTTGCTCATGCTTTCTTTCTCCAGTACCGGTGGCTTGAACACAGCCCCGCGTATGCCCTTGAGCTAAATTCATATGTGGCGATGACACATGCTGGACGGGGTCAGACGTTCGACCGGCCTTTTCCCGCATGTACCCTCAGCCTTCCAGACAACCTGCCAGTGCAGGGTTGCCACTTCATTTCCGGGCCTCCCGCAGGGGGCGCCGGTGCTGTTTTACACAGTGGTAGTTATGGACGGCTGCAGACTGCCAGCCGTCACATCACACCACTGCCGTTGCGCACGGCTTGCATGAATGCGCGAATCTTGTGATGGTCCTTGATGCCCTTGCCCTGCTCTACCCCACCACTGACATCCACCGCATAGGGGCGCACCTGCTCGATGGCTGCGCCAACGTTCGCGGGATTGAGCCCGCCAGCCAGGATGATCGGCTTGCTCAACCCCCCGGGAATCAGCGTCCAGTCGAACGCCTCGCCCGTACCACCCGGTACGCCTTCAACATAGGTATCTAGCAGAATCCCACGGGCACCAGTGTAGGCGGCACACGCAGTAGTGATGTCATCCCCGGCCTTGACGCGCAGCGCCTTGATATACGGGCGCTGGTAGCTTTCGCACTCATCGGGGCTTTCGTCGCCGTGAAACTGAAGCATATCCAGCTGCACGGCATCCAGGGTTTCGTTGAGTTCGCAACGGCTGGCGTTGACGAACAGCCCCACAGTGGTCACGAAAGGCGGCAGCGCAGCGATGATCGCCCGCGCCTGCAACACATTCACAGCCCTTGGACTCTTGGCGTAAAACACGAAACCAATGGCATCAGCCCCCGCCTCGACTGCCGCCAGCGCGTCTTCTATGCGGGCAATCCCGCAAATCTTGCTGCGAACGGCTGACATGTCGTGGAAACCTCAGGGTTGGACCGAGAAAGTCCCGGATGGTAACAAAAGCTTTTCCAGGCGTCAGCCGCCAAGTTCACTGAAGCCTGTGAGGAAGTGCGGCCCGATGAAACGTTCTGGCAGCTCGAACTCATCGCGGTACTCCACATCCACCAAGTACAGGCCGAACGGATGTGCCGTGACACCGCCCGTACGACGAATGCGGCTTTCCAGTACTTCCTTGGCCCACTCCACCGGACGCTCGCCAGCGCCGATAGTCATCAATACGCCGGCAATATTGCGCACCATATGGTGCAGGAAGGCACCGGCCCGGATATCCAGCACAATCATCTTGCCGTGACGGGTCACACGCAGGTGGTGAACTTCCTTGATCGGTGACTTGGCCTGGCACTGCCCGGCCCGGAAGGCACTGAAGTCATGCACACCCACCAGGTACTGCGCAGCCTCCGCCATACGCTCGGCATCCAGCGGACGGTGATTCCAGGTAATTTCTTCGTTAAGGTGCGCCGGACGGATCTGATCGTTGTAGATCACATAACGATAGCGTCGGGCGATAGCTTTGAAGCGTGCATGGAAGTGCGTTGGCATGACCTTCGCCCAGCTGACGCTCACGTCATGGGGCAAGTTGATATTGGCGCCCATGACCCAGGCCTTCATCGAACGTTCGGCCTGGGTGTCAAAGTGCACCACCTGGCCACAAGCGTGCACACCGGCATCGGTGCGCCCGGCACACATCAGCGACACGGGTGAGTCCGCAACCTTCGACAAGGCGTTTTCCAGGGTTTCCTGCACAGTCAGCACGCCAGAGGCCTGACGTTGCCAGCCGCGATAGCGCGAACCTTTGTATTCCACGCCCAGGGCGATGCGGTAAAAGCCTGCGGCCGCCATTTCGGCGGCCGCGTTATCTATATTTGCCAAGAACTGAGAGCCTGATGAGTTGCGCAAAGGCGGCCATTATGCCGATTTGTGTGGGAGCTGGCTTGCCTGCGATGCAAGCGACGCAGTCTTTCAGTAAAACCGAGTCGATGCTATCGCCGACAAGCCAGTGCCTACAAAAGCAAAACGGCGACCCGAAGGTCGCCGCTGCGTCAACAAATGACTGTTACGCCAGTCGGCCGAGCATTTCCTTGGCCTCGCCACGCTGGGCCTCATCACCCTCGGTCAGCACTTCGGACAATATGTCCCGTGCGCCGTCCGCATCGCCCATGTCGATATAAGCCTGGGCCAAGTCCAGCTTTGTGGCGACTTCATTGGTGCCGGAGAGGTAATCGAACTCTGGCTCATCACCGCCCAATGCCGCATCTTGCGCCGTGAATGACGGCTCGATCGGCGGATGCTCCAGACTCTGGGACAAGCGATCCAGCTCAGCGTTGACGTCATCCAGCTCCGATGCGAACGCATCGGGTTTGGCCGCCGATGGAGCACTAGGCTCGTCTGCCAGGGACAGGTCGAAGTCTGCCGGCAATTCGAACTCGTCCAGCGCGGCAGGTGTCAAGGTTGGCGGCTCAACCGCTGGCACGCTCTTCATTGAGTCTTCAAGACCCGAGAGAAAATCATCATCGGTCTGCGAGGATGGCGGATCAAGCTGCAGGTCCAGGTCGAAGTCCGACAAGTCGTCCGCACCGGTCTTGGCTTCAGTCTGCTGCTGCAGAAGTGCCTCGAACGTCTGTTGATCCGCCTTGACCTCGGCTGGCGACGCGGCCTCCAGGTCGTCCAGGCTCAAGTCGAAATCCGTGTCAAAAGGCTCTGGTTCCGGGGCTGGAGCGGCTGGTTTGTCTTCCAACAGGTCCTTGACGTACTGCGCATCCAGGGCTGCCGCTGCGACAGCAGCACTGACACCCGCCGCCAGCACGGCCATGGCCGGGAAACGGCTCTTGAGTTGCTCGACCTGGGCATGGTTCTCACCATTGGCCACCAACTGACGTTCCTGGGTGACAAAACCGTCCTTGTCGTTTTGCAGGCCGTAGACTTCCATCAGCTTCAAACGCAAGTCGCTGCGCTTGGGCTCATGCTTGATCGCCTGTTCCAGCACGTCAGCGGCCTGGTTCAGGTGGCCGCGGTCAATATGGGATTGGGCCTGGGCCAACGCATCGCCGGCGTTTTCCGGGGCAACGGCTACGGCCAGCGGGGCCAGCACGGAAGCCACCGTGGGCGCCACAACGGGCTCAACCACCGGCGCGGGTGCCGGAGCAGCCGCCAGCTTGACGCTCGGCGGTGGCACTTCCAGACCTTCAAAGCTGTCAGGTGGCAAGTCATGGTCGATATTCGGCGCGAACGCCGGCTCTTCGGCCAGGGCCCGCGCCATGCGCAGGTGCTTTTCTTCTTCACGCCGAGCGTTGCGATGGCGCGCCCACAGCAGCAGAAGCAACAACACCACCAGGCCCGCCGCACCACCCACCACACCCAGCACAATCGGATTGGTCAGCAGTTCGTTGAATTTCCCTTCGGTACTGGCAGGTGCTGCGTCAGTCTTGGCCGCTTCAGGGGCTGGCGTCGGGGCTACGGGTGCCACAGGCGTCGTCGGTGCAGCCGCTGGCTCACCGGCCAATTGAGCTGGCATCGCTGCCGCCGCTGCGGCGACCGGATCACCTTTCTCCGCCTGCAACCTGGCCAATTGATCATTTTTCAGCTGAATCAGCTTTTGCAGTTTGTCCAACTGGCTTTGCAGGTCCGCCGCCCGGCTTTTCAATTCGGCATTGTCGCGGCGAGTGGTGTCCAGCTCTTCCTGGGTCATTGCCAGTTTGTCGCTTAGCGCCCGGCTATCACCGACCTTGCCCTTGGCGCCCTTCTTGGCAGACTCAGCCGAGACCAGGCTCAAGTTGTCCTTGCCCGCGGTGCCCGACGGAGCATTGCCCGCCTCGGTGCGTTTGGTGGCGTCCAATTGAGGCTTGCCCGCCGCCGCTTGATTGGTCGCAGTACGACGCCCCTGGCGCCACGCCGTGTTTTGCGCGCTCACTTCGGCAATGGCTTGCGACTGCGGCAGGCTGGTCGCTTGCACACGGTCCGGCAGGCGCAGGACCTGACCGGTCTTCAGGCGGTTGATATTGCCATCGATAAACGCATCGGGGTTAAGCGCCTGGATCGCCAGCATGGTTTGCTGGATCGACGCGCCATTGCGATTCTTCTCGGCAATTTCCCACAACGTGTCGCGGGAGGTGGTGGTGTGCTGTGCGGGCTTGCTGCTGGCAGGCGTAGCGCCAGTCGGCGCGCTCAGGCGCGGAGCCGGCGCGCTGGCAACCGGTGCCGGCTGATCAAACTTGGCCGGATCGAGCAGCACGCTGTAGTCACGCATCAGGCGGCCATTGGGCCATTGCACCTGTAACAGGAAGCGTACGTAGGAATCCGGCAGCGGCTTGTTGGACGTGACACGCACCACACTGCGGCCATTGGGGTTGACCACCGGAGTGAACGTCAGGTCATCGAGAAACGCCTGGCGATCCACGCCGGCATCCACAAACGCCTGGGACGAAGCCAGGCTCGGTGTGATCTCGGATGCCGTAAGGCCACCGACATCGAGCAATTCGATTTCCACCGACAGGGGCTGGTTCAGCTTCGACTTGAGGGTCATCTCCCCAAGCTGCAACGCCTGCGCCATACCGGAGGACAGCGCCGAGGCGGCCGCTATTGCTAACACCAGTTTGCGAACTTGAACCATAGCCTCATCCTTTGTCTGAACACTCCCCGGCCTGCGAGAAGGTTGGTAACCGCTGCCATAAGGCATGGCGAGCCGATAGGTCACCGACGCGCTTCTATTCCGCTTCGGGCCAAGCATAGCGCTTGGCTAGAATCAATCTACAAATTGCCGCCAAGTATCTTTTACACAAGGCGTTTTATCAACAACTGCGCCAGCTGTACGGCGTTGAGGGCCGAGCCTTTGCGTACGTTATCTGACGTCAGCCACAGATTTAGTTCCGCCGGATCGTCCACGCCAGCGCGAACCCGTCCTACGTACACCACATCCTGGCCAACCGCATCGCCCACCGCCGTTGGGTAATCGCCCTCTTCCACAAGTTCGATTCCAGGCGCTGCGTCCAAAGCGCGATTGACGGCCGCAAGATCGACCGGCGCGCCCAGTTGCAACGAGACAGTCAGGCTATCGCCAAAAAACACCGGGGCTTGAACGCAGGTGGCGGAAATTTTCAGCAAAGGCATTTCCAATACTGCGCGCAGTTCGTGGACGAGGCGTTTCTCCAGGGCTGTATGTCCTTGGGCATCCGGGGTGCCGACCTGGGCCAGCAGGTTGAAGGCCATTTGCCGATCGAAAAACTGCGGTTCCAGCGGACGCACATTCAGCAGCTCGGCGGTTTGCCGGGCCAATTCACTGACGGCCTCGCGACCCTGGGCAGATACCGCCAGGTTGGCAGTAACGCTGACACGCTGGATCTCCAGCATGCCACGCAGCGGCGCGAGCACCACGGCCAGGTTGGTCGCCGATGGGCTTGGGCTACCGAGCTGGAAGGGTTTTTTCAAGCCATCGAGAACATGGGCATTGGCTTCCGGCACGACTTGAGGCGCCTGATCGGCGGGCAAGGCACCGGACAGGTCGATCACCGAGCAGCCGGCCGTAGCAGCACGCGGGGCGAAACTCAGCGTTACCGCCGGGCCTGCCGCAAAGAACGCCAGCTGCGCCTTGCTGAAGTCGAACTCATCGACTTCCTTGACCCGCACGTTCTTGCCGCGAAACGGCACCGATGCGCCTGCGGAATTGCTGCCCGCCAGCAGATAAAGAGTGCCCACCGGGAAGTCCAACTCTTCGAGAATCTGCACCAGGGTTTCACCCACCGTACCGGTGGCGCCGATCACGGCGATTTCAAAGGTCTGGGTCATGGGGGCTGCCTCGGGCATTGCGGGGGGAGCGGCACTTTACCGGGTGGCTGGGGGTGAGGCAATTAACCTGGGCTTTGGGGTGTAGCTGATGACGCCATCGCGGGCAAGCCCGCTCCCACATTTTGATTTGTGAACACATTCATAGTGTGGGAGCGGGCTTGCCCGCGATGGGGCCCGAAAGAACAAGAAAAAACCCGCGCCTGTCACCAGGCGCGGGTTTTTCTTATTGCTTCAAGCGATCAACGCTCCAGCAAGATCCGCAGCATACGACGCAGCGGTTCGGCCGCGCCCCACAGCAGTTGGTCACCAACAGTGAACGCGCCGAGGAACTGGCTGCCCATGTTCAGCTTGCGTAGGCGGCCCACCGGTACATTCAGGGTACCGGTCACCTTGGTCGGGCTCAGCTCCTGCATGCTGATATCGCGATTGTTCGGCACCAGCTTGACCCATGGGTTGTGCTGGCTGATCAACGCTTCGATATCGGCGATCGGCACATCTTTGTTCAGCTTGATGGTCAGCGCCTGGCTGTGGCAACGCATGGCGCCGATGCGCACGCAGATGCCGTCCACCGGGATCGGGTTCTTGAAACGACCCAGGATCTTGTTGGTTTCGGCCTGGGCCTTCCACTCTTCACGGCTCTGGCCGTTCGGCAGTTCCTTGTCGATCCACGGGATCAGGCTACCGGCCAATGGCACGCCGAAGTTCTCGGTTGGGTAGGCATCGCTGCGCATGGCTTCGGCCACGCGACGATCGATGTCGAGGATCGCGCTGGCAGGGTCTGCCAGTTGATCGGCGACGGCAGCATGGGTTGCCCCCATCTGCTTGATCAGCTCACGCATGTTCTGCGCGCCGGCACCGGACGCCGCCTGATAAGTCATGGCGCTCATCCACTCGACCAGGCCGGCTTCGAACAAGCCGCCCAGGCCCATCAGCATCAGGCTGACGGTGCAGTTGCCACCCACGTAGTTCTTGGTGCCAGCATCCAGCTGCTGGTCAATGACCTTGCGGTTCACCGGGTCGAGGATGATCACGGCGTCGTCCTGCATGCGCAGGCTCGAGGCGGCGTCGATCCAGTAACCCTGCCAACCGGCCTCGCGCAGCTTGGGGAAGACTTCGCTGGTGTAGTCGCCACCTTGGCAGGTCAGAATCACGTCGAGGGTTTTCAGCTCTTCAATGCTGTAGGCGTCCTTGAGCGGAGCAATATCCTTGCCCACAGACGGCCCTTGGCCACCCACATTCGAAGTGGTGAAAAACACCGGCTCAATAAGATCGAAATCCTGCTCTTCCAGCATCCGCTGCATGAGCACGGAACCGACCATACCGCGCCAACCGATCAGACCTACACGTTTCATCGCAACTACACCTTGTTAAAAAGTGGGCCGCCTTGCAGCAACAACTGCAAGCGGGCCCGAGAGATTACAGATTCCGCAGCGCGGCGACTACTGCGTCGCCCATTTCTTGCGTACCGACCTTGGTGCAACCCTGCGACCAGATGTCGCCGGTACGCAAACCTTGATCCAGCACCAGGCTTACAGCCTGCTCGATCGCATCCGCCGCTTCGCCGAGGTTGAAGCTGTAACGCAGCATCATCGACACCGACAGAATGGTCGCCAGCGGGTTGGCGATGCCCTGGCCCGCGATGTCCGGCGCCGAACCGTGGCACGGCTCGTACATGCCCTTGTTGTTGGTGTCCAGGGACGCCGACGGCAGCATGCCGATGGACCCGGTGAGCATCGACGCCTGGTCGGACAGGATGTCGCCGAACAGGTTGTCGGTGACGATCACGTCGAACTGCTTTGGCGCACGCACCAGTTGCATGGCGGCGTTGTCGACATACATGTGGCTCAGCTCGACGTCCGGGTAGTCCTTGGCGACTTCTTCGACGATTTCGCGCCACAGTTGGCTGGAGGCCAATACGTTGGCCTTATCCACCGAACAGACCTTCTTGCCACGCACACGGGCCATGTCGAAACCGACACGGGCGATACGGCGGATTTCACTCTCGCTGTACGGCAGGGTGTCGTAGGCCTGGCGTTCGCCATTTTCCAACTCACGCACGCCACGTGGCGAGCCAAAGTAGATACCGCCGGTCAGCTCACGCACGATCAGGATATCCAGGCCTGCCACCACTTCCGGCTTGAGACTGGAAGCATCGGCCAGTTGCGGATAGAGGATCGCCGGGCGCAGGTTGCCAAACAGGCCCAGTTGCGCGCGGATTTTCAGCAGGCCGCGCTCAGGGCGGATGTCACGTTCGATCTTGTCCCATTTCGGGCCACCTACGGCGCCGAGCAGCACGGCGTCGGCCGCACGGGCGCGATCCAGGGTTTCGTCGGCGAGCGGCACACCGTGCTTGTCGATGGCAGCACCGCCGATCACGTCGTGGCTCAGCTCGAAGCCCAGGCTGTACTTGGTGTTGGCCAATTCCAGCACCTTGACCGCTTCGGCCATGATTTCCGGACCGATACCGTCGCCAGGGAGAATCAGAATCTGCTTGCTCATGCGTTCCTCATTTCATCAAGCGACCCGCCCGTGGGCAGGTCGGGAAAAATCAATCAGCGTTCGGCGAAGACCACCAACACGTCGGTGCTGAAGGTGCCGTCGGCCTGAATTTCGTAATAATCGCGCACTTCCTGGCCCATCGCCTTTTGCAGCTCAAGGATTGCAGCGCGCAATACTTCTGGGGTGCGCATGCGCTCGACCCACGAGGTGTATTCCAGGCGCAGGCGCTGGCGACGACTGGTGCGCACATGCAAACCGGACTCGCTGAGCTGCTGCATCCATTCGGCGGCGGAATAATCGCGCACGTGACTCGTATCGCGCAGTACTTCGACGGTTTGCAGGTAAGTGTCCAACAGCGGGCTGCCCGGTGACAAGACGTCGACGAAGGCCGCCACGCCGCCCGGCTTGAGTACGCGGCGCACTTCGCGCAGGGCCAGGCCGAGGTCGCTCCAGTGATGGGCCGAGTAGCGGCTGAACACGAAGTCGAACTCACCCTCGGCGAACGGCAGCCGTTCGGCGGCGCCGTGTACGGTGCGGATGTTATCCAGGCCACGATCTGCCGCAGCCGCAGCAACCACGTCGAGCATCTGCTGGGACAGGTCGTAGGCCACCGCTTCGTTGACCAATGGCGCCACATGGAAGCTGACATGACCGGCCCCGCAACCCAGATCCAGCAGTCGCGCGGCGCCCTGCCCGGCCAGTTCGGCCTGGAGCAGTGCGAATTCGGTGCCCTGGGCGTGCACGGCACTACTCAGGTAGGCCGAGGCTTGCTCGCCGAATTGTTTTTGCACGACTTGGGTGTGGGCGGTGCTTGTCATGGTGGTTCCCCTGGGATTTGTGTTGTTCACACTGGACTCATCGGGGGCAAGCCCCCTCCCACATTTTGAGCTGCGAACACATTCAAGTGTGGGAGGGGGCTTGCCCCCGATAGCGGTGAGCCTGCCTACATCAATCGCGAAACAACCAAGGCTGGCTCGCCCGGTGCTTGGCTTCAAACGCGGCAATCGCGTCGCCGTCCTGCAAGGTCAGGCCGATATCGTCCAGGCCGTTGAGCAGGCAGTGCTTACGGAACGCATCCACTTCAAAGTGATACACCTTGCCATCCGGACGGGTCACCGTTTGCGCGGCCAGATCGACGGTCAGTTGGTAACCCTCTGCGGCCTCCACTTGCTTGAACAGCTCATCCACTTCGGCATCACTCAAGATGATCGGCAGCAAGCCGTTCTTGAAGCTGTTGTTGAAGAAGATATCGGCGTAGCTCGGCGCGATGATGCTGCGAAAGCCATACTCTTCAAGGGCCCACGGCGCGTGTTCACGGCTGGAGCCACAACCGAAGTTTTCCCGGGCGAGCAACACGCTGGCGCCTTGGTAACGTTCTGCGTTGAGTACGAAATCCTTGTTCAGCGGGCGCTTGGAGTTGTCCTGGTAGGCGTAGCCCACGTCCAGGTAGCGCCACTCGTCGAACAGATTCGGGCCGAAACCGGTGCGCTTGATCGACTTCAAGAACTGCTTGGGGATGATCTGGTCGGTGTCGACGTTGGCACGATCCAAAGGGGCGACAAGGCCGGTGTGTTGGGTAAAAGCACGCATCGGATATTCCTCAGATCAATTCGCGAACGTCGATGAAACGACCGTTGACGGCAGCGGCAGCGGCCATGGCCGGGCTGACCAAGTGAGTTCGCCCACCGGCGCCCTGACGCCCTTCGAAGTTACGGTTGGAGGTGGAGGCGCAGTGCTCGCCCGACTCCAAGCGGTCAGGGTTCATCGCCAGGCACATCGAGCAACCCGGCTCACGCCATTCAAAACCGGCTTCGAGGAAGATCTTGTCCAGGCCTTCCGCCTCGGCTTGCGCTTTGACCAGGCCCGAGCCCGGCACGACGATGGCTTGCTTGATGGTCGACGCCACTTTGCGGCCCTTGGCGATCACCGCCGCGGCGCGCAGGTCTTCGATCCGCGAGTTGGTGCAGGAACCGATGAACACACGATCCAACTGGATGTCGGTGATCGCCTGGTTGGCCTGCAAGCCCATGTACTTCAAGGCGCGCTCGATGGAGCCGCGCTTGACCAGGTCGGCTTCCTTGGCGGGGTCCGGCACGTTCTGGTCGACGGCCAGGACCATTTCCGGCGAAGTACCCCAGCTGACTTGTGGCTTGATCTGGGCAGCGTCGAGTTCGACCACAGTGTCGAACACCGCATCGGCATCGGAGACCAGGTCTTTCCAGGCTTCTACTGCCGCATCCCAATCAGCGCCTGCCGGAGCGAAGGGACGACCCTTGACGTATTCAACGGTTTTTTCGTCCGCCGCCACCATGCCCACGCGGGCACCGGCTTCGATGGACATGTTGCAGATGGTCATGCGGCCTTCGATGGACAGGTCGCGAATAGCGCTGCCAGCAAACTCGATGGCATGGCCGTTACCACCGGCGGTGCCGATCTTGCCGATCACCGCGAGCACGATGTCCTTGGCGGTGACGCCGAACGGCAACTTGCCTTCGACCTTCACCAACATATTCTTCATTTTTTTGGCGACCAGGCATTGGGTGGCGAACACATGTTCCACCTCGGAGGTGCCGATGCCGTGGGCCAGGGCGCCAAAGGCTCCGTGGGTGGAGGTGTGGGAGTCGCCGCAGACCACGGTCATGCCCGGCAAGGTGGCGCCCTGCTCCGGGCCGATCACGTGCACGATGCCTTGACGCACGTCATTCATCTTGAATTCGGTAATGCCATATTCGTCGCAGTAATCGTCGAGGGTCTGCACCTGCAGACGCGACACCTGGTCGGCAATGGCATCGATACCACCCTTGCGCTCAGGGGTGGTCGGCACGTTGTGATCGGGTGTGGCGATGATGGAGTCGACGCGCCAAGGCTTGCGCCCGGCCAGGCGCAGGCCTTCGAACGCTTGGGGCGAGGTCACTTCATGGATGATGTGACGGTCGATATAAATCAGCGACGAGCCATCGTCGCGCCGTTTCACTTCATGGGAATCCCAAAGCTTGTCGTAAAGCGTTTTGCCGGCCATCAGTCGGTCCTCATCAGCGGTGTTTCTATATGCCGGGCTTTTCAATAACCCTTTGGCTTGTGAGGCTGATGGTATGGCGCTACATTAAATAACTCAAATTCATATTTTTTATGCTTTGGATTACCAACTGGAATACTACAATGGACCTGGCCAACCTCAATGCCTTTATTGCCATCGCCGAGACCGGCAGCTTCTCCGGCGCCGGTGAACGCCTGCACCTGACTCAACCGGCCATCAGCAAGCGCATTGCCGGGCTGGAACAACAATTGAAGGTGCGCCTGTTCGACCGCCTGGGCCGTGAAGTTGGCTTGACTGAAGCCGGGCGGGCCTTGCTGCCGCGTGCCTATCAGATTCTCAACGTATTGGACGACACGCGCCGCGCGCTCACCAACCTGACCGGCGAAGTGAGTGGCCGACTGACTCTGGCCACCAGCCATCATATCGGCCTGCACCGTTTGCCACCGATCCTGCGCACCTTCACCCGGGAATACCCCAATGTGGCGCTGGATATTCAGTTTCTCGATTCCGAAGTGGCCTACGAAGAAATCCTCCATGGCCGTGCCGAAGTGGCGGTGATCACCCTGGCACCCGAACCGCACCACGTGGTTAAAGCCACACCCGTGTGGGACGACCCTTTGGATTTCGTGGTGGCGCCGGAACACAGCCTCATCAGCAATGGCACAGTCAACCTGGCCAACATCGCCCAGCACCCGGCGGTGTTTCCTGGTGGCAACACCTTTACCCACCATATCGTCAGCCGGCTGTTCGAGGCCCAGGGGCTGACGCCGAACATCGCGATGAGCACTAACTATCTGGAAACTATCAAGATGATGGTCTCCATCGGCCTGGCCTGGAGCGTGCTGCCACGCACTATGCTGGATGACCAGGTGGCAAGTATCGCTTTGCCGGGCATACAGCTCAGTCGCCAGCTAGGCTATATCGTGCACACAGAAAGGACGCTGTCGAACGCTGCGCGGGCCTTCATGAGCCTATTGGATGCACAGGTCGATCTGCCAGGGATACCGGCATGAAGCCGTGCGGCCTCAAGGCCTGAAGAGAACCGCGCCGAACGCCCATTGAGCCAAGGCCCTTTGATAATGCGCAACCCCGTCGATTCCGTGCCACCCCTGCCCCGCATCTACGCCTTGGACCCCAAGGACGCGGAGCAAAGCTGGGACAGCGCGCCCCAATTGCTGGCGGCTCTCAATGCCGCACGGCTGGGTGCGTGGTGCTGGGAAATCGACACTGGGCGGATCAGTTGGTCGCGGGGCACTCAAGCGCTGTTCGGGTTTGATCCCAGGCAACCGCTGCCCCAGGACCTGGACTACCTCGACTTGCTCGCGCCCGCCGATCGTGCACGCGTGGTGCGGGCTTTTCATGCCGTGCTGGCAGGCGAGCCGTTCGAACAAGCCATGCATCACCGCATCCAGTGGCCAGACGGCAGCCTGCACTGGCTGGAAATCAATGGCAGCCTGGCACCGGACAAAGCCGGCCGGCGTCGAATGATCGGGGTGATCCGCGAGATCACCCACCAGCGCGAACGGGAAACCGCCCTGAGTCACTCCGAAAAGCGTTTCGCCACGCTGTTTCACCTGTGCCCCAACATGGTCCTGCTGACGCGCCAGTCGGATGGACTGATCAGCGAGGCCAACCAATACTTCGAAATGCTGTTCGGCTGGCCGGTAGCCAATGCCATCGGTCGTACTACCCTTGAACTGGGCCTATGGCGCCACCCCGAACAACGGGCGCTGCTGGTCAAGGCCACCCAGCGCAAGGGTGAACCGATCACCATGGAAGTGCAGTTCTGTGCCAGTAATGGCCAGATCCACGATGGTACCCTCAGCGCACAAAAGGTCGAGCTGGAGGGCGAGGCTTACCTGATCAGCACCTTTCTCGATACCACCGAACGCAAAAACGCCGAGCAAGCCCTCAAGGACAGCCAGGAACGCCTCGATCTGGCGCTGGACTCGGCGCAACTGGGCACCTGGGATTGGCATATCCCCAGTGGCATGCTCTACGGCTCAGCCCGCGCAGCCCAACTGCACGGCCTGCCGCCAGAACCATTCCACGAGCCCTTCGATGCGTTTTTTGAAGGCATGTCCGATGAAGAACGCGAGGGCATGCGCAACGCTTACCGCAGTTTGCGCGAGGGTCCGCACGGCAACTACCAGATGACCTACCGTGTGCAGATGGAAGACGGCAGCCCACGCTTCCTGGAAAGCCGCGCCCGCCTCTACCGCGATGAAGCCGGCAAACCTCTGCGCATGGCCGGCACCTTGCTCGACATCACCGACCAGGTCGAACGCGAACAACGCCTGACGGCGTCCGAGGAAAAATTCGCCAGCCTGTTCCAGGCCAGCCCCGACCCTATCTGTGTCACGTGCCTGGACAGCGGCGCGTTTATCGAAATCAACCCGGCCTTTACCCAGACCTTTGGTTGGACCGCCGCCGAAGTGATCGACAAAAGCGCCGAGCAAATCGGCTTGTGGGAAGATTCGAGCAAGCGCCTGCAACGCATCGAGCAGGTGATTCGCGAGCAGGCATTAAGCAACGTGGCAATCGTGGTGCACCACAAGAGCGGCCAAAGCCTGACCTGTATGATTTCCAGCCGATTGATCAAAGTGGGCGACCAGCCGTGCATCGTCACCACCTTGCGCGACATCACCCAGCAGCAACGCTCGGAAGCGGCCCTCAAGGCCAGTGAGGAGAAGTTCGCCAAAGCCTTCCATTCCAGCCCCGATGCAATTTCCATCACCGAGCGCGATACCGGTCGCTATGTCGAGGTCAACGATGGTTTCTGCCGACTGACCGGCTACCGCGCCGAAGAAGCCATCGGCCTGACGCTGTACCAAATCGGCATCTGGGCCGATGAAAACCAGCGCGCGGCACTGCTGGCCGAATTGCAGATCAAAGGCCGTATTCATCACCTGGAAATGCTCTGGCGCAACAAGCGTGGCGAGGTGCTGGCGGTGGAAGTCTCGGTCGAGCCCATTACCCTGAATGAAAGCCCGTGCCTGCTGCTGACGGCCCGGGACGTAAGCCTGCTGAAAAACGCCCAGGCGCAGATTCGTCACCTGGCCTATCACGACCCGTTGACCAACCTGCCCAATCGGGCACTGTTGATGGACCGCCTGAGCCAGCAGATTGCCTTGCTCAAGCGCCACAACCTGCGCGGCGCCCTGCTATTTCTCGACCTTGACCATTTCAAGCACATCAACGATTCCCTCGGCCATCCGGTGGGCGACACCGTACTGAAAATTGTCACCGCACGCCTGGAAGCCAGCGTGCGCATGGAAGACACCGTGGCGCGCCTGGGCGGTGATGAATTCGTGGTGCTGCTGAGCGGCCTGGACGGCACGCGCATGGAAGTCAGCACTCAGGTTCAGGAGTTGGCTAACACCCTGCGTGAATTGCTTTCGGAGCCAATGTTCCTCGATGGTCACCGCTTGCAGGTCACACCGAGCATCGGTGTAGCGCTGATTCCAGATCACGGCTCCACGCCCGCCGACCTGCTCAAACGCGCCGACATTGCTCTGTACCGGGCCAAGGACTCGGGGCGAAACACCACGCAGATGTTCCACAACAGCATGCAAAAAACCGCCAGCGAACGGCTGCGCATGGAGACCGATCTGCGCCTGGCGCTATCGCGCGGTGAGTTCAGCGTGCATTACCAACCGCAGGTGGATGCGCGTGGCAACAAGATCGTCGGCGCCGAGGCCTTGGTGCGCTGGCAGCATCCACAACTGGGCGCACAGTCCCCCGCCGAGTTCATCAAGGTGCTGGAGGACAGCGGCCTGATCCTGGAGGTCGGCACCTGGATTCTCGATGAGGCGTGCGGCGCATTTGCGCAATTAATTGCCGAGGGCCTGGTGGACCCGTTGAATTTCAGCCTATGCGTGAACATCAGTCCCCGACAATTTCGCCAGAACGACTTCGTTGAGCGGGTGGAGCGCAGCCTCAAGCAACATCAGTTGCCCTACAGCCTATTGAAGCTGGAAATCACCGAAGGCATCGTGATCCAGAACCTGGATGACACGGTGGTCAAGATGCGTCGCTTGAAAAAGCTCGGCGTAAGCTTTGCGATGGACGACTTCGGCACCGGCTATTCGTCGCTGACTTACCTCAAGCGTCTGCCGGTGGATGCGCTGAAAATCGACCAGTCCTTCGTCCGTGACGCTACCCATGACCCCAACGACGCCGAGATCATCCGCGCCATCGTCGCCATGGCCCGCAGCCTGAACCTGGAGGTGATTGCCGAGGGCGTGGAAACCCAGGACCAACTGGCGTTCCTGCAGGGCTTGGGTTGCCATTTTTACCAAGGGTATCTGCACAGCCGGCCACTGCCCATGATCGGTTTCAGGGAGCGCTTGATCGCAGGTGAAGGCCGGATTTAAACCAGTTTCAGGGCGTGGCCGCCCCCCTGCATCCAGTGCGAGCCTTGCAACGCGCGCTTGTCGCCATATTGATCCATGGCCCCCTCGACAACGACCACCGAATGCCGGAAGTTCGCCAAGGTGCCTGGTACGCCTGACGCCAGTTCCTGCACGCTACTGGGGCGAGTGAAGGCGTACAAGCCAAGGCGGCGCAATGCATCACCGGGTATTTCCCCATCGTTCAGCGTTTTCAGGGCGGCGTCGAAGCCGACACCGGCGCGGAATTCATGATTTTCCAACTGAGCACGCTTGGCGCTCGCCGCATAAAGGAACACAGCGTCGCCAACCAAGCCCCTATCCTCTCCATGGAAGTTGGCAGCCGCTCGTGCCATTTCCAGCTCGCCGTAGGTGAGGCGAACCGTGCAGCCATCGCGCATGGTGATGCTGAAACCTTCAGGCGTTTCGGTGACACGCTTGAAGATGCCCATAGGGTTTTGCCCGTACTTCATCATCGCCGCCTTGATGGCCGACACCGTGACACAGTTGCCCTCCACGCCTTGATAGAAACCGCTCCAGATATCGGCTGGCTTGGTTCCAATGGGTGCAGCAGGGAAATGCGCAGGCCTACCGTTAGATTCGGCGGGGACTTCGGCGGCAAGCTGATAGCCATAGTCCTTGATGACAGCCCCTTTTTCACCGTTGTTATGCTTGATGCCGCCCACGACCAACGCACCTGAATAGTTAAACGTGTTGATGACGCCGACGCTGTTTGGCTCGCGCAGCTTATCGGGAGGAGCAAGTCGTAAGAAACCGATCAAGCCCATCCCTTTCAAGACCTTGTAAGTGTGTTCTCCGCGCAAGCTACTCGATAACGCAGCGTCAAACTCACCATTGCGCTCCACTTGCTTGCGCTTGGCAAAGGCGGCCAGCATGAAATTGGCGTCGGTGACCATTTGCACGTCAGGGCCAGTAAATCGAGAAACTTCAGTCGTGCGCTCCAGCTCCTGATTTGACAACGTCACTTCAAACCCATCTTTCATGATGATGCTGTATCCGTTCTTCGTAGCCTCGATTTTTTCAAACATATCGGAGGGCGACCGACCAAACCTGAGCATCATCATCTTGATGACTGCGGCATGGCTGCTCAGGTCGAATACTTCGCCAAAATTTCGCGAGGCCACCGTGAACCCTGACAAAACCTCGACCACCTGGGGACGGACACTTTTCTTGGCCGGGTCAGCCTCAGGCACGACGATCGGCGTGATTGGGTCTGGAACAATACGAGGCTTCGGCACACTATCGTTCACCAACGTATACATGTGGGTTTGATCGGGCGAATGCTCCCTGCCAAAGCGGTGGGCCCTGCCGGCGTAAATCAGCGATGAGCCCGCGTCATAGCTGTCAGCAACCCCTGCTCGCCCTTCGGCGACAACCGTTGCAGTGGGGACGTACTGGAGATGGCCGGACAAGCCCATGCCTTTGAGCATGTTGAAGGTCGTCTCACCCTGCAAAGACTGGGTCAAGACGGCCTCAAAACTTGGCAGACCAGTAGCATTCCCGCTGCGCAGTTGTTTGCGTTTGATGAACACGGCCAACGCAAAATGGGCATTGTCCAATATATCAGTCTCATTGCCGGCAAAACGTGACGCAGCCGCCGCCTGTTGCAACTCACGCCCGGAAAGATGCAATTGATAGCCATCTTTCATGATCACGTCATAACCCTCGCTGTTGCCCTTTACATCACTGAATAAATCAGTAGGACGTGGGCCAAATGTGAGCATCATCAACTTGATGACCGCGCTGTGCGAGCTCGCGTTGAAATGCTCACCGAAACTCCGCTCCGGCGCGTCAAACGCCGGGATGGGAAAGGTTTCTGCGCCGTTAAACGGCGCTGCAAATGGATTTGAGCGCGCAAAAGATCCAATTGTAAACGTACTCATATCGTTCACTCTTTTATGAGGCAGTGGAAAGAATTCGCGACCGGGAACTCCGATCAGACGTGGCGATCAATCAACGCAACGGCTTGCCCATCGGTGGGCCGACCACCTTTGCGCCCATAGATCTCTTCACTCCCATTCACGACAGCCACTGAGTGCCCGCGCCGGTTGACCATGCCAATCAAAGATTTGTCAGCGAAATCACGCACCGATACGCGCTTCATATAATCCTTCAGCCCCAGACGCTTGAAGCCCTCCCCCGGCCCCCATTCATCCTCACCATCGTTGAGACTTCTTATTGCGGCCTCAAAACTTCGACTTGCCCGTCCGTCGTTATTCTCGTTTTGCGCCCGCTTGGCAGAACATGCAAACAGGAAGTGCGCATCCTTGAGCATTTCGGGATCATTTATTCCAACAAAGTTGGAGGCGCGAATAGCACTGTCCAGTTCCGCTTTGCTGAGTTCTACAGTCACGCCGTCACGCATGACAACTTTAAATCCATCCACGCCTTTCTCAACAGACTTGTAAATATCCTTAGGGTTTTGGCCAAACTTTGCCATCGCCGCCTTGATCGCGGAGACCGTTACGCAGTTACCATTCTTGCCCTGACGAAAACCGCTGAAGATATTATTGGGCTTTGAACCTTTAGGCTTATTGGAAATCTCGGGAATGGGCTCGCTTTGTTCATCGGCGGGTTTCGTATCGGGAGTGGGTTGAACAGGTCGCGGCGGCACAGGTACATCATTATTTTTCGGTTCAACCGGACGCACGCCGCCATACAAGAGGCTCTGCAATTGGCTGAAAAACTGCTTGAACAGTTCTCCCAACATGCTGAGCAAAACCGAAGTATCTGTGTTGTTACTGAAACTATTGGCCTTCACCTCTGAGCGAGGAACAGGTATTGCACTACGAGCGTTTTCTCTTCGTGCAGAATCGAGCGATGCATGAATTGAAGGATCTAGTGTGCGGCTGGGTTCAATGGTTGGGTGTGCAACACGGTTATGGTTTATCGAAAACATGTTTTAAGTCTCATTGAGTGCCCCCTGGCCGTCACGACCAGGGAGACAGCGTTTATGTTTAACGCATCAAGATAACGGGCTCAAAAACGTGAGCGGAGGCCAGGCCTGTTAGCTCGATGGTTGTCGAAACGCATTTGGGAGTGACTAACCAAGTCATCAGGTGCGGGGCAGGTAAGATCCGGAGTGGGCGGGGTGACCGGAGGCTGTGGCAACGGCTGCTTATCAAGCCCCGGCGTCACTGGCGGTTGTGGCAATGGCTGCTTATCAAGCCCCGGCGTCACTGGCGGTTGTGGTGCAACTTTCTCACCTGTATGCGGGCAATGACAGTTTTGGACCTGCACTATCACGTTGATATCAGACGACAGCTTGTTTTTATTATCCTCAGAACCTGGAAGAGTTTTTGCCAGCAGGGTACCGGGCTTGCCGTCAGACGTAATGGTCACCTGGGCACGCCCATCCGGCAGGGCTTTCACCTCCGGGCCTGGCTGCACCTGTGCCTTGGTATCCGCTTCGGGAGCAACCTTGTGCTCCGTCTTCGCATCCGGAACGATCTTGGCATCGGTGCCAGGCAGCACCGTCGTCTTGGTATCCGTCCCCGGCGCAACCTTGTGCTCCGTCTTCGCATTCGGAACGGTCTTGGAATCAGAACCAGGCGTCACCTGAGATTGCGCGTCCAACTCCCCAGGCAACTTGGGCAGCACCCCCATGCCAGCAAGCATGCTACGCATGGCCTTGATCGCGAACTCAAACATGGTGAACAACTTCTCCAAGGACTCCTTATTCAGGGTCACATTGCTTTCTTTTGGAGCCGAACTACTGTCTTTCAGAAATTTACTTAAATTATCCACAGACGGAGATACTTCGAGTGGCTTATCAACTGGCACTGAAGACTGATTAAGCGGTGCGTAATTTGTATTCATCGGTACGAACGAATTGGTCGATACGTTAGACATGTTTTCATTCCTGATATCGCACCTACCCCCACATTGACAGGAGACAGGTACTTGTTGATTTAGTGTGGAACAGCGATGAGCTCTACAAACTCGCCAGATTCGTGGGCCGTAACGCAGATGAGTTCCGAAAAATCGGCGCTTATATAAGGAAACCAAATGATCAGAAGAGAGTTATACCTATGGACACCCATGAAAAAGCCGAGACGGCACGTGCCCTAACCAGCCCAGGCTTGGACACTTAAGGCAACACCCAAGCAAAAGGCAACTTAAAGAAAATAATGAATTCATTTAGCTCGTACAACGTGTGTTAATTGATGCGCACGTCAATACTTAAAAAACCACTCAACAACTCTAACGCATAAAACTTTGTAGCAGTCGAGCCCAAGACTTACACTTACTTTCATATATTCCGCAATAACACAGCACTCACCCACACATCACAAACAGCCCTAAACAGGACGCAGCTCCACCCTAACGTAATCTTTCAGACAAAAAAATGGCGCCTTTCGGCGCCCGTTACAGCAGAGGATGAAACACTTATATATGTAAACCTAATTTTGCAAGTTCATCGACTGCTCACACTGGCTGGGCATACCCAGTAAACGCCCCACCTGCCCCAGGTCGGTCTCCCTACGCATCAGAGTAAACAGCTCCACCGCTTCAGGATAATTGCGAGTGAGCATCGCCAACCATTGCTTCAAACGCCCCGGCGCCTGACGCTCGGTCAGTTGTGCCACAGACTGGGTCCAGAAGTCCTGGAGCATGGGTTGCATCTCTGCCCAAGTCATCTCGACCACTTCCTCACCCGCACGCGCGGCAGCAATCTGCCGGGCCAGGTCCGGGCGCGCCACCAGGCCACGACCCAGCATGATGTCTTCGGCACCGCTGACTTCGCGGCAGCGCTTCCAGTCTTCGACACTCCAGATATCACCATTGGCGAACACCGGCACTTTGACCACGTCCTGCACGCGCGGGATCCATTCCCAGTGGGCGGGCGGCTTGTAGCCATCAGTCTTGGTACGCGCATGCACCACGATATGCGCCGCACCGCCTTCGGCCAGAGCCGTGGCACAGACCAGGGCACCGTCCGGGCTGTCGAAGCCCAAGCGCATCTTGGCAGTGACCGGAATGTGGGCCGGCACAGCGCGGCGGACGTGTTCGACTATCTGGTTGAGCAGCTCCGGCTCCTTGAGCAGCACCGCACCGCCACGGGACTTGTTGACGGTCTTGGCCGGGCATCCGAAATTGAGGTCGATGACCTGCGAACCCAACTCACAGGCCAGGGCGGCGTTTTCCGCCAGGCACACCGGATCGGAGCCGAGCAATTGCACACGCAGCGGCACGCCGGCGGCGGTGTGGGCGCCGTCCAGCAGTTCCGGGGCAAGTTTGTGGAAATACGCCGGGGTGAGCAGACGGTCATTGACGCGGATGAACTCGGTCACGCACCAATCAATACCGCCGACACGGGTCAGCACGTCCCGCAGGATGTTGTCGACCAACCCCTCCATGGGCGCCAAAGCAATTTGCATGGAAAACACTCAACAAAAATCGTGGCGCAGTTTACTGGGTTTCCCACAGCAACCGTTAACCCCCTGTCAGGGCGGGGCCATAACCGTCGAGAAACTCAGCGGGCATGCGCTTGGGCTTGCCGGTGGACAGCTCAATGCAGACGAAGGTGGTTTGCGCACGCAGCAGGGTCACGCCATCACGCGGGCGGACCAGTTGGAAGCGTCGGGTCATCTTCAGGCGCTGGTCCCAGTCGACAATCCAAGTGGCCAGTTGCAGCTCGTCACCTTCGTAGCCTGCGGCCAGGTAGTCGATCTCATGGCGCACCACTGCCATGGCACGGTCCAGGCGGCGATATTCGGTCAGGTCCAACCCCAGGCGCTGGGAGTGGCGCCAGGCGCAACGCTCCAGCCAGGACACGTACACCGCATTATTGGCGTGCCCGAGGCCGTCGATGTCTTCGGGGGCAACTTGCAGATCGATGATAAACGGCGTTGCCAAATCCCAGCCCATGCCTTGCTCCCAGTCGATTAATGTCGGCGGGGAGAGTGTATCAGGCGGTTTGCCGCTCCTGTAAACGACGACCAGCCAGCAGCGCCAGTACAGCGTCGATCACGCGAGGATCGGCCAGCACTTTCTGGTGCCCGCCTTGCTCCAGGCGCAGTAGCCGGCTGTCGAACCAGGCCTCGTGAATGGCTTGAGAGGCTTTGACCGGAACGAAGGTGTCGTCTTCAGCGTGTACGACCAGTCCAGGAATGTTCATCTGGTAATGGGCCACATCCAAATGTTTGAGCGGCATCCCGAAAGTCAACTCGACTTCCTGGATAAACGCCGAACGTGCCCGCGCCGGTAAACCGACCATCGTGGTAAAACCGCGCAGCACATCCAGAAAGCGCGACGGCGCAGCGATACTCACCAATGCCTCGGTACGCAGGCCTAACTGCACCGCCAGCATCGCACTGGCGCCCCCCATGGAATGACCGATAACGGCGTGCAGCGGCGGCAATTCGGCAGCAGCCTCAAGCATGGCACGGGCAAACAGCAACACGTGCGCTTCACGCCCCGGCGAACGGCCATGGGCAGGGCCGTCCAAGGCGATCACTGAGTAACCGTTGTCGACCAGCGCGGTGATCAGGCTGGCGAACTGAGTGGGCCGCCCCTCCCAGCCGTGCATCAACAACACCGCAGGCCCCTGCCCCCAACGCAAGGCAGACAAGCCGAAACGCAAGGTGATGCGCTCCGATCGCGCCAGCAATGGCAACTCCCAATCACGCGGAGGCAGCTCGCGTGGCGTCATGAAGGCACGACGCATCTTGTTGGCCACCGTTTGCGGTGCCAGATGCCCCAGGGTGCCGTTGAAGCGACGAATCCAGGTTAACGTGCCCATCATGACAGCCCTCTTCTAGCGCACGGCCGACTTGGCAGCGCGCAGCACACGATCAGACAATTCCCCAGGCCCCAAGGCACGGGCCAAGGCCAGGCCACCGATCATCAGCGCCATATCGGCCAGGGCTTTGTCGGTGTCTTCCGGACTGGCGGCGAGTTGCGCGGCCATCAGCTCGCAGTGCTCGTTCAGCGCCTGGCGGAATTCGTCCGGCAGGCGGCTCATCTCGCCGACGGTCGCCGGGATCGGGCAGGCCTGAGCGGTTGAGTCACGATGCTTGCGCGACAGATAGAACGCAGCCACCAGACTTCTGCGCTCCTCTCCGGTCAACTGGGCATCCATGTCATCAATCGACGCGCGACGCTTGGCCAGCAACTGGGTGAAGGCCTCCAGCATCAGTGCGTCCTTGCTTTCGAAGTGCGCGTAGAAACCACCGACGGTCAGCCCTGCCGCGCCCATGACTTCACCCACACTCGGTTCGGCCGGACCGCGCTGGATCAACGCGGCGCTGGCGGCCTGCAGAATGCGTTCGCGGGTTTGCGCTTTTTTATCGCTCATCGTTACCTCCGACTGTCATGGGTTGAATATTATTACCATAATAATATTGTGCAAGCGACAGGCATGACCGCTGGTCAGAAGAAAAGAATGAGATAAGGAGAGAATTGGCCAAACGCCAGACAAACAAAAGGGCCATTCAATAATTGAATGACCCTTAAAAATCCCGCAGAGCGGGTAATCGTGGCGTCCCCTAGGGGACTCGAACCCCTGTTACCGCCGTGAAAGGGCGGTGTCCTAGGCCACTAGACGAAGGGGACA
>NZ_JBWKUX010000024.1:0-31273 GCF_059421065.1 Pseudomonas sp. GW821-FHT03A09 | reverse complement strand
GGGATCGAACCGCCGACCCTCTGCTTGTAAGGCAGATGCTCTCCCAGCTGAGCTAATCACCCTTCGTTTCGGTGTGGCGCGCATTCTACGGAGCGACCCAAGGTCTGGCAAGCACTTTCTTAAATCTTTTTTTTGAGCCCTTCCAATGGCTTAGGCAGGGTTGGCCTGGGACGCTATCAAGAGAATAATGCCCTCCTTTGTATAAAGGAGAGACTCACCCCATGTGGTTCAAGAACCTGCTTATCTATCGCCTGACCCAAGATCTGCCTGTTGATGCCGAGGCGTTGGAAGCGGCCATGGCCACCAAGCTGGCGCGCCCATGTGCCAGCCAGGAGTTGACCACTTACGGTTTCGTCGCACCTTTTGGTAAAGGTGAAGACGCTCCCCTGGTTCACATCAGCGGTGACTTCCTGCTGATCGCCGCGCGCAAGGAAGAACGCATCCTGCCGGGTAGCGTGGTGCGTGACGCGCTCAAAGAGAAAGTCGAAGAGATCGAGGCCGAGCAAATGCGCAAGGTCTATAAGAAGGAACGCGACCAGATCAAGGATGAAATCATCCAGGCCTTCCTGCCACGCGCCTTTATCCGTCGCTCGTCGACCTTTGCCGCCATCGCGCCGAAACAGGGCCTGATCCTGGTGAACTCGGCCAGCCCGAAACGCGCCGAAGACTTGCTGTCGACCCTGCGTGAAGTGATCGGCACCCTGCCGGTCCGCCCGCTCACCGTTAAAACCGCGCCAACCGCAATCATGACCGACTGGGTCACTACCCAGAAACCGGCCGATGACTTCTTTGTCCTCGACGAATGCGAACTGCGCGACACCCACGAGGACGGCGGCATTGTGCGCTGCAAGCGCCAGGACCTGACCAGCGAAGAAATCCAGCTGCACCTGACCACCGGCAAAGTCGTGACCCAATTGGCCTTGGCTTGGCAGGACAAGCTGTCCTTCATGCTCGACGACAAGATGACCGTCAAGCGCCTGAAGTTCGAAGACTTGCTGCAAGACCAGGCGGAACAGGACGGCGGTGACGAGGCCTTGGGCCAACTGGATGCCAGCTTTACCCTGATGATGCTGACATTTGGCGACTTCCTGCCGGCACTGGTTGAAGCGCTGGGCGGCGAAGAAACCCCGCAAGGTATCTAAAGCAACACGGATCTTATGTGGGCACGGTCAATGTGGGAGCTGGCTTGCCTGCGATAGCATCACCTGGGTGTACCTGATTCACCGAGGTGTCTGTATCGCAGGCAAGCCAGCTCCCACATTTGATCGGGTTGCCACCCCAGCATTCTAATAACAAGGACACCCCATGCGCGCACTCGCCGCCTTGAGCCGTTTTGTCGGCAATACCTTCGCCTATTGGGTGTTGATATTCGCCGTGCTCGCCTTCCTGGAACCCAGCTGGTTCATCGGCCTGAAAAGCGCCATCGTCCCATTGCTGGGCTTGGTGATGTTCGGCATGGGGCTGACCCTCAAACTTGAAGACTTCGCCGAGGTCGCCCGCCATCCCTGGCGCGTGGCTCTGGGCGTGGTCGCGCACTTCGTGATCATGCCGGGCGTAGCGTGGTTGCTGTGCCAGGCGTTCCACCTGCCGCCGGAGATTGCCGTCGGCGTTATCCTGGTCGGCTGCTGCCCAAGCGGTACGTCGTCCAATGTGATGACCTGGCTGGCCCGGGGCGACCTGGCGTTGTCGGTGGCCATCGCCGCCGTCACCACCCTCCTCGCCCCGCTGCTCACGCCCGCATTGATCTGGTTGCTGGCGTCGGCCTGGTTACCGGTGTCGTTCATGGAGTTGTTCTGGTCGATCCTGCAAGTAGTGCTGCTGCCGATCGTGCTCGGCGTGGTGGCGCAACGCGTACTGGGCGAACGGGTCCGCCATGCAGTGGAGGTGCTGCCGCTGGTGTCGGTGGTCAGCATCGTGATCATCGTCGCGGCAGTGGTTGCAGCGAGCCAGGCGAAAATTGCCGAGTCGGGTTTGCTGATCATGGCTGTGGTGATGCTGCACAACAGCTTCGGCTACTTGCTGGGCTACTTCACCGGCCGCTTGTTTAAATTGCCATTAGCACAGCGCAAATCGCTGGCGCTGGAAGTCGGCATGCAGAACTCCGGGCTGGGCGCCGCATTGGCGAGTGCACATTTTTCGCCATTGGCGGCGGTGCCGAGCGCGTTGTTCAGCGTCTGGCACAACATTTCCGGGGCGCTGCTGTCGACTTACTTCCGCCGCATGAGCGAAAAAGCCGACCGCCGCGCCTTGGGTACCACGCCGTAAACTTGATTGCCCGATCCCTTTTCGGCACTCTACCGAGCTTCGCGGGGACGACCTCGCGACGCTTTCAAGCGCTCAATCAGGGGACGACCCCACCTATCGATGGGAAGTCATCATGTCCTGGATCATTTTGTTTTTTGCGGGTTTGTTCGAAGTCGGCTGGGCCGTTGGCCTGAAATACACCGATGGTTTCAGCAAACCGCTGCCCACCGCGCTGACGATTGCAGCCATGGCTGTCAGCCTCGGCCTGCTGGGGCTGGCCATGAAGGAGTTGCCGCTGGGTACCGCCTATGCGATCTGGACTGGAGTGGGTGCAGTGGGAACAGTGATTGCCGGGATTGTCCTGTTTGGCGAGTCCATGGCGTTGTTTCGGTTGGCCAGTGTGGCGTTGATCATCTGCGGGCTCATCGGGCTCAAGATCAGCACCTAGGTCACTACCGCTATCGCAGGCAAGCCAGCTCCCACTTTCTTTGATTGCATTCACTAATCAATATGTGGGAGCTGGCTTGCCTGCGATGGGGCCGGCCCATTCAACACAAACCTACCTGACACTCCCCCGCAACCCACCCACGACAGTGTGCAACTGCTCAGGCGTCGCCGCCTCCAAGGCCACTGGCTCACCTGCCACCAGCACCACCCGCGACCAGATCCGATGGAAGAACCCCTTGTTCGGATCGCGGCTGAAAAAACTCCCCCACAGCCCCTGCAACGCCATCGGCACCACCGGAACAGGCGTCTCTTGCAGAATCCGCGTCAGCCCGCCACGGAACTCGTTCATCTCGCCATCAGCCGTCAACTTGCCTTCCGGGAAGATGCACACCAACTCCCCTTCCTTCAGATACTGCGCAATCCGTGTGAAGGCCTTTTCGTAGATCTGGATGTCTTCATTGCGGCCCGCAATCGGAATCGCTCCGGCAGTGCGGAAGATAAAATTCAGCACCGGCAGACGGTAGATCTTGTAGTACATCACGAAGCGAATGGGTCGACGCACCGCGCCGCCAATCAACAGCGCATCGACGAACGACACGTGGTTGCACACCAGCAACGCCGCACCTTCATCTGGGATGGCTTCGAGGTTGCGGTGCTCCACACGGTACATGGAATGGCTGAGCAGCCAGATCATGAAACGCATGGTGAACTCGGGGACGATCCTGAAGATGTAGGTGTTAACCGCAATATTGAGCAGTGACACCACCAGGAACAATTCGGGGATCGACAGCTTGGCCACACTCAGCAACAAGATCGACACGATGGCCGAAACCACCATGAACAGCGCATTGAGAATGTTGTTCGCCGCGATCACTCGCGCCCGCTCGTTCTCGGCGGTACGCGACTGGATCAACGCATACAGCGGCACGATATAGAAACCACCGAACACGCCCAGGCCGAGGATGTCGAACAGTACCCACCAGGCATGGCCGTAACCGAGCACCGCCAACCAGTCGTTGGCCTGGACGTTCTGCGGGAAACCACCGGAGTGCCACCAGAGCAACAAGCCGAACACCGTCAGGCCAAAGGAACCGAACGGCACCAGGCCGATTTCCACCTTACGCCCGGAGAGTTTTTCGCAGAGCATCGAACCCAGTGCGATACCCACCGAGAACACGGTAAGGATCAGCGTCACCACGGTTTCGTCGCCGTACAACCACTCCTTGGCGTAGGCCGGGATCTGCGTCAGGTAGATCGCGCCGACAAACCAGAACCACGAGTTGCCCACAATCGAGCGCGATACCGCCGGCGTCTGCCCCAGTCCCAGACGCAGGGTGGCCCAGGATTCGCTGAAGATATTCCAGTTCAACCGCAGTCCTGGGGTCGATGCCGCCGCCCTTGGAATGCTACGGCTGGCCAGGTAACCCAACACCGCCACGCCGACGATCGCGACCGAGACGACCGGCGCGTAATGGGTGGACGACATCATGATCCCGGCGCCGATGGTGCCGGCCAGGATCGCCAGGAACGTGCCCATCTCCACCAAACCATTGCCGCCAACCAACTCATCTTCATGCAGGGCCTGGGGCATGATCGAGTATTTCACCGGGCCGAACAGCGCCGAGTGCGTCCCCATGGCAAACAGCGCCAGCAGCATCAGCTCCAGGTGATTGAACAGAAAGCCCGCGGCGCCTACGGCCATGATCACGATCTCGCCGATCTTGATTGCGCGAATCAACGCGTCCTTGTTGAATTTCTCGCCAAACTGCCCGGCCAGCGCCGAGAACAGGAAGAACGGCAGGATAAACAGCAGCGCACAGAGGTTGACCCAAATGGAGCGATCACCGTCGATGGTGAGTTTGTAGAGAATGGCGAGGATCAGCGATTGCTTGAAGATGTTGTCGTTGAAGGCCCCCAGCAACTGGGTGACGAAAAACGGCAAGAAGCGCCGTGTGCGCAGCAAGGTGAATTGTGAGGGGTGGCTCATCGTCCGTGTTCCTGCGTGGCCTGATAGGCTTTATTGCCGAAGGCTTTTATAAAGAGACAGGCCACGACTTTACCTAAACTCGCTTACTTATTCCCTAGTCCTGCAATGCATGGCGAAACAAAAAGCTCGCCTTTATAGGCGCCCAGCACGGTGCGCTTGGTTACGATCAGCCACATCAGCGCCAAGGCCAACACCAGCACGCTGCCAAATACGCTGAAGAACCCCAGGTGCAGCACACCCGCCAGTTTCAGTGTGGCCAGGGCATAGACGCCCAATGGGAAGGTAAAGCCCCACCAGCCGAGGTTGAACGGAATGCCCGCACTCAGGTAGCGCAGGGTGATCAACACCGCGATCAGCATCCACCACAAGCCGAAACCCCATAGTGTGATACCCGCCACCAACCCGAGGCCGCTGGCCATCTCGCCGACACCGGGCAAGCCGTTGGCCGCAAAGATCGCGGGTGCATCGCCACCCAACAGCAACATGCCGAGGGCACCGGTGCCGATTGGGCCAAGGGCCAGCCAGCTCGACGCAGCCATGTTGGCGTGGGGTAATTTATGCAACGCCATGCGCAGCATCAGGATAGTCAGGATGCTGAACGCCACCGGCAGCGAAAACGCCCACAGCACGTAGCTGGTCACCAGCATCACCAGTTGGCCATGGGCGTCGGCCAGGTGCGGCGCCAGCAACCCACCGCTGGCAGCGGCGACCTCAGCCGCGACCACCGGCAACAGCCAGACGGCAGTCATCTGGTCGATGCTGTGCTCCTGCCGGGTAAACATCATGAACGGAATCAGCACACCGCAAGCCAGGGCCATTGCCACGTCCAGCCACCACAGCACTTCAGCCAATGGGATGACGTCGCTCCCCCAACGCGGCAGGCCAAACAGCAACAAGCCGTTGAGGATGGTCGCCAGGCCCATGGGAATGGTGCCGAAGAACATCGAAACCGTGGAGTGGCCGAAGATCCGCCGCGCCTCGTGGAAAAACATCACCCAACGCGCGGCGTACAACACGCTGAACAATATGAACAGGGCAATGGTAAACATCCACAGCCCTTCGGCGATGGCGTGCAAGCCAGGCAGGCTGACGGGCAATTGCGCCAATGCCAATGCCAGCACGCCGGTGCCCATGGTGGCGGCGAACCAGTTGGGAGTGAACTGGCGAATCACTTCCCGAGGCCGGGTCAAATGACTGAAGGGTTTGTAGCGAGTGGTATTCGGGCAGGTCATGGTGGTAATCCTCTTCCTCGTATGAGGTTGAAGCCATCATAGAACCTGATCGAATATCTATATAACGGGTAATATCTCTATCTGTTATCTACTTTACAGATATAACAGGAATTGGCTACACCGCAGCCTTGGCCCGCACGGCATCCTGCACCAGCAAACCGGCCAACGCGCCGAGGGCCAATACGATGAGTACGGCACCGTAGCCGTCGGTGGTGGCGATCAAGCCAAAAACCCGACTCAGGTTACCCGCCAGCAGCGCCGGCAGGCAGAACGCCAGGTAGCTCAACACATAGAACGCAGACATCAAACCTGCCCGCTCATGGGGCAACGCCAGGCCGACGATACTGCGCACACTGCCCATGAACCCGCCACCAAAACCGAAACCTGCGATCACACTGGCAACAAAGAACAACCACAGGCTCGCGCTCTGCACCGCAACCAGCAACAACGCCACTCCGGTGGCCAACAATGCGGCCGACAGGCGCATGACTTTATCGGCCGGACGATCGCGCAGACTGTAGATCATCACGGCACCACTCAGCGTCACTACCGCCACCAACCCACCGCCAATCAGATGTGAGGTCGAGCCTGTGGCAGCCCGCACCAAAGAGGGCGCCAGGGATGAAAAGAATCCACCCAGCGCCCATACCGCCACATTTAATGGCATCACCAGCCATAGGGTGCGGCGCGCTTGTTCCGGGACGTGCAAGGTTGGCGCCAGCGACTTCAAGGCGCCCGGTATGCGGCTAACGGTTTCCGGCAAACGCCACACATACAACGCCTGCAACAGCATCAACCCGAGCATCGTGAAATAAATCAATTGGGTCGGCCGTGGCGCGAACTCTACCAGCAAGCCACTGCCCAGACCGCCACTGGCCATGCCAAGAAGCGGCGCAAGGCTATTGAGCATTGGGCCACGGACACGGTCAGTGTCGAGCAAGGTCGCACTCAACACCGCCGTCGCCATGCCGGTGGCGAAGCCTTGCAGCGCGCGGGCGGCAATCAGGTAGGCGGTGCTGTCAGCATTGATAAACAGCAGCATCGCCAGCATATTCAGGATCAACGCAGTGAAAATGACCGGTTTTCGCCCCAGGTAATCCGACAGCGAACCCACGGTCAACAACGCCGCCAACAGGCTCACGGCATACACGCCGAAGATCACCGTCAACATCGCCGCCGAGAAATGCAAGTTGTCTTGATACACCTGATACAACGGCGTCGGCGCACTGGACGCAGCGAGGAAGGTCAACACCGTCACCACCAGGAACGCCAGGTTGGCACGATGAGAAGTAGGGCTGGACATGGGCACGCTCCGCTAAAGCTAATATTTCGCTTTTGCGGAGTGTGCTACTGAAGAGCGCTTAAAGCAAATTCTTTGTGTTAAGGTTTTACCCATGGCAATTAAAGAAGGCCTTCGCCCGGGGGGCCGCAGTGCCCGGGTCCAAGAATCAGTGCACAGCGCTGCACGTGAATTACTGGAAGCCCATGAGCGCGCCAGCGTCACCGTGCCGATGATTGCGGCACGGGCAGGCGTCACGCCGTCCACCATTTACCGACGTTGGGGCGACCTGTCCGCCCTGCTCGCCGACGTGGCCCTGGAACGCCTGCGTCCGGACACTGAACCCGCCGACACCGGCAGTCTGCGCGGTGATCTGCGCGCCTGGGGCGAACAATACCTGGATGAAATGAGCTCGGAGCTGGGGCGCAACATGATGCGCGATGTGCAGTGCAGGCACCCCAGGGATTACTGCACCCACATTCTGATGGGCCAGCTGCAGATTATCCTTGATCGCTACCAAGGCACTGCCGGCCAGTTGCCTACCTTGGACAGGCTGCTCAACCTGATTGCCGCGCCGACGGTGTATCGCAGCCTGTTTGCCAGCGCACCGCTGCCGGTTGAAGAGTTGCACGAACTGATCGACTTGGCGCTGAAAGCCTAAAGCCCATATACAAAACCAAATGTGGGAGGGGGCTTGCCCCCTCCCACACTTTTTACAGCGTTCGACCTTACGTACGCATCCCGCGCCCGCTTACCAGCAACCGCGCACAGCCGATATACAGCACCACGGTGGCGATCAGCATGAAGGTGATTGCCACGCTGATCTTGATGTCCGACACACCCAGGATGCCGTAGCGGAAGGCGTTGACCATGTGCAACACCGGGTTGGCCAACGACACGGTCTGCCAGAACGGCGGCAGCAAGGTGATGGAGTAGAACACCCCGCCCAGGTAGGTCAGCGGCGTCAGCACGAAGGTCGGGATAATCGAAATATCGTCGAAGTTGCGTGCAAACACGGCGTTGATGAACCCGAGCAGCGAGAAGATCGTCGCCGTCAGCACGACCACCAGCAAAGTGACCCCAAGGTGATGCACTTGCAGGTGGGTGAAGAACAGCGACAGCAAAGTCACGATCACCCCGACCATCAAGCCACGCAGCACGCCGCCAAGGGTGTAGCCGATCAGGATGGTGTGGGGTGAGACCGGCGAGACCATCAGCTCTTCGATGGAGCGCTGGAACTTGCTGCCGAAGAAGCTGGAAACCACGTTGCCGTAGGAGTTGGTGATCACCGACATCATGATCAGCCCCGGCACGATGTACTCCATGTAGGTGAACCCGCCCATGTCACCGATCTGCCGGCCGATCAGGTTACCGAAGATCACGAAATACAGGACCATGGTGATCGCCGGCGGCAGCAGGGTCTGCGGCCAGATCCGGGTAAAGCGCTTCACTTCGCGATAGACGATGGTTTGCAGGGCAACGAGGTTGGGTTGCAGTTCGGAACTCATACCGCCACCTTCGCCAGATTTTTCTCCACCAGGGACACGAACAACTCCTCAAGGCGATTGGTTTTGTTACGCAGGCTCAGCACTTCAATGTTCTGAGTCGCCAACTGGGTGAACAACGCGGTAATGCCCATGGCTTTATCCACTTGGACTTCCAAGGTGTGACCATCGACCAGACGGCTTGGGTAGCCGAGCAACTGCGGCGGTGCCGACAGGTTGTTTTTCAGGTCCAGCAGGAAGGTTTCCACATGCAACTGACCCAGCAGGTTACGCATGCTGGTGTTCTCGACGATGGTGCCGTGGTCGATGATGCCGATGTTGCGACACAGTTGCTCAGCCTCCTCCAGGTAATGGGTGGTGAGGATGATGGTGATGCCCTTCTCGTTCAGCTCGGTGAGGAAGGTCCACATCGAGCGACGCAATTCGATATCCACGCCAGCGGTGGGCTCATCGAGGATCAGCAGGCGCGGCTCATGCACCAGCGCACGGGCGATCATCAGGCGGCGTTTCATGCCGCCGGACAGCGAGCGGGAAGGCACGTCGCGCTTGTCCCACAGGCCCAACTGGGTGAGGTACTGCTCGGCGCGCTCCTTGGCGATTTTCGCCGGGATGCCGTAGTAGCCGGCCTGGGTCACGACGATGTCGAAGGTCTTTTCAAACTGGTTGAAGTTGAATTCCTGGGGCACCACGCCGATGGAACGCTTGAGCGCCGCCGGGGATTTGTCCAGGTCATGGCCAAAGATATTCACCGTACCGCTGGTCTTGTTGACCAGTGTGGAGAGAATACCGATGGTGGTGGATTTGCCGGCGCCGTTGGGGCCGAGCAAAGCGAAGAAGTCACCTTCAGCAACGTCCAGATCGATACCACTCAGGGCCTGGAAACCGTTGCCGTAGGTTTTGGTTAGCTGCCGGATGGACAGAGCGGAACTCATATCGGATTACGCACCAAAGAAGGGAATAGAAAGAGTAGATGTGGCCGCAACGCACGTAGTTCAACGGCGGCGCATGGAGATCATGGTGGCCGTCCGCGCCGCACAAGTACAGTCACCTGTATTAATAGTCAGTATTAAGTCAACGCAGTCATGACCGCTTTGCGGTAGGCCGGACGCTGCTGCAGGCGTTGGTACCAGGCCTCTAGATTGGGCATCGCAGGGCGTTCGATGGGCATTTCAAACCAGGCATAGATAAAGCTGCCCAGGGGGATATCGCCCATGCCGATCTCATTGCCTGACAGATACGGCTGTGTGGCAAGGGCCTGGTCGACCGTCTTGAGCACATCGATGCAGGCCTGGCGCCCGGCATGGATGTTGTCCCAATTCTGTTTTTCCGCCGGGGTGCGCAGCACGCCCCAGAATACGGTCTTGAAGGGTTCGGCGAAGGTGGAGGTGGTCCAGTCCATCCACTTTTCCGCGTTGGCGCGGGCCTTCAAGTCGCTCGGGTACCAGCTCGACGCCTGCTTGGCGCAGAGGTAACGCACGATAGTGTTGGACTCCCACAACACAAAGTCGCCGTCTTCGATCATCGGCACTCGGCCATTGGGGTTCAACGCTCGATATTGCGGGGTGTCGACCACACCAAAGGCCCCGCCCGCATCAATTGCCTCATAGTCCAGGCCGAGCTCCTCGGCGCACCACAGTGCTTTCCTGACGTTTGATGAATTTTTACGACCCCAGATTTTCAGCATGACCGTGCCTTATCGTTTGGTGAACGCAGCAGCATACGCCGGTTCACGCGCGGCTTAAATCGGTCTGCATGTCGCCCAATTGATTCGGCATGTCTTCGGCAAACAGGTGCGGGTAACACTGCCGGATATGCTCGAAGAAAAACGCCTCTGGCACGTCGGAAAATTGCCCATGGTCCAGCACATATTCCATCGAGCGCCGGCCCTGACGGTTGAACGCGTGGAACACGCTGTCGTGGATGCCATCGAATTCCAGCGGTGGCACATCGAACAACTCACACAGCTGCTGGTTGAACGCCGGCGTGGCCTTGACCCAGCGACCACGCAGGTATAGCTCGGTGTAGCCGTGCATGGCGAACACATCACTTTTGAGCAACGCGATCAGTCGGGGTGTAGACAGGTGATTGCGCACATCCGCCAGGCCGATGCGCGCCGGGATTCCACAGTGGCGGGCACAAGCGGCGAGCAAGGTCGCCTTGGGCACGCAGTAGCTCTCGCCGACGGCCAAGGCGAAGCTGGCATTCAGGCTGCCTGGATCACGGCTGAAGGTATAGGGGTTGTAGCGAATCGCCTCACGCACGGCGTAGTAAAGACTGACTGCCTGGTCACGCAGATCCGCGCTGGGACCACGATGCTTTTCGGCGAACTCCACCACCGCAGGGTGGTCACTATCGATGAAGCGGCTGGGACGCAGGTACGTATCCATGAGCGTTATCTCCGAGGCAAGCCTGGAGTTTAACGACAGGTCTACCATCGCGATAACGACGATTCGGCCAAATGTCGGCGTCTGGTGAAGGTGTTCCCAGTACAACTCGTTACACCCTGGTCACCGCGCTTTTTCGGATGCCGACTAAGCTTCAAGGTGGTTTCGCCCCTGGTTTCACGGAGGATTGAATATGCTGTTGTTGTGGATACTGGTTCTGGTGCTCGGCATCGCCTATCTGGCACACCGCCGCACCGCGCCCCTGCCCGCCTTGGGCGTGGTCGCCGTTTACCTGCTGGCGATGGGCGCCTGGAGCCATGCACCGGGTTGGCTGCTGCTGATCTTCTGGGTGTTGATCGCCGCTGTGGCCGCCCCGCTGCTGCTGCCTGACCTGCGCCGCCAATATTTCACCAAGCCGCTGTTCAGTTGGTTCCAGAAAGTCCTGCCGCCGATGTCCGAGACCGAACGCGACGCGATTGATGCCGGCACCGTGTGGTGGGATGGCGAGTTGTTCAGCGGTCGCCCCGACTGGGACAAGCTGCTGGCCTACCCCAAGGCGCAACTGACCGAAGAAGAACAGGCGTTTATCGACGGCCCCACCGAAGAGCTCTGCGCGATGGTCAGCGACTGGGAAATCGGCCAGGCCATGGACCTGCCGCCCGCCGCCTGGGAGCACATCAAGACCCACGGTTTCTTCGCGCTGATCATTCCCAAGGAATACGGCGGCAAAGGGTTCTCCGCCTACGCCCACTCCCAGGTGGCAATGAAGCTGGCCACCCGCAGTGGCGACCTGGCATCCACCGTAATGGTGCCCAACTCCCTCGGCCCGGCCGAACTGCTGCTGCATTACGGCACCGACGAACAACGCAACCACTACCTGCCGCGCCTGGCCCGTGGCGATGACATTCCCTGCTTCGCCCTGACCGGCCCGCTGGCCGGTTCCGATGCTGGCGCCATGCCCGACACCGGCGTGATCTGCAAAGGAGAATGGGAAGGCAAGGAAACCCTCGGCCTGCGCCTGAACTGGGAAAAACGCTACATTACCCTCGGACCGGTCGCGACGCTGCTCGGACTGGCCTTCAAGGCCCACGACCCGGACCATCTGCTGGGCGACGAAGAAGACCTGGGCATCAGCCTTGCGCTGATCCCCACCGATACTCCTGGCGTAGAAATCGGCCGTCGCCACCTGCCCCTGGGCGCGGCCTTCATGAACGGCCCCAACTCCGGCAAGGATGTGTTCATTCCCCTGGAGTTCCTCATCGGCGGCCAGGAAATGCTCGGCAAAGGCTGGATGATGTTGATGAACTGCCTGTCAGTAGGCCGTTCGATCTCCCTGCCTGCCGTGGGCACCGGCGCCGCCAAGTTTACCAGCCTGGTGACCGGCCAGTACGCTCAGGTACGTGAACAATTCAACGTTCCACTCTCAGCCTTCGAAGGTATCCAGGAAGCGCTTGCACGTATCGGCGGCAACGCCTGGCTAATGGACAGCGCACGCATGCTCACCGCCAACGCCGTGGACCTGGGGGAAAAACCCTCGGTACTGTCGGCGATCCTCAAGTACCACCTCACCGAGCGCGGCCGCGAGTGCATCAGCCATGCCATGGATGTGCATGGTGGCAAAGGCATCATCATGGGCCCGAACAACTACCTGGGCCGTAACTGGCAAGGCGCACCGATCTTCATCACCGTGGAAGGCGCGAATATCCTGTCGCGCAACCTGATGATCTTCGGCCAGGGTGCCATCCGCTGCCATCCATACGTCCTCAAGGAAATGGCCCTGGCCGGACGCGAGGACCATGACCAGGCGCTCAAGGAGTTCGATAGTCTGCTGATGCAACACATCGGCTTCGCCGTGAGCAACGCCGCCAGTACGCTGGTACTGAACCTCGGTGTGGGGCATTTCGAGAAAGCCCCGGGCAATCGCTTGAGCCAGGGTTACTTCCGCGCGTTGAATCGCCAGGCCGCCGCGTTTGCCCTGCTTGCCGACCTGAGCATGATGTTGCTGGGTGGCGAGCTGAAACGTCGTGAACGTCTGTCGGCACGCCTGGGTGATGTGTTGAGCCATATGTACCTGGCGTCGGCCGCACTCAAGCGTTATCACGACCTGGACTCGCCGGACCACCTGGAACCGTTGTTCGCCTGGGCCATGGAGGAAAGCCTCGGCGAGTCGGAGCGTGCGCTGGATGAACTGCTGAGCAACTTTCCGAACAAGGTGCTCGGTTGCGTGTTACGGGTGATTGTGTTCCCGTTCGGCCGTCGCCATACCGGCCCCTCCGATGCGCTGGATGCAGAAGTGGCTGCGGTGATCGGCCGTGCCAAGGGCGACCCGACCCTGGAAGAGTTGCTGGCCGGCTGCTACCGCCCGCAATCGGCGGAGGACCCAGTAGGCGCTCTGCAACACGCCTACGACCTGCTCGGTGCCAGCCATCCGTTGCAGGCAAAGTTGCACACCGCGCTCAAAAGCGGTCAGGTCAAACCTACTGCCGGAGAACACATCATCGATGCCGCACTCAACGCGGGGGTGTTGCAGGCAGGCGAAGCGCAGACCTTGCGTGAGGCTGAAGCGGCGCGACGCAAAGTGATCGACGTGGACGATTTCAGCAAGGAAGAGCTGGCCCAGGCTGAAGGTAAAGTCCGCTGAGTCGAGCGGTCATATAAATACGGGCGCGAGAGGCATATACTCTCGCGCCCGTTTTTGCTTTAGAGGACTTATCTCGTGTCCAACGTCGTTGCCGATCATCTCGTCTTGCTCGACCACCTGCGCAGCATCCTGGTAGCCGTCGGCGAAGCCGAGCAGGTGCCTGAGGAAAGCCATTCACTGTTCCTGGAGCGCTTCGACGAATTGCGCGCCCTGCTGCCGATCGACCCGATCGAAAGCCAGTACCTGGGCCAGGACCTGATGAGTCAGGTCATCCTGCGTTACCCGCAGATCGCCCATCTGGTGCCACGCGACCTGCTGTGGTTCTTTGGCGGCGATTGCCTGCACTTCATGCCAGACGAAGAACTGGACATGTACCAAGCCTTGGAAGAACGTCGTTTCGAAGCGGAACAGAACGACGAACCGTTCGACTGGAACCAGGAAAAGCAGCTGCTGGCCATGTCGGATGACCAAAGCAAGCACTGATTTTCTGAGCACAGCAGGTTCAAATGTGAGAGCGGGCTTGCTCGCGAATTCGGCCTATCAGTCGATAAGATGTTGACTGAACTATCGCATTCGCGAGCAAGCCCGCTCCCACATTTTTGACCGTATTCCTACCGTTGGCGCAGTGTCGGTTCACGCGCCATGCACTCCACCAGATAATCAATAAACACCCGCAACTTGGGCGGCAGATAACGTGTGGGCGAATGCAGCAACCATGCCTCACCGTGGTAAGACGCAATAAAGTCCCACTCTGCCAACACCTGTACCAACCGCCCCTCCTCCAAGGCATGCCGCGCGGTGAAATACGGCAAGCTGCCAATCCCCACATGTTGCAGCACTGCATCCAGCCGCACCCCTGTGTGATTCGCCGCGTAACGCCCACGCACTCCCACCGTCACCGCCTTGCCGCCCTGACGGAATTTCCAGCGCGAGTCCCCCGGCGTTTCACCCAGATAGATGCAACTGTGCTCCAGCAGATCATTGGGATGCCGGGGTGTGCCATGCTCGGCCAAATACTGCGGCGTTGCGCACACCAAATGCTCGATGGGCAACAACTGGCGGCCCACCAGGCCTGGTGGCGGGCTGTCGGTGATGCGGATGCTCAGATCGACATTGTCATCAATCAGGTCCACATGCCGATCCTCCAGAATCAGTTGCACATCCACCTTGGGATAGCGTCGTAAAAACTCCGGCATATGCGGGTGCACCACAAACCGCCCCACCGCCTTGGGCACGCTGACCCGCACCAGGCCCTCGGCCTCATGGGCGAATTGGCCGCTGACTTCCATCACCGACCGCGCCGCGTTGACCATCTCCCGACAGCGCTTGAACACCTCTTCACCGCCCTCGCTCAAGCGCAACTTACGCGTGGTGCGCTGCAACAGGCGGGTGGCCAAAGCCTGTTCCAGACGCGAAATGCTGCGGCTCACCGCTGAGGGCGAAACGCTCAGTTGTCGCGCCGCTTCGGAGAAGCTACCGGTCTCCACTACCTTGACGAAAATCGCCATCTCACCCAGTAGCGGCAAAGGAAGATTGATGCTCATGACGCACAGGTCCATTGATATTTGAACGGATTATCACCCAATTACGCACTATTTATACTGCGTGCAGAACCCTGATGCGGATGTAGATGATGACCGAGCGCCTGTTTTTCACCCACGACCACCTGACCGCCGAGCTTGAAGTGCTGAGCTGTACACCCCACGAGAGCCAGTTTGCGGTGACGTTGCAGTCGACAATCTTTCATCCTCAAGGCGGCGGGCAACCGTTCGACACCGGCTGGCTCGGCGACAGCCAGGTCATGCGCGTCATTCAGGAGGCAGACCGCGTGGTGCATTACCTCGACCAACCCGTCGCCCTTGGCCCGATCACTGCGCGGGTCGATGCGCAACGTCGTGCCCTGCACACCCGCCTGCATTCTGCCGGCCATCTGATTGGTAACGCAGGGGAATGCCTGGGCTGGATGCCGATCAAGGCTCACCATTGGCCGGGTGAAGGCAAGATCACCTTTATCCGTGGCGAAGCCGCGCAGGCCATGGACGCCGAGGCAATTCAAAGCCGAATCGATCAATGGATCGCCGCCGACTACCCACGACATATGGCCCTGGAAGATGGCACTCGCGAAGTAGGTTTCGGTGAATTGCCGACTTACGCGTGCGGTGGCACCCACGTGCAAGCGCTGGGCGAACTGGGCCAGGTGACGATCCTGGCACTGTCGGAAAAAAAGGGCACGCTGTCCGTGCGCTATGCCCTCGACTGACAACCAAATTGCTTTTTGTAGTGAGCGGGCTTGCCCCGCGCCGGGTGGCGAAGCCACCCCAACAAGGCCGCAGCGGTGTTTCAGAAAGACTGAAGTACCTGGGGGTGGGGCCGCTTCGCAGCCCAGCGCGGGGCAAGCTCGCTCACTACAGATGAGGCGTTCTACATCTCACCGCTTAACTGACGTTCACCACAACGATCAGACCGCAATCGCACCCGCTCGCCCCGGCTCCACCACAAATGACTTGAGCGTGGAAACCGTGGCGATCGGATCACGCGGGTCGGTGATCACACGGAAGTGGGTGAGCATCTTCTGTTCCGCCAACTCCACCGACACATAGCCGCGCTGGCGACTGTCAAAGAACTTTACGTGGGGATTTAGCGGCAGGATCTTGCTGAACGCCTCGAAGGGCGGACCATCCGAAGTCACCGACGAGCCGACGAATTCGGTCGCCACCACCGGTGAGTCCAGGTCATTGGCGTCGGCGTGCAGATCCGTGGTCCAGAACGAGTGGATATCACCCCCCCAGAACACCGGGTTTTTCAGCTGACGGCGCTGGATGGATACCAGCATGCGCTCGCGGTTGGCCATGTAGCCGTCCCATCCATCGGTCCAGCGTCCTGGCTTGTGGCTGGTCAGGTCGCGTTGGGGCAGCGGTGCTACCAGCAAGTCCTGGGCGATGATGTTCCATTGCGCCTGCGACTCGGCAAACCCTTGGTCCAACCAGCTTTCCTGTGCCCAGCCAAGCATGGTACGGCTGGGGTCGCGCAAGTCTCTGCAAGTGTTTTCCGCGATATGCCCCTGGTGGCTGCCATTGGCGAGAATGCAGGGTTGTTCAGAGCGGTATTGGCGCCCGTCCAGCACATGAAAACGCGCCAGTCGGCCGTAGTCCATGCGCCGATAAATGCGCATGTCCGGGCCCCTGGGCAAGCTAGTGGCGCGCAAGGGCATGTGTTCGTAGAACGCCTGGTACGCCGCAGCCCGCTGCTGGAGAAACTGCGCCACGGGGATCTTCTGGTCCTGGGACCAGCGATTGGCGTAGTCATTCTGCACTTCGTGATCATCCCAGGTGGCCACGCTGGGCGCGGCCGCGTGCAGGGCCTGCAAGTCCGGATCGGTTTTGTACAAGGCATAGCGGTTGCGATAGTCACTCAGGCTCACGGCATTGCCGCTGCCATGGGGGCGAATGATCTTGCCCGAGTCCGCTGCATAGGAACTGTCGTAGATGTAGTCGCCGAGGAAAAACACCAGGTCGGGTTGCTCCGCCGCCAAGTGGCGGTACGCGCTGAAGTAACCGCGCTCCCAGTGCGAGCAGGAAACAAACCCCAGTCGAGCTGCGGCCATGGCCTGCACAGGCGGCGTCGTGCGTACCTGACCCACCGGGCTCTGCGCGCCGAGGCCTTCGAATTGGTACCAATACGGCCGCCCCGCCTCCAACCCCGCTACCTCGACGTGCACCGAGTGGGCGAAACGCTCAGTTGCCATCACCTCACCCTGCTTCACGATGCGCGTCATCGCCGCATCACTGGCCACCCGCCAACGCACCGGCACCGCACGGTTCAGCCCACCACGCCCATCCGCCGCATTGAACAACGGCGCCAGGCGCGTCCAGATAACAAAACCGTCCGGCAACGGGTCGCCGGAAGCTACGCCGAGGGTGAACGGGTAATCCACGCCTGCGCTGCGGGCAAACGGGCTGAGGATTGAAAACGCGGCAGCGACCGCCAGCCCGCCGAGGACGCGACGGCGGTCATGGTCGACCACGCCGTTCACAACCGGCGCTCCCAGTCGTCACGCACCGTGGCGAACCCCAGCAAATCTTCATACACGCCGTTCTTGAGAAACGCTTCGCGCATACAGCCTTCATAACGCAGGCCGATTTTTTCCATGACCCGCGCCGATTCCTTGTTGCGACCGAAGCATTGGCTGCCCACTCGCTGCAACTCCAGTTCGGCAAACCCGAAATCCATCATCGCGCTCGCTGCTTCTGCCGCATAACCCTGATTGCGAGCGTGAGCCGCCACCCAGTACCCCAGATGCCCATAGTGATGCCTGGAGTTGAAACGCAGGCTGACCATGCCGATCAATTCACCGGTTTCCCGCACATGCATGCCCAGGTTGAGCAAATCACCGGTGCAATATTTTTCTTCGATACCCGCGATAAAACCCTGTGCGGTTTCCAGGGTGTAGGGCGACGGAATGTTGGCCGTGTTGTCGGCAATTTTCGGCCCGTTGGCAAGGGTGAACAGTGTCTCGGCCTGGTCCATTTCCAGCGCCCGCAATAGTAGACGCGAGGTGGCCAATTGCGGCAGTTCAGTCGGCATGCGGGGCGGCTCTCAAGATAAATTCCTCAAGAATGTACCCCCTTCGTGTCAATTTCATTACGTCATAAAAGTGCAAGGTAACTCTTCTGAAAGTAGCGTCCTAGAGCCTTTAAATCGTAAATTTTTGTTAACCATTCGGTCATTTTTGATTGGTAGCGTGTCGCCCCTAATTCAATGACGGGGTAACAGAATGAGAACCTGGGATGAACCCAAGAAACGCAAGGCGCACATCGAGTTGATCCCGATGATCGACGTGATGATGTTCCTCCTGGTGTTTTTCGTACTGGTCAGTCTGAACGTGATTCCGGCACTCGGCATGAAGACGCAATTGCCCAGCGCCAGCAGTTCGCAACAGCTCAAGCCACAGAATAAATTCATCCTGACCCTGGGCCTGGAAGGCCAGTTGCAGCTCGACGGCAAGGACCTCACGGTCGACGCGCTGGTACCGGCGTTGAAAGCGGCTGAAAAGCCCGACACCAAGTCGACCATCATCGTTAACAGCGACAAAGGCGTAGAGGTTTCGCGCCTGGTGGAAGTGATGGACACCCTGCGCCTGGGTGGCTTCACCTCCGTGTCCATCGCCACGCGTAAGTCCTGACCATGTACGTAGTGTTTCGTGCGCGTCAGCTGCTGGGCAGTGTCCCGGCCCTGATCGCCCTGGTGCTGATTGCACTGGGTATCCAGTCCCAACCCCTGAAAATCCAGCCGCAGTACGACGAGTCGGCGGTTGAGCTGGCCCTGGTCGAGCCGGAGCCAGAAGTGGTCCCTGACCCCGTGATGGAGCAAGAGCCGCCGCCACCGGTGATCGAGGATGAAGAGGCCGAACCAGCCCCACCTCCACCGCCGCCCAAGCCCTTGCCAAAACCTGAACCCAAGCCCAAGCCGGTGCCCAAACCCAAGCCTGTGGTGGCCGCCAAGCCGACACCGACACCCGCACCCGTGGCACCCGTTGCAGCCAAGCCGGTTCAGGCAGCGGTTGCGCCGACACCCGCCCCGCCAGCCCCACCGGCACCGCCCAAGGTCGATGGCCAGGCGCTGGAAGGTGGCTACCTCAAGGGTCTGCGCAACGAGCTGGACACGTACAAGCAATACCCCACCGGGCGCCAGGCGTCCCTCGAACGCCCCAGTGGCGAGGTGGTGGTCTGGTTGATGGTGGATCGACAAGGCCGTGTTCTCGACGCCGGGATCCAGACCCCGGCGCCGAGCATGCTGCTCAATCGGGCCGCTACCAATAGCCTGCGCCGCATCAAGCAGGTCAAGCCGTTCCCCGAACAAGCCTTCGGTGGACGTAACGAGCAACGCTTCACCGCCACCTTCAACTACAGCGTGCAATAAGCACCCGACACCAGGACGACAGTGATGAGGTTCACACGTATTCATCTGGCACTCGTTGCCGCGACGAGCATGACCCACGGAGTGGTCATGGCAGAGACCAGCGACAGTGACGTCGGGACGATTGGCGTACAGGGCAAGGCAACCGCTGGGGGCGGTTACATGGTCCAGGAGGAGAGCATCAAGGGCCGCTCGACCATCACCAAGGAAGCGCTGGACAAACAAACCGCCACCGGCAACGCCATCGACAAGCTCAAGTACACGCCGGGACTGAACATCTCCAGCGAAGACAACACCGGCCTCTCGGGCTTCCGCTTCACCATGCGCGGCATGAACTCCGACCAGGTGGGCATGTCGGTGGACGGCATGCCGATCAACGACTCCGGCAACTACGCGTTGTACTCCAACCTGTTGGGCGACCCGGAAAACATCGACCAGATCTTCGTCACCCAGGGCTCGTCGGAAGCAGACGGCCCGCACATCGGCTCCAGCGGCGGCAACATCGGCATCGTGACCATTCGCCCGACCAAGGAAACCGGCGCATTCGTCAAACAGGTCGTGGGCAGCAACGCCACCCGCAAGACCTTTGCCCGTCTCAACACCGGTGAGGTCAACGGCCTGAGCAACTGGCTGTCGGTGTCCCATACCGAAGGTGACATGTGGCGCGGCTCGGGTGCCGTGCGTGCGGACAAGGTGGAATGGAACAGCTTCTTCGACGCCGGCAACGGCAACACCGCCAACCTGATCCTCAAGTACCACGAGCAGGACAACAACAGTTACAGCCAACTGACCAAGGCGCAGTTCCAGCAGTACGGGCGCAAATACGACCCGTACGCCGCGACGCCAGCCCTGGGCAGCAACGGCAAGGTCAATAACTACTACGCCCTGGCGCAGAACCCGTTCCAGACCTTTACCGGCGTACTCAACACCCAGTTCAAGTTGGCCGATAACCTGTCCCTTTCGGTCATCCCGTATTACTACTGGGGTAACGGCAGCGGTGTCGGTTCGTCCTCCTACGCGCTGAACCGTGGCTCGAACCAGGGCGGTATTTTCGACCTGGGCAACCTGCCGACCGCCGCCCAATACAACGCCGACGGCTCCGCCACCACCGGCGTCTACTACCGCCCTTCCCGCACTCAGACCTGGCGCCCGGGCATCACCACCAAACTGAACTGGGACCTGGGCGACCACAGCCTGCAATTCGGCTACTGGTACGAGCGTGCCCGCCAGAGCCAGACCCAACCGTTCATTGCCCTCAAGAACAACGGCAAGCCGAGCGACACTTGGCCGGACGGCACTTCCGTGGTCGACGCCAACGGCAACACCGTGCAGGGTCGCGACCGCTTCACCATAACCCCGGCGCAAAAAGTCTGGGCCCAGGACACCTGGTTCATCAATTCGGACTGGACCCTGGTGGCAGGCCTGGCTTACATGAACGTCGAACGCGATGGCACCAACAACGGCAGCCTCACCGAACAACCGGAAAAGCGTAACCAGACCTACAACAAGCTGCTGCCCAACGCAGGCCTGAAATACCAGCTCGACGAACGCGACCAGTTGTTCTACAGCCTGTCACGCAACATGCGTGTGCCGCAGAACTACGTGCTGTACGACAAAGGTGCCGATTCGATCAACTCCAAGCCGGAAACCAGCTGGAACCATGAATTGGGCTGGCGCTACACCGGCGACGAGATGACCCTGGCCGCCACCCTGTTCTACATGGAGTTCAAGAACCGCCAAGTATCGTCCAGGGACATCAACGGCGACTTCGCCGACATCAACGCCGGCTCCGTCACCAACAAAGGCCTGGAATTGGAATGGAGCGGCCTGCTGCCCAACCATTTCAACTACTACACCTCCTACACCTACACCAAGGCCGAGCAACAGGATGACCTGACCGTGTACAACGCGGGCAAGGCCATCGTATTGCCCACCAGCGGCAAGCAATTCGCCAACGTGCCCAAGAACATGCTGGCGGCCAACATCGGCTACGACGACGGGCGCTTCTACGGCACCTTCGGCGGTAAATACACCAGCAAGCTGTTCGGCGACCTGACCAACGACGAGGCGATTTCCGGCCGCACCGTGTTCAACCTCGGCGCCGGTATCTACCTGCCAGTGGACAAGAAAGTGGTCAAGGACGCGACCCTGCGCCTGAACGTCGACAACCTGTTCGACAAGAAGTACCTGGACGGCGTGTACACCACCAAGACCAACTCGGCGAGCTACAGCGGTTTCCGCGATGGCGACCCGGCCTACATCGTTGGCCTGGACCGTACCGTCACGGTTTCCCTGGAAGCGAATTTCTAACTGCGAGGCTATAGATCATGGACATGAACCTGCTTCACGCCATCACCTTTTATGTGATGTACGCCGCCATGGCGATTGCGATCTTTATCGCCATTGAACGCGGCATTTACTTCGCCTATGTGCGTCGCCAGGCACGCGCCTTGACCGAAGCCCTCGGCCCCAACGTGCACAGCGAACGCGACCTGCCTGACGCCCTGACCCGCCGCGACAGCCTGCCGCTGAACATGGTGTTGCCCATCCTGGCGCAGAAAGCGGCCCATGGTTCGCGCAAGGACCTGGATGACGAAATCGACACCCAGTATCTGAAGACCCGCGCACCGCTGTCGCGCAGCCTGTGGATCATCGAGACCATCACCACCGCCGCGCCGCTGCTGGGTTTGTTGGGCACCATCCTCGGCATCATCGACACCTTCAAGGCCCTGGCCTCGGCCGGCGTGTCCGACCCAGGCCAGATCTCCGGTGGTATCGGGACGGCCTTGTTCGCCACCGGTCTGGGTATCGCCATTGCGCTGTTCTGCGTGGTATTCCACAACTTCTTCCAGGACAGCCTGGAGCGCATCAACGATCAGTTGAAGATCCTGCTGATCCGTGCTGCCACTGGCGCCCGTGTACAGGGTGAAGTACCGCACTTGGTACCAACCCCGTTGCACACTCGCACAGCATGACCTTCAGGGCGGGCGCAATGCGCCCGCCTTTCTTTTTGCCTGATGAGACGCCCATGCACCTATCAATGAATTTGCGTATCGCAGGCCTCGCCGGCTTGCTCCTGAGTCCGCTTGCCCAAGCGGACTTTTCAATTCCAGGGTTTGAACTGGTGCACACCGTGCCCGTGGATACCGCGTTGGGCACGGCCGATTTGCGTCAGCCTGGCCCGGTGTGGATCGAGTTGTTCGACGGTGCGAAAAGCACCATCGATATCGGTCAGTTCTACGCCGCCGACCATCCCGGTTCGGTGATGGACCAGGTGATCCAGCACCTGGAAGCCGCCGGCAAACGTGGCGTGAAGATTCGCTTCCTGCTCGAAGAAAAAGGCATCAAGTTGTCGGAAGCTTCCACCCTGGAGCGCTTGCGCGCCATTCCCAACCTGACCTTCCGCGTACTGCCCTATGGACAGTTGAGCGGCGGCATCATCCACGCCAAATACATGGTGGTGGACGGCAAGCAGGCCTTTGTCGGCAGCCAGAATTTCGACTGGCGTTCGCTTGAACACATCCACGAGACCGGCCTGCGCATCAGCGATGCGACCGTGGTGAGCCAGGTCCAGGCGATCTTCAACCAAGACTGGAAAGCCCAGGCCGCCCTCGCCGACAACAAACCCGTGCCACTGCCTGTCACCGGCCAGGAACCCGCACGCACCGGTAACTACCTGGTGGCCAGCCCGCAGCGCTACAACCCGCCAGGCGTGGGTGATTCACAGTTGGAACTGCCGCGCCTGCTGAGCGAAGCGAAGAAGGAAGTACGCGTACAACTGCTGGACTATGCGCCACTGTCCTACGGGCCGGATCGCACCCGTCCGTACTACGCCGTGATCGACAACGCCGTACGCGCCGCCGCCGCACGTGGTGTGTCGATCAAATTGATGGTGTCCAACTGGAACACCGACAAGCTGGAACTGCCCTACCTCAAAAGCCTGGCCGTGTTACCCAACGTCGAGGTCAAGATCGTCACCCTGCCCGAGGCCAAGCAAGGCTTTATTCCTTATGCGCGGGTGATCCACAGCAAGACTATGGAGATCGACGGGCAAGTGGCGTGGGTGGGCACCAGCAACTGGCTGGGCGGCTACTTCGACAACTCGCGCAACCTGGAAGTGGTGATGCACGACAATGCGATGGCCAAGCGGATTGGCGAGTTGCATGAGCAATTGTGGGATGGACCCTATGCCAAGGCGCTCGATGTAGCGGCACAGTACCCAGACCCACACCCTGGCAAGCCTTGACCTGAAATGTGATTCAAACCCCAAGACAAATCCCCTGTGGGAGGGGGCTTGCCCCCGATGGCGGTACATCAGCCACACTTTCATCGGCTGACACTCTGCCATCAGGGGCAAGCCTCCTCCCACATGTGAATCTTTATTGCCCTGACATCTGCGTACGATATTTCCCACACCAAGGCCTCCCTATAGCAACCTTGGTGATGGTAGTGTGTAGAAATGTTTCTGACTTATTGATCAGAAACCTCTTACTCACTATCTGCAAAGGAATGCCTCTAACAATGCACTTTCCACTCAAAAAACTGGTAGCCGCCACCCTGTTCGCGGCCAGCCTCTCGGCAGTCACCACACCCGCTTTCGCCAACATCAGTGCTGAACAAAGCGCAACGATCATCAAGCATTTCAGCGAAACATCGGTCACCGATTTCCGTGGTTTCCTCACCACCCTGGCCAAAGGCGATCTGGCGAAAACCGATGACATCGGCCCGGCCATCGACGCCTTCCTGGCCAACAAATCCCTGAGCGCCGACCAGCAGAACGAAATCAATCGCCTGCTCGGCATTTACACGCGGGTGAAATACGGCAAAGCCGCCCTCGAAACCCTGCGCGAGCTGGTGGAAATCCCGACGTTCAATGTGGACGGCCTGCCGCAGTACAAAAACCCGGAATTTCTCAAGATCGCCGACAAGATCCAGAGCCTGGCCAAATCGTTCAACCTGAACTTCCGTAACGTCGACAACCGCGTGTACGAAATTTCCCTGGAAGGCAGCGGCGATGAAGTCGTCGGCATCCACGCCCACGCCGACGTGGTACCGGTAACTCCGGAAAACTGGGTGCTCAAGGACGGCACCAAACTCGACCCGTTCAAAGTCACGCTGATCGGCGACCGCATGTATGGACGTGGCACCGAGGATGACAAGAACGGCATCGTCGTGGCCATGTACGCCATGAAAGTGATCAAGGAAGAAAAGCTGCCGCTGGCGCGCAACTTCAAGTTGCTGGTGGACACGACTGAAGAAACCTCCGGCGATGCGATCCCGTACTACTTCGAACACAACCCGGTTCCGCAATACAACCTGGCGCTGGATGGTGGCTACCCGGTGGTGATTGCCGAGAAAGGCTACGGCACCGTAATGGCCACCTTCCCGGTGCGCAAAGGTGAAGGCAAAGGCGCTGAAATCATTTCGATGACCGGCGGCATGGCCACCAACCAGATTCCTTCGGTGTCCGTCGCCACGCTGGTCAGCGACAAGCCCGCTGAATTGGCTGCCAGCCTGGAAAAAGCCGGTGCCGAATACGCCAAACAAAATGGCGGCGACTTCCAGGTGGCGGCCAAGGTGGTCGGCAAAGAGGTCAAGCTGACGGTCACTGGCGTGTCCGCGCATTCGTCGGAACCGGAGTCCGGCGTCAACCCGGTGGCACGCATGTTGGTGCTGATCAACAGCCTCGACGGCAAGATCGCCCTCAAGCACAACCACATCACCGACGCCGCACGCTATGCCGCCGACAACTGGGGTCTGGACTACCTGGGCGGCAAGCTGGGCGTGGGCTTCTCCGATGCCTTCATGGGGCCGCTGACCACCTCGCTGACCTTTGTCGGCCTGGATGCCAAAGCCTTCAAACTGGCGGTGAACCTGCGAGTGCCCAAGGGTAAGACCCCAGACGTGCTCAAGGCCGAAATCGCGGAAAAACTCAGCGCCTGGGACAAGCAATCCAAGATCAAGGTGAGCTTCATCTACTCAGTCGCCGCGCCGATGTACCGCAACCCGGAAGGCGAATGGGTCAAAGCCTTGTTGGCCGTGGCCAGCGAGAACCTGGGCATGGAGCACAAGTTCGGCACCTCGGCCGGCGCCACCTCCGTGCATGAGCTGCCTAATGGTGTGCAGTTCGGCTTGGCGCGTCCGGAAGTCAAGTACACCGGGCACACCGACGGTGAATTCAAGACGGTCGACCAGTTCCTGATCGACCTGCAAATCGTCACCGAGATGATGAGCCGCGTCGGGCAGTTGCCGAAGCTCTAAGGCCCATTGAGCCCGCCGCAATGGCGGGCTCAATGCATCAGAATATCTTCGAAGAACCCACCGATCGGCAGGGTGGGATGACACAGCTGGATCTCCAATACCCACACCATTTCGCTGGGCGTGATCTCCAAGTCCGCGAGTTCCTTGTTCCCGAACAACGCATGGGGGAAGTCCGCAATGCGGTGGCCTGCCAGATTGCGTGACAGCCGCCAGCCTTTGGCCACGGCGCGCGCTTCGGCAAAGTCATAAAGCTCGCAGCCGGTCATGCCCCGCAGCCACGCTTCGCGGGTTTCATCGAAGACTTCGTGCAACACCCTCCTGCACTCCAGATGCAACGGCGCCTCACCGAAGATGAAGGTATCGCCATAGTCACCCTCGTAGCCATCCCACACCGGGCCAAGGTCCACCACCACGATGTCGCTGGGGCGCAGTGTGCGCAATGGGTCGATGCCTTCGCGGGGCGGACGCACCGTGTCGTCGCCAAAACGGATGTAGGTGGGGTGCCAGGTATGGGACGCGCCCATGACCTGCAACTGTTCGGCGGCCATTTCCAGGGCGGCTCCGGTGGTCATGCCGACTTTCAATTGGCTGGCGATGGCCGCCAGCGCACGTACGCTTTTCTCACGCGCTGCGAGCATGCCGTCGAGGGAATAACGCGGCCCGACTTTTTCCCAGGTTTCATCCAGTGAATCGAGCAGCGTGTCGGCACTCGACCGGCCACTGGGCACAAAGGCTTCCGCCACGAAGCGATGGCTCGGCAAGCCCGCGTTCAGGCACTGCTCACGGGTCTGGCTGATCATGGCGCCGTTGCCGCAGGCGTATACCTGGACCGCATCCCAATGATGTCCGTGGCTCAGCGCAACTTCCTGCACCCTGCCCTCGGACACCAGGACCGGATGCCAGTGAAAACGTGGGTGGTCGATGATCGATTGGTCCAGGAATTCGCGCTCGTAAAAATCTGCCGCCTGCGCACCGCCCCAGTAAAACGTCACCTCGACATCGCGTTTCAAGGCGGTCAACAGGATCGGCTTGATACCCGCGTAGCCGGTGCCCGTGGCGAACAGGACCACAGGCGCAGCGTCATCGTCCTGCCAGGTGCAGGCACCAAAAGGCCCCTCCAGCTGCAACAGATCGCCGGCCTCAAGAGCGCCCAGAAGGGCTTCGGAAAAAAAACCGCCGTTCACTCGGCGAATCTGAAACACCAGGCGTCCATCGCCGTCGGCCGGCAGGTTGGCGATGGAGAAGCAACGCGAGTCTCCGTCGACCAGGCGGAATTTGAGGTACTGTCCCGCCCGCACCGCCAACGGCATATCCGGCATCACGACCAACTCAATGATATCGGCGCTGAGTGCCCGTTTGCTCAGCACCGTCGCTTCGACAACCAGCGCAGGCGTGTCCAGCGACCAGCCGGGAATCTCCAGGCGCATATCAGTGTCGGCATGGCTCTGGCACAGCAGCATTTCATTGGCTGCCAGGGGATAGCATGGCGCGGGGGCACCCGGCGCCAGCTGCTTGGCCCGGTAGTGCCCCTCAGTGACGACGACCTTGCATGATCCACACGCTCCGCGTCGACACGAGAACGGCACGGACAGGCCGCTGGCAAGCATCGCGTCCAGCAACAGCTCGTCACCGGCTTCAAAGGTTTTCCCCGAGGGGGACAGTTCGATGACATGGCGTGTATTCATAAAGACCTCGGGGTGAGTGAGGCTTGATTGTTGCGCTAGACTAGGCCCATTAAAACCTCCAGTTTTGGATACTTCAGATGGTCCAGATGCGTAAATGGCGCCCATTGCTCAAGCTGGATGAAAGCAGCCGCCAAGCCTCCTATCGCAAAATTGCCGAGGGCCTGGTAGCCGCGATCGTCGAGGGGCGCCTGCCGCCCGGCACGCTGTTGCCGGGCACACGGGAAATGGCGCAGTTGCTTGACGTCAACCGCAAGACCGTCATCCTGGCCTACGAAGAGGCCTTGACCAAAGGCTGGCTGATCAGCGAGCCGCGACGCGGGACGTTCGTCAATGCGCAACTGGCTTCCACGCCAACGCCGCGCTGCGCACAGCACTCTTTTGCCCCGCCATTGCTGGAGCAAGCGAGTGTTCCGTACTTCACCCAGAATGCCCAAGTGATCGCCCTGCAACATCGACATGACGCTCTGTTTTTCGATAACGGCGCCTGCGACCACCGCTTACTGCCCCAGGCCGTATTGCATCGCTACTACCGCAACGCCCTGCGCAACAGCTTTGCATCCAACTCCGTGCGTTATGGCAGCGAAGGCACCGGCTATGAATTGCGTTGCGCGCTGGCGGAGATGCTGCGCAACAACCGGGGGCTGGCCGTCAGTGCCGAGAATATCTGTCTGACCCCAGGCACCCAGGTGTCGCTGTTCCTGACCGCCAGCCTGCTGATCCAACCGGGTGACGTGGTGCTGGTAGAACGCCTGAGCTACCCACCGGCGTGGGAAATCTTCCGCAAGCTCGGTGCACAATTGGTCATGGTCGATATGGACGACGAAGGCTGTCGAACGGACCACATCGAGCGGTTATGCCACACGCACAATGTGAGGATGATTTACCTCACACCACACCATCAGTTCCCCACCACCGTGAGCCTGCATGCCGCACGCCGACAGCATCTGTTGGCATTGGCGGCGCAGCACAATTTCTGCGTGATCGAAGAAGACTACGACCACGAATACCACTTCAACGGACGGCCGTACTTGCCGCTGGCCAGTGATAACGCGCAACGCCATGTGATCTATATCGGCTCACTATCCAAGGCGTTGGGCGCAACCTTCCGATGCAGCTATGTCGTCGCCCCCGCCAGCGTGATCGAGGTGCTGCAGAGGAGCGCGGCCCTGGTGGTGGGAGATAGCGACGCGGTCGCGCAGAAGATGCTGGCGGACCTGATCAACCATGGCGAATTGAAGAAACACCTGCGCCGTGTTTCGAAAGAATACGCGGCGCGCCGAGAGGTACTGCAGAGCTGCTTACAGGAGGCATTCGGTGAGCGTATCCAAGTGCGCGAGCCCGAAGGCGGCCTGGCACTCTGGGTGCGCTTCCAGGATGAAACAAACGTTGATCAGTTGGTAAAAGCGGCCCAAGGCCAGGGCGTCGTGGTGCGCAGTGCACGTCAGTTTTCGCCGATGAACCTGCCGGAAAATGCCCTGCGCCTGGGCTTTGCCTCGCTTGATCGAGATGAGATCCGTCAAGCCACGCTGCGCCTGGCGCGGGCTTTGAACACGCGGTGAGCACACACGCCGATCATCAGTGATCGGCGGTTTTGTCAGAGAGGGAGCAGGAAACGCGACTTCTTTTCCACCCGGGCCAATTCGGGAAACTCAAGCAGCAACGCCCGGTTGCCCCGGCCAATGTGTTCCATCACCGCCCGGGTTATGTACTCACGTACCATGCCGGTCGAGACGTAATACATAGCCCAGGCTTGCTCAGGCGTGCAGTGGCCGATCTGCTCTTCAATTTCCTTGTACGCGTTGTCATCATCCGATTTCACGTCGTACGGGTAATCACGTTGGCCCATGATTCATCTCCCTCTCCCGGACTTCTGTGCAAAGCCCCTTGGTCAGTCACCCAATCACGTACCGCTCTTCACCTTGGTCCACACACGCGTGCGAATTCGCTCCAGCTTCAACGGCAGCGGCTCAAGGGGAACCAGCGTGGCGATGGTCTCTTTGGAAGGATAAATCCAAGGGTCGTCACGCAGTTTCTGCTCCACAAGGTGAGTGGCATCCTTGTTGGCGTTCGGGTACAGCGTGTGGTTTGAGCTTTTGGCAATCACGTCGGGCTCAAGCATGTAGTTGATGAATGCCAACCCTTGCTTGGCGTGGGGTGCGTCCTTGAGCAGCACAAAGTTTTCCGACCACACCAGCCCGCCCTCACGCGGCAGGCTGTAGGCAATCTTGCGGCCGGTGTTGTTTTTCTCATTGACGGCCTTGGCCGTCAGCGCCCCGCTCGCCCAACTCACCACCACACAAATATTGCCATCGGCAAAGTCGGCATCGGTTCTGGATGAGTCGAAGTAAAGAATGTAAGGGCGGATTTTCAGTAGCAGCGCCTGGGCCTTCTGGTAATCCTCAAGGTTCTGGCTGTTGCTCGGCAGGCCGAGGTAATGCAAAGCAATGGAAATGATTTCGCTGGGCGAGTCCATCATCGCCACGCCACATGACTTCAGCTTGCTGATGTTTTCTTCTTTGAAGATCAGATCCCAGCTGTCCACCGGGGCGTTGTCACCCAAGGCTGCCTTGACTTTGTCGACGTCGTAACCGATGCCGGTGGTGCCCCATAGATAAGGCACGGCGTACTTATTGCCGGGATCATTGGTCGCCAGCAGCGCCAGCATGTCCGGATCGATATGGGCATAGTTGCTCAATTGGCTGCGATCCAGCGGCGCCAGGACGCCCGCCTGGATCAGGCTTGGCAAGACATTGGAGGTGGCGACGACGACGTCATACCCGGTGCGACCGGCCATGACCTTGCTCTGCATGATCTCGGCGCTGTCGAAGGCATCCAGGTGTATCTTGGTGCCGGTCTTCTCCTCGAATTCCTTCGGCGTTTGCGGAGCGATCAACCCGAACCAGTTGTACAGGTTCACCTGTGCCTCAGCCGCTGCCGCCGGCATGTTTGCCCCCATGCAGACCAGCGAGGCCAGAAACATGGCGCGCAAATGTGATTGACTCATTTAACTATCCTTGTCAAAACGACAGGCCCTCATGGCCTTTATCCGCTGGAGGGTGAATATACCCGGCACCTTCGATTAGTAAATACCTACAAATACTTAGCGCCGACCAACACGTCCAGGTCATCAGTATGCCCGAGGTGGCCGATGCGGAAGAGGTCGACGCCCTGACACAACATTATGTAAAGGGACTGTTCCTGCTGGACCCGTTTTACATCGCCAACCGTGAAAACCCGCAGAGCGGCTTTTTCCATTTGTCCGACATTGCGCCAGAGCATTTTCTGAGCACCGAGTACTACCAGCGCTATTTCGAACAGTACATTTCCGTGGATGAGGTGCAGTACAACGTCCAACTGAATGCGGGCAGGACACTTGGACCGGAGCAAATCACCACGCTGGATATCATCAAGCCCTGGGTGACGGCCTTGATGCATCAACGCACGTGTTTTGAGCAAGCCTGCAACTTGCGGTTGCCGAGCAATAAAACGCACAAACAAAAACGCCGATCATCTCTGATCGGCGTTTTTGTTGAATATGGAGCGGGAAACGAGACTCGAACTCGCGACCCCGACCTTGGCAAGGTCGTGCTCTACCAACTGAGCTATTCCCGCAAATGGCGTCCCCTAGGGGACTCGAACCCCTGTTACCGCCGTGAAAGGGCGGTGTCCTAGGCCACTAGACGAAGGGGACA
>NZ_JBWKUX010000023.1:0-38652 GCF_059421065.1 Pseudomonas sp. GW821-FHT03A09 | reverse complement strand
CCCCAATACGACCGCCGCGTTGTGTCAGATAAAACGTGATAGCAGGTTTTAGGGCGGCTTCGCCCCCCAGCGCGGGGCAAGCCCGCTCACTACAAGTCAACCGGCGTCTTTGTCTTTTGGCGTGCCGGGCACCAGTGTCAGCGGCGGGCGTTCCACGTCGCGGGACACATGGGACTTCACTTCTTCCACACCGCCCTCCTCGTCGTTATGGATCACCAGCACACCCGGTCGGCGCAATTGCTCCAGGTCGCCCTCACCCAAGTTGAAACTTTCACTCAGGTGCTTGTCACTGAGGGCATTGGCCTCGGCGCGGCGCTGGGCGAACTTGCGGCCTTTGCGTTGTTGGTAACGCGCCCAGCTGATCAGGATCACCGCATTAAACAAGGCGATCCACAGGTACACCTGCAAGGTGTTGAGCGCGGCAAAGATCGGCGCTTCCAGGCGTGGACCGCCATGGGTTTCCAGCATCGCGCTCATGCCGCGCGCCAGCAGCCAAATCAGCCCGAACCAGGCCAGCAGGGTCAGCAGTACATCGATGACCCACATCACGACGTTTTGACGCGTTCTGACCAGTTTCATGATCACGCCTCCTCTTCGCTGGGTTTGATACCGCGATCCGGGCTGACCCAGCGCGCGCGTTTCTGATGCTGGTTGAACAGCACCTTGGGAAAGCTGACCAAGGTGGTCAACAAGCTGACCAGCCAGAACACCATCGGGTACCAAACGGTCCAGAACAGGGTTTTCCACAGGTCTTTTTCATAACGCCGGTCGATCAGGATGCTCACCGCGAACTGCAGCAGGCACACCATCGCCAGTACCAGCCCGGTAAACGCCGGTGGCACCAGGGAGTCCACGGCAATCGCCGGTGGCAGCACGATGAACTTACCCACAGCCCAGAAAATCACCGAGAGCAAGAAGGTGAAGGCCCAGCCGGTGGACAGGCAGTATTCGAACAGCAGCGGCCACAGGTAGCGATGGCGCCATTGCCAGATACCACGGATGTTCTTGAACAGCACCTCAGCGCCACCCTGGGCCCAGCGCAAGCGCTGCTTCCACAGGCCGCCGACGGTTTCGGGCATCAAGATCCAGCACAGGGCGCGCGGCTCGTAGAAGATGGCCCAGTGATCGAGTTGCAGCTTCCAACTGACATCGATGTCCTCGGTGATCATGTCGGTGCTCCAGTAGTCGATGCGGTCCAGCGCCTTTTTACGGAACGCCACCACCACACCCGACACCGTGAAGATCCGGCCGAACACCCGCTGGGTGCGCTTGATCAAGCCGATGATCGACGAAAACTCGCCCACCTGCACACGGCCAATTAGGGTCGAACGCGTGCGGATACGTGGGTTGCCGGTCACCGCCCCCAGGCGCGGGTTGTCGAGCATCGGTGCAACCATGTAGGCCGCTGCGTTTTTGTCGAGCAACGCATCACCGTCGATGCACACCAGGTACTCACTGCGCGCGGCCACGGCGCCCATGCGCAGGGCTACGGCCTTGCCTTGGTTCTGCGCCAGGTGCAGCACGCGCAGGCGCGGGTTTTCCAGGGCCAGGGCGTCGAGCACGGCGGCGGTGTTGTCCGTGGAGCCGTCGTTGACCGCGATCACTTCGATATTCGGGTAGAGCTGGTCCAGCGCCGCATGAATGGTGTCGGCGGCGTTATCGCCCTCGTTGTAGCAAGGGATGATGATCGAGATCAGCGGGTTGCCGGCCAGGGTCGGCGCCGGCGTGTCTTCTTCCCACGGCCAGTGGCGCTCCCAATGCAGCCAGAAATACAGGCCGCCGGCGATCCACAGTCCGGACATGAACAACGGGTAGAAAAACACGAAGTCCATCAGGAACTGCCCGGTCACCAGGAAGATCAGGCCCAGGGGTACGCCCAATACCAGTGCCAAGACAAATAGAGCCAGGATTCTGTCAAACATGATCAAGGGTTCCACTGGTTGGAAAGGGCCGGACGCACGGTGTTCAGGTCCGGTGAGTTTTCCAGGAAGTTGTCCGGGTAGTAGCCAAAGCTCCTGACCCCCTGGCGTTTGAGTACCCCCATCCATTCAGCCATCTGCGCACCGTTGATATCGGTCGCTTCTTTCGTGCGCCAGTCTTTGGCTTGCAGCTCGAACACCGTGCGTTCAAGCGCGCCAGGGCGGGCCTTGACCGTGGCGACCAGTTTCTCCAGCCAGGCATTGGAGTTTTTCTGCGTTTCGCCTTCCATCAATGGCATGGCCATCGGCGCGGTCCAGTCGTAGGTCTGGAGAAAGTCGTCGAGGTTCTGTGCGAACCAGGCTTCGCTGCTTGGGTTAAGCATAGGCTCGGCGAAGATATTGCGCGCGGTCAGCACCTGCGGCCCACCAATGGCACGGACCTTGGCCGTCAGTTCATTGGTGAAGTCGATCAGGTAGCGGCTCTTGAAACGGGTCCAGCGGTGCATCACCTCAGGATCAGCGCGCAGGGCCGCGATGCTGTCGGGCAGACCGCTGGCGGCGTAAGCCTTGAGCGCGGCGGGGCTGGCGTCTTCAAAATCCGACAGCACGGCGTCATCGTGGTACAGCACGCCGTCGATGGCACTGTTGCGCGCCAAGTCTTCATAGATTTCACCGATGATCTTGCGCACTTGCGGGTCAAACGGCGACAAGCGCTTGTATTGATCCGGGTCGAGACCCACCTTGCCGGTCTGCGGGTCCCAGCGCGTCACGCGGGGCAGCTTGGGGTCAAGGGCGAAGCTGAGCACCGGCATCCATGCGTAGACGCTGGCATGGGCACGGGTGTGCAACTGCCAGGACACACGGTTGAACAAGTCGGCGCGCACCGGCAGATGGCGGTTGGGGAAGTACAGCGAGTGCACCAGGCCGTCGCCCTTGGGGTCGGCGAAGGCTTGCAGGAAGACGGTGCCCGCGCCCATGTCCACCACGCGCTGCACCAACTGGTCTAGGTTGCGCGCTTGTTGGGCCGGGTCCGGGTCATAGACGTTATCCAGGTCCACATGCAGCACCCGTAAGGGCGCTGGGGCCTGCACGGCAACGATGCTGTTGGCGAAGTGCTCGCCATCCGGGTCGGAGGCCACCAGGAAGCGCGGGCTGTTCATCAGCTTGCCAAGGTCGTCGAGGCCGTCGTCCAGGGTCAGCGCCATCTGGTAACCCTGTTCGCCGACGATAGCCAATGAGGTGCCTTTGGCCGCGCCGTACGGCCACACCCACACCCGTGGCGCCTTACCGGTAACGGTCTGGATCTTTTTCGAGATGGCGGCGACATCGGCACGCATCCGCGCATCGAACTGCGCCTGGGTCTCATAGCGGCCCGTGGCCGGGTCAAAGCGCAGGCTGGTCGCGGCCGGCTCCAGGTTGCCCTGAGGGTTGGCCAGTATGCCTTTGTGGCTGGCGTCAGTGTGCGCAGCAATCTCCACCAGCCCGGATTGGGACACTTCCCGGATCTGCTGCCAGGTGAGGAATTCCCCACGCGGCCGTGGCATCCCGGCGAAATCCACCGGCTGATTCAGCGGGGTATCGATCCAATAGCCTACGGGCGCCAGCAGCGCCGGCCAGTGGTAGGCACGCAGGATCGGCATCACCCGCGTGTAAAAACTGGAATAACCATCATCGAAACTGAGCATGACGGCCTTGGGCGGCAACTCCGGGCCACCTCGGCGCGCAGCCAGGATCTGGTCGACGGACACCGGCTGATAGCCGTTCTCGCGCAACCAGGCCAACTGTTCAATCAGGCGCTCGGTACGCACCGCTACCACGGCCTGGTCGGGGTCGCGATCCTCGACGTCGTGGTAGGCAATGCCCAGGAAGTGGTTTTTCGGCCACGGCGCTTCGTTGAGCGGTGTCGGCCGCTCGGCGGGTGGGGTGTAGGGCGCGGGTTGCTGGGCGCAGGCGCTGGCCAGCACTAAACCCAGGACCAACAAGCAACGGCTGAGGACGGTCATGGTCAGGCTCTTTCTAGAAACGGTAATTGAGGTCGACGAGCAAGCGCAGATCGCGTTCGCGGTCGCCGTCATAAGGTCGACTGATCAGGCTCAGGTTGGCGCCCACGTCCAGAACGTCGTTCCAACGAAAGCGTTGGCCGTAGCCGATCAAGCCAATGCCACCGGTTGAGTAATCCCGCTGGCTGTACGTACCTGCACCGACCTGGAACTGCTGACTCCACTGAGTCTCGTAGCGGTGATAGAGCACATGATTGACCGTGAGGGTGGGCAACACGGTGAAGTCCGACTTGGGGTTGAAATACACCGTGTCGTCCTTGGTGTTGCGGCTGGCGCCCACTTCCAGGCCCAGGTCGACTTGCACATGGGGCGAGCTGTAGAGGCCCTCACGCCCAGTGAGCAAGGCTTCGAGGCGGTCGTTGCCATCGCTGAAATGGGACGGGCTCAATGCCAGTTTCCACTCGCGGCTTTCATTGGCGCGCCAACGGATGAAACCGCTGCCGCCATTGGCCGTGATATCGGCATTCAACGCCCGCAGCGGCGTGCTGGCGAGGAGGTAGCCGAGGCTGCCGCCGTATTGCCAGTTGTCGTTGATGTCGCGCGCAATCGACACGCTCGCGCCTTGTTTGGAGCCATAGCCGTAGGAGTGATTGGAGACTTCGGCTTCCAGGGTCATATCGCGGGTGCGCCGCTCCACACCCACGAGTTGCCAACGGTGTTGGCCGGTGCCTTCGGAGAAGTCGGCAGTGGCATAACCGGCACCGGCGAACAGACGCCAATCTTCGTCGATGGGCGGCGTGTAAATGCGGCTTTCAATACCCCAGTCACGGCTTCCGGATACCGCTCCCGCGCCATTGTTACCGCCACCGTAGCTTTTACCGGTGTAAGCCTCGACACGCAGCTCAGCCATATCATGCACGTCACGCAGACGGCTGAGGCGCTGTACCTGGCGGTTGTCCGGGTTGCGGGCCAACACGTCGTCGGTCAGCGTGTCCATCTGCCGCCACTCTTGCAGGTCCATGGCGGTATAGGCCTGGGACACCTCCAAGCTGATATCGCGTGGCGCCTGGGCTTCGGTTTCCTTGAGGGCACCTTCAGAGCGGCGCGGCCAGTCCCGGGCGCGGTACATATTGGCTTGAGCCAGTTGCAGGCTGACGTTGCCGGGGGCTTTTCGCACCAGCGTCTCAAGGCCCGCTTCGCTGCCAGGCAAGTCACCGGTGAAGGTGTCGGCCTGGGCGGCCAGTTGCTGCGCATCCATCCAGTTGTCGTTGGGGTTGCCGATGGGCAAGCCCTTGAGTTCTTCGCGGGGGTTCTGGCTCTTGGCCAGATTGCTCGCGACTTCGCGGGCCTCCAGGGCTTTGTCACTTTCCACCAGGGCGTAGAACAGCGCGGTGCTGTCTTCGACACGGTCGGCCGGGTCGGCATCCGGTGCGGCCAGCGCTTGTCGGTAGAGAGGCTCGGCTTTTTCCGGCAGGCGCTGGTCGAGGTAAGCGGCGGCGACCCAGCGGATTGCGTACGTCGGCAATTGCACGCCTTCGCCTTGCAGGGTTTCGTACTCGCGGATCACCTCGGCAGTGCGCGCCCGCGCCTTGAGGGCGCCCAGACGGTCGATGCGCCAGCGCACCACATCGTCATGAGCACTGGCATCCGGGGTCCAGCGGGCAAGCAATTGGTCGTAGTCGTTAAGGGCGCGGTCGGCGATCACATAGCGCTCTTTCTCGCTGCGCGTGGCGAACTCGGCCATGCGCACGCGTTCGGCGGCAAGGTCGCCTTCCAGGCGGCGTTGGGTCACGGCGTCCAGCGCGCCAGGATGCTTGGCCGACAAACGCAGCGCCGGCTCCGGCAGACGGGCCTTTTGCAGGGCAACAATGTATTCGCGCACCACCTCCGGTTTGTCGCCGGCGAGCACGAACGCCTTGTCGAATTCATTCAGGGCATCGAAGTTCAAGCCGGCGCGGGTCAGCGCGTAGCCCAGGGCCATTCGTCGGTTGGCATCGTTCGGCTTGGCGGCCACCAGCGCACGGGTGCGCAACACGGCTTCGTTGATTTGGCCACCGTCAGCCTGGGTCAGGGCCTGGCCCAGTTGCAGGTCGACATTGTTCGGCTCACGCAGCAGCGCTTGCTGGTAGACAGCCAGGGCCTGCGGCCACTGCTTCTGGTTGCGATAGGTGCGGGCCACCGTGGCGAGCGCCTGGGTGGTCAGGTTGCGATTTTTGCCCTGGGCTTCATACACCTTCAGCACTTCGGCATCTTGCCCGGCCCAGCCGGCAATCACCAAATGATCACTGATCTGCCCCGGCGTCTGGCGTTCGGCGGGCAGTTGGCGCAATTGAGTCAGGGCAGGCGTGAAGTTGCCGTTACGCGCCTGGATGATCAGGGCGTCATACGCCGGATCGGCCACAGCGAAGGCAGGAACCAGCAACTGGCTGCATAAAGCGGCACCAATGAGCAGGCGCAGCCGGCCTGGCGCACTGAGAGGGAGGTTTCGCAGCATGTCGTGAGCTTCCTTACACACGGAAAGCTACAACGATAGGCGGTCCTGAGCAATTTGCATCAGGGGTGTCGGCGTCCAGTGACCCGACCTAGCTTTCCTGTAGGAACTATCCCTTAGAAATGTAAGGAAAAGACCCATCAGGAACAATTGTTCAGAATTAGCTGCACTGGGCCACCCTGAAACGAATGTGGGAGCGGCCTTGCTCGCGAAGGCGGTGTGTCATTCAGCACATCAGTGACTGAACCACCGCCTTCGCGGGCAAGCCCGCTCCCACATTGTTGGCCGTGTTAGCCGTTATTGCGCGTGGCTGACCGCGCCGACTTTAGCCATGACAAAGCTGATGAATTGCTCGACGGTCATCTTCTGGCCGTTGAAGGTCACTTCATTGTTGGCGTAGTGCAGTTTGGAGACCACGTCGGTACCCACCAGAGTCGCCAGTTGAGTGCCAACGGCCATGCTGCTGACCATTTCTGCCGCCATCTGGGATTGCTGCTCGATGGCTTTCGGATCGGTGACGCCATCCACCTGGGCCTGCAGTGCCGCCACGTCGCCAATCATTGGCTTGGACAGGGTCAGGTTGGCATCCAGCAAAGCCACCATTTGCTTGCCCAATTCAACCGGTGGCAACTCCATGGAGGTCGGCTTGGCCAGGTCCACGATCAGATTGAATTTGCTTTCGCCGTGGGTGGTTTTCAGCGACAGGTTTTCCACCGCCACTTGCGGTTTGGCGGCCAGCACTTGGTTGACGTTGGTTTCAGCCAGGGTTTGTTCGGCCTCGGTCAATTGCAGCTCAGGCACCGGCTGGCCGGCAGCGGCAGCAGCTTGTACCGGTTGCATCTTGTCCTGGTACAGCTTGGTCAGCACCAGCATCGCCGGGACATCAACGTTTTTCATGCTCAGGGCCATGGCCGCCGAACCGACAGGTTTGCCCTGGTAACCGATCTCATCGATCTTGTAGTCGACACGGCCAGCCAGGTTGTTGTCCTTGGTTTCGCTGGTGTCTTTCTGCTCGAAGCCCTTGAGGGTCAGCACGGCTTTCTGCGGGCCGAAGGTGACTTTGGTGTCGGTCAGCTCAACGGTGTTTTGCCCGGTGTAGAAACCAAAGGTGGATTTTGCCAGGTTGCTGGCCACGGTCAGGCCCGCCAGTTCGGCTTCGAATGCCTCGCCGTTACCGTCGATAGCGCTGACCTTGAGGCTGTTCATGTAGCCGCTGGCCTTGACCTTCTTGCCTTCGGCGGTGCTGTCGAAGTCCAGGTTGGCGCCGGAGAAGCTCACCGAGGACTTGTCATCCTTGATCTCCAGGGGCAGCAATTCGACGTTGCCGTTGACCGAAAGGCTGTAGCCGATATTGGCCACGCCTTTGAGCGGCGACACGTCTTTGCTGGCAGCGAACCATTTTTCCGTGGTGGCGTTCTTTTCCAGCTCGTAGTGACTGGTGGCCATGACCGGCAGCCACTTCAGCGTGACCAGGCGCGAGAACGGCAGCGGGCCGTGTTCGATATGGTCGACGAACAGCAGCTCTGGGTTCGGGTTGTCTTCACCGAAGACCGTGCCCTGGCCCTTGAGGCGGTAGTGAGCCGTGCTGCTGAACACGCCACGGTCCAGGGACACCAGCTCAAGGTTCACGCTGCCGTCGACGCCGGCCATGGAGGTCTGCAGTTCCTTGTTGGCGTTCTGGATTGCGGTTTGCAACACCGGCTCCAATTGCTTGCCGGTGTACCAGGCACCGCCTGCACTGACGGCGCCGATGGCGACAACGAAACCCAAGAAAACAACAGCTGGCTTATTCATGAAGTGACCTGATCAAATCCTGTGAGAAGTGGGCTGTCTTCCTTGAACCCCGAGGGGGTTGGCTCAAGCCCGCCGAAAACGGGGGAAGATTAGCACTGGCGGCCGCGCACGGCCCAGTTTTCTCAGAGCGATCAAGTCGGCACTTGGTTCAGGAATACTCCATATCGATCTCATCGAGCTGGTGGTCAAAACTCTTCAGGCGCGCCGTCCAGGTGTACACCAGCACCTCGAACTCACGGTGGATCACGGCATTGCCCGGGGTGTCCACCTTGGGGTCACAGAAGTCCAGTTGGTAGCGTTCACGGGCCATCTGGTTGGCCACATCCGATAACTCACGCGCGTTATTCAGCCAATGCCTGCCGTCGGCGACTTGCTGATCGAGGAGCACGCACTGTTTTTTCAGGGCTTCGAGGCTTTTTTCCAGGGGCGTGCCGGTGAGTTCGCCCATGACTTCCTGAAAGGTGCGCCCAGGTTGCCAGTAGCTGCCCCAGAAATAGCGGTCGAACACGGTTTCGACGCGGCGCAGGGCGACTTTGGTGTCCCAGATCGCCACGCGGGTCTTGCCTTGTTCAAGCAGCCGTTTCTTCACCCGTTGGTTTTGATAAGACGCCCAGGCCACCACGCCGATGGACAATGTGCCGATCATCGCGCAGGCGCTGTCGAGGAACACCATGGCCTTGTCGAGTTGATGGGCAAGCATGACGCCGTAGAAGTAGGCAGCCGATAGCAGCACCAGCGCGAAGAACACGCACCAGAAAGCGGGAGCATAAGGGTTTTTCATTATTGGAATCCCCGTGAGCAATCGCGAGCAATGACCAGCGAGCCATCACGGGGCCCGCCAGTCAAAGCATAGCTATTTGCTCAGGGTTTGCTGGCGGGTGCTGCTTGCGTTCGTCCGCTTTCCCAACCACCGCCCAACGCCAGGAACAGATCAATCTGGCTCATGGCGACCTGGGTGTTGGCCGCAGCCAGTTGTGCACGCACGTCGGTGTAGGTGCGGGTGGCTTGCAGGTCGGCCAGGAACGACGCACGGCCGGCCTGGAAGAAGCGGTGCGTCTGCTCCGAGGCTTCCCTGGCCGACTCGCCGGCATCGGCCAACGCGTCACGGCGTTGCAATTGTGCGGTGTATTGCGCCAGGCCGGTCTGGGTTTCGCGGATGGCGTTGAGCACCACACCGTCGAAGTGCGCCAGGGCGCCTTGGGTCGCGGCCTCGGCTTCATGGATACGTGCCCGGGCGCCGTTGGTCGGCACCGTCCAACTGATCAACGGGCCAAAGCCCCAGCGGTTGGCGGGTGCGGTGCCCAGGTCGTCCAGAATACCCACGGTACCGACGGTGGCGCCGATGCTGATGTCTGGGTACAGCGCACCGGTGGCCACGCCGATCCGCGCGGTGGCGGCGGCCAGTTGGCGTTCAGCCTGGCGCACATCGGGACGACGCTTGAGCAGCGCGGCACCGTCGCCCACCGGCAGCAACTGGGCGATGTGCGGCAGCTCGGCGCAGGTGGCAGTGCCGGCCGGCAATTGATCCACCGGCTTGGCCAGCAACATCGACAAGCGGAACAAGCCCGCCTGGCGTGCGGCGGTATAGCGCGGCATGTCGGCGCGCAAGGATTTGTATTGGGTTTGCGAACGGGTCACCTGGGTTTCATCACCGCGTCCGGCGTCACGCAGGCGCTGAGTCAGCTGGGTACTCTGGCCTTGCAGGTCGAGCGACTCGTTGGCAATCGCCAGTTCTTCGTTAGCGGCACACACCTGGGTGTAGGAGCGCACCACATCGGCCACCAGGGTGATACGTGCGATATCGGCGGCGGCTTGCGCGGCGTCGGCGCTGGCTTGGGCGCTTTCGATACCCCGTTGCAAGGTGCCCCACAGGTCGAACTGGTACGAAGTGCTGATACCGACGCTGCCGATGTTGGACACCGGGACTTTTTCCGGCAGCAAAAACGCCTCGCCGGACTCTTGCAAGCGCTGTGCCTCGGCCTTGACCCCGGCGCTCCAGCCACCGGCAGATTCAGCCTCTTGGGTCTGGTAGCGCGCACGTTGCAGGTTGGCGGCAGCCACCCGCAGGTCGGTGTTGGAGGCCATGGCCTGGCGCACCAGCTCATCCAGGCGCGGGTCTTGGTAGAGTTTCCACCAGTCGGCCGGCACCGGCGCCGATACCACGTTGCTGCCCTCCCCCGCGATGTGCCCTTGCAGGTCGCCACGGTTGATGGCCGATTGTTCCGGCAGCTTGTAATCCGGGCCTACCGCTTGGCAGGCCGACAGCAACACCCCCAGCGCAGCGGTTGCCAGCAGCTGCTTCATGGCTTGGCTCCGTCTTGGTCTTGAGGCTTGTCACCGATGATCGACACTGTGGCAGTACGCCCGGCGATCATGCGGAAATCCGCGGGCACATCATCAAAGGCGATTCGCACCGGAATCCGCTGGGCCAGGCGCACCCAGCTGAACGCCGGGTTGACGTTGGGCAGCAAGTTGGAGCCGCTGCTGCGGTCGCGGTCTTCGATACCGGCGACGATGCTCTGTACATGCCCACGCAAGCGGGCGTTATCGCCGATCACACGGATATCCACGCCCATGCCGACGTGGATGCCGTCGAGCTTGGTCTCTTCGAAATAGCCATCGATGTGGAAGGAGTTGCTGTCCACCACCGACAGCACCGGGCGCCCGGCGGTGACGAACTCTTGGGTGCGTGGCGCACGGTCGTTGACGTAGCCGTCCACCGGGCTGCGGATCACCGAACGGTCGAGGTTGAGCTGGGCGGCGTCCACCGTCACTTGCGCTTCGGCCAGGGCCGATTGGGCGCGGGCCACGCGGGACTGGCTTTCTTCCAGCTGTTCGCTCGGCACCAGGTTACCCAGCCCACGGTTACGCTTGTACTCGCGCTGGGCCTGGGCCAGGGTTTCCTGGCGGTCGGCCACGGCAGCCTGGGCCTGGCGCAGGGCCAGCTTGAAGCGGTCCTGATCGACGGCAAACAGCACCTGGCCCTTGGTCACCAACTGGTTGTCGCGCACGTCGACTTGCTGGATCAGCCCGGACACGTCCGGGGCGATCTGCACGATGTCGGCACGGATGTGCCCGTCACGGGTCCACGGGGCAAACATGTAGTACATGACCATGCGCCACACAACGACGACCGCAAACGACACGATCAACAACGTCAGGACTACACGGCCGATGGTCAAAAAAGGTTTTTTCATGTCATCAGGTATCGACTGAGTGAGTCCACGGCACCCAGCAACAGCGCGTAGAGCCCCACATTGAACAATGCCCGGTGCCAGACCAGGCGGTAGAAGTGGACGCGGGTCAACAGCCCGTGCACCACCAGAAACAACACGTACGTAATGCCCATCAGTACCAGCAGCGTGGGAAGGAACACCCCGCTGATATCCAGATCACCGATCATAAAGGCGCTCCATCAGGTAGCGGCGCTTCCATCTCGGTGCCGCCAATAAATTCCACGCCGGGCAGCAACGACAGGCGCAAACCAGCCAGTGCGTGCAACAGATGCAGGCGGGTGTCGTCTCCGTCTTGCAGGCCCTGGCCGTTAAGGGCGCGTCGCGTGCGGTCCAGGGTCATCAGCAGACCGCTGGGCGCGGGCAAGCGTTCACCGGCCTTGAGGCACGCCTTGAAGTAGCCGCCGACGCCTTCTACCACTTGGTCGAGCAACACTCGCGGCACCCCGTAAATACGCGGTGCGTAGGCCAGCAGGTCGAGCAAGTTGAGGGCCACGCGCAAATCACGTAGCGCCGTGCCGGTGTCCTGGTTGATCAGGGCCAGGCGCGGCAAGTGCTGCATCAGGCGGTCGAGCATTTGCACGGCCATGTGCCGGTGTTCGGCCAGGGTCGCAGGCTCGGTCAGGCTGACGATGTCACGCCAACTGAAACGGGTCAGGCGTTTGGCCGCCAGTTCCGCACCGAAGGGCCGTGCGATCAGCGTCCATACAAACGCGAACAGCAGGCCCACAGGCCCGGCCAGGTTGACGTTGGCGAAGTTGAGGAAGTCGGCGTCGTAGGCGCCCTGGATGCTGATGAACGACGACGTGTTCACCAGCGTCAGCAACATGCCCAGGTAGAAACGCGGCTGCACGGTCAACGTACCAATGCAGATGAACGGCACGGCAAACGCCAGCACCAGCATCGGGAAATCGTGCAGGTTGGGCAGTACCAGGAACAGGTAGAGGCTGGCGAACAGTACCGACATCGCCGTCCAGAAAAAGAACCGGTAGATCTGCGGCGCCGGGTCGTCCATCGAGGCGAAAAAGCTGCACGCCACGGCGGCCAGGATCACCGCGCTGCCGCCGTCGGTCCAGCCCAGTAGAATCCACAGCACCGAGGCGACGATGATCGCGGTGACCGTGGAAAATGCCGAGTAGAACATCAGGCCACGGTCGAGAAACGGCGTGAGCCGACCCAGGCGCCAATGGCGGTACACGGCGCGCCAGGCGTCCTGGCTTTCGCACTGGATAGCGGCTTGTAGACTGCGGCAGTCTTGCCACAGGTCGATCCACTCGGCCAGGCGATACAGGGCGTTGGAGAACAGCAGCGTGTGGCGGTCGTCCAGGGCTTCACCTTGGGGTTGCAGGGCGTCAACCTGATCCCGCAGGGCGCGCCAACTTTCCAGGGGCGCATTTTCTTGGGTGTTCTCTAGCCATTGTCGGGAGGCCTCAAGCACGGGTGTGATGCGATCGAGAAACTCCGGCGCGCGGTGTTCGATGGCATACAGCGCGTCGTCGAGGGCATCCACCACCGGCAGCAGGTGAATCATGCGTCCACGCAGTTCTTTGGTGTTGCGTACCGTCTGCGGCCGAGCGCCTTCGTGGGGCAACTGGCCGATCATCAATTCGAGGGTGTTGAAGGTGGCGACCATGCCGCTGCGCAAGGTGCTGATTTCTTCAGGGTCCACATGGCGCGTCAGAAAGCGCTGGCTGTAGACCTGGGCGTCGCTGAACCACTTGCTCACCGAGCCATCGAACACCGGCATCAGGCGCCGAGGCCAGAACATCGCGCCCACCACCGCCGCCACGGCGATACCGAGGAAAATTTCTTCGGTACGCGCCTCGGCCACGTCCCACACCGCCAGCGGGTTGTCCACCACCGGCAAAGCAATCAGCGGCAACGTGTAACCAGCGAGCATCAGCGCATAGTTATTGGCGGTGCGCAGATGCATGGAGAGGAACAACAACGTGCCCGTCCACAACGCAATCACTACAACCAGAAGGTAAGGCGACTGCACGAACATCGGCACGAAAATCACCGCCGCCGCCGCCCCCATGAAGGTGCCGATGGCGCGGTACAAGGCTTTGGAACTGGTAGGGCCGACAAACGGGCTGGAGACGATATACACCGTGGCCATTGCCCAATACGGACGCGGCATTTGCATGAGCATGGCTATATACAGCGCGATCATCGAAGCAGCGAACGTACGTACCCCGTAGAACCAATCGCGGGCCGGCGGCATACCGGTAAAGAATCCGTTCAAAGCGACGCCGCCTCAAAGGCCCGCAGCACACGCAGCGCGGCCTCCAGATCGCTGTGGGCGATGTCGGCCAATACTTCCTGGCGCAGGCGCACCAGTTGCACTTCCACCGCTTGCACCAACTCACGGCCACGCTCAGTGAGGCTCAACGCCTTGGCGCGGCGGTCGTGGAGGTCTTCGGTGCGGCACACATAACCGCCGCTGCACAGCTGGTCGAGCAGGCGCACCAGCGACGGGCTTTCCATCCCGGACGCCTGGGCCACCTTGACCTGATGCACACCGTCACCCAAGCGGCCAATCATCAACAACGGCACGGCGCAGGCTTCGGAGATGCCATAGCTCACCAGCGTGGTCTGGCAGATTTTGCGCCAATTGCGCGCACCCACCACCATGCTGCTGCTGAGGTTCATATGAAGTTGTTCGAGGGCTTGGGACACTGAATAGTTCGCATACAGTTAGTTTGCTAACTATCAATATGGTGGATGGATCGAATGCCGTCAAGTTTTGATACAAATTTGCGGATGGGTGGTGGCGAGTGTGGGTAAGTAAAGCAGGTTTCAGCACGCACATTGAGCGGCAGAATTGCGGTAGCAGCATCACAGATGGGCACCTGTGGGAGCGGGCTTGCTCGCGAAAGCGGAGTATCAGTTAAAAGATAAGTTGACTGGCCCACCGCATTCGCGAGCAAGCCCGCTCTCACATTTGGATCGGTGCTGGTTTCAGACTGGCTGTTGAGCCTGAGCGGCCACGCAACGCTGGATTTGGCACTTCATGTGCATCGCTCAACTTCAGAAAAAGTCCACTTACGCCCTTAAACCCCTCTCCCGCTGTGCAACAGAAGATTGAGCTCATCCACCACCTCGGCCCAATCCGCATCTTCCAGAATTTCACTGCGCAAGAACTTCTTCTGGTTTTCTGTCCAAAAAAACGCGTCCTCCAGTCTCTGGTCGCGCTTGAGCGGCGAATGCACCGCCACAAACTGCTCAATGCTCACCGGGTCATCCGGTAGCCCAAGCTGTTTGAACAAGGACGGCAGGCTATGTACAGGCGATTCCATGGGAGACTCCTAGAAAGACGACTCTCCAGAGTCTAGTTCAGGTGAATGCCACGCAAACGACGCGTTGACCGCGCGTGGTGCTCGCAGTCGGAGCGCGGCAGACCGGAGATAAAGTGATTTAGCGGCAACCCTCTGGCTGCGAAGGCTCTGGGCCGCGGCACAGCACAAAAAGACGCGCCCGTGCGCCGCCACCATCCTGACGTAGAAGCTCGCGCCAATCAGCGGGAATCGGTGCAAAATCATCCGGCGGCTCAGTGCTGCTGATCAGCCAGACGCGTCGGGTATCAGCCGGCAATGCCGACAGGCGGTCGAGGTAAATGCGCCCGCCGTCCTGGTCCACCAGGGTGCCGAAGCCGTAGGCGTTTGGCCGAGTCGACGTGCCATCCGGTTTGGGCGGCGTGTAGAGCTGCAATTGGGCGTCGGTCTGGTCGTAATACACGTAGCTGAGGTACCACATCATGTCGCTGAGCACGATGCGATCGTCTTCCTGGTAGTTACGGTTGACGAACTCCACCGGCACATTGAATTGGTCATGCTCGTCCACCGTGGAGTTGTTCTTCACGCCCAGCAATTCCACGCTGACAAACAACACCAGGAACGCAGTGCCCCAGCGCGACAGGCGTTTAGGCAGGCGCTCTACGGCCAGGGCCACCAAGATCGGCAAGCCAAGGGCATACACCGTGAGGTAGCGCTCAATGAATACCGGCGACAGAAACGACACCGCATACACCAGCAGCAGCGGCAGCAGGAAGAACAGCGCCAGCAGGCAGGCCGGCCGATGGGGCTCACGATCACGCCAGGCGGTCACACCCACCACGGCAATCAGCAACAGCGGGAACAGCCAGAACAACGGCTTCCAGAAATCGATGCCCTCATCCTGGAGCATGAACTGCCAGACCATCGACGGTACGGAGATAAGCGTGACCGGGTCTTCCCAGCCGATATCGCCGCCGACTTTGAGCTGTTCGACGTGCTGGATCAGGTCCAGCAGATTCGGCAGCCAGGGCGAGTACAGCCCCACGATCAGCGCATTGGCGCACCACCACGAAGGGCGCAGGATCAAACGCTGACCCGGCGCCTGGGAGGTACACAGCAACCCCAGGTAAGCCCAATGCACCACCACACACAAGGCGGTGAAGTAATGGGTATAGAAACCGGCCACCATCAGCAGCACGTAAGCCGCCAGGTAGCGCGTGCGCTCGGGCCGGCGTACCCAATAGACCAGCGCCAGCGTGGCGGCCAGCAGCCACACGGCCAGCAGTGAGTACATGCGCACTTCCTGGCTGTAGCGCACGGCAGTGGGGTACAGCGCCAGCAGCACACCCGCCAACACCGCAGCGCGGCGGGTGGACAGTTGCCGCGTCAGCCAGATACCCAGGCCAACGGCGACCACGCCGGGAATCGCACTCATGCCGCGAATCGACCAGATGCCGTCGCCGAACAACCCGATCCAGCCGCGCAGCATGAAAAAGTACAGAGGCGGGTGCACGTCATGGGCCGCGTGGAACCACAGGTCGTCCATGGCGTATTCACTGAGCAGCAGGCTCGACCCCTCGTCACCCCAGATCGCCGAGGTCGTCAGGCCATAAAAGCGTACGGCCATGGCCAGCGCCAGGATCGGCACCCACCATAAGCGGCTGAGCCAGCCGGCCCCTTCCCAGGCCGCCGAGAGGCGATTGACCGTGGGGAAAATCCCAATTTTGTCGTCTTGTTCTACCACAGACCGTCGCACCTCAATTCCCCTGATACTGCCCGCTTTCCGGGCAAACCCTGAACGTAAGCAAATTAGCGCCACTCTAGGCCAAAAGCCCCGGTTTCGCTTGCTGTTTCGCAACCGCCAGGTGCCGTGTAGAAGTGCTGTCTACTATAGCGCTGGGCCTTGTGCAGCGAGGTCAGATTGCCACTAACCCAAAGCGGACAAATCTGAATTTATTGTGGGCACTACCGACGTCTTTGTAGGCGTACGTTATGATTGTGACCTCCAAGGATTCAGGATCAAAGGACACGTCATGCGTATCGGTTTTCTGCCATCTCTGGGACTGGCGTTGCTCGCCGGCCTTTCCTTCCAAGCCCAGGCCAGCGGCGATGACTCGTGCTACCCCGACTGGCGGGTATCCCGCGACAACCTTGAAGGCTGCAGCAACCTGCCCTTCCTGAGCCCGGGCAATGACAGCCGGGTCAACCTGCGTCTGTTGCTGGCAGACAAGCAGGTGGAGCCCCTGAAGCCGAACGCACTGAATGAAACCGATCTGGAGCAAGGCTTTGGCCCGGTGCCGTTCCCGGTGTATCGCCTGACCGCCAATGACACGCCACCGTCCGAAGCAGACGAATCATCGGGCCCCGGCCTCGACGCACTGCTCGCACCGCTGGGTATCCAGCGCGCTGATACCAAAACCGCCGGCCAAGCCTTCCTCAGCGGCGAAGGCAGCCGCTGCCGCAGCAATGACGACGACAGCGCCGCAGCGTTTATCGGCCAGGTCGTCAAGGCAGACATGCCGGCGGCTGAACGCGACGTGCTGGTCAAGGCCCGCTTGCAGCTGCTCGGCACATGCGAGTGGACTGGCCAAGTGGTGGACCCACAGCAGATTCAGTCAACCGAAGGCCAACTGCTGCGGACCTATCTGCAAGCCGCCGCCGACTTCTACAGCGGGCGCTTCAGTGATGCCGAACGCGGTTTTGCCGCCGCCAGCAGCGGCGCCCTGCCTTGGTTGAAAGAAACCGCGCTGTACATGACCGCGCGCACCTCGTTGAACCAGGCGCAAGCCGAAGCCTTTGACGAATACGGCATGCCGAAACTCGAGCGTGTGGATAAGTCAGCCCTGAGCGACGCCGAAGAAGGCTTCCTGGGTTACCTGAAAACTTATCCACAGGGCGCCTACGCGGTTTCTGCCCGTGGCTTGCTGCGCCGGGTGTACTGGCTGGCGAACGACGCCGATAAACTGGCCCAGGCCTACGCCTGGCAACTGACCCAGGCAACGGACGCACAGCGCAATGCGTCGGTGGATGATCTGGTGGAAGAAGCCGACCTCAAGCTGTTGATGGCCAGTCGCAGCACCGTGCAAAGCCCCATGATTCAGTTGGTCATCGACCTGATGGCGATGCGCGCCCACACGCCACCGAGCCTGAGCCGCGAAGACCTCGACGGGCAAAAAGCCGTATTTGCCAATGAGCCGGCACTGTTCGACTACGTACAGGCCGCGTACGCGCTGTACGTCGAGCATCAGCCCGACAGCGCCTTGAAGCGGTTGCCCAAGGAGGTGCCGTCGAACCTGGATTATTTCGCCTTCAGCCAACAGACCCTGCGCGCCTTGGCCCTGGAAGAGAAAAAAGATTGGAAAGGTGCAGAAGCGCTATGGCTGCAACTGTTGCCGCTGGCCAAGCTGCCACTGCAACGTGACCAGTTGGAATTGGCCCTGGCCATGAACTACGAGCGCAGCGGCCAACTGGCCAAGGTCTTTGCCGCCGACTCGCCCATCAGCGCCAAACAGGTGCGCTACATCTTGCTGCGCAACGTGGCCGGACCGGACCTGCTGCGCCAGCAACTCGCCAAGGCCAGCGACCCAGTGGAGCGCAACACCGCACAGTTCGTGCTGCTCTACAAAGACCTACTGCACAGCCAGTTCGCCACCTTCGCCGACGACCTCAAGCAACTGCCGTCTCCGGCGCCCGACGACAAGCTGGGCACCAGCCTAGGCTACGTCTACAGCGCCAGCCAGAACCTGAAGCTATTCCAATGGAACGGTGACAAAGCGGAGTCCGGCTATGCATGCCCGAGCATCGCGCAAACTGCCGCAACCTTGCAGAACGACGGGAAAAACCCACAGGGCCTGAACTGCTTCGGCGAGTTCATCCTGCGTAACGGCCTGGATGGCATGCCTCTGGAACAAGCACGTGCCGCTGGTAGCCTGGGCAGTACCGCTTCGGAATTCAAAGGTGAAACCTTCTCGCGGCTCGACGGTTACGCACTCGTCATCGCCAACGCCAAGGCACCGAAGAACGACAAGGCCTATGCCCTGTTCCGCGCGATCAACTGCTATGCCCCCTCCGGCTATAACAGCTGCGGCGGTAATGACGTTAAACCGGCCGTGCGCAAGGCGTGGTTCCGTCAGCTGAAAACCGGCTTTGCCGACACCCAGTGGGGCAAATCGTTGCAGTACTACTGGTGAAGCCCCTGTGGCTCGGCTTGCTGTTGCTGGCGAGCCCGGCCTTTGGCGCTGTCGACGCCCGGGACTATGACGCCTTCTGGCTGTGGAGTGGTGTCACGCCCCAGCCGGTGCTCAAACAGGCGAACACCCTGTACATCCTCCAGGGCCAGATCAACTCAACCCGCCGCGCGCCCCAGCGCGGCGTGCAACTGATCGCCCAAGGCATCAGTGTGCCGCGCCTGACCCAAGGCGAAGTCTGGGTAGTGTACCGGGCCCACACCCTGCACTGGCCGGAGCCGATCTACACCCAAGTGTTCGGCCAGGTGCAACGTTGGCGCGAGGCGGGTAACCCGGTAGTCGGCATCCAGATCGACTTCGACGCACGCACCCAATACCTGCACGAATACGCCGCCTTTCTGCGCGACCTGCGCCAACGCCTGCCCGCCGATCTGCGCCTGAGCATCACCGGCCTGATGGACTGGAGCAGCAACGCCGACCCGACCGCCATCGCCCAGCTCAAGGGTGTGGTGGATGAAGTGGTGGTGCAGACCTATCAGGGCCGCCATAGCATTCCGGATTACGCGGCGTACTTACCCCGGATGAATCGACTGGGGTTGCCATTCAAGGTGGGGTTGATTCAAGGCGGGGAATGGGAAGCACCGGGGTACCTGAAGGAGAGTCAGTGGTTTCGGGGATATGTAGTGTTTTTGCAGAACCCCTAAGAAGCAACACCCGCTCACTACAGGACTACCCGTCGTAGGCCAGGCTCGACACCACCGTGCGCCCTTCCCCGGGATAGAAATCCAGGTCACTGCCCCATTGCAACTTTCGCGACTCAGCGCTTCGCGGTTTACAGCGGGTACACCGATTCCCAACCACCGCCCAAGGCTTTGTACAAGCCGACCATCGCCAGCGACACGCCGGTAGAGCTTTCCACCCATTGTTCCTGCGTCGCCAACAATGCGCTTTGCACGGTGAGCACGTTGACGAAATCCACCACGCCTTCGACGTACTGCTGCTGCGCCGTGGTCAGCGCAATCTGGTTCTGGCGCACCGCTTCGGCAAGGCTGTCGCGGCGCAACTGGCTGGCGTTGTAGCGAGTCAACTGGTCGTCGATTTCGTGCCAGGCACGCAGCACGGTTTGCTGATACGCCAACGCCGCTTCCTGCTGCTGGGCTTCGCGCAAATTCAACATGCCTTGCAGGCGCCCGCCATTGAACAGCGGCAAGCTGAATTGCGGACCGAAGGCAAACGCACGGGAGCCCCAGGAGCCAAAATCCGAGAGTTGCATGGCTTGAGAACCGAGGCTGCCGGACAAGGTGATACGCGGATAGAAGTCGCCCTTGGCCACACCGATGTTGGCGGTGGCGGCATGCAAACGGGCTTCGGCCTGACGGATATCGGGCCGGCGCTCCGCGAGTTCCGACGGCAGGCCAATAGCGACCTGGCGCTGGGTTTGTGGCACGGCGGCGTCCTTGGACAACTGCGCATGCAGCGCCTGTGGCGGCTCGCCCATCAACAGGCTCAGGGCGTTGATCAGTTGGTCCTGGCGTTGCTGCAGATCCGGCAGGCGCGCTTCGATGGCGGCAACCTGGGCTGCCGCTTCAGCGACGTCCAAATCAGTCGCCACACCATCGGCCAGGCGCAATTGTGAGAGCTTGAGGCTGTGGCGGGCGACATCGAGGTTTTGCTCGGTGACGGCGCGGGTGTTCTGCACGCCCCGCAGTTGGATGTAGTCCTGGGCCGTCTCGGCGAGTACCGAGAGCAGCACGGCGCGGCGGTCGTCTTCGGCAACTTGCAGGGTGGCGTCGGCGGCTTCGGTTTCGCGTTTGACCCGGCCCCAGAAGTCCAGCTCCCAAGCGGCGGAGAAGCCCGCGTCCCACTGGTTGAACGCGGCGCGACCATTCTCGCCGGACGGGTCACTCAAACCTTTGCCGCTGTTGCGTTTGCGCTGATAACCACCCGCTGCATCGAGGCTGGGATAACGCTCAGCGGTGGTCACCTGGCGCACGGCACGGCTTTGCTGCAGGCGGCTGCTGGCCAGTTTCAGGTCGAGGTTATCGGTGAGCGCGCGACGGGTCAGCGCCGACAGTTGTGCGTCGTGGAACACGTCCCACCAGCGCTCCTGCAACGGATCGGTAACTGCACGGCTGGCAGCCTGACGCCCCTGGGGCTGGCTCCATTGGGTGACTTGCGGGCCTTGGGGCCGTTGGAAGTCCGGGCCAACGGTACACGCGCTCAGGCTGATAAGGCTCAAGGTAAGCCAGGCCATCTGTTTCATTGCTGGGCCACCTCACGCGACGGCGCGACAGCGTGCGTGTCGACACTGGCTTCCACCGACATACCGACGCGCAGGCGCTCAGTCAGTGGCTGATTGGGCTCGAGGACAATCTTCACCGGAATCCGCTGCACCACCTTGGTGAAGTTACCGGTGGCGTTATCCGGCTTGACCGAGGCAAAGGTCACTCCGGTGGCGGGCGCGAGGCTTTCCAGATGCCCCTTGAGCAACTCACCGTCGAGGCTGTCGACACTGACCTGCACCGCTTGGCCAGCATGCATATGCGACAGTTGCGTCTCCTGGAAATTGGCCACCACATAGGCCTCGGCCAACGGCACCACCGCCAGGATCTTGCTGCCCGGTGTCACATAAGCGCCCACCCGTACCGCACGCTCGCCGACCATGCCATCCACCGGCGCAACGATGCGTGTGTAGGACAGCTGATAACTGGCCATTTCCAGCGCGGCCTGGGCACGCTTGAGCCCACCCTCGGCAGCATCACGCTGAGCGGTGAGAATCTCTACCTGCTTGCGTTCGGCCGCCAGCACCGCCGTGGCGTTGGCCAGACGCGCGGTGGCCTGGTCGATTCGGGTCTTGGCTTGCTGGGCGTTCTGCACCGTGCCAGCGCCAACGCCAGCAAGGTGGTTGTAGCGGTTCAACTCGTGTTCGGCGAAGGCCATTTCGGCGCGGTCGGCCGCCACCGTGGCCTGGGCCTGGGCGATCACCGAGCTTTGGCGTTCCAGGGTCGCGTTGGCGTTTTTCAATTGGGCCTGGGCCACCAAGGTATCGGCGTCGGCCGCCTGGGCGGCGGCGCGAAAATCGCGGTCGTCGATCAGCGCCAACAGCTGGCCGGCTTTGACGCGCTGGTTGTCTTCCACCAGCACCTCCTTGATGAAACCCGCCACGCGCGGAGCAACCAAGGTGAAGTCGGCGGCGACGAAAGCGTCGTTGGTGGTCTGGCGCTTGTTGGCCAGAAGGTGCGGCACGGCCAGGTAAACCAGCACACCCACGGCGAACACCGCGATAACGGAAACGGCCATTTTGTCTTTGCGTTTCATGAGAAGTCCTTTGTGCTAGGTCAGTGCGCGAGGCGGAAAGATCCGCGTGGGCATCCAGAAAATCAGCAGGATCAACGCCACCGCGACCGCGGCCATGACGTAGTAAAGATCCGAAGACGTGAGCACCACGGCCTGTTCGTGCAGGCGCTGGGCCAGGCCCGGTGAGTCGCCGTCGGCCAGGGGTGAATTGCCCAAGCGGTCCACCAACATGGTCGAGTGAAAATGCAGGCGCTGTGTGGTCAGGGTATCCAGCACGGCGGTGGCGACCACGGCGGCGAGCCCCTTGACTGTGTTGAACCAGGCCGAAGCGAACGGCCCGTCCAGGGGTTGGATGCTGCCGGTGGAAAGCATCAGCAGCGGCAGCACCGCCATCGGCTGACCGAAGATTTGCAACAGGTACCAGCCATAAAAATCGTCACGAATCCACGCCGAAGTCAGGTGCGAACTCCCGACGCAACACAGCGCCAACATGCTCAAGCCGATCCCCAGCACCCAGCGGCAATCGACCCAACGCAGGTTGCACAGCGCCGCCACCAACGGCAACGCGATCAACTGCGGCAATGCCATCAGCAGCATCACCGGCGCGGTTTGCAGTGGGCGATAACCCTGGACCTGGGCGAGAAAACTCGACGGGATGATGATCACCGACGTCAGCACCACCAGCACGCCGGCCAACACGATCAGGGCAAACGCCAAGTTGCGCAGGCCGAGCATCTGCAACTTGAAAAACGGCAGCGGGTGCGACCATTCATTGAGCATGAACAGCACCAGCAACAGGCTGCCGCCACTCAGCAGAAAGGTGATCAGGCCCGACTCGAACCAGTTCAGGCGATTGCCCTGCAACAGACCGATCACCAGCATGCAGATCGCCGGGAACCCCAGCAGCAAGCCGCGCCAGTTGAACTGTTTGAAGCGCTCCAGACGCAGCGGATCTTGCGGCAAGCCGTAGGCCACGGCGGCCATGGCCAACAGGCATGGTGCGACAATCTGCCAGAACGCCCATTGCCAGCCGACGTATTCGGTCCACAACGCCGCCAGCGGCGTGCCCAGGCTCGGGCCGAAGGTGGCGGTGAGCGCATAGCCGGCCAGGCCGTACAGTTTGACGTTGGCCGGCAGGAAGCGCAGCGCCACGGTCATCAACATCGGCGGCAGCGCGCCACCCGCCAAGCCTTGTACCGTGCGCAGCACCAGCAGGCTTTCGTAGTTCGGCGCAAACGGGCACAGGATGCCCAGCACCGTAAACAAACCGATCGCACACAGCGTGAAGCGGCGCAGGGAAAACGTCACCGAGCACCAAGGCGCAAAGGCCATCGCCGCCACAGAGGTCGCGGTGTAGGCAGCGACCAGCCAGGTGCCTTCGTCAAAACCGATGTACAGCGCACCCCGGATGTCGGCGAGGGCGACCTTGGTGACCATCTCGTTGAGGCCGGATACCAGCACCGCGAGCAGCACGCCGACCAAGCCGATGATGATGCGCGGGCCGAACGCCGGAGGCGTGAGCGCAGTCGGTTTGGCTGCGGCCTGGAGGGCGGGGGCAGCGAGGGAAGTCATGAACAGGCAACTCGGCATTAGAAATACCCAAGCAGTCTAATCAGGCAAATCCATGACAAAAAGTTACTTATCGGAAGGTTATAAGTGCGTCAAACGCAATCCATTGTGGGAGGGGGGCTTGCCCCCGATTACAGTGTGTCAGACACAGACTTTCTATCTGATCCACCGCTATCGGGGGCAAGCCCCCTCCCACATTTTTACCCTTTCTGCCTCAGGAATCAGGTCGGCTGGGCTTCCAGCCACGTGGCATGGCAACTCGCACGCATGGTCTCGCGCAGCCATTTGTGGGCAGGGTCTTTGTCGAAGCGTGGGTGCCAGGACTGAGCCAACACCAATGTCGGCAGTGAGATCGGCAGCGGGAACGCCCGCAACGGCAGGTTCAAGCGATTGGCGCTGTAGAGCGCTTCCTTGGGCACCGGCAGGATCAGGTCGGAATCGGGCAACATAAACATTGCCCCGTGAAAACCTGGGGCGATCATCGACACGCGACGCTCCAGGCCCTGGGCATTCAGCGCGGTATCGATCGGGCCACGGGAGATGCCACGCCGCGAAATACTGATGTGGGAATAGCTGGCAAAGCGCGCGGCGGTGATCTCTTCGTCAAACAGCGGGTGGCCTTCCCGCGCCAGGCCGATGAAGGTGGTGGAGAACAGGTTCTGCACTTTCACCTCAGGGCTGGCGGGCATGGTGTTGCTCACGCGCAGATCCAGCCGCCCTTCGCGCAGCGCTTCGTCGTCGGTGTCGCCTTCGGGCACGAAGCACAGCTCGCATAACGGCGCCATGCGTTCCATGGTGTCGAACAGCCGACCGCCATACACGCCGATAAAAAAGTCATTGGCGCGCACGCTGAAACGGCGACGCAAGGTGCTCAAATCCACTTGGTCCGCCGAGCGGAACAGCAGCGCCGCCTGCTCCACCACGTTGCGCACCTGGCCTTGCAGCTGAAGAGCCTTGGGCGTCGGCACCAGACCACGCCCGGCGCGCACCAGAATCGGGTCGCCCACGGCCTCGCGAATACGTGTCAGGGTACGGCTCATGGCGGCGGGGCTGAGGTTCATCCTGCGAGCGGCACCCACTACGCTGCCCTCGTCGAGCAAGGCGTCGAGGGCGACCAGCAGATTCATGTCCGGTAGTTGCATGCCAAGCACTCGTGATCAGTGGGGAGTGAATGGGGTGCAATCCTAGCAGGGTTAGGAACGCTGCATGCCCCAGCGCTTCACCGTCAGTCGCTCGAAGGTATTGAACACCAGGTTCTCCACCAGCAGGCCGATCAGGATCACCACCGCCAACCCTGCAAACACCTTGTCGGTGTACAGCTCATTGCGGTTCTGGAAAATGTACCAACCCAACCCGCCCTTGCCGCTGGTGGCACCGAACACCAGTTCAGCGGCGATCAGTGTGCGCCAGGCAAATGCCCAGCCGATTTTCAGGCCGGCCAGGATCGACGGCAGCGCCGCCGGGATCAGGATGAACAGCACGAAGCGCATGCCCTTGAGGCCATAGTTGCGGCCGGCCATGCGCAGGGTTTCAGACACGCCGAGAAACCCGGAATAGGTGTTCAGCGCCAACGCCCACAGCACCGAATGCACCAGCACGAAAATCAGGCTGTTCTGCCCCAGGCCGAACCACAGCAGCGCCAGCGGCAGCAACGCAATGGCGGGCAGCGGGTTGAACATCGAAGTCAGGGTACTCAGCAGATCACGGCCCAACTGGGTCGACACCGCCAACGTGGTCAGGGCAAACGCCAGCACGATGCCAATCACGTAACCCTTGATCAGTACCGCCAGCGAGATGCTGACCTTGCTGAGCAATTCGCCGCTGAGCAGGCCGTCGAACAGCGCCTGGGATGTCTGCACAAAGCTCGGCAGCAACAGGTCATTGTTCTGATAACGCGCAACGGCTTCCCAGAGGATCGCGAGCACGATCAGGATCAGGCCCTTGCGCAGCCAGCCTTGTTGCCACAGACGTTGGCGCAGGGGCAGCTCGCGTTCCACGGGGACGCTGAGCAGCGGTTCGAGGGTGACTTCAAATTCCTGGCGCATGGGCGGCCCCTTCAATAAGCGATGCGGATATCGGCAAAACCCAACGCCTGTTCGGTCTCGGGCACTTCATCGAACAGCAGTCGATGAATACGCCGCGCCGACGCCTGGAACTCCACACCACCGAGGCTGTGTAGGTCGTATTGATGGCTGTGGATTTCTGCGCGCACGCGTCCCGGATGGGGCGACAGCAACAGGATGCGATTGCCCACCACCAAGGCTTCTTCGATGGAGTGGGTGACGAATAGCAGGGTGAAGCGCACCTCTTCCCAAAGCAGCAGCAACTCCTCCTGCATCTTGCGGCGGGTCAGGGCGTCGAGGGCGGCGAAGGGCTCATCCATCAGCAGGATTTTCGGTTGCATGGCCAGGGCACGGGCGATAGCCACACGGGCTTTCATGCCGCCGGACAAGGTGTGCGGGTACGCATCGGCGAAGGCACTGAGGCCGACTTTGTCGAGGTAGTGCAGCGCACGTTCTTCGGCTTCACGACGCTTCAGGGTTTTCGACGCCAGCAGCGGGAACATCACGTTCTGCTTGACGGTTTTCCACGGTGGCAGTTGATCGAACTCCTGGAACACCACGATACGGTCCGGGCCCGGTTGTTCGACTTTCTGCCCCAGCAGGCGGATCTCGCCTTCGCAAGGTTTGATAAACCCGGCGACGGACTTGAGCAACGTGGACTTGCCGCAACCCGAAGGGCCAAGCAATACGTAGCGATCGGCCGGGTCGATCTCGAAACTGACTTGATGGGTGGCCCGCACCACGCGTTCGGGAGTGCGGTATTCGAGGCTGACGTGATCCACCGCCAGCAGCGGTTGGGCCGTGTTCAGGGTGCTGGCCGCGTGGCCTTGCAGGGGCGCGTTCATTTCATCTCTCTTGCCGGGGAATCAGAAAGGCGCATCGCCCTGGATGGTGGTACGGAACAGCTTGCGCCGCAGGTGGCTCGGGCAACCGGCGGCCAGGTGGATCAGCGAGCGGTTGTCCCAGAACACCATGTCGTGGGGCTGCCATTGATGGCGATAAATGTTTTGCGGCAACACGCTGTGGGCATAGAGCTGAGCCAGCAGGTCACGGCTTTCGTCTTCCGGCAGGCCGACAATGCGAGTGGTGAAACCTTCACTGACGAACAGCGCCTTACGGCCATTTTCCGGGTGGGTGCGCACAATGGGGTGCACCACTTCGGCAACCTGGGCGAGTTGCTCGGGGGTCAGGGTCGGACGCCAGTTGCCTTCGAATTTGGTTTCGCTGTAACGCGCCGTGTAGGAGTGGGCGGCGCTGCGGCCCTCCACGGCGTTACGCAAGTGCTCGGGCAACTGGTCCCAGGCTTTGTGCATGTCGGCGAACAGCGTGTCACCGCCTTCGGCCGGCAGCTCCTGAGCGTGCAGCATCGAACCCAGGCTTGGCAGTTCCTTGTATGACAGGTCCGAGTGCCAGAACTTGCCCGCGTCGCCCAGGCCGATGGATTGGCCATGTTCGATGATGTTGGAGACGATCAGGATTTCCGGGTGGTTGGCCAGCAGGAACTGTTTGAGCACGTGGATCTGCAGCACACCGAAGCGGCGGCTGAAGGCAATCTGTTGTTCGGGGGTGATGCGTTGGTCGCGGAATACCACAACGTGATGGTCCAGGTGCGCGCGGTGGATGCGGGCGAAGTCGTGGTCATTGACCGGGCGCGACAAGTCCAGGCCAATGATCTCGGCACCGACGCTGCCGGGGAGTGGGCGGATGTCGAAGGTTTGGGTCGCTGTTGGAACAGTAGAGGTGGCGGACATGAGGGCACTCCCGGTCAGACAGGGAAGTGACTTTATAGCTATAAGAACCGGCGATTAAATACCGTTAATGCATATACATATGCATTAGAAGTAGGGCTTGTGTTGAGGCTGATGGCCCTATCGGGGTCGGCAAAGACGCTGAAGATTACCGCTCGTGCAACGCCTCGGCCCGCGCCTTGATGATCGGCTTGAGCAGATAGCTCAGGATGCTTTTCTTGCCGGTGATGATATCCACCGAAGCCACCATGCCTGGGATGATCAACAGCGGCTTCTCATCGGTGCCCAAGTGGCTGCGGTCGGTGCGCAGGGTGATCATGTAGTAGGTGGTTTTCTTGTCTTCATCGGTGATGGTGTCGGCACCGATGCGTTCGAGTTTGGCCTTCAGGCCGCCGTAGATGGTGTAGTCATAGGCGGTGAATTTGACGACCGCTTCCTGCCCCGGGTGCAGGAAAGCGATGTCTTGCGGACGGATCTTGGCTTCCACCAGCAGGGTGTCGTCCAACGGTACGATTTCTACCATGTCGCTGCCCGGCTGGATCACGCCGCCGACCGTGTTGACCAGCAATTGCTTGACGATCCCGCGCACCGGCGAAGTGACCAGGGTACGGCTGACACGGTCTTCCAGGGCGCGGCCGGTGGACTCGGCCTTGTTCAGTTCGGTGCGGGCTTCGTTGAGCTGGGTCAGGGCTTCACTGCGGAACTTGCCACGGGTTTCGTCGATCTTGCGCTGCACTTCCTTGATCGCCGATTCGGCGCGGGGGATCGCCAGGGTGGTGGCGTCCAATTGACCACGGGTTTCCATCTCGGCGCGCTTGAGGCGCAGCACTTCCACCGGCGACACCGCGCCCTGGGCCACCAAGGGCTCGGACATGTTGATTTCCTGGCGTTGCAGGGACAACTGGCTGCGGTACTGGCCTTGCTTGGAGGTGAATTCGCGCAGTTCCTGCTGACGTTGCACAAGCTGTTCCTGCAGGCCACCGACTTCGTCTTTCAACTGCTGGCGACGGCTGTCATACAACGAGCGCTCGTTGGCGGCCTGGCTTGGCGCGGCCTTGAGTACATCGTCAGGAATGTTCAGTGGGCGGTCATCCACCTGGGCACTCAGGCGCTCGACACGCAGTTGCATGGCCAGGCGCAGGGCTTCGGTTTCACCGGCGTTGGAGACAAATCGCGTGTCGTCGAGACGAATCAACGGCGCGCCGGCTTCCACCACCTGGCCTTCCTTGACGTACAACTCGGCGACGATACCGCCTTCCAGGTTCTGGATTTTCTGCAGCTTGGACGATGGGATCGCCTTGCCGTCGCCACGGGTGACTTCGTCGATGCTGGAAAAGCCGGCCCAAATCACCAGGAACACGAAGAACGCGATGATTGCCCAGATGGTCAGGCGGATAACCCGCGGTGCATCTTCGATCAGCGCCTTGTTGACCTCAGGCAGGGGCTGGCCCTGCAGCGAGTCGGAGCCTTTGAAATAGCGGCCGACCGCGCTTTTGATGGAGTTAAGCAACACTGATCTGCCCCTTTTTCAACGCTTCCATGACCACGGCTTTCGGGCCGTCCGCGAGGATCTGCCCACGGTCGACCACCAGCAGGCGGTCCACCAGCGAGAGCAGTGAGGCACGGTGAGTGACCAGTACGACGGTCTTGCTTTGCACCACGGCTTGCAGGCGTTGTTTCAAGCGTTCTTCACCAGTGTTGTCCATGGCGCTGGTGGGTTCGTCCAGCAGCAGGATGGGCGGGTTGAGCAACAATGCGCGGGCCAGGGCGACGTTCTGGCGCTGGCCGCCGGAGAGGTTCTGCCCACGCTCGCCGACTTGCAGCTCATAGCCTTGGGGGTGCAGACGCGCGAACTCATGCACGCCAGCCAGTTCGGCGGCTTGCAGGACCATTTCATCCTCGACGTAACGCGCACCACAGACCAGGTTGTCGCGTAGCGTACCGGCGAGCAGCTGGATGTCTTGGGCAACGTAGCCGATGTTGTGACGCAACTCGCTGACATCGATCTGGCGCACATCCACGCCGTCCACCAGCAAGGCACCGGAGTCCGGCTGGTAAAGGCCGACGATCAGCTTGGCGAGGGAGCTTTTGCCCGAACCGCTGCGGCCGATGATGCCGATTTTTTCGCCCGGCTTGATCACCAGGTTGATGTTTTTCAGCGCAGGGTTCTGTTGATTCGGGTACGTGAAGTTAAGGCCGCGGCATTCGATGGCACCTTGCAGGGTGCGACGGCTCATCGGGCGCTCTTCGAAATTGCGCTCCTGGGGCAGCTCCATCATCTGGTCCACCGAGGTCATGGTGACCTTGGCTTGCTGGTAGCGGGTCAGCAGGCCCGACAGCGAAGCCAGCGGGCTCAAGGCACGACCACTGAGCATGTAGCAGGCGATCAGGCCACCCATGCTGAGGTTGCCGTCGATGATCTGGTACACACCGAACACGATCATGATCACGCCGGCCAGTTGCTGGATCAGCAGGGTCATGTTCATCGACAGACCCGACAGCAACTTCACTCGCAACTCAAGGCGGCTCAAGGTGCCAATGGTCTGTTCCCAGCCGTACTGGCGCTCGCTTTCAGCGTTATTGACCTTCACAGCGTCGAGCCCGGCGAGGGTTTCGATCAGGCTCGACTGGCGCTCGGCAGCCAGCGCCATGGTGCGTTCCATGGTTGCGACCAGTGGTTTTTGCAGGGCATAGCCGATGCCCAGGGCAATCGGGAACGCCAGCACGGGAATCCACACCAGGTGCCCGCCGAGGATGGCGATGACCAGGAAGATCAGCAGGGTGAACGGCAGGTCGATCAGGCTGGTGAGGGTCAGCGACGCGAGAAAGTCCCGCAGGCTCTGAAACTCGTGGATGTTCTGCGCGAAGCTGCCGACCCGCGCCGGACGGTACTTCATGGACATGCCGACAATGCGCTCGAACAGCGTGGCCGAGATGATCAGGTCGGTCTTTTTGCCCGCCAGGTCTAGGCACAGGCTGCGCAGGCTCTTGAGGATCAGGTCGAACAGATAAGCGCCGCAGATACCCACCGCCAACACCCACAGGGTGGCCGTGGCCTGGTTGGGCACCACACGGTCGTACACGTTCATCACAAACAGCGGCGCGGCCATGGCGATGATGTTGATCAGGAAGCTGGCGGCGATGGCGTCGGTGTAGAGCCAGCGCGAACGCTTGAGGGTGTCGCGGAACCACGAACGCGCCCGAGGAATCAAGCTGCCATGGTTGACGTCGAATTTGTGTTGCGGCTGGGCGAAAAACACTTTGCCGATGTAGTCGGCAGCCAGCAGCTCGCGCTTGATGATGACTTCACCGCCGTCACTTTCACTGAGCAGGATGCGGGCTTCGTCCTCGCCTTGCCAACCGACCAGCACGGTACTGCGCCCATCTTTGAGCAACAGCAGCACCGGCAGGGCAATCGTCGGGATCTGTTCCAGCTTGCGTTGCAGCAACCGCCCTTGCAGCCCGGCACGTGCCGCCGCACGGGGCAGCAATTCGGCACTCAGCCGCTGCGCAGGCAGCGGCAGGCCGGTGGTGAGCATGGTCGCACTGGCCGGTTTCTGATGCAGGGCGCAAAGCGCAAGCAACCCGTCAAGTAACGGGTCGTCGTGCAGCGTGCGTGGATCATGGTTGAGATGAACTCGACTGACTTCGGATTCCACGCGGTGCACTCTCGACTAACAGATGGGGCTATAGGGGTGGCTCAATTCATCCCAGGCAGTTGGACTTTAGGCTTCACGTCGGTTTGCACGACGGAGGCCATTGGTGCGACTACACCCTGGCTTTTGAGCAGTTCGCCCATGGTCGCCTTGATTCGGTACTGAGTAAATAACTGAATGTTCTTGATCTCTTCCAAACGACGGGAAGCGGTGAACAATTCATTCTCACTGTCGAGCAAGTCGAGCAGGGTACGTTGACCGAGACTAAACTGTTGCTGGTAGGACGTGCGCACGCGGGTGCTGTGGTCCACGTATTGCTGGGCTACCGGCAATTGGGCATTGGCGTTGTTCAAGGCGTTCCAAGCCAAGCCTAGCTCTTCATTGAGTTGGCGCAAGGCGTTGTTGCGAATGTCCAGGGCCTGGTTGGTCTGGTACGACTTGGATTGCAGGTCAGCCTTGTTGCTGCCACCGGCGAACAGGTTGAAGCGCATGCGCACCATGGCTTCCCAGCCGTTGTTATGGCTGGCGTCACCCGAAACATTGTTGTCGGCGTTGGTGCCCAGCTCGGCATCAAAGCGCGGGTAGAAGGTGGACTTGGCCGCTTCGTACTGCTTCTCGGCAGCGGAGATATCCGACTCGGCCGAACGCAGGATCGGGCTGTTGTCGAGCATCTGGCGGCGCGCTTCATTCAGGTCTGCCGGCAGCATGGCCATGAACGGCGCTGGACGCTCCAGTTGGTCGGGCATCTGGCCAACGGCGCTGAGGTAGTTGACCTGGGCGTCGGCCAGGTTGGTCTGTTCGGTGATCAGGTTGTTGCGGGCCTGGGCCAGACGCGCTTCGGCCTGATCCTGGTCGGCACCGTTACCAACGCCACGCTGGGTGCGCAGTTTGATCTGATCGTAGATGCGTTCGTGATTGCGCAGGTTCTCTTCGGCCAAGTGCACGAATTCACGACGGGTCAGTACATCCAGGTACACCTGGGCAACAGTCAGGCCGGTGCGCTCGGAGGTACCGAGCAAGGAGTAGGCACGGGAGTTGACGTTGGCTTGTTGACGGCCGACTTCGCTGGAGGTGGCGAAGCCGTCAAAAATCATCTGTTGGAGGCGCAGGCTGGACTCGCCGCGGTTGAGCGTATCCCAGTGGTTGCCGTTCGGGCCGTTGGCGGCGCGAGTGGTGGAGTTGTCGGTGCCTTCGCGGCCGTAACCGGCGTTCAGGTCAACCCGTGGCAAGTAACCACCTTGGGCGGCCCGCAGTTGGTAATCGGCAGCGATACGGCTGTTCACACCGGCCTGAATTTCCGGGTGCACATCCAATGCCTGCTGCATGGCTTGGGGCAATGTTTGGGCTTGTACAAAACCAGCGGCGAGAACGAACGGTATTGCCTTGAACAGGTGCAAACGCATTTAGAAATTCCCCAAGACTTCTTGTCTCAAATCACAGCGATTCGCGTCGCTGCGTCGGATAATGGCTACCGTTATGACCGTACGTCGGAAAGTTCAAAAAGCGGAACTGCTTCACACATGTAGGACGGTTCGCCGCATAAATATCAATGTGACATTACGGGACCAATTGTTTAGGATGGCGGCCATAAGGTCAATAGTTTGGCATAAACTAGATAACGAATAAATCTAGCCAATTATTTGACGCCATTATCATTATAGACTATGCCACTCCTGTTTGGCCCTCCCACGAGCGGCCACATGGAAATCATCAGAAACGGATCGCCGGAGAAAATTTTAATGAGCAGTGTTGTTGCCATCGTCAAAAGCATTGTTGGTCAAGTTTTCGTTATTTCTCCGGAAGGGACGCGCCGTGTCTTAGTAGAAGGTGATCGCCTGTTCGCGGGCGACCAGGTCGACACCGGTATGTCGGGTGCGGTCAGCCTGGAGCTGGCTGATGGCCGTACGCTGGACCTGGGCCGTGAGACCCAGTGGAGCGCCGACCTGCCGGACTCCACCCTCGACCTGGCCACCGCCGCCGCGAACGCTGCGCCGTCGGTTGCCGAGCTGCAGCAAGCCATCGCCGCCGGTGCCGACCCGACCACCGAGCTGGAAGCCGCCGCCGCCGGCCCGAACGCCGCCGGTAATGGCGCTGCGGGCGGTGGTCACAGCTTCGTCGTACTGGACGCGACCGCCGGTCGCGTAGACCCGACCATCGGCTTCCCGACCGCAGGTCTGGGCCAAGCCAACTCGGCGCTGACCCAAAACGTCGGCGCCCAGCCTGGCGGCAGTAACGGTGGCCTGACCCTGCAGACTGCCACGCTGACATTGGGCGCTACGCCGACCATCACCGAAGCCGGCGGCGTGCTGACCTATACCGCCACCGTCACCCAGGCACCCATCGGCAACCTCACTATTACCTTGTCCAACGGTGCGGTGATCACCATTCCGTCAGGCCAGTTGACCGGCACCGTCAATGTGCCCCTGGCCCCGAACGACAGCCCGTACATCGACCCAAGCCAGATCAGTGTCAACGTCACCGGCACCACCGGCGGCAACAACTTGGTGCTGACCATCGACACCACGCCGGCCGTGACCCAAGTCACCGACACCATCGACACCACCACCGTCACGTTGACCGCGGGCAACACGGTCACCGAAGGCGGCGCCATCACCTACACCGCCACCTTGACCAACCCGGCGCAAACCCCGGTGACCGTCACGCTGAGCAATGGCTCGGTGATCACCATCAAGGCCGGTGAATCGACCGGCACGGTGGTTGTGAATACTCCGGCCAACGACGTCTACAACAATGGTTCGACTGTAAGCACCTCGATTACCGGTACGACTGGCGGTAACTTTGAGAATCTGGTGCCGAACACCACGCCTGCGGTCACCACGATTACAGATTCGATCGACACCACGACCGTGACGCTGACCGCCGCCCAGACCGTTACCGAAGGCGGCCAGATCACTTACACCGCTACCTTGACCAACCCGGCGCAGACGCCGGTGACCGTCACCTTGAGCAATGGCTCGGTGATCACCATCAAGGCAGGTGAATCGACCGGCACGGTAGTCGTGGATACTCCGGCCAACGACGTCTACAACAACGGCTCTACCGTCAGCACCACCATTACCGGCGCGACCGGCGGTAACTTTGAAAACCTGGTGCCGAACACGACGCCAGCAGTCACCACGATCGTTGATTCGATCGACACCACGACCGTAACGCTGACCGCCGCCCAGACCGTCACCGAAGGCGGCCAAATCACTTACACCGCCACCTTGACCAACCCGGCGCAAACACCAGTGACCGTCACCTTGAGCAATGGCTCGGTGATTACCATCAAGGCGGGTGAGTCGACCGGCACAGTGGTCGTGGACACGCCGGCCAACGACGTCTACAACAACGGCTCTACGGTCAGCACCACGATTACCGGCGCGACTGGCGGTAACTTTGAAAGCCTGGTGCCAAGCACGACACCTGCGGTGACCACCATTGTTGATTCGATCGACACCACCAACGTTTCACTGACCGCCACCGGGACGGTTGTCGAAGGTGGCCAGATCACCTACACCGCCACCCTGACCAACCCGGCGCAAACCCCGGTAACTGTCACCTTGAGCAATGGCTCGGTGATTACTATCAAGGCGGGCGAGTCCGTCGGCAGCGTGGTGGTCGACACCCCGCCGAATGATGTCTATGTCAACGGCAGCACCGTCAGCACCACCATTACGGGCGCGACTGGCGGCAACTTCGAAAATCTGGTGCCGAATACCACTCCGGCAGTCACCACGATTACGGACTCTATCGACACCACGACCGTGACGCTCACCGCGCCGACCGAGGCGAACGAAGGTGGCCAGATTACGTACACCGCTACGCTTTCCAATAAGGCGGGTACGGACGTCACCCTGAAACTCGACAACGGTTCCTCGATCACCATCAAAGCCGGCGATACCGTCGGTACCGTGACGGTCAACGCACCGGGCGATGACGTGTTCATCGATAAGAGCACTCAGACCGTCAAGATCACTGACGCCACGGGCGGCAACTTCGAGAAGTTGGAAGTTGCAGGCAACGGCGCCACTACCACGATCAACGACACCATCGACAAGGTCGACGTCGTACTGACCGCGACCACCACTGTCGGTGAAGGCGGCAATATCGTTTACACCGCCAGCCTTGTGGATAAAAACGGCGCGGCAGTGACTAACATCACCAATCCGCTGACCGTGACCTTGGACAATGGCCAGACCATCACCATCGGCGTAAACCAGTCGAGCGGCAGCGTTTCGGTTGTTGCTCCGGATGATGTGTACAAAGGCGACCAGACCGTCACCACCGCCATAAAAGGTGTGACTGGCGGCGAGCACTTTGAAAATCTGGTGCCAGGTACCACGCCGGTGAACACCACTGTCACCGACACACCGGGCACTGCTGACACCACCACCGTTACGCTGACCGCACCAAGCGAAGTCAACGAAGGTGGTCAGATCACGTACACCGCCACGCTTTCCAATAAAGCAGGCACCGACGTCACGCTGAAACTCGACAACGGCTCGTCGATCACCATCAAGGCCGGCGATACCGTCGGTACCGTGACGGTCAACGCGCCGGGCGATGACGTGTTCATCGATAAGAGCACCCAGACCGTCAAGATCACTGACGCTACGGGCGGTAACTTCGAGAAGTTGGAAGTTGCAGGCAATGGTGCGACTACCACGATCAACGACACTATCGACAAAGTGGATGTGGTTCTGACCGCCACCACCACCGTTGGTGAAGGCGGCAATATCGTTTACACCGCCAGCCTTGTGGATAAAAACGGCACGCCGGTGACCAACATCACCAACCCGCTGACTGTCACTTTGGACAATGGCCAGACCATCACCATCGGTGTGAATCAGTCCAGCGGCAGCGTCACCACCGTGGCACCAAACGACGTCTACAAAGGCGATCAAACCGTCACCACCGCTATCAAAGGTGTGACTGGCGGCGAGCACTTTGAAAATCTGGTGCCAGGTACCACGCCGGTGAACACCACTGTCACCGACACACCGGGCACTGCTGACACCACCACCGTTACGCTGACCGCACCAAGCGAAGTCAACGAAGGTGGTCAGATCACGTACACCGCGACCTTGAGCAACAAGGCCGGTACTGACGTCACTCTGAAGTTGGATAACGGTTCGAGCATCACCATCAAGGCTGGCGACACCGTCGGCACCGTGACGGTCAATGCACCGGGCGATGATGTGTTCATCGACAAGAGCACTCAGACCGTCAAGATCGCTGACGTCACGGGCGGTAACTTCGAAAAATTGGAAGTGGCCGGTAACGGCGCGACTACCACGATCAACGACACCATCGACAAAGTGGATGTGGTTCTGACCGCCACCACCACCGTTGGTGAAGGCGGCAACATCGTTTACACCGCCAGCCTTGTGGATAAAAACGGCGCGGCAGTGACTAACATCACCAACCCGCTGACCGTGACCTTGGACAATGGCCAGACCATCACCATTGGCGTAAACCAATCGAGCGGTTCTGTTTCGGTTGTTGCTCCGGATGATGTGTACAAAGGCGACCAGACCGTCACCACCGCTATCAAAGGCGTCACTGGTGGCGAGCACTTCGAAAATCTGGTGCCAGGCACCACGCCGGTGAATACCACCGTCACCGACACACCGGGTACTGCTGACACCACCACCGTGACCCTGACGGCTCCGTCTGAGGTTAACGAAGGTGGTCAGATTACGTACACCGCTACGCTTTCCAATAAGGCGGGTACTGACGTCACGCTGAAGTTGGATAACGGTTCGAGCATCACCATCAAGGCTGGCGACACCATTGGCACCGTAACGGTCAATGCGCCAAGCGATGACGTGTTCATCGACAAGAGCACCCAGACTGTCAAGATCACTGACGCCACGGGCGGTAACTTCGAGAAGTTGGAAGTTGCAGGCAATGGTGCGACTACCACGATCAACGACACTATCGACAAAGTGGATGTGGTTCTGACCGCCACCACCACCGTTGGTGAAGGCGGCAACATCGTTTACACCGCCAGCCTTGTGGATAAAAACGGCGCGCCGGTGACTAACATCACCAACCCGCTGACTGTCACTCTGGATAACGGCCAGACCATCACCATTGGTGTGAACCAGTCCAGCGGCACCGTCACCACCGTGGCACCAAACGACGTCTACAAAGGCGATCAAACCGTTACCACCGCCATCAAAGGTGTGACTGGCGGCGAGCACTTTGAAAACCTCGTTCCTGGTACCGATAAAGTCACCACAACAGTGACTGATACACCGGGCACTGCTGACACCACTACCGTGACCCTGACGGCTCCGTCTGAGGTTAATGAAGGTGGTCAGATCACTTACACCGCTACGCTTTCCAATAAAGCCGGCACTGACGTCACGCTCAAACTCGACAACGGCTCGACCATCACCATCAAGGCCGGCGATACCGTTGGCACCGTGACGGTCAAGGCACCGGGCGATGACGTGTTCATCGATAAGAGCACTCAGACCGTCAAGATCACTGACGTCACGGGCGGTAACTTCGAGAAATTGGAAGTTGCGGGCAATGGTGCGACCACCACGATCAACGACACCATCGACAAAGTGGACGTCGTTCTGACCGCCACCACCACCGTCGGCGAAGGCGGCAACATCGTTTACACCGCCAGCCTTGTGGATAAAAACGGCGCGCCGGTGACCAACATCACCAATCCGCTGACCGTGACCTTGGACAATGGCCAGACCATCACCATCGGCGTAAACCAGTCAAGCGGTAGCGTTTCGGTTGTTGCTCCTGATGATGTGTACAAAGGCGACCAGACCGTCACCACCGCTATCAAAGGTGTGACTGGCGGCGAGCACTTTGAAAACCTCGTTCCTGGTACCGATAAAGTCACCACAACAGTGACGGACACACCGGGCACTGCTGACACCACTACCGTGACCCTGACGGCTCCGTCTGAGGTTAATGAAGGTGGTCAGATCACCTACACCGCCACGCTTTCCAATAAAGCGGGCACTGACGTCACCCTGAAACTCGATAACGGCTCGTCGATCACCATCAAGGCTGGCGACACCGTTGGCACTGTGACGGTCAACGCGCCGGGCGATGACGTGTTCATTGACAAGAGCACCCAGACCGTCAAGATCACTGACGCTACGGGCGGCAACTTCGAGAAATTGGAAGTTGCCGGCAATGGTGCGACTACCACGATCAACGACACCATCGACAAGGTCGATGTGGTTCTGACCGCAACTACTACCGTTGGCGAAGGCGGCAACATCGTTTACACCGCCAGCCTTGTGGATAAAAACGGCGCGCCGGTGACCAACATCACCAATCCGCTGACCGTGACCTTGGACAATGGCCAGACCATCACCATTGGTGTGAACCAGTCCAGCGGCACCGTCACCACCGTGGCACCAAACGACGTCTACAAAGG
>NZ_JBWKUX010000022.1:0-51446 GCF_059421065.1 Pseudomonas sp. GW821-FHT03A09 | reverse complement strand
GATCTCTCGTCAGCGGGAGGCGAATTCTACAGCGTTACACGCTGCTGTCAACACCTCTTTTTCAACTTCCTGGCCGCCTCGATGAACTGAAGCAACTCACTGCCGAAAACATCATAACTCATTGTTTACCAAGGAGTTTTACGTTTCTACTGTGCCGGAAGTGGGGCGAATTATAGACAGATATAATTCGCCGTCAACACCTAATTTGGATTTTCTATCAATTTGCCTAAAACACCCTACTTTTTTCTATATATAGAGCTAACCGTGGAAAATTGAGCAATATATTGCCCAACTGCAAACAGTTAAGCATGATAGTGCCTTCCGCTTCTCTACTAAGAACTAAGACCTCGGACAAACAACTCAATGACCACTTCCCCCCGCAGCCTGGCCTCGGCATTGTTTCCTGTCGGCTTGCTGCTGATCGCCATGGCATCTATTCAGTCCGGTGCCTCGTTGGCAAAAAGCATGTTCCCCATCGTCGGCGCGCAAGGCACCACCACCCTGCGCCTGATTTTCGCCAGCGTGATCATGTTGCTTCTATTACGCCCATGGCGCGCCAAACTGACGGCCAAGTCTCTGCGCACCGTCATCATCTACGGGATGGCGCTGGGTGGAATGAACTTCCTCTTCTATATGTCCTTGCGCACCGTTCCCCTGGGCGTTGCGGTAGCCCTCGAGTTCACCGGACCGCTCGCTGTAGCTATCTATGCCTCTCGCCGAGCGGTGGACTTTTTATGGATTGGCCTCGCGGTCACCGGCCTTCTCTTATTGATCCCGACCGGCGAGGCCGGCAACGGCATCGACCTGACCGGTGCCGCCTATGCGCTGGGTGCCGGTGTCTGCTGGGCACTGTACATCCTGTTTGGTCAGAAGGCCGGTAACGACAATGGCGTCCAAACCGCCGCCCTCGGTGTAATGATTGCCGCCCTGTTTGTTGCGCCGATCGGCATCGTCCATGCCGGCACTGCGCTGCTGACGCCGGCGCTGATTCCCGTCGCCATTGGTGTCGCCATTTTATCCACCGCCCTGCCCTATACCCTGGAAATGGTTGCCCTCACCCGCCTTCCGGCGCGCACCTTCGGCACGTTGATGAGCATCGAACCCGCGTTTGGCGCACTTTCCGGCCTGCTCTTCCTGCATGAGCACTTGTCACTGGCGCAATGGCTGGCCATCACCTGCATCATCCTGGCTTCCGTAGGCGCCACCCTGACGATGCGCAACGAATCCAAACCCCTGGTGCCGGCCGATTGATCCTCGTCAAAAGGTAGCTCTGGTATTTGGCCTTCATTTAGGCCATGTTTAGCCGGCACACAAATGTCACTTATGGAGAACTTCGACAAGGACAGCCTTAACGCTACATTCGAGAGCGAGTAAAGCCTGCACCTCGCCTTTTGCGACGCGGCTATAAGGATAGGAATGAAACGAATTTTGATACTGTTAATGGTCATTGGCATAGCTGGCTGTGCTGCGACCACCAAGACAGAAGTGAAACGGGGCAAAAAAGGGCTGCATATCAACTGTTCCGGCCTGTCCTCTTCCTGGGACCAGTGCTACACCAGTGCGTCCAATTCATGCGGCGCCAAGGGCTATCGGGTTATCGCAAAATCCGGTGACAACTCCGAGGAGCCAGGGGACTACCCCTTTGGACTCAATCCGGCCGGCTATACCAGCCGCAGCATGATCGTGATCTGCAAGTAACGCCCCGAGCAGTCCCACGCCGACTGCTCTTATTAAATTCCTGGCACGACCCTGCCCCTTCGCAACACTGCGTCTAAACTCCTGTTCGCCCCTTGAGCCAACGGAGTTCTCATGACGCCCAACAAGAAAATCGTATTGGTAGTCGGTGCCGGCGACGCTACCGGCGGCGCCATTGCCAAGCGTTTCGCCCGCGAAGGCTATGTGGCCTGCGTCACCCGCCGCAGCGCCGACAAACTGCAGCCCCTGGTAGACAACATCCGCTCCACAGGCGGGGAGGCCCATGGTTTTGCCTGCGATGCGCGCAAAGAAGAAGAGGTCATTGCCCTGATCGAACAGATCGAAACAGAGCAGGGCCCCATCGAAGCGTTCGTCTTCAACATCGGCGCCAACGTGCCGTGCAGCATTCTGGAAGAAACCGCCCGTAAGTACTTCAAGATCTGGGAGATGGCCTGCTTCTCCGGTTTCCTGAATGCTCGTGAAGTGGCCAAACGCATGGTGACTCGCAACCGCGGCACGATCCTGTTCACCGGTGCCACCGCAGGTTTGCGCGGAGGCGCCGGGTTTGCCGCATTCGCCGGCGCCAAGCACGGCATCCGGGCGCTCGCGCAAAGCATGGCGCGAGAGTTGGGCCCCCGAAACATCCATGTCGCCCATGTGGTGGTGGACGGAGCCATCGACACTGACTTCATCCGTGACAATTTCCCACAGAAGTACGCGCTTAAAGATCAGGACGGCATCCTCAATCCTGACCACATCGCCGACAACTATTGGTACTTGCACAGCCAACCCCGTGACGCCTGGACCTTCGAGCTGGACCTGCGCCCCTGGAACGAACCCTGGTAAGCACGCCTCACAACAATAAACAGCGAGCATCGACCATGAGTAAAACCCTGGAGTTTTTCTTCGACCTCGGCAGCCCGGCCACTTACCTGGCCTACACCCAGCTACCTGCGTTGTGCGCCGAAACCGCGACGCAACTGGTGTATCAACCCATGCTGCTGGGCGGCGTGTTCAAAGCCACCGGCAACGCATCGCCGATCACCGTCCCAGCCAAAGGTCGTTACATGTTTGAAGACCTGGCGCGATACGCCAAGCGCTACAACGTGCCACTCAGGTTCAACCCACACTTCCCCATCAACACCTTGGTATTGATGCGCGCAATTACCGGCATGCAAATGCACCAGCCTGAACGTTTCCAAGCCTTAATCGACTGCCTGTTCCGTGCCCTCTGGGTAGAAGGCCGGCATCTGGGTGATCCCGACGTCGTGGCCAGCGTACTCACCGAGCATGACTTTGATGCGCAGAAGGTGCTGGCCCTAGCCAACGAGGACGCCGTAAAAACCGCCCTCAAGGATAAAACCGAACAAGCCATTCAGCGCGGCGTGTTCGGTGCACCCAGCATGTTTGTAGGCAACCAGCTTTTGTTCGGTCAGGACCGTCTGGAATTCGTGCGTGAAGCGCTCAGCTAAATAGCCGCTGTACGCACCTGCAACCACTCCAGGGCGGCACCACTGAGCAACGGGCTCAAACGCTTACGCACCTCAACGTGGTAAGCGTTGAACCACTCGCGCTCGTCTGCCGTCAGCAACGACGGTTCCAGGCAACGGGTGTCGATCGGGCACAAGGTCAGGGTTTCAAACTTGAGGAACTCACCAAACTCGGTCTTGCCCGCTTCACGGTTCAATACCAGGTTCTCGATGCGTACCCCCCAACGACCTGGACGATAGGTACCCGGCTCGATCGAAGTAATCATGCCCGGCTGCATGGCGGTCTGCGGCGCGGTGGCAGCTTGATAGGCAATCACCTGCGGACCTTCGTGCACATTCAGGAAATAGCCTACGCCGTGACCGGTACCATGGCCGTAATCCACACCCTCGGCCCAGATCGGCGCACGCGCGATCGAGTCCAGCAGTGGCGACAGAATGCCCTTGGGGAAGTGCGCCCTGGACAGGGCGATCACGCCCTTGAGCACGCGCGTGCAATCACGCTTCTGCTCGGCGCTCGGCGTACCGATCGGTACCATCCGCGTGATATCCGTAGTACCGCCCAGGTACTGGCCGCCCGAATCGATCAGCAACAGGCCATCACCTTCAATGACCGCATGCTCTTCTTCAGTCGCGTGGTAATGGGGCATGGCACCGTTGGCATTGAACGCGGCAATGGTATTGAAACTCAGCGACACATAATCAGGGCGACGAGTGCGCGCAGCCGTCAGGTGTTCATCAATGGTCAGTTCGGTAATCCGCTCGCGACCTAGCGCACTGTCCAACCAGGTAAAGAATTCGCACAACGCGGCGCCGTCCTGCTCCATGGCTCGGCGGATGTGTTCCGCATCGGCCAGGCTCTTACGGGACTTGGCCAGGGTGGTCGGGTTCAGCCCTTCCACCAGCTTGACGCCAGCATCGAGGTTTTCCAGCAAACCGGCAGTCACGCGCGCCGGATCAACTTGCAGGCTTGTCCCCGACGGCACGGCACGCAGCGCTTGCGCCACTTCGTTGTAGTCACGCAACGTGACACCGTCCTGCGCCAGTGCAGCCCGCAGTTCGCCATCCACTTTGTCCAGCGCCACGAACAAGGTGGCCTGCTCCTGGTTGATCAAGGCAAAGGATACGAATACCGGGTTGAACGACACATCGCCACCGCGCAGGTTGAACAACCAGGCGATGTCATCCAGGGTGGCGATGAAATGCCAATCGGCGCCCTTCTCTTTCAAACTGGCACGCAGGGTGGCGAGTTTTTCGCCACGGCTGACAGTGGCTTGCGGTGGCAGATGTGGGTAGATCGGCTGGTTCGGCAGCGTTGGACGGTCTATCCAAATCTCATCCAGAAGGTCAATATCCGTGCGCAAGCGCGCAGCGCGTTCTGCCAGCTTTGCACTCAAGGTGCGTGCCGAGGCCACGGCCATGACCGCGCCATCCACCGCCACTACGCCACCTTCCGGAGTTTGCTCGGCTAGCCATTCCAACGGGCCGGGTTGGCCTGGCTGCAACTTCACCAGTTCGATGCCGCTGCCCTTGAGTTCCTTGGTCGCCTGTTCCCAGTAACGGCTGTCGGCCCACACACCGGCAAAGTCAGCCGTGACAATCAAGGTCCCCACCGAACCATGGAAGCCCGACAACCATTGGCGCCCTTGCCAGTAACCCGGCAAGTATTCGGACAAGTGTGGGTCCGCCGATGGCACCAGCAAGGCGTGAATGCCCTCGCGCTTCATCAATTCACGGGTATGCGCCAGGCGCTGGGGAACCGTTCCATGGGTCAAAGGCTGCGTACTCATTGTGTCTCCTGCTAACCACTCATAATTGTTATGTGAATCAAACGGCCCAGAACGCGGGTGCACTGGCCTGGGCTGCCTTGATCAATTGCACGGCTGTGTCGATATCCTGCTCGGTGGTGAACCGGCCCAGGCTCAAGCGAATGGTACGGCCGGCGCTGCGGGCGTCATGCCCCAGGGCCAGAAGCACATGGGATGGCGCATTGCTCGCCGAATTGCATGCCGAAGTCGCCGAAAAGGCAATACCGGCACTGAGTGCACCAGCGTTGAATTCACCCTCAGTGAACGTCAGGCTGAGTGTGTGGGGAATGCGCTGCGTCGGGCTGCCATTGAGGCGCACGCCAGCCAGGGATTCCAGTTGGTCGAGCAGACGCTGACGCAACGCAACGATCGTAGCCTTCTCTGCGGTGAAGGACTGCGCCGCCAGTGCGAAAGCCGCCCCCATTCCCGCGATCTGGTGAGTCGCCAGCGTGCCGGAGCGCAAGCCGCCCTCGTGGCCACCGCCGTGAATCTGCGCCAGCACCTTCTGCTGCGCACGCGGGCCAACGTACAGCGCACCGATGCCCTTGGGGCCGTACAGTTTGTGCGCGGAAAACGACATCAGGTCCACCGGCCACTCAGCCAGGTCGATGGCGACCTTGCCGGCCCCCTGCGCCGCATCCACATGCAGCAACGCGCCATGTTCACGCACCCGCGCACCGATGGCGGGGATGTCGTTCAAGGTGCCCAGTTCGTTGTTGACCAGCATCAGCGACACCAGAAAGGTGTCCTCGCGCAACGCCTCACTCACGGCGTCGGTGCTGATCAAGCCTTCGGCATCCGGCACCAGGTAGGTCACGGCCACCCCGGCTTCCTGCAACTGCCGCGTGGTGTCCAGCGTGGCCTTGTGTTCGATCTGGCTGGTGATGATATGCCCACCCGCCACCCCGCGCGCCTGGGTCACGCCCTTGATCGCAAGGTTGTTGGATTCAGTGGCGCCGGAGGTCCAGACGATCTGTTCTGGGCTGGCACCGACCAATTCGGCCACCTGGCGACGCGCCTGTTCAACCGTTTGCCGGGCCGCCTGGCCAAACGCATGGGAGCTGGACGCCGGGTTGCCGAAGTTGGCATTGAAGCCCAGACACTCGACCATCACTTGGATAACCCGCTCATCCACCGGCGTGGTGGCGGCGTAGTCGAAATACAACGGACGTTTATTCATGACGTTAAAGACTCGCAGAGCGTGTTCCTGAGAGCAACGTCTCAGGGGCATCGATGGGAACAGAGATCGTCAGGTTTAACCGATCGAATGCCATTGAAGAAGGATCACTGTAGGCAAATGTGCGTAGGAACGCTCCTGAAATCCAGCTTAACAGGCTGAAGTGACGTCTTGGCAAACAAAAAGCCCGAAGTTCCTTGTGGGAAACCTCGGGCTTTTTGCCGCTGGTAACAGGCTCAACTGGGACGACCCTGCAGCGTCACGCTGCGCTCGGCGTTCATTTCGCCCTGATGATCAAAGCCCAAGGGCTTCTGTGGCTGGACCGTCAGTGCGGCGCGCTGCTGTTGATATTCGTCAAAGGACAGGCCGCGACGGCTAAGCGCTTCCAGGGCTAATTCCTTGGTCTCTTCGGCCGTATAAGGGCGCAATTCAGGCGATGGATGGGTCGCACAACCGGCGAGGACAGAGCTGACAACTAATAAGCAAACAGCGAGAAAACGGTTCATGGCGAAGGACCTGCGAAGGAGGTTTAAAGTCAATGAACACAGGCTACTCCCCCCCATTCGTGGTTAAAAATCACCGCCCGTGATAGTCGCTATCAACCATTCAGGCACCTTAGATAACAAATAGATCATATTCATTTACGATCTATAAATATGGAAATACGTTCATTTACGGAATAACCGTAACCTTCTATAAAGGGTTCCACAGCACACCCCACTGTTCGTCACGCAACTGTTGCCCAGGCAACAGCCATTCAACAAAACATCAGGCACACAACAGCTTCATTTTTCAGCAGCGTGGCCGCAGCCCTTACCCATCAAGGCTTCCAGCCGTTGGTACAGCTCTTGCTCAAGCCGTTGCACTGCTACGAACCCCTGTTGAAGAAGGAACTGTTCATGACCCGTCCCCTGAATGTCGTTGCCCTGTCCGGCGGAACCTGGCGCCCGTCCCGCACCCTGGTGCTGACCCAAGCCGTGCTGGCCGAACTGGCGACCCTGTTGCCAATCCAAACCACCCTGATCGAATTGGGTGACATTGCCCGGCCGCTGGGTGGTGCGCTGTCCCGTGATGAATTGCCGGCCGAGGTGGAATCCCAACTGTTGACCATCGAACAGGCCGACCTGCTGATTGTCGCCGCGCCGGTTTATCGCGGTTCCTACCCAGGCCTGCTCAAGCACCTGTTCGACCTGGTCGGCCTCAACGCCCTGATCAACACGCCGGTACTGCTCGCGGCCACGGGTGGCAGCGAACGCCATGCGCTGGTCCTCGATCACCAACTGCGCCCACTGTTCAGCTTCTTCCAGGCGCTGACCCTGCCGATCGGTGTGTACGCCACCGAGTCCGACTTCACCGACTACCAGATAACCAGCGAGCCTCTGAAAGGCCGCATACGCCTTGCCGCAGAACGCGCAGCGCCTTTGTTCGCCGCGCACGCCCCTTCTCTGCTGAAAATTGCCTAAGGATTGGTCATGGACGTTTTCTGGTTTTTACCGACACACGGCGACGGCCACTACTTGGGCACCACTCAAGGCGCTCGACCCGTCACGCTCAATTATTTGAAGCAAGTCGCCCAGGCAGCTGACAGCCTGGGTTACCACGGCGTGCTGATTCCTACCGGGCGTTCGTGCGAAGACTCTTGGGTCATCGCCTCGGCACTGGTGCCGCTGACCGAACGTCTGCGCTACCTGGTGGCGATCCGTCCGGGCATCATCTCGCCCACCGTATCCGCACGCATGGCGGCCACCCTGGATCGCTTGTCCAATGGTCGCCTGCTGATCAACGTGGTCACTGGTGGGGACCCCGACGAAAACCGTGGCGACGGCAGCTTCCTCAATCACAGCGAACGCTATGAAGTCACTGACGAGTTCCTACGTATCTGGCGCCGCGTACTGCAGGGCGAATCAGTAGATTTCGAAGGCAAGCACCTACGCGTACAGAACGCCAAGGCCCTTTACCCACCGGTACAGAAGCCTTACCCGCCGCTGTACTTCGGTGGTTCCTCCGACGCCGCCCATGACCTCGCTGCCGAACAAGTGGACGTCTACCTGACCTGGGGCGAGCCGCCCAGCGCCGTCGCGGAAAAACTCGCGGATGTACGTGAGCGTGCCGCCCGCCATGGTCGCACCGTAAAGTTCGGTATTCGCCTGCACGTAATCGTGCGTGAAACCGAAGAGGACGCCTGGAAAGCCGCCGACAAGCTGATCGAACACATCAGCGACGACACCATCGCCGCCGCGCAAAAATCCTTCTCGCGCTTTGACTCCGAAGGGCAGCGCCGCATGGCCGCCTTGCATGACGGGCGTCGCGACAACCTGGAAATCGCCCCCAACCTGTGGGCCGGCGTCGGTCTGGTACGTGGCGGTGCCGGTACGGCCTTGGTAGGCAACCCTCAGCAAGTGGCCGAACGCATCAAGGAATACGCCGACCTGGGCATCGACAGCTTCATCTTCTCCGGCTATCCGCATCTAGAAGAGGCTTATCGCTTTGCCGAGTTGGTGTTCCCGTTGCTGCCGGAGCCTTATGCCAGCCTCGCTGGACGCGGCGTCACCAACCTCACAGGGCCGTTTGGCGAAATGATTGCCAACGATGTATTGCCAACGACAAAGGCCCGAGCGCAGTGAGATCAGCGTTATGTGGGAGCGGGCTTGCCAGCTCCCACATTTGGCCCCCATTGCCAAATAGACATTGAGGAAACCCCGTGACAGCCAAACCCCACAGCGTCCTGCCCTCTCCCTTTCAGACCGCCAAGCGGCTAGCCGCCGAATTCGCCCTCACTGCCGTCGAGCGTGACGAACGCGGCGGTACACCCAAGACCGAGCGTGACGCCCTGCGCCAGAGCGGCTTGCTCGCCTTAAGCATTCCTACGCAATACGGTGGCCTCGGCGCACGCTGGAGTGAGACCCTGGGCATCGTGCGCGAGTTCGCCAAGGTCGACAGCTCCATCGCCCATGTCTTCGGCTTCCATCACTTGATGCTTGCTACCCTGCGCCTGTTTGCGCGCCCGGACCAATGGCAACCCTGGTTCGAACAGACCGCACGCAAAAACTGGTTCTGGGGCAACGCTCTCAACCCCTTGGACACGCGTACGGTGGTCAAGGACTTCGGCGGTTGGCGCGAGTTTTCCGGCAAAAAAAGCTTCTGCTCCGGCGCCAGCGACTCGGAAATGCTCATCGCCTCAGCCGTGGATGAAAGCGCCGGAGGCAAGCTGTTGATCGCCGCCATTCCCAGCGGGCGCAGCGGCATCACGCTGCATAATGACTGGAACAATATCGGCCAGCGCCAGACCGACAGCGGCAGCGCCAGCTTCGAGCGGGTGCGCGTCGAGGAGTCGGAACTGCTGCTCGATCCCGGCCCGCTGAGCACGCCTTTCGCCTGCCTGCGCCCGCTGATCGCCCAACTAACCTTCACCCACATGTTCCTCGGCATTGCCGAAGGCGCCTTTGAAGAAGCGCGCAATTACACCCTCACAGAAACCCGCCCATGGCACAAATCCACGACCGACGATGTACGCCAGGACCCTTACGTGCTGCATCACTACGGCGAGTTCTGGGTGGCGCTGGAGGGCGTGCGCCTGCTGGTGGAGCGCGCTGCCGAATTGCTCGATCACGCCTGGGCCAAGGGCTCCAGCCTCAGCGAACACGACCGCGGCCAACTGGCTATTGCGATCGCCACCGCCAAGGTCGCCGCCACACATCAGGGCCTGGACTTATGCAACCGCCTGTTTGAAGTCACCGGCGCCCGCTCTACCCACGCGTCACTGCGCCTGGACCGCCATTGGCGCAACCTGCGCACCCAAACCCTGCACGACCCGGTGGACTACAAACTCCACGAACTGGGGGATTGGGCATTGAACCAATCCCTGCCGATTCCGACGTTCTACTCCTGAGAGAGGTGCCCATGCAGCTTTTGACCCTACCGCCCTCGCCCGCCCTCGCGACCTCGATCCGCGCCACGGCCCAGGTCTTCGAAGACCCCAAATCCCAGGCACTGCTCGACCACATCCAACAAGTGGCGCCCAGCGAAGCCAGCGTGCTGATCATCGGCGAGACCGGCACCGGTAAAGAACTGGTGGCGCGGCATATCCATAACCTCAGCGCACGGCGCAACCGACCCTTCGTGGCGGTGAACTGCGGGGCGTTTTCCGAATCCCTGGTGGAGGCCGAACTGTTCGGCCATGAAAAAGGTGCGTTTACCGGCGCCCTTAGCGCCAAGGCCGGCTGGTTCGAAGAAGCCGATGGCGGCACGTTGTTCCTGGATGAAATCGGCGATTTGCCGATGGCGATCCAGGTCAAGCTGCTGCGTGTCCTACAGGAGCGCGAAGTGGTGCGCCTGGGCTCACGCAAGAGCATTCCGATTGACGTGCGGGTACTTGCTGCCACCAATGTACAACTGGAAAAGGCCATCAATGCCGGACATTTCCGCGAAGACCTCTACTACCGTCTGGATGTGGTCAGCCTGGAACTCAGCCCGCTACGCGAGCGCCCCGGCGATATCCTGCCGCTGACCCGGCATTTCATCGAAGCCTATAGCCAGCGCCTGGGCTACGGCCCGATCACCATCAGCCGCGAAGCCGAGCACAAGCTCAGGAACTACAGCTGGCCGGGCAATATTCGCGAGCTGGAAAACGTGATTCACCACACCCTGCTGATCTGCCGCAACGGTGTGATCGAGCGCGACGATTTGCGTTTGTCGAACATGCGCATCGAGCGCCAGGACGACAGCCAGCATGCCGTCGACAACAGTGCCGAAGCCTTGCTCGAACGCGCCTTCCAAAAACTCTTCGAGGAACAGGCCGGTGCCCTGCATGAAAAGGTCGAAGACACCCTGCTGCGCGCCGCCTACCGTTTCAGCCACTACAACCAAGTACATACCGCCAACCTGCTGGGCCTGAGCCGCAACGTCACACGCACCCGCCTGATCAAGATCGGCGAACTGGCGGTAAACAAACGCCGTCCTGGGGAGAATGTGCAGGGCGAGCGGATGCTGCATCTATCCATTTAGGCGGCAGTGCAAGGCGTTGTCATGGCTGCGCTCAAAGCTGCGCAGCACTTGGAACGAACCGAAGGTCACCGCCGTGGCCTGATGGGCGCGAATCAGCGTCCAGAAATCCTCCTCGCCGTGCTCAAAGCATTTGAACGCCGCCTCGCCCTCCTCACGCGAGCGCCATTGCAGGTAATTGAGCACCCGTCGCCCGTCGTCACTGACTTGCACACTCGCATTGATAAACCCGCCATGGCCCTGGGCCAAGCGTTCACTCTGGGTGGACAAGGCTGCCACCAAGGCGAGTTGTTGCTGGGGTTCGACCTGGAATTCGATCAATTGAGTGAAGCCGCGATTTTTCTCTGATACCTGCATGAATACACCCCTTCATCTGTAGGCAGAATCTTGCGATTCGATGCCCCGCAGGGTAAAACCTCTAGTTAAGTCAAGGTCAAGCGTTGTTTCGGAGATTTTCATGCTGAACAAAGAACTTACCGTAGGCCAGTTGGCGACCCGCAGTGGCGTCGCCGTCACAGCCCTGCACTTCTACGAAACCAAGGGGCTGATCAAAAGCAACCGCAATGCCGGCAACCAACGGCGTTACCCACGGGATGTGTTGCGGCGGGTGGTGGTGATCAAGATCGCCCAGCGCCTGGGTATTCCATTGGCAACGATTGGGGAAGCGCTGCAAACCTTGCCCGATGGGCGTACGCCCACGGCGCAGGATTGGGAGCGTTTGTCGGCGCTATGGCGCGAAGACCTGGATGAGCGCATCAACAAGCTGACGCTGCTGCGGGACAAGCTCAATGGTTGTATTGGCTGCGGGTGTTTATCGTTGGAGGCCTGCCCCTTGCGTAATCAGGATGACCAGTTGGGTGAGCGCGGGCCGGGGGCTCAATTGCTTGAACCCACCCCACAGTCCTGAGCTGGGCAACCGGTAAATGTGGGAGGGGGCTTGCCCCCGATAGCAGTCTTTCAGCCACTGCAGAGGTGACTGACATCCCGCCATCGGGAGCAAGCCCCCTCCCACATTTGATTGGTGCAGGGCTTAGAAACCGGGGGCAATCTGGCCTTTGTAGCGGGTCAGGATGAACTGGCGCACCTCATCGGAATTCAACGCCTTGGCCAGTTTCTGGATGCGTGGGTCGTTGAGGTTGTCGGGCCGCGCCACCAGATACTCGACATACAAGGGCTTGCCCTTCTCCACGATCAACGCACTGTTGGTGTCGATCCCCGCTTCCAAGGCGTAGTTGGCAAACACAAACGCCAGGTCCACCTGGCTCACTGAGCGGGCGAGCAAGGCACCTTCCAGCTCGCGGATTTTCAGGTGTTTTGGGTTCTCGGCAATATCACGCGGGGTGCTGAGGGTGTTGCTCGGGTCCTTGAGCTTGATCAGCCCGGCTTCATCCAGCAACACCAGCGCACGGCCGGTGTTGACCGGGTCGTTGGGGATCGACACAGTGGCGCCGTCTTTCAATTCAGCGATGTTCTTGATCCGCGTCGAATAAGCCCCGAACGGCTCTATATGCACGCCCACCACCGGCACCAGGTCGGTGTGGCGGGTCTTGTTGTAATCATCGAGGAACGGACGGTACTGGTAATAGTTGGCGTCGATATTTTTCAGCGCCAGCTGCTGGTTGGGTTGGATGAAGTCGGTGAAAACTTTGATCTGCAGGTCCACGCCCTCCTTGGCCAGCACCGGTTTGACGAATTCAAGGATCTCCGCGTGGGGCACGGGCGTGGCACCCACCACCAGTTTCTCGTTGGCAAACGCGTTCAACGACAGGACAGCAGCCAAAATGGCCAGGGATTTTTTCATACATGCTCCGAAGACAGTAGCTATAGGAATTAACGACGGCTGTAACGCGCCACCAAACGATCACCGGTCATTTGCAGGGCCTGTACCAGCACCAGCAAGAGCACCACGGTGACCACCATCACGTCGGTCTGGAACCGTTGGTAGCCATAGCGAATCGCCAGGTCACCCAGGCCACCCCCGCCAATCACCCCAGCCATCGCGGTGTAGTCCACCAACACGATCGCGGTGACGGTCACCGCCGCCAGCAAGCCACCCCGGGCTTCCGGCAGCAGCGTGTGGCGAATCACCTGCCAGGTACTGGCGCCCATGGACTGGGTCGCCTCCACCACGCCGCGATCGACTTCGCGCAACGCGGTTTCCACCAGCCGCGCAAAGAACGGCGTGCACCCCACCACCAGCGGCGGGATGGTGCCCGGTACGCCAAGGGACGTGCCCACCAGCAAGGTGGTCAGCGGTATCAACACAATCAGCAGAATGATGAACGGCAGCGAACGCAGCACGTTGACCACCACCGACAGCAGTCGATAAACCACCAGCGCTTCGTGCAACTGACGCTTGCCAGTGAGAAACAGCAGCACGCCCAGCGGCAACCCCAACAGCACGGTGAAACCGAGGGCAGCAGCCAGCATGCTCAGGGTTTCGAGGCAGGCCTGGCCGATGTCGGCCCAGTAGATGTTCTTGAACAGTTCGGCCATGGATCACGACCAGTCGTGGCGCGGCGGCTTGGCGCCATTGAGCAGCCAGTTGCCCACCACGTGGTATTTCCAGCGCACCGGGTCGTGCAAGGTGTGTACCCGCGCGTTACGCCAGTGCCGGTCAAAGTTGTGCTTCTTCAACGTCGAACGGGTGCCGCCCAGTTCAAACAGCTTGTTGCTGGCCTCGATGGCAATTTCAGTAGTGAGCACCTTGGCCCGGGCCACGGCCAGGGAGGCATGGGCGACGTTGTCTTCATTCGGCGCCGGGCGTGCAGCATCGAGGGCGAAACCTGCACGTTCCAGCAGGGCTTCGGCGGCTTCCAGGCGGATATCCAGGGCGCCGACCTGAATGATGGTCAACGGGTCCTCACTGGCTCTTTCCACGCCGGCGTCGATCCACGGCCGAGCGAACTGCTGCACGAACTGCACGGTGTCACGCAGCGCAGCGCGGGCAATGCCGGCGTCGATCGCGGCGGTGGTCAGTTGTGCGAAAGGACCGGCCAGAGTCGGTGAATCGTAGGATTTATGCGTAGGAAACAGATTGAACGCTGGCACCCGCAAACCCTGCGCCAGCACAGTACCGCTGGAGGTGGTGCGCTGGCCCATGCTGTCCCAATCGTCGACGACCACCAGACCTTCGGTGCCTCGTTTCACGAAGGCCAACTGCGCATTCTGCTGTTCATCCAGCGCCAGCACCGCCAGCCAGTGGGCGTACAACGAACCGGTGCAATACCCCTTGCGGCCGTTGATCACATAGCCATCGCCTTCACGGCGGATCGTAGCCTGGATGTCCTGCACGTGCTTGCCGCCGGTTTCCGACAGCGCATTGGCAAAACGATGGCCTTGCAAGGCCAGGCCAAAGAAATGCGCTTGTTGTTCCGGCGTGCCTTGCAGGCGAATGTCCTCCAGCAGGCAGTAGTGGTTCTGTGGGATTTGCCCCAGTGAAGGATCGGCCGCCGAGATAATCGCGATCACCTGGGCGAGCACCGCGTAGGACACCTGCGCCCCACCGAACTCACGCGGCACGCTGATACCCCACAAGCCGCTGTTGGAATACAGGTCAACCACCTCGGCGGGCACCTGACGGATGCGGTCACGTTCGGCGTCCTGCTCCAGCAATACAGCGGCGACACGGTGCGCCACGGCAATCGCCTCGGCTTCATCACGGATCAGGTCAGCGTGGGGCGTGTGGATCGGGTAATCGGCAGACACAGGCAGTACAGGCATACAACGCTCTCGGGCGAATGGTTTGCCTGGGGCATTGCAGCTTCTGTGCCGAGCCCTGAATCAGGCGATTTGGCGATAAAAACCTGAGCCAACCTCGCTCTTGGCGCAGCAAATTGCCCGTTCACTGTTGCCTGGGCAACACCTCGTCGGTTGCCCGCAGGCCGCGACTGACGTGGCCTATAGTGAAAAGGCCGTACCTCCATAACCACAACCAAAGGAGAACGAAATGAGCGTTAAACCTATTCCTGAGGGTTATCACAGCATCACGCCTTATCTGGGTATTGAAAAAGCATCGGAAGCCATCGACTTTTACAAGAAGGCATTCGACGCCATCGAAGTCATGCGCATGCCAATGCCCGACGGTAGAATCGGCCATGCCGAACTGCGCATCGGTGATTCGGCGTTGATGATGGCGTCACCCTGCGGCCAGATGGAATTCGGCAGCCCCGGGAAAGAGCCCACCAGTGTCTGCCTGCATCTGTATGTCCCGGATGTCGACAAACAATTCAAGCAGGCCGTCGCAGCCGGCGCCACAGTGATCTCGGAGCCCAAGGATCAGTTCTACGGCGACCGTTCCTGCACCTTGAAAGACCCGTATGGCCATATGTGGTTTCTGGCCACGCGCAAAGAGGACCTGACCCCAGAACAGATCCGCCAGCGCGCTGACGAGATGTTCAAGCAAGGCTAATCAACAGGAGCCGGCTCGCCGGCTCCTACACACTTCATGAACACCCCTTCCACGCTTTCCCTCTTGCCCCGAACACGGGGTGATTCCAGGATGCAGGCAATCATCACAAGGAGTCATTCCATGTTCGCCGGCTTCCAAAAAGACCAGTGCCACGTCAACGGCGTCAGCATCAGTTACCGCAAAGGCGGTAGCGGTCCCGGCCTGCTCCTGCTGCACGGGCACCCGCAAACCCACGTCATCTGGCACAAAGTCGCCGAACAATTGGCCGAGCACTTCACCGTCGTGGCGGCAGACCTGCGTGGTTACGGCGACAGCAGCAAGCCACCAGCCAATGACCGGCACACACACTATTCGAAACGCGAGATGGCCCGCGACGGCGTCGAGCTGATGCAGGCGTTGGGCTTCGACACCTTCTCGGTGCTGGCCCATGACCGTGGCGCCCGTGTCGCTCATCGCCTGGCGCTGGACCATCCCCAGGCGGTGCAGCGCATGGTGCTGCTGGATATCGCACCGACCTTGTCGATGTACGCACAAACCAATGAAGTTTTCGCCCGCGCCTACTGGCACTGGTTCTTCCTGATCCGTCCGGCGCCGCTGCCCGAAACCCTGATCGAGAGTAATCCCGAGCTGTACCTGCGCAGCGTGATGGGCAGCCGCAGCGCCGGGCTCAAGCCATTCACCGATGCAGCCTTCGCTGAATACCTGCGCTGCCTGCAACTGCCCGGCAGCGCCACGGGTATTTGCGAAGACTACCGTGCCGCCGCGGGTATCGACCTTGAGCATGACCAGGCCGACATCGATGCCGGCAACCCTCTGACCCTGCCGCTGCTGGTGTTGTGGGGGGCAGAAGGCACTGTTGGACGCTGTTTCGAGCCGCTCAAGGAATGGCAGAAAGTCGCCACCGATGTGCGTGGCAAGGCCTTGCCGGCCGGCCATTACATCGCCGAAGAGGCCCCCGAACTGTTGCTGGTCGAAGTCCTGCCCTTTTTGTGCTGAGTGCTATTCTGGCGGCTCATGCCGCCACGTCTGTTTCTGATGACCCATAAGAAAGATACCGTGCCCCTACCCGAAGACCTGCGGGTGTTCCTGACCGTGATCCGCAAGGCCGGCTTCGCGGCCGCCGCCGATGAGCTGGGGCTATCGCCGGCGTATGTCAGCAAGCGCATCCAGATCCTCGAAACCACCCTCGCCACCCGGCTGCTGCATCGCACCAGCCGCCGCATCGCCTTGACCGAAGATGGCGAACGGGTGCAACGCTGGGCTGTGCGCATCCTCGAAGACTTCCAGCAACTGTCCGATGAGCTTTCCGAGGCCCACGACAGCCCCCGTGGCCACCTGCATTTGTGCAGCAGCTTCGGTTTTGGCCGCAACCATGTGGCCCCCGCCCTGTCGTTGCTGGCCGAGCAGTACCCGGGCCTGGAGATCCGCCTGGACCTGTTCGACCGCGTGGTGGACATCGTCAGCGAAGGCTTTGACCTGGAGATTCGTGTAGGCGATGACATTCCCGGCCAGCACATCGGCCGGCAGTTGGTGAGCAACCGCCGCATACTCTGCGCTGCACCGGCGTACTTGCAACGCCAAGGCACGCCGCAGCAGTTGAGCGAGCTGGAACAACATGACTGCCTGGTGATCAAGGAGCGTGACAACGCATTCGGCATCTGGAACCTGGAGCACAACGGTGCCCCGGAAAGCGTGCGCGTACGCGGGCCGTTGTCCTCCAACAATGGCGAAATCGCGTTGCAATGGGCGTTGGATGGGCGCGGGGTGCTACTGCGCTCGATGTGGGACGTGAAACCGTTGCTGGAGCAAGGCCGACTGGTGCAAGTGCTGCACGGCTACACCCAGAGTGCCAATGTGTGGGCGGTGTATCCGACACGGTTGGCGTACTCCGGGAAGTTGAGGGCATGCGTGGAGTTTTTGCAGGAGCACTTCAAAGGACTTTCTATTTGACCCCAATCCGGGCCTGTAAACCCTATCGACTGTGGGAGGGGGCTTGCTCCCGATTACGGTGGATCAGCTACTGATGGATTGACTGAAAGTCCACTATCGGGAGCAAGCCCCCTCCCACAGTTTGAACCGCGACCTGTCAGTTGAACCAAGGGTTGGCCGCAAGATGCCGCTGCTCAAACGCCATGATCTGCTCACTACGCTGCAACGTAGTACCAATCGCATCCAACCCCAGCAGCAACGCAGTCTTACGCAAAGTATCGATCTGAAACCCGATCACCTCGCCATCCGCCAAACGAATCTGCTGCTGCTCCAGGTCCACACTGATCTGTGCCTGGTCGGCCTGGCTGACGGTCTGCCCGAGTGTCTGCAACACCCCTTCGTCCAAGGTGATCAACAGCACCCCGTTACGCTGGCAGTTGTCATAGAAAATCCCGGCAAAGCTGCTACCGATGAGCGCGCGAATGCCCATCTGTTTCAGGCCCCACACCGCGTGCTCACGGCTGGAACCGCAGCCGAAGTTCGGCCCCACTACCATGAAACTTGCACACTGCCATGCCGGCTGGTTCAGCACGAATTCAGGGTTGGGTTCGCCGGAAGGCAGGAAGCGCAAATCGAAGAACAACCCACGGTCCAGGCCGCTGCGGTCGATGCCCTTGAGGAACTGCTTGGGCATGATCACATCGGTATCGATATTCGCCGCCAACATGGGCGCGGCCTTGCCGGTGACCAGCGTGAACGGTTGCAGGCTCATAGGCGGTCTCCAAAGTGGCGAATGTCAGTCAGGCGGCCAGTGATCGCGGCGGCGGCGACCATCGCCGGGCTCATCAGGTGAGTGCGTGCACCGGCACCCTGGCGGCCTTCGAAGTTGCGGTTGGTGCTGGAGGCGCAACGGTCGCCGGGGGCCAGCACGTCGTCGTTCATGGCCAGGCACATTGAGCAGCCCGACTGGCGCCACTCAAAACCTGCCTCTATAAAGATCGCGGCCAGCCCTTCGGCTTCGGCCTGGTCGCGCACTTCGGTGGAGCCCGGCACGATCATCGCCCGCACATGTTCGGCCACGTGCTTGCCACGCACCACACGGGCAGCATCGCGCAGGTCTTCGATGCGCGCATTGGTACACGAGCCGATAAACGCATGGCTGATCACGATATCGCTCAGCGGCATGCCGGCTTGCAGGCCCATGTAGTTGAGGGCGCGGCGCATGTCGGCGCGCAGGATCAGGTCGCTGACCGCCTGCGGGTCGGGCACGCGGGTGCCGATGGGCGCGGCCTGGTCGGGGCTGGTGCCCCAGGTGACCATGGGCTCCAGCGCGGTGGCATCCAGTTGTACTTCCCGATCGAACACAGCATCGGCATCCGAATGCAGTCGGCGCCAGCTCACCAGGGCTTGTTCCCACAATTCGCCCTTCGGCGCGCGGGGCTTGCCCTTGAGGTAGGCGAAGACTTTTTCGTCCGGCGCCATGAACGCGCCACGCGCACCCGCCTCCACCGCCATGTTGCAGATGGTCATGCGTGCCTCGACGCTCAAGGCATCGAGGGTGGAACCACGAAACTCGATGGCGTAACCCGTGGCGCCGGACGCACCGATCTTGCCAATCAACGCCATGATCACGTCCTTGGACGTCAGGCCCTTGGCCAACGCACCATCGACGGTCACACGCAGGGTTTTCAGGCGCTTATAGACCAGTGTCTGCGAAGCCAGCAGGTGCTCGATTTCCGAGGTGCCAATACCGAAGCCGAACGCACCGAGGGCGCCGTAAGTGGTGGTGTGGCTGTCACCGGCGGCGATCACCATGCCCGGCAGGATAAAGCCCTGCTCCGGCGCGATGACATGTTCAATACCTTGGCGCTTGTCGAGGATATCCAGTAACTCGATGCCGAAGTCCCGGCAGTTCTCCGCCAGGTACGACACTTGCCGCGCACCGCCCGCATCCGGCATCGCCGCGATGCGCTTGGGCGTGGTCGGGTTGACATGATCGACCACCGCCAATGCCGTTCCGGGCCGCCACACGTGGCGTCCGGTCTCGCGCAGGCCGCTGAATGCCTGGGGGCTGGTGTATTCGTTGATCACCTGACGATCGATATACAGCAAGACATGGCCCTGATCATCCAGGGCACACACCGTATGGGAGTCGATGTGTTTGTCGTAGAGGGTTCTGGCAGTCATTTTTCTTAGGGCTCACTCAACGGTGTACACCCATCCTACGCAGCGCCTGGCCCCCATCAATGGCGCCTGGGTGATGCCTGGGAACATGGTTCGTGTTCGATCCAGCAACCCCGAAACATTTTCTTTCATTTCCCGCTTAGGGATTTCCCATTCTCATCCGTCTTAACTTAGATACAGCCCGTCGCGTCAGCAAAAGCTACGACCGGCCTTTTCCGGGCCTCCTTCGCCCCCTCCGATCAAGACCCGCATTCACATGTCGAAGAAGTCACGCTCAAAACTCTGGTTTCTCGTCCACAGCTGGCTGGCATTGCCCATCTGGTTCTTTGTACTGATCGTCTGCGTCACCGGCACCCTGGCGGTGGTCAGCCAGGAGATCGTGTGGCTGGCCAACCCGGACATCCGTGCCAGCAAACCGTCAGATGACGCGCAGGTACTGAGCTTTGACCAGGTGATCGCCGCCATCAAACAGGCCGAGCCCCAGGTCATCGTGCAGTCGATCATCCGCCCGGATGAATCGCACTTCGCCCTGAGTGTCGACCTCACCTATCCCGACGGACGTTCGGTGGAGGTCTACGTCAACCCGTATTCCGGGGCGATCCAGGGCATCAGCCCGTCGTTCAACTTCAAGCAATTCACCCGCGCCCTGCATGGCTGGTGGTTGGTGCCGTTCACCAACGGTTACAGCTGGGGCTGGTACCTGGTCTCGCTGCTCGGCCTGCCGCTGCTGGCTTCATTGATCACGGGACTGGTGGTGTACAAGCGTTTCTGGAAGGGTTTTCTCAAACCGACCCTGCGCATCCGCCACGGCGCACGGATTTTCTGGGGCGACTTCCACCGCCTCAGCGGCATCTGGTCGATCTGGTTCATTGCAGTCATTTCCATCACCGGCACCTGGTTCCTGATCCAGGCGATCCTGGGTGACAACCAGATCTCCATCTCCAGCGAACCCATCGTGCCGGTGATCGCCCGGGAGAAAGTGCCGATGTCGGCGCCCGGTGTGCCGGCGCCGATGATCTCTCTGGACAACGCGATCAAGATTGCCGGCGAACGCATCCCAGGGCTGGACGCCACCTTCGTGTTCCTGCCCAGCAATGCCTATAGCCACCTGCAAATCGGCGGGCGCGGCTGGTATCCGTTGATGTTCCAGACCGCGCAACTGAACCCTTATGACGGTGAAATCGGTGTTTCGCACCTGCTGTCCGACCGTACCCCGCTGGAGTTCGTCACCGAATCCATGCGCCCCTTGCACACCGGCGACTTCGGCGGCCTGTGGATCAAACTGATCTGGGCGTTCTTCGGCCTGGTGCTGAGCATGATGGTGCTGAGCGGCCTGCTGATCTGGACCAAACGCACCGCCCTGGCCACCCTCAATGCCCTCAAGCGCGAGGCCAAGGCCCCGCGCCAACCGGCACCGATCCAGGCGTTGCACGCTGAAACCACGGAGGGCAACTGATGAGCAAGGTCGTCACGGCTGCACCGGTTTCGCCACTGCGGGCCTTTTGGCTGAAATGGCGCTTCCACATCAACATCCTGTTGATCCTGGTGCCGCTGGGGTTCATGCCCCGCTATTTTTCCGAGGCCGCGCTGTTTCGCGGCGACACCGGCATCGGCGAACGCGTGGCCGGTGAAGTGCAGGTCGGCCCCTGGAGCCTGACCCTCGCCGAGTTTCGCAACGAAGGCCCACGCCCGGACCCGGCCGGCCCGATGAAGTTTTTCAACGCTGCCCTGTGTGCCACCTGCACCCAACAGGTCAAGGCCACCTACCTACGCATCGGCAAGCCGCGCAGCCTGCGGGCCGCCGGGGTGATCTTCTTCGGCACGCCGTACCGCATGGGTGCGCTGCTGCCAGTGCCGGAACGCACGCCTGTCGACGCCGAACTGTGGGTCACCATGGAAGGCTGGGACGGCAGCATGCACCAGGGTTCCATCCCGCTGAGCCAGGCATCGCCTGCCACCATTGCCTGGCTGAACAAGCAAGGAGTTAAACCATGACTTTGATGCGTCTACCCCGCGCCGCGCTATTGCTCTGCGTCGGTTTCAGCAGCGTGGCCCTGGCCCACAACCCGATGTGCGAATGCAAGGAAATCGCCGGCGAGCAGATCCAGTGCACCGGTGGTTTCTCCGACGGCAGCGGCGCCCCGGGCGTGACCCTGGATGTGATCGGCTACGACGAGACCATCCTGCTGCCCGGCAAGCTCGGCCAGGATTCGACCCTGACATTCAAGAAGCCCTCCGCCGAGTTCTACGTGCTGTTTGACGCCGGCCCCGGCCACGTCGTGGAAATCGATCAAGCGGATATCCAGCCCCAATGAGTACCACACAGGTTGTACGCCCCGCCGGGGCCGGCCATGAAACCCTCTACGTGTTGCTGCTATGCCTGATCATCCTCGCCGTGGCCGCCACCGTAGTGACCCTGCATGGCGAAACCCAGGAGATCGCCGCCGTGCCCAGCCATCAGCTGGATGCCCGCCGCGACCTGAGCCCCGCCGAGCAAGGCATCTACGCCGACTTGAGGGTGACCCTCGACGAAATCCAACTGCTGCTGCAGGAGCAAGACGCCCTGCCGACGCCTGAACAACTGGCCAAGGAAGGGTTTGAGCCGTTTGCCCAGGACGCCAGCTCGGTCAGCCGCGGCGATCATCACTGGCAATTGCTCGAGCCTTCGGCCTACCTGGGCGTGACCCAGGCGCCCAGCATCAGCGGCTCACTGCTGATGCGTGTGCACGGTGCCGAACCGGATATCTGGCTCAATCGCCAGGCCAACCTCGCCGTCCCCTCCGACCTTACTGACCAGGCGCTGATCGCGGCCGGCTGGCAGCAAGTGGTCGCGCAATTCGATGCCGGCGTCACCCGCCAGCACCGTCACTGAACGAGAAGACCGATTGCCCATGCCTATTTCATCTCCCCTGTTGCGCCTGTTGCTGGTCAGCCTGCTGAGCCTGATGCTCGCGCCATTGGCCAATGCTCTCTCTAACCCGGAGCACGCTAAACGCCTTCGTATTGGCATCACCCTGCACCCTTACTACAGCTACGTGGCCAATATCGTCGGCGACAAGGCCGAGGTGGTGCCATTGATCCCGGCCGGCTTCAACCCCCACGCCTACGAGCCACGCGCCGACGATATCAAGCGCATCGGTACCCTGGATGTGATCGTGCTCAACGGTGTCGGCCATGACGATTTCGCCGACCGCATGATCGCCACCAGCGAACGCCCGGACATCCCGGTGATCGAGGCCAACGCCAACGTGCCGCTGCTGGCCGCCACCGGTAACGCCGCGCGCGGTGCGGGCAAGGTGGTCAACCCGCACACCTTTTTGTCGATCAGCGCCTCGATTGCCCAGGTCAACAACATCGCCCGCGCACTGGGCAAACTCGACCCGGACAACGCCAAGATCTACACCCAGAACGCTCGCGCCTACGGTAAACGCCTGCGCCAGATGCGTGCCGACGCCTTGGCCAAGTTGACCAGCGCCCCCAACCCGGACCTGCGCGTGGCCACGGTGCACGCCGCCTACGACTACCTGCTGCGTGAATTCGGCCTGGAAGTGACCGCCGTGGTCGAACCAGCCCATGGCATCGAGCCCAGCCCCAGCCAGTTGAAGAAGACCATCGACGAACTGCGCGCCCTGGATGTGAAAGTGATCTTCTCGGAGATGGACTTCCCGTCTACCTACGTCGAAACCATCCAACGTGAGTCGGGGGTCAAGCTGTACCCGCTGTCGCACATCTCTTACGGCGAATACACACCTGAAAAATACGAAGTGGAAATGACCGGCAACCTCAACACTGTGGTGCGGGCAATTCAGGAGTCCGGGGCATGACGGCGGCGGAACCACTGAAGGTGGCCAGCATCGGACCGACCCTCGACTTCGACAAGGTGTCGTTGACCCTGGGCCGCACGGCGATTCTCGACGGCGTGAGTTTCCAGGTGCAGCCAGGCAGCATTCATGCGCTGGTCGGTCCGAACGGTGGCGGTAAAAGTTCGCTGATCAAGACCCTGCTGGGGCAAACCCCGCACCAGGGCCAATTGCGCCTGCACTGGCCGGCCACGCCCGGCACCATCGGCTATGTGCCCCAGGCTCTGGAGTTCGACCGGGGCCTGCCGATGACCGTCGATGATTTCATGGCCGCCATGTGCCAGCGGCGTCCAGCGTTTCTCGGGTTGTCCAAACATTACGCCGGGGCGATTGGCGAAGCCCTGGAGCGGGTGGGCATGCAGGACAAACGCAAACGGCGTATGGGTGCGCTGTCCGGTGGTGAACGCCAACGTGTACTGCTGGCCCAGGGGTTGATCCCGGCACCGCAATTGCTGGTGCTGGATGAGCCGATGTCGGCCCTGGATGAAGCCGGTATCCAGGTGTTCGAACGTTTGCTGAATGATTGGCGCCTGGTCGGTATCACCGTGTTGTGGATCGAACACGACCTGGAAGCCGTGGGTCGTCTGGCCGACCGCGTCACCGGCCTGAACCGCCGCGTATTGTTCGACGCCACACCCAAAGAAGCGCTGACGCCGGATCGCCTGCTGACCCTGTTCTCCACTCACCCTCGGAGCGCGGCGCAATGAGCTATGAAGCCTTTCGTTTGATGGTCCAGGGCTGGGCCTCTTCCGGGTATCTGCCGGAGGCGCTGGCCTATGGCTTCGTGGTCAATGCCCTGCTCGCCGGTTTGCTGATCGGTCCGGTTCTGGGTGGCCTGGGTACATTGGTGGTGGTCAAGCGCTTCGCGTTTTTCTCCGAAGCCGTCGGCCACGCCGCGCTGACCGGCGTGGCCGTGGGCATTCTGCTCGGCGAACCCTACACCGGGCCGTATGGCGCGCTGTTCGGTTACTGCCTGCTGTTCGGCATCCTGCTCAACTACTTGCGCAATCGCACCGGCCTCGCGCCGGACACCTTGATCGGCGTGTTCCTCTCGGTGTCGTTGGCCTTGGGGGCGAGCCTGCTGCTGATCCTCGCAGGCAAGATTAACGTGCACATTCTGGAGAATGTGTTGTTCGGTTCAGTCCTGACGGTGAACGGTAATGACCTGTTGGTACTGGCGGTTGTCGGCTCGCTGGTGATGGCCCTGGCGCTGCCGTTGTACAACCGCATCATGCTGGCCAGCTTCAATCCGCAACTGGCCGCCGTGCGCGGTGTGGCGGTGAAGACCCTGGACTACCTGTTCGTGATCCTGGTGACGCTGATCACCGTGGCGGCGGTCAAGGTCATCGGCGCGATCCTGGTCGGTGCGCTGTTGGTGATCCCCGCCGCGGCGGCGCGTCTGCTTAGCCAGTCGCTCAAAGGGTTCTTCTGGGTGTCGGTGGCGATCGCCACGGTGAGTACGCTGTGCGGCATCTTGCTGCCGATCATCTTCGACCTGCCCATCCCGTCCGGTGCCGCGATCATTCTGATGGCCGGCATCGCCTTCGCCTGTGCCGCCATCGCGCGCGGCATTGTGCCCAGCCTCAAAGGGAATCTTGGATAATGCGCTCCGTTCTACCTCCGCTGGCCTTGGTCATTGCCTGCTTGATTTCTGTGCCGTCGATGGCGGCCGAAGCCGCTATTGATCCGCCAAAACCGGTCAAGGTACTCGCCTCGCTACCGATCACCTACGGCCTGGCCGACGTGTTGCTAAAGGGCACCGACGTCAAGCTTGAGCGCGCCGCGCCGGCCAACCTGCCAGGTACTCGGCAGGTGTCTTACTTCACTGGCCGGGGTGCGCCGGCATTGAACACGTTGGCTCAGGATGCCGACGCCGCCATCGGCCTGCGCTCGCTATGGGCGGATGACCCGCTCTACCCAGTGGCACGGCGCAGCAACATCCGCATCGTCGAAGTCGACGCCGCACGCCCGGTGGACGGTGGTTTGCCTGGCATCGCCGTGCAACCAGGCGCTACCGACGGCTTGAACAGCCAGCCATGGCAATCGTGCAACAACATGGGACGCATGGCCGACGTGATGGCCACCGACCTCAGTCGCCTGGCGCCCAGCGCCAAGTCGAAGATCGACGCCAACCTCGCCGCCCTCAAGCAACGTCTGCTCAAGCTCACGGCCGACAGCGAGGCGCGATTGGCCAAGGCGGACAACTTGAGCGTGGTCAGCCTGAGCGATCACTTCGCGTATCTGATCAGCAGCCTCAACCTGGAAGTGCTCAACACCGATGCGCGACCGGACGCAGATTGGACGCCGCAGGCGCTGCAGAAGCTCAGTGCCGACTTGAAGGACAACGACGTGGCTGTGGTACTGCATCACCGTCAGCCGAGCGAAGCGGTGAAAACAGCCGTGACGGCAGGTGGGGCGCAGTTGCTGGTATTGAATGTCGACGGGGCGGACCCGGTGGCTGAACTGGAAGGCAATGTGGATCAGGTGATCAAGGCGCTGAGCCCATAACATCCACCCCGACATGAATCGCATCATGTCGCCAGAATTCCAGGTCGCAGTCGATCAAGCGCTGGTGCTGGTCATAGTTGACCCGGGCAATCCTCAAGCCCGGGCTGCCCACCGACACGCGCAGCGCCGCGGCGGCCTCCGCCGGCAAGGACGTGGGCACAATCTCGAAGCGCACGCGACCGTAATGCAGGTCGTACTTGCGCGCGTACAACTCGGTCATCGACTGGTTCAGGTCGCACGCCAGAATCCCCGGAAAGTACTGCGGGTTCAGGTAGTGCTCCACATACAACACCAGGCGCCCGTCAATGCGCCGGCCCCGGCAGATCTGGATCACACTGGACAACGCCGGCAACTGCAACCACGCACACACCGCCGCCGAGGCCGGTTGCAAACGTGCAGAAATCACTTCGGTCGACGCCACCCGCCCCTGATCGCTGACCATCGCGTGAAAGTGGCTGCGCTGCATCAGGTTGTAGGCCAGCCGTGGCGGCGAGACAAACCAGCCACGGCGTTCCTCACGATAAATCTGGCCCTGGGCTTCCAGTTGTAACAAGGCTTCCCGCACGGTAATGCGGGTGGTACCAAACAACTCGCTGAGCTTGCGCTCGGCGGGCAATTTACTCGCAGGCGCCAACAAGCCGTGGTCGATCTGCTCTTGCAGCGCCAGGCCGATGGAAGTTACCGCCTTGATTGCCTCATCACGCATCAACGTTACCTATCTGGACTAGACCAGCACCATTCGAGTGCACAAAAAGCGGCATAACAGCTCCGCATCAATGCCGTGCCAGCCTAGGCATTGCAGATGACCGACAGATGACAGTCCTCGTGCCCGCCCTCTTCCACGCCTTGCAATACACCGGCCAAGTCCAAGCCCTGCGGGCACTTGGGCATGGTCTACGCTGAATCTGCGCTGAGCGACAAAAGCGCTTTAAAAACGACATCGACATGAAACTGTCATCCAGCACGCCTAGATTGGCTCAGGTATTGCTGACCTAGACCAACACCACCGCAATCGTTCATAACAACGTCGCGTTGAAAACGCCCAAAGGAGCTTCGGATGAAACAGCTTTTCCTGGCATCACTGTTAGGCTCGACCATTGCCATGTGCACCGCCGCCATGGCCGCTGATACCGATTTGAAAACCTTGGAAGCCGCCGCGAAAGCGGAAGGCGCCGTCAACAGCGTCGGCATGCCCGATGACTGGGCCAACTGGAAAGGCACCTGGGAAGACCTGGCCAAGACCTATGGCCTCAAGCACATCGACACGGACATGAGCTCAGCCCAGGAAATCGCCAAGTTCGCCGCCGAGAAAGACAACGCCAGCGCCGATATTGGCGACGTTGGCGCGGCCTTCGGCCCGATTGCGGTAAAACAAGGCGTAGTCCAGCCCTACAAGCCGAGCACCTGGGCCCAGGTGCCGGATTGGGCGAAAGATAAAGACGGCAATTGGGCCCTGGCCTACACCGGCACCATCGCTTTTATCGTCAACAAGAAGCTGCTGCACGGCTCCGAAGCCCCAAAAAGCTGGGCAGACCTGAAGACCGGTAAATACAAGGTGTCCATCGGTGACGTCAGCACCGCCGCCCAGGCTGCCAATGGTGTACTGGCTGCCGCCCTCGCCAACGGTGGCGACGAAAAGAACATCCAGCCTGCCCTGCTGATGTTTGCCGACATCGCCAAGCAAGGTCGTCTGTCGCTGGCCAACCCGACCATCGCCACCATGGAAAAAGGCGAAGTGGAAGTGGGCGTGGTCTGGGACTTCAACGGTTTGAGCTACAAAGCCAAGATGGCCAACCCGGATGACTACGTGGTGCTGATCCCATCGGACGGTTCGGTGATTTCCGGCTACACCACCATCATCAACAAATATGCCAAGCACCCGAACGCTGCCAAGCTGACCCGTGAATACATCTTCAGCGACGCCGGCCAGATCAACCTGGCCAAGGGCAATGCGCGCCCGATCCGCGCCGAGCACCTGACCCTGCCAGCTGAGGTTCAGGCCAAGCTGCTGCCGAACGAGCAGTACAAAAAGGTCACGCCGATCAAAGATGCCGATGCTTGGGAGAAGACCTCCAAGGCACTGCCGCAGAAGTGGCAGGAAGAAGTCATCATCAATATGCAGTAAGGCTTCCCCCCACATTGGATGTCCACTGGAGATCCAATGTGGGAGGGGGCTTGCTCCCGATAGCGGAGTGTCATTCAACACATACATTGGCTGATCCTCCGCTATCGGGAGCAAGCCCCTCCCACACTTTTGACCCCGTTCCTCCAGAGAAATCGAGTCAAGCCTAACTGTTGCGGAGCCTCTCCCCCTATGAAGCACAACGTCATCCTTGTGGTGCTCGACGGCCTGAACTACGAGGTTGCCCGACATGCCATGGGGCATCTCCAGGCCTATATCGGCGCAGGACGCGCAGCGCTCTACAAACTGGAATGTGAATTACCGTCGCTCTCGCGGCCGCTGTACGAGTGCATCCTCACCGGCGTGCCACCCATCGACAGCGGTATCGTGCATAACCACGTTTCTCGCCTGTCCAACCAGCGCAGCATTTTCCATTACGCCACCGACGCAGGGCTTACCACAGCGGCAGCGGCCTACCATTGGGTCAGCGAGTTGTATAACCGCACACCCTTTATTGCCGCCCGTGATCGTCATACCAACGACAAGGCGCTGGCGATCCAGCACGGGCATTTCTACTGGAATGACCACTACCCCGATTCCCACCTGTTTGCCGACGCTGAAAGCCTGCGCCTCAAGCACGCGCCGAACTTCCTGGTGGTGCATCCGATGAGTATTGACGACGCCGGCCACAAGCATGGCCTCGACACCGCGCAGTACCGCAACAGCGCACGCTCGGCCGACATCATCCTCGCCGACTACCTGCAAGGCTGGCTCGACGCCGGTTACCAGGTACTGGTGACCGCCGACCACGGCATGAACAACGATCGCTCCCATAACGGTGTGCTGCCAGAAGAACGGGAGGTGCCGCTGTTCGTGCTGGGCTCGGCCTTCAACTTCAGCCCCACTGCAAGCCCCAAGCAAACCGAACTGTGCGGCACCGTCTGCGAACTGCTCGGCGTCCCCCACGACAAACCTGTATGCCGGGAGCTTCTGAAGTGAATTCCATAACCCGCGGCAAATGGCTGGCGATTCTATGCCTGGTGCCGTTTGCGCTGTTCTTTATCGTGTTTGAAATCGCCCCGCTGGTATGGGTGTTGATCAACAGCCTGCAATCGGAAGAGTTCGGCTGGGGCCTGGCTAACTTCACCAAGATTTTCAGTTCGAAGTTCTACCTGCAAGCCATCCAGTACAGCCTGGAGATCAGCTTCTACTCGAGCGTGTTCGGCATCATCATTTCGGTGCTCGGCAGCTACTCGTTGCGCCGCGTGGATTCGCCGCTGCGCAATTTCGTCACCGCCTTCGCCAACATGACGAGCAACTTTGCCGGCGTGCCCCTGGCCTTCGCGTTCATCATCCTGCTGGGCTTCAACGGCAGCATCACGATCATGCTCAAGCAAGCCGGAATCATTCAGGACTTCAACCTGTATTCCAAGACCGGCCTGATCATCCTCTACACCTACTTCCAGATCCCACTCGGCGTGCTGCTGCTCTACCCGGCGTTCGATGCCTTGCGTGAAGACTGGCGCGAATCGGCCTCGCTGCTCGGTGCCAGCGGCTGGCAATTCTGGCGGCACATCGGCCTGCCGGTGCTTACCCCGGCGCTGCTCGGCACCTTCGTGATATTGCTGGCCAACGCACTGGGCGCTTATGCCACGGTGTACGCGCTGACCACCGGCAACTTCAACGTACTGCCGATTCGAATCGCGGCGATGGTCTCCGGCGACATCTCCCTCGACCCGAACATGGCCAGCGCCCTGGCCGTTGTACTGGTGGCGCTGATGACCGTGGTCACCGTGGTCCATCAACTGCTGCTCAAGAGGAGCTACCATGTCTCGCGCTGAAGCCGGTCCGGCCTCCCTCTACCACCGGGTGGTGGTGTACCTGTTATTTGCGATCCTGGTATTGCCGCTGGTGGGGACCTTTGTCTACTCCATCGCAAGCAGTTGGTCGGCAACGATCCTGCCCGCCGGGTTTACTGTGAAATGGTATGTGCAGCTGTGGAGCGACCCGCGCTTCCTGGCGGCCTTCGGCCAGTCATTGCTGGTGTGCGTGGGTGCGCTGATCCTGTCGGTGGTGCTGATCCTGCCCCTGCTGTTCGTGGTGCATTACCATTTCCCCAAGCTCGACGCATTGATGAACATCCTGATCCTGCTGCCCTTCGCGGTGCCGCCGGTGGTGTCGTCGGTCGGCTTGTTGCAACTCTACGGTTCGGGGCCGATGGCGATGGTGGGCACGCCGTGGATTCTGATCGGCTGCTACTTCACCGTGGCGCTGCCGTTCATGTACCGGGCGATCACCAACAACCTGCAAGCCATCAACCTGCGCGACCTGATGGACGCCTCCCAACTGCTCGGCGCCAGCACCTGGCAAGCAGCAATCCTGGTAGTGCTGCCGAACCTGCGCAAAGGCCTGATGGTGGCCTTGCTGCTGTCGTTCTCGTTCCTGTTCGGTGAGTTCGTGTTCGCCAATATCCTGGTGGGCACCCGCTACGAGACCCTGCAGGTGTACCTGAACAACATGCGTAACAGCAGCGGCCACTTCACCAGCGCCGTCGTGATTTCCTATTTCTTCTTTGTGCTGGTGCTGACCTGGGCCGCCAATATCTTGAACAAGGACAAAAGCCAATGAGCTTCGTCAGCGTCCAACATCTGCAAAAAGGCTACGCCGGCACCCCGGTGTTCAGCGATATCAACTGCGAGATCGCCAAGGGTGAGTTCGTCACCCTGCTCGGCCCGTCCGGTTGCGGCAAGTCGACCCTGCTGCGCTGCATCGCCGGGTTGACCTCGGTGAACAGTGGGAAAATCCTGCTGGACGGCCAGGACATCGTCCCGTTGAGCCCGCAGAAACGAAACATCGGCATGGTGTTCCAGAGCTATGCGCTGTTCCCCAACATGACCGTGGAACAGAACGTCGCCTTCGGCCTGCGCATGCAGAAAGTCAACGCCGACGACAGTCACAAGCGCGTACAGGAAGTGCTGCAACTGGTGGAACTCAAGGACCTCGCCGGCCGCTACCCGCACCAGATGTCCGGCGGCCAGTGCCAGCGCGTGGCCCTAGCCCGCTCCCTGGTGACCCGCCCGCGCTTGTTACTACTGGATGAGCCGCTGTCGGCACTGGATGCGCGGATTCGCAAACACCTGCGCGAACAGATCCGCCAGATCCAGCGTGAACTGGGCCTGACCACGATCTTCGTGACCCATGACCAGGAAGAAGCCCTGACCATGTCCGACCGCATCTTCCTGATGAACCAGGGCAAGATCGTGCAAAGCGGCGACGCTGAAACGCTCTATACCGCGCCGGTAGACGTATTTGCCGCCGGTTTTATCGGCAACTACAACCTGCTCGACGCCGACAAGGCCAGCCAATTGCTGCAACGCCCGATCAGCGGGCGCATCGCAATTCGCCCGGAAGCCATAGAACTGAGTCGCAGTGGCGAGCTGGACGCATTGGTGCGCAGCCACAGCCTGCTGGGTAACGTGATTCGCTACCGCATCGAAGCGCGCGGCGTGGAATTGGTGGTGGACGTGCTCAACCGCTCGGCCGACGATCTGCACCCCGACGGTCAGCGCCTGGCACTTTCCATCGACCCCAGTGCGTTGTGTGAAGTAGCCTGATGCAACGATTGACTTGAGAGAGCGTGACGGATGGCATTGGTAATTTTTGATCTGGACGACACCCTGATCCATGGCGACTGCGCCACCTTGTGGAGCGAGCAGATGGGCCGCCTCGGCTGGGTCGACCCTGAGTCGTTCATGCGCAAGAACGACGAACTGATGGACGCCTACAGCCAGGGCAAGCTGTTGATGGAAGATTTCATGGATTTCAGCCTGGAGCCGATGATTGGCCGCACGCCGGAAGAAATCGAGCATTTGGTGGAGCCGTGGGTCGAGGACGTGATCGAGCCGCTGATCTACAGCGATGCCACCAAGACCATCGCCCGCCACCGTGCGAATGGCGACCGGATTCTGGTGATTTCCGCCTCGGGCACCCACCTGGTCGGGCCGATTGCGGCACGCATCGGTATTGATGAAGTGCTGGGCATCAACCTTGAAGTCAGCCATGGCGTGTACAGTGGCCGTACCGTGGGCGTACTGACGTACCGCGAAGGCAAGATCACGCGGTTACTGCAATGGTTGGAGCAGGAAGGCGAGACTCTGGACGGCGCTTACTTCTATTCGGATTCACGAAATGACCTGCCGTTGCTGAGCAAGGTCGAATACCCGCAGGTGGTGAATCCGGACCCGGTGTTGCGTGCCCACGCCGAACAGGCTGGCTGGCCGATTCATCATTGGGTCTGACACGGGATGGCTTGAATTGGAATCCAATCAACTGTGGGAGGAGGCTTGCTCCCGATGGCGGTGCATCAGATGAAACATTCTTCACTGCTACTCCGCCATCGGGAGCAAGCCCCCTCCCACATGGCTGATCGCATTCCAATTCCGACGCGATTTTAGTCAATATCGAGACAAACGCTCAAAATCGTCACGATTCAGACTCACAGATGCGAACTTGGCCTACATCACAGGTAGGACTGGGCACTTCTAAGCACCTCACATGGCCTTCAACGCCTTGCAATGCTTTCACAGTGCCTCCATAGTGAGTCTGGACTGAGCCCGTAGCTGTAGCGCCGGGCTTTTTGCATTATGCGACCGGACCATATGGAACCGGCTCCCTCAAAGACGGCCTAATATGCGTTATCAATTGCCCCCGCGTCGAATCAGCATGAAGCATTTGTTCCCCAGCACCGCCCTCGCTTTTTTCATTGGTCTCGGCTTCGCGTCGATGTCGACCAATACGTTCGCAGCCAACAGCTGGGACAACCTTCAGCCTGATCGCGATGAGGTGATTGCCAGCCTTAACGTCGTCGAGTTGCTCAAGCGCCATCACTACAGCAAGCCGCCGTTGGACGATGCTCGCTCGGTGATCATCTATGACAGCTACCTCAAGCTGCTGGACCCGTCGCGCAGCTACTTCCTGGCCAGCGATATCGCTGAGTTCGACAAGTGGAAGACGCAGTTCGACGACTTCCTCAAGAGTGGCGACCTGCAGCCCGGCTTCACCATCTACAAGCGCTACCTGGACCGCGTCAAAGCGCGTCTGGACTTTGCCTTGGCAGAGTTGAACAAAGGCGTCGACAAGCTCGACTTCACGCAGAAGGAAACCCTTCTGGTGGACCGCAAGGACGCACCTTGGCTGACCAGCACCGCCGCCCTCGACGACCTGTGGCGCAAACGCGTCAAGGACGAAGTGCTGCGCTTGAAGATCGCCGGCAAAGAGCCCAAGTCCATCCAAGAGCTGTTGACCAAGCGCTACAAGAATCAGCTGGCACGCCTGGACCAGACCCGTGCCGAAGATATCTTCCAGGCCTACATCAACACCTTTGCGATGTCCTACGACCCGCACACCAATTATCTGTCGCCAGATAACGCGGAAAACTTTGACATCAACATGAGTCTGTCGCTAGAAGGCATCGGTGCCGTCCTGCAAAGCGACAATGACCAGGTCAAGATCGTACGTCTGGTACCAGCAGGCCCGGCCGACAAGACCAAGCAAGTCGCCCCGGCCGACAAGATCATCGGTGTGGCCCAGGCCGACAAAGAAATGGTCGACGTGGTCGGCTGGCGCCTGGACGAAGTGGTCAAGCTGATCCGAGGGCCGAAAGGCAGCGTCGTGCGCCTGGAAGTGATTCCGCACACCAATGCGCCGAACGACCAGACCAGCAAGATCGTGTCGATCACCCGCGAAGCGGTGAAGCTCGAAGACCAGGCCGTGCAGAAGAAAATCCTCAACCTCAAGCAGGATGGCAAGGATTACAAGCTGGGCGTGATTGAAATCCCGGCCTTCTACCTGGACTTCAAGGCCTTCCGTGCCGGTGATCCGGACTACAAGAGCACCACCCGCGACGTTAAGAAAATCCTGACAGAACTGCAGAAAGACAAAGTCGACGGCGTGGTCATCGACCTTCGCAACAACGGCGGCGGTTCCCTGCAGGAAGCCACCGAGCTGACCAGCCTGTTCATCGACAAAGGCCCGACGGTGTTGGTACGCAACGCCGATGGCCGTGTCGACGTGCTGGAAGACGAGAACCCGGGCGCCTTCTACAAAGGGCCGATGGCGTTGCTGGTCAACCGTCTCTCGGCGTCGGCCTCGGAGATTTTCGCCGGCGCCATGCAGGATTATCACCGTGCGATGATCATCGGCGGCCAGACCTTCGGTAAAGGCACGGTGCAGACCATTCAGCCACTGAACCACGGCGAACTGAAACTGACCCTGGCCAAGTTCTACCGGGTTTCCGGTCAAAGTACCCAGCATCAGGGCGTACTGCCGGATGTCGACTTCCCGTCGATCATCGACACCAAGGAAATCGGCGAAAGCGCCCTGCCTGAAGCCATGCCGTGGGACACCATCCGTCCTGCGATCAAGCCGGCGTCGGACCCATTCAAACCGTTCCTGGCACAGCTGAAGGCTGATCATGATGCTCGCTCCGCCAAGGATGCCGAGTTCGTGTTCATCCGCGACAAACTGGCCCTCGCCAAGAAGCTGATGGAAGAGAAAACCGTCAGCCTCAACGAGGCGGATCGCCGCGCGCAGCACACCGACATCGAGAATCAGCAACTTGTGCTGGAAAACGCTCGCCGCAAGGCCAAAGGCGAAGACCCGCTCAAGGAACTGAAGAAAGAAGATGAAGATGCGCTGCCAGCCGAGGCGGAAAAAACCAAACCGGAAGACGACGCCTACCTGGCCGAAACCGGCCGAATCCTGCTGGACTACCTCAAGCTCAGCAAGCAGGTGGCCAAGCAGTAAATGATGACAACTTAATGTGAACGCTCCTCGGAGTGTCATCATATAGACATCATTCTGTCGTGAAATGAAGGACCGCTGGCGTCACGCCAGCGGTCCTTTTTTTTCGATCGAGATCGCCATGACCATGACCGAACAGCTGAATGCATTGGGCTCTATCCTGGCTCAAGGCAGTTTGCACAGCCTGTTCCAACCCATCATTTGTCTGTCCGAACGGCGCATCCTCGGCTACGAAGCCCTCAGCCGCGGCCCGTCCAACAGCCCGCTGCATTCCCCCGTCGCGCTGTTCTGCGTGGCGAACCAGGCCGGACGCTTGAGCGAGCTGGAAATAGCCTGCCGCGAAAGCGCCTGTCGGTGCTTCAGTGAACAGAAGCTGCCGGGTAAGCTGTTTCTCAATGTCTCTCCGGAATCCCTGATGGAGACCGCGCACCAGCCAGGGCGCACCCTGCAACTGCTGCGCGACTACGGCATTCCGCCGAGCCAGGTAGTGATCGAACTGACCGAGCAGACCCCCACCGACGATTTCGAACTGCTGCAAACCGCCCTGCATCACTACCGCAACATGGGTTTTTCGATCGCCTTGGATGACTTGGGGGCCGGGTATTCCAGCCTGCGCCTATGGTCAGAACTGCGCCCGGATTACGTGAAGATCGACCGACACTTCATCGACGGCATCCACCAGGACGCGCTCAAGCGCGAGTTCGTCGGCTCCATCCTGCAAATCGCCAAGGCGTCCCGCGCCCAGGTCATTGCCGAAGGCATCGAATTGCCTGAGGAGTTGGCGGTGTTGACGGAGATGGGCGTCGATCTGGTCCAGGGCTACCTGCTCTGTCGCCCGCAGGAACATCCGCCGCAGGAAGCGCGCTTGATGCTGCCCAAGCAAGACAACGCCAACATCGCCCTCAATGAAGAAAGCAGCGACCTCAGCGCCCTGCTCAACGAACAGCCGGCGGTGGACCAGGACACCGCCACCGCCCAGGTGTTGGAGTCATTCCGCCGGCAAGCCAACCTCAACTCGCTGGCCGTGCTGGACCGGCGTGGCCACCCGGTGGGCATTGTGCATCGGCACTCGTTGTCCGACGCGTTGCTCAAGCCTTTTGCCACCGACCTGTTTGCGCGCAAGCCCATCAGCCGCTTGATGAGCGATGACTTCCTGGCCGTGGAACTGAGCCAATCGCTTCAGCAAGTCAGCCGCTTGCTGACCAGCCGCGCACGACAACGCATCGAAGAAGATTTCATCATCACGCTCAACGGGGATTACTTGGGCCTGGGCCGGGTGATCGATGTGCTCAAGCTGATCACCGAACTGAAAATCCAACAGGCGCGCTATGCAAACCCGCTGACCCTGCTACCGGGCAACGTGCCAATCCAGCAGTGCCTGACACGATTGCTGCAGCAACAGCGCGAATCGGTGATCTGCTATGTGGATATCGACAGTTTCAAGCCGTTCAATGATATCTACGGCTACGGGCGCGGAGATGAGGTGTTGTTGTGCCTGGCGCAATGCCTGAACGATCGGATCGATCCCAGTCGCGACTTTGTCGGGCATATTGGCGGTGATGACTTTTTGCTGGTGCTCGGCCCGCATGACTGGCGCAAGCGGCTCAACCAGTTGCTGGATGATTTCCATACCCAATGCCGGCGTTTCTACCGCGCCGAGCACCTCGACGCCGGTTGCTTCGTGGCATTGAACCGCCAGGGTGTACGCCAGGAGTTTGCGCTGCTGTCGCTGTCCATCGGCGTGGTGCATCTGTATCCACAGGCGTGTGGACAACTGGATGCCAGCCAGTTGGCAGAGCTGGCTTCCCAGGCCAAACACCATGCCAAGGATGTGGCCGGCTACAGCATCCATGTGATCGACAGCCTGGACACGCTGCCCCAGGCGCTTTAAGCCTCGGCGGATTCCGGGTACTCGTATTCGAACACCCGCACCACTTCCGAGGCATGCCACGAGGCGGCGGCCACCCCATCGGATGGCCCGCTGAAGCGCCCCAGGCGCTCCACACACTCAAAAAAACCGGTACGTGGCAGGCGGCTGGCGCCCTGGCTGATCACCAGGGAGCTGCGCAACGGCTGCTCAGCCTTGGCATCCAACGCCGCCAGGTGTTCGAGGGCAGCAGCCAGAGTTTGCATCGCCGGGGTAGGAAATTGCAGGCGCTCCAGCAGCGCGCGGTAAGTCAGCAGATGGCGCTGGCGACGCGCCTGATCCAGTTCGTTGAGTAACCCATCCCAGTGTTGACGGCTGATACGTAGGCTCAAGATTCATCCCTCCAACCTGCAACGCCCAATTCCCAGGCCAGGCTGCGGCGGATGGCGGCATCCGGCTGGCGTTCACCACTTTCAATCAATCCAAGATACGAGGGGCTGATACCCACGGTGCGGGCCAAGGTCTCAATGGCCAAGCCCTTGCCCTCACGCAGGACGCGCAGGTCGGCGAGCGGGCGCAAAGCCTGATCGGGAGCGACCTGGGTGGCAGAAGATGGAGTCGGTGCTGGTTGTTGCTGGCCGGCAGCTTTTAGCAGCGCCTGGTACTGGTCCCATGGCAACACCGCATACTCGGGTTCGCCATTACGTGAAATGATCTGAATATCCATGACTGCCCCGTAGGATAACAACACTTACTAAGTAAGTTCTTTCCTTAGAAGTGTAATCCTAACAGCCACAAAGGTCGCAGGGGGATATAAGCGTCATCAGTTTTTTTGCGGGTTTTCCTGGGCCAGCAGCTCAGGCGTCGCAGGCAGCCGCTCAACGACCGCCAGCTTTTCTGGGCGCTGGGCATCGCGCCAGGCACGAAAGGCGCTCAGCTCGCCATCCAGGGTCTTCATGACCCATGCCAGCACGGCGATGTCATCCAGCATGCCGAATACCGGGATAAAGTCCGGGATCGCGTCAATCGGGCTCAGGAAGTACATCAGCCCCGCCACCACCGAAATGAGTGCCTTCGGGCTGATCGCCCGGTATTCGCCCCGCCAGTAGGCCAGGCAAAGGGCCTGAAGCAGCTTGAGATCGCCCTTGAGCTTGCCCTGGCGATTACCCTGGCTTGAGCCCTTGGCCGCCACGGCAAACAGCAAGGTCGGCAAACGGCCACGCCCGAGCAGGCGTGCAGCCATGGGCAGGAAGCGGGTGAAATTGAAGGGTGGTTTCATTCGTCACTCCAGTTCCAGCTGACAGAAAAGGTTATCCACACAAATTGTGGATAACCTTGTGAACAGAGGCTTTTTTTACGGCTGAAAGCCCCGACTTACAAGGCTTTCAGTCAGATCGGGCGTTTTTTGCGCACATAAATAAACCCAGAATCTCATTGACTTGGCGCTGATGTATGACTACCCGTGCTTGGGCCTGACATCAGACTGCTACCCGCTACAGACGTTCGTTTGGATCTGTTGTAGTGAGCGGGCTTGCCCCGCGCTAGGGGGCGAAGCCGCCCCGACATGGACGCCGTGGTGTTTCAGTGAGACCGGGGTGTCTGGGTTTGGGGCGGCTGCGCCACCCAGCGCGGGGCAAGCCCGCTCACTACAAACAACAACGCCCCGTCGAGACGGGGCGTTGTGTGTTCAGGCGCCGATTACTTCTTGGCGGCTGGTGCAGCAGGTGCGTCAGGGGCGTCAGCCTTGGCTGGGTCCTTGATGGCCAGCAGCTCCAGGTCGAATACCAGCACGGAGTTGGCTGGAATCGCCGGGCTCGGGCTCTGTGCGCCGTAGGCCAGGTCCGACGGGATGTACAACTCGACCTTTTCACCCACGTGCATCAGTTGCAGGCCTTCGACCCAACCCGGGATCACGCCGCTGACCGGCAGGTCAATCGGGCTGCCGCGATCTACGGAGCTGTCAAAGGTGGTGCCATTGGTGAGCTTGCCGGTGTAGTGAACAGTCACTACGTCGGTCGGCTTAGGCTGAGCGCCGTCGGCCTTCTTCACGATCTTGTACTGCAGACCGGAAGCGGTGGTGACTACGCCATCTTTCTTGGCGTTTTCTTCGAGGAATTTCTTGCCGGCGGCTGCCGACTCTTCGCTCATCTTGGTCATGCGTTCTTCAGCACGCTTTTGCAGTGCGGCAAACGCCTCGACCAGTTCGTCGTCCTTCAGCTTCTGTTCTTTCTTGCCGACGGCATCTTCGATGCCTTGGGCTACCGCTTTGGAGTCCAGGTCATCCATGCCTTCTTGGGCAAGGCTTTTGCCCATGTTCAGGCCGATACCGTAGGAAGCTTTTTGCGCCGGGGTTTTCAGCTCTACGCTGGTCTGCGAATCACAACCCGCAAGTACCAGGCTAACCAGGGCCACCGCCGCCGCCAACCGATGCTGTTTCATGCTATTTCCTTGTTCATGCGCCAAAAGGGCAATCGAATAAAGTCGCGAGCTTATCAGGCGGCCACGACCAATGGCTACCGGCATCTGAGCAGGAAACTTCTGATAAGTTCACGTGTTTAAAAGCATTTTCATACATCATAGGGGTCCGCGAAGGATCGCGGGACCACCTGTAACCGTGCTCATGGCCACTTGCCGCACCCGTGGTGTGATGGCATAAGAGCGCTACAACTCGACAAGGATAGTTATCTTGCGCATTTTTTCCCGTGTTTTACTCCTGATACTAGCCCTGCTGGCCCTGATGCTGGCTGTGGTGATCTATTACACCGTCAACCCCAAGCTCCCGGACTATGTGCCCGTGGAGCAGGTGCACTACCAGGATCAATGGAGTGCCGCCGACCGCCAGACCTACTATTTCACGCCCCAGGGCACCCAAGTAAAGGGCCTGCATTACAACTGGTTCACGGCCCTGGAGCTGCCCTTCTCCGAGCAACGCTTTGCCACGCCTGAATACCTGGCACGCTTCGGCTTCCTGGTTGACCCCAAGCAAGTCCGCACCGCGAAAAATCCCGGCAACCTGCCCGTCGGTTTCGCCCGGCATCAGAACGCTGACAGCAAAGTTGAATACCTGGACATCACCTGCGCCGCCTGCCACACAGGCGAACTGCACGTCAAAGGCCAGGCCCTGCGTATCGACGGTGGTTCGGCACAGCATGTGTTGCCCTCCAGCGTACCGACCTTGCGCGGCGGCAGCTTCGGCCAGGCACTGGTGGCCAGCCTCGCCGCCACCTATTACAACCCGTGGAAGTTCGAGCGGTTTGCCCGTGAAGTGCTCGGTTTCGATTACGACGACAACAACAGGGAGCAACTGCGTGTGGAGTTCAAGCAGTCCCTGGACCAGTTCCTCAAAGTTGCCTGGAACGATACCCACCGCGGTCTCTACCCCACCGAAGAAGGCCCAGGCCGCACCGACGCGTTTGGCCGCATTGCCAACGCCAGCTTTGGTGACGCGATTTCGCCAGACAATTACCGCATCGCCAACGCCCCCGTGGACTACCCGCACCTGTGGGATATCTGGACCTTCGACTGGGTGCAATGGAACGGCTCGGCCCAGCAACCCATGGCGCGCAATATCGGCGAGGCCCTCGGCGTCGGCGCCACCCTGAACTTCTTCGACAACGCCGGCCAACCGCTTCAGGGTGATGCCCGCTACCCTTCCAGCGTTCGTGTGCGTGACCTGAACCTGATCGAAGAAACCCTGCAGCGCCTCAAACCGCCGACCTGGCCAGAGGACCTGTTCGGTGCCATCGACAAACCTCTCGCCACCCAGGGCCGCACCTTGTTCGCCGAGAACTGCGCCGCTTGCCATGTGCCCTCTGTCAGCCAGGAAAATGGCCGTCCGGTGCAACAACTGAAAATGCTTCCGGTGGACTACATCGGCACCGACCCGACCGCCGCCGGCAACATCGCCGATCACCGTTTTGACCTGAGCGCCTTGCAGTGGGACCCGTCGGAGTTGGCCAAGCTCAATGTCCAGCTACACCCGGCGCCGACCGAGCCACTGGACCTGAAAAAAATGTCCGTGGCCCAGGGCCTGGCCTACGTCACCGCCTTTGTTGAGGAACACGCCTACCGCGCTGCCGGCGTAACACCGGCCGAACGCCCAAGCCTGGATGGCTTCGGCCTGCCGATTGGCGTACGCGAACTGCGTGCCTACAAGGCGCGTCCGCTGGCGGGTATCTGGGCCACCCCGCCGTTCCTGCACAACGGTTCGGTGCCGACGATCTACCAACTGCTCTCGCCCCAGGACGAACGCAGTTCCACGTTCTATAAAGGCACCTTCGACTACGACCCGCGTCACTTGGGTTTTGAGACCGCCGCGTTCAAGAACGCCTTCCTGTTCGATACCAAAATCACCGGCAACCACAACAGCGGTCATGAATTCCGCGCCGGCAAGCGCGGCAACGGCGTGATCGGCCGCAGCCTGCTGCCACAGGAGCGCTGGGCGCTGCTGGAATACCTCAAAGTGCTGGGCGGCCCGCTGGAGCAACAACTGCCATGATGATTCGATCCCAATACAACGAACGCTCCCTGCTCGCCCGCATCTGGTTGCGCCTGGGCAGGTTTCTCGGCAAGACCTTGCTGTGGCTGATCGGCCTGGGCCTGCTCGGCTGGCTGGCAGCCACTGCCTGGTTCGCCTGGCAACACAGCGGCCCGGTGTCGCCGGATGAACAGATCCCGCCCGGCGAAGCGGCCATGGCCCAAGGCATCATCCAGACAGCGGTGCGGATCGTCGACCAGCACCGCGAAGGCACACGCTACCTGCGTGATGCCCATGCCAAGGCCCACGGCTGCGTGAAAGCGGAAGTCAGCGTGCTGGCAGACCTCGACCCGGCCCTGCGCCAGGGCGTGTTCGCCGAGCCGGGCAAGACCTGGCAGGCACAGATGCGGCTGTCCAACGGCAACGCCTATCCGCAGTTCGACAGCATCCGCGATGCCCGGGGCATGGCGATTAAATTGCTCGACGTGCCAGGCAAACAACTGATGGCCGACCAGCAAGCCCGCACGGAACAGGACTTCGTGATGTTCAGCCATCCGAACTTCTTTGTCAGTGATGTGGCCGAGTATGCGCAGAACATTGGTGCCCAGGCCGACGGCAAGAAGGTCCTGGCGTTCTTCCCCAAAGCCGACCCGCGCAGTTGGCAAATACGCCATCTGTTTATCGCACTGGCAACCTTGGCGCCGGCACCCGCCAGTCCGACGCAAACCACTTACTTTTCGGTATCACCCTACAAGTTCGGCGCGGCCAATGCCAAATTCCGCGTGGCGCCTGACCCGCAAAGCTGCCCGGAATATGTGCTGCCCAAGCAGAACCAGGACTTGCCGAACTTCCTGCGGAGTGCCTTGAACCAGCAACTGTCCACCGACCGGGTGCCTGCGTGTTTTGTGTTGCAGATTCAGCGGCAGAATCCGCAGAAGTTCATGCCGATTGAAGACACCAGCATTGAGTGGAAGGAAAGCGATGCGCCTTATGAAACCGTGGCCAGGGTGCGGATCCCAGCGCAAGATTTTGATACGCCTGCGTTGAATCTTGCCTGTGACAACCAGTCGTTCAACCCATGGTTTGGGCTGGAGGCGCATCGGCCGGTTGGGGGGATCAATCGGTTGCGTAAGGCGGTGTATGAGGCGGTCAGTGACTATCGGCATAGTCGTAATTTGTGAGGTGCTTTGGGGTGACGGCTACTGGTGATTGCGCTCTTGCAGCGGGTCACTTTGGAAAAGTCGGCCTGCTTTTCTGTGGGAGCTGGCTTGCCTGCGATGCAGACACCGCGGTGAATCAGGTACACCCAGCCGATGCCATCGCAGGCAAGCCAGCTCCCACATTTGACCGAGGTCGACAGTCAGAAACCGGTAGGCTCTAAGGCCGCCGCGCTTTCGATTTTGATCTTATGGATATACCCCCGTAAAGATTCCGTATAAATCCCAAGTTCCCCATAACGATTACGTCGTGCCTATTGAGCAACTAACCCCCCACCCTCTACCGTCACCTCCTACCCCAAAAACCCGTAGGAAGTCATCGTGGAAAGTTCAACTTTAGGCATGGTCGTCCTGTCAATGATTGCACTCTTCGGCACCGCCGCGTTTTGCTTCGAACACCTCGCCACCCGCAACGAGAAGAAAAAGAAGGCCAAATAAGCGGGTCGTCGAAATCAGCAGAACCCCAGCGTTTAAAGGGATATCCCGGCATCGGGCTATCCCTCTTTTTCGTTCGCCCCGCCAAAGCCAATCTATATACCGTCTTAATACAACCTCCACCAATCAGTGCCCGAGCTTGATACGCAAGCCCTTAACCTCCCCGGCTTATTCAACCAGGGGAGTTACACCGTGCTCACACTTAATTTCATTTATATCGCCAGCGGCTTATGTGCCGTCGGGCTGTTCGCTTACTTGGGTTATGCCCTTATTCGCGCCGAAAAATTCTAGGGAGTTCGCCATGTACGACGTGATGTTTATAGGCCTCTCCCTGGTGTTTTTTGTTGCGACTGCCATGGCCATTGTCGCCATGGGCAAGCTTTGAACGGAGCCACGACATGTTAAGCACTTTGCTGGAATTCGCGCTGGTACTGGGATTGATGACCGCGCTCGCCGTGCTGATGGGCAAGTGGCTGACCCGGGTCTTTACCGGGACGCGCCATGCCTTGCCGGAACGTTGCACCTATCGTGTGCTGGGCATCGACCCACAGGAAACCATGGGCTGGGCCCGCTACGGCTCAGCACTATTGCTATCGAACGCAGCAATGATGCTGCTGGGCTACGCCATCCTGCGCCTGCAAGCCGTGATGCCGATCAACCCGCTGGGGTTGGCCGCGCAAACCCCGGACCTGGCGTTCAACACCGCCGCGTCCTTTATCACCAACACCAACTGGCAGGCGTACTCGGGCGAGTCCAGCCTGTCGAACTTCAGCCAGATGGCAGTCATCACCTTCCTGATGTTTGTCGGCGCCACTTCAGGCGTGGTGGCAGCCGCAGGTTTCATCCGCGGGTTGAGCCGTTCGAGCTCGGCCGATATTGGCAATTTCTGGGTCGATTTCACCCGTACGCTCTACCGAGTGATGCTCCCCCTGTGCGTGGGCATGGCGCTGGTGTATGTGTGGCAAGGCATGCCACAAACCTTCGCCTCCCAAGCCTTGGCGACCACACTTGAGGGCGCACAACAGCAGCTGATTGTCGGCGCAGTCGCCAGCTTTGAGTCGATCAAGCATATCGGCACCAACGGTGGCGGCTTCTTCAGCATGAACGCGGCCCACCCATTCGAAAACCCGACGCCGCTGACCAACATCCTGCACATCCTCAGCATGTTGCTGATCCCGTCAGCGCTGACCTACACCTTTGGCAGCATGCTGCTGCAACGCCGTCAGGGCTGGGTGTTTTTCGGCACCTTCCTCGTGATGTTCATCGGTTTCCTCGCGCTGGTGTACGGCGCCGAACAAACCGGCAACCCGTTGCTGACCCAGGCCGGTGCCAACCAGACGCTGTCGATCGAACAAAGCGGCGGCAACATGGAAGGCAAGGAACTGCGCTTTGGCATTGCCGACAGCAGCTTGTTCATTGCCACCACCACCGCCGCAACCACAGGTTCGGTCAACGCCATGCACGATTCGCTGACGCCCATGGGCGGCTTCGTGCCCCTGGCGCAGATGATGCTCAATTGTGTGTTTGGCGGCGACGGCGTGGGCTTTATCAATCTGATCCAGTACGCCCTGCTGACGGTATTCCTGGTGGGCATGATGATCGGCCGCAGCCCTGAATTCCTCGGCAAAAAAATCGAGGCTCGGGAGATGAAACTGGTAATGCTCTCGGTGCTTGCCCATCCCATCAGCATTCTCGGCTTCACCGCCCTCGCCGCCCTGTGGCCAGACACCCTGGCCAGCCTCAACAACCTCGGCCCCCACGGTTTCAGCGAGGTGCTCTACGCCTACACCTCCGGTACCGCCAACAACGGTTCGGCGTTTGCCGGGCTGAACGCCAACACACCGTTTTTCAATACCACCATCGGTCTTGCGATGTTGATCGGGCGCTTCTTCACCATGCTGCCGATGCTGGCCGTGGCCGGTTCCCTGGCGCGGAAAAAGACCGTGCCAGCCGGTGCCGGAACCATCCCCACCGCCACTGCGCTGTTCATGGTGCTGGTGGTGTTCGTGGTGCTGGTGGTCGGTGGCCTGACCTTCTTGCCGGCGCTCGCGCTCGGCCCGCTGGTGGAGCAACTGCAGTTGCTGTCCGGCCAGACCTACAACTGAGGACACGTTGATGACGACTCAATCGATATTCAAAGGGCTGCTGCGCCCGGTGCTGGTTTCGGCGGTGTTTTTCATGGTGCTGACCGGCCTGGCGTACCCGGCGCTCACCACTGTAGCCGCGCAACTGTTATTCCCGCTTCAGGCCCGGGGCTCGCTGATCGAACGCGACGGTCTGGTGATCGGTTCCGCGTTGATTGGCCAGGACTTCACAAAGCCCGCGTACTTCCATGGCCGTCCAAGCATGACCCTCGGTGCCGACCCGCAAGACTCAAGCAAGAGCATTGCGCAGCCGTACAACGCAGGGGCCAGCGGTGCGAGCAACCTGGGGCCAACCAGCCAGAAACTGGTGGACCAGGTCGCCGCACGCGCCAAAGCCTATCGCCTGGACAACGGCCTGACAGCCGAAGCTTCGGTGCCAGTGGATGCGGTCACCGCGTCCGCTTCGGGCCTCGACCCGCACATCTCGGTGGCCAACGCCCGCCTGCAACTGGCGCGGGTGGCGCGCTTGCGGCACCTCCCCGAAGCCGAACTGCTGCAACTGCTCAACGCCCACACTGCCGCGCGCACCCTTGGCCTGCTCGGCGAGCCACGGGTGAATGTGCTGCAACTCAACTTGGCGCTGGATGCGCGTCAGCCTTCTATTGCGGTCAGTGAGTAAGAGATGTTCCCCATGAAAAATGCTCGTTTACCTCTGTTTGATCGACGTATCGTGCTCACCGCCGGCGTCGATGCCCTGAAGAAACTGCTGCCCCAGGCGCAATGGAAAAACCCGGTGATGTTCGTGGTGTACCTGGGCAGCCTCCTCACCACGTTGCTGTGGTTCCAGTCCCTGGGCGGCCAGGGTGAAGCGCCCAGCGGATTTATCCTCAGCATCACCTTGTGGCTGTGGTTCACCGTGCTATTCGCCAACTTCGCCGAAGCCCTCGCCGAAGGCCGCAGCCGCGCCCAGGCCGCCAGCCTGCGCGGCATGAAGCGCCAGACCCTGGCCAAGTTGCTGCAGCAACCACGCCACGGCAGCGCGTGGCTACCCCTGGAAGCCAGCCAACTGCGCAAAGACAACGTGGTGTTGATCGAAGCCGGCGACCTGGTACCACTGGACGGCGTGGTGATTGAAGGCGTGGCGTCGGTGGATGAAAGTGCGATCACCGGTGAATCGGCACCTGTGATTCGCGAGGCCGGTGGCGACTTTTCCTCGGTCACCAGTGGCACGCGAGTGCTGTCGGATTGGCTGGTGGTACGTATCAGCGTCAACCCCGGCGAGTCGTTCCTCGACCGCATGATCTCGATGGTCGAATCGGCCAAACGCCAGAAAACCCCGAACGAGGTCGCCCTGACGATTTTGCTGGTAGGCCTGACGCTGTTGTTCCTGCTGGTGATCGCCACCCTCAGCCCTTATTCGATATTTGCCGTGGCCATGAGCGGCAGCGGCAGCGTGATCAGCGCCACCGTGCTGGTAGCGCTGCTGGTGTGCCTGATCCCTACCACTATCGGCGGCCTGCTCTCGGCCATCGGCGTGGCAGGCATGAGCCGGATGATGTCGGCTAATGTCATCGCCACCTCGGGCCGTGCGGTCGAGGCGGCGGGCGATGTCGACGTGTTGCTGCTGGACAAGACCGGCACCATCACCTTGGGCAATCGCCAGGCCAGTAGCTTCTTGCCGGCGCCGGGCGTGAAGGAAGCCGAGTTGGCTGACGCCGCACAGCTCGCGTCCCTGGCGGACGAAACCCCGGAAGGCCGCAGCATTGTGGTACTGGCCAAGCAGAAATTCGACATCCGCGCGCGGGACATCCACGCCTTGGGTGCCAGCTTCGTGCATTTCACCGCGCAAACCCGCATGAGCGGCGTCGACTTGCCCGAAGGCCGGGCGATCCGCAAGGGCGCGGCGGATGCGATCCGCAAGCATATCGAAGCCTTGGGCGGCAGTTTCCCAGCGGCGTTGCAGGCCAAGGTCGATGAAGTCTCGCGGCGCGGCAGTACACCGCTGGTGGTGAGCGATGGCATCCGGGCGTTGGGCGTGGTGGAGCTCAAGGACGTGGTCAAGGGCGGCATCAAGGAACGCTTTGCCGAGCTGCGGCGCATGGGTATCAAGACCGTGATGATCACCGGGGACAATCGCCTGACAGCGGCGGCCATTGCTGTGGAGGCCGGCGTCGATGACTTCCTCGCCGAGGCCCGGCCGGAAGACAAGCTGCAACTGATCCGCGACTACCAGGCACAAGGCAAGCTCGTGGCCATGACCGGCGACGGCACCAACGATGCACCAGCGCTGGCCCAGGCCGACGTGGCGGTGGCGATGAACAGCGGCACCCAGGCAGCCAAAGAGGCCGGCAACATGGTCGACCTCGACAGCAACCCGACCAAGCTGATTGAAGTGGTCGAGGTCGGCAAACAGATGCTGATGACCCGCGGCGCTCTCACCACCTTCAGCGTGGCGAATGACGTGGCGAAGTACTTCGCCATCATCCCGGCCGCCTTTGTCGCGACCTACCCGCAACTCGGCGCGTTGAACGTGATGCACCTGAGCAGCCCCAACTCGGCGATTCTCAGCGCGGTGATTTTCAACGCGTTGATCATTGTCGCGCTGATTCCCCTGGCCTTGCGTGGCGTGACTTACCGAGCGATTGGGGCGGCGGCGCTGCTCAATCGCAACCTGTTGATCTATGGCCTGGGCGGCGTGCTGGTGCCGTTTGCCGGGATCAAGGTGATTGACATGTTATTGAGCGGATTAGGTCTCGTGTAAGCAACACCGCATAACAAATGTGGGAGCTGGCTTGCCTGCGATAGCGGCGGGTCAGCTAGCCCTGTACTGACTGACACACCGTCATCGCAGGCAAGCCAGCTCCCACAGATATTCATCAGGACGAATATGCCCACATTAAGTGACGAACGCCCCGACCCCGACGCCCTGCTCGTCCGAATCCAGCAGGAAGAACAGGCCGCCTTGCGCGGCAAATTGCGTATCTACTTCGGCTCCAATGCCGGTGTAGGCAAGACCTGCGCCATGCTGGCCGCGGCGCAGCGTGAAGTTGCCCAGGGCCGCGATGTCCTCGCCGGTGTCGTGGAAACCCATGGCCGCGCCGAGACCGCAGAGTGGCTCGACGGCCTGGAACAACTGCCCCGCGCCGTGCTGTTGCACCGTGAATCCACCCTCGACGAATTTGACCTCGACGCCGCTCTGCGTAGGCGCCCAGCCCTGGTGCTGGTCGATGAACTGGCCCATAGCAACGTGCCCGGCTCACGCCACCCGAAACGCTGGCAAGACGTGGAGGAACTGCTTTGCGCCGGTATCGACGTGTGGACCACCCTCAACGTCCAGCATCTGGAAAGCCTGAATGACGTGGTCAGTGGGATCATCGGCATTCGTGTGCGCGAAACCGTGCCGGATCATGTGTTCGATAACGCCCACGACGTGGTGGTAGTCGACCTGCCGCCGGATGATCTGTTGCAACGCCTCAAGGACGGCAAGGTGTATCTCGGCCCGAACGCTGAGCGCGCCTCCAAGCATTTTTTCCGCAAGGGCAACCTGCTGGCTCTGCGTGAACTCGCCCTGCGGCGCACGGCGGATCGCGTCGACACGCAAATGCGTGTGTACCGTCGCGAACAATCGATCAAGACGTTATGGCCTGCTCGCGAACGCTTAGTGGTGGGCGTGGCGGGTGATGCCGGCGATGAACGCCTGGTGCGCGAAGCGGCGCGACTGGCACAGAAGCTGGAAGCCGACTGGATCGTGGTGCATGTCGCGTCGGCCCAGGGTCGCGGCGACAAGCGTTACCTGACCGCCATGAAAACCCTGAGCCTGGCCAGCGAGTTTGGTGCCGACACGGCCACGCTACCGGGCATGGACGTCGCAGAAGCGCTGGTTGCCTGCGCCCGCGAGCACAATGCCAATCGCCTGGTGCTGGGCCATCATCCGCGTCAGGCGTGGCGTTTCTGGCATCAGTCGGTCAGCGACCGGATCAGTCGTCATCACCCGCAGATCGATCAGATGGTGATGGCTCACGGCGTCTTGCCGGGGCCTGCGCCGGTTCTCGAAAAACCGACGCCGACACCGGGCAAAACCCTGGCTTATCTGTGGGCCACGCTCGCCTGTTTCACCGCCAGCGCCATCGCGGCATTGCTGCTGCAAGTGTTCGACCTGGCTAACGTGGTCATGCTGTTTCTGCTCACCGTGGTGTTGGTGGCACTGCGCTATGGACGCGGTCCCGGCGTGTGGGCCGCGATGCTCGCGGTGCTGTGTTTCGACTTCTTTTTCGTGCAGCCGACCTACTCGTTCACGGTCAATGACACCCAGTATTTCTTCACCTTTGCACTGATGCTCGGTATCGCCCTGATCACCGGACAACTCACCGCCCGCCTTCGCCACGAAGCACGCACTGCCGCCGCACGGGAGCGGCGTGCCACATCGCTGGCACGGTTGGCACGTGACCTGTCGGCGGCGCTGACGGTGGAGCAGATCAGCGAAGTCGCCCTGCGCACGTTCAGCGGCGTGTTCGACGCACGGGTCGGCCTGGCGTTGCCGGACGCCGCCGACGGTGTGCACAGCGTCAGCACGAGCGGGCTGCCGATTGACGAGAGCATCGCCCAATGGAGCTACGACCATAGCCAGCCCGCCGGTCACGGCACCGATACGTTGTCGGCGGCCAATGGCTGCTACTTGCCGCTCAAAGCCCCCATGCGCGTCCGCGGCGTGCTGGTGTTGGAACTGACCCAGCGTGAACGCTTCAACGATCCGCAGGAACGCCGCCTGCTGGAAGCTTGCATGAGCCAGCTAGCGATTGCCCTGGAGCGCGTGCATTTCGTCGAAGTGGCGCAAAGCACCCTGGTGCAGATGGAAGGCGAGAAGATGCGCAACACACTGCTCGCGGCGATTTCCCACGACCTGCGCACACCCTTGACCACGCTGATCGGCGCCGCCGACACCGCACTGCCTCACGCCCCACCCGGCCCACTGGCCGAGTTGCTGCACGGTATCCATGAGCAAGCCACGTCGATGCAGCGGCTGATCGAAAACCTGCTGGATATGGCGCGCCTGCAAGAGCGCGGCGTGCGCCTGAACCGACAGTGGCATTCCCTGGAAGAAATCCTCGGCAGCGCCCTGCGCCAGTTGCGCGAACCCTTGGCGCACCATCAGGTGCGCACCTCGCTCGCCGCGCAATTGCCGTTGGTGGAGATCGACGCGCTGTTAATCGAGCGGGTACTGGTCAACCTGCTGGACAACGCCGCCAAGTACACCCCGCCAGGCAGCATTATCAGTATCACCGCCCACACCGCCTCGGACAGCCTGGTTCTGCAGGTCAGCGACAACGGCCCGGGCCAGGCCCCGGCCAATCTGTTTGAAGCCTTTGCGCGAGGCCGACAGGAGTCGTCGGTCGCCGGGATCGGCCTGGGCCTGGCGCTGGCCAAACGCATCGTCGAAGCCCACGGCGGGCGCATCGAAACCCAATCGGACCGCGCCTGCGGCATGCACTTCATCATCACCTTACCGGCGGGCACGCCGCCGTCCATGGAAGCCCTATGAGCACTGCACGCATTTTGATTGTTGAGGACGAAGCCAATATCCGCCGCTTCGTCGGGATTGCCCTGCAAGACGAAGGGTTTCAGGTATTCGAGGCCGACAGCGTCAAACGCGCGCTGATCCACGCCGCCAGTCGTCAACCGGACCTGGTGATCGTCGACCTCGGCCTGCCGGATGGCGACGGCAAACAGTTGATCAGCGAATTGCGTGGCTGGTTGTCGGTGCCGATTCTGGTGTTGTCGGCCCGGGACCGCGAGGAGGAAAAAGTCGCGGCCCTCGACGCCGGTGCCGATGATTACCTGACCAAGCCCTTCGGCGTGCCCGAGTTGCTCGCACGCATCCGCGCGCAACTGCGCAGGCATGGACAAACCGGCAGCGTGGTGGCCACCAGCAAGGTGGCGTTCGGTGAGATTGAAGTCGACCTGGCGACCCATGAAGTGTGGCGCCAAGGCCAGCCGGTACACCTGACGCCCATTGAATACCGCCTGCTCTGCGCCATGATTCGCGGCCAGAGTCGGGTGCTCACCCATCGCCAACTACTGCTGGAAGTGTGGGGGCTCGACTATGTGGACCGCGCCCACTACTTACGGGTGCACATGGCCCATCTGCGGCAAAAACTGGAGGCAGACCCCACGCAGCCACAGCATTTCATCACTGAGTTGCAGGTGGGTTATCGCTTGATGGGGCTGTAGACAGAAAATCCAGGCAAAAAAAAGCCCGCTCGATGAGCGGGCTTCTTGTGGCGACCTGGCGTTCAGTGTTCCAGGTTGCCGAATATGGCGCAGCGGACGGGACTCGAACCCGCGACCCCCGGCGTGACAGGCCGGTATTCTAACCGACTGAACTA
>NZ_JBWKUX010000021.1:0-53539 GCF_059421065.1 Pseudomonas sp. GW821-FHT03A09 | reverse complement strand
ATGGGGGACTCTTGGTTCCAGGGCATGATCAGTTACCTCCTGATCATGCGTATTAACCTGTAAACCATGTCCCCGGTGAGAAATGTAAACGATGTCCCCGGTTTGTACCGGGGCAAGCCCCCTCCCACATTTATATTTCGCACAACCTGCAAGACTACAAATCCCTATATAATGTGCGCCCTTTAGCCATCCCTGACTTTCAAGGAGCCTTAGTGAGCACGTTGCCACCCTGCCCAAAATGCAATTCCGAATACACCTACGAGGACGGCGCCCAGCTGATCTGCCCGGAATGCGCCCATGAGTGGTCCGCCAATGGCGAGGCCGAAGCAGCCGGTGATGAAACCGTGAAGAAAGACTCTGTGGGCAACGTCCTGCAAGACGGCGACACCATCACCGTGATCAAGGACCTCAAGGTCAAGGGCACCTCCCTGGTGGTCAAGGTCGGCACCAAGGTCAAGAACATCCGCCTGTGCGACGGCGACCACGATATCGATTGCAAGATCGACGGTATCGGCCCCATGAAGCTCAAATCCGAGTTCGTCCGCAAGGTCTGAACCTGCTGCCGCCATCCCGCGCCCGCCGCGGGATGGCGTTTCACCCTCTCGTTGATCCCACGCAATAACCACTCAGAAAAAACCAGAATCCGCCAATAGGCACTTGCTATTCCACGAATAAGAATTATTCCCATTGAAACCCATCAAGGAGAATGATCCATGACTTATTTGATAGATGCCTGGCTGGACCGCCCACACCCTTACCTTCGAATCCTGCATCGGGAAACCGGCGAAGTCTGTGCCGTGCTGGAAGAAGAAGCGCTGAATGAGCTACAGGACCAGGGCGACCTGGACGTGAATGGCTTGAGTTCGAGTGAACCGGGCGTACTGAAAGAGGTGGTGCGCAATCTGTTTCTGTTCTGCTATGCCCGAGCGTTGCGCCCGGCCACCGAGTTGAATGGCAAGTTCCATCCATGAACCAATATGTCCAATCTGTGGATGCGGGCTTTATGTGGGAACGGGCTTGCTCGCGAAAGCGGTGAATCAATCAACAAGTGAGTGACTGACACCCCGTCTTCGCGAGCAAGCCCGCTCCCACACAAGCCCAACACCCGCAGTAATCAGCAGGTCTTACAGAACGTCGAGCAGCTCGACGTCGAACACCAGAACGCTGTGCGGCGGGATGCTGCCAACGCCTTGAGCGCCGTAAGCCAGTTCGCTTGGCACGTACAGGCGCCATTTGCTGCCGGCATTCATCAGTTGCAGGGCTTCGGTCCAACCGGCGATCACGCCGCCAACCGGGAATTCTGCTGGCTGGCCGCGCTCGTAGGAGCTGTCGAACACAGTGCCGTCGATCAGGGTGCCGTGGTAGTGAGTACGCACTTGGTCTTCGCGGGTTGGCTTGGCGCCATCACCTGCGGTCAGCACTTCGAATTGCAGACCGGAAGCCAGGGTGGTGATGCCATCACGCTTGGCGTTTTCAGCCAGGAAGGCCAGGCCTTCACCAGCAGCCGCTTCAGCCTTGGCAGCCGCTTCGGCTTGCATGATTTCACGGATAACCTTGAAGCTGGCGGCCATTTGCTCTTGGTCGACACGGCTTGGCTTGCCGGCGAAGGCGTCGGTCAGACCGGCCAGGATAGCGTCCAGGCTCACGCCCGGTGGCGGGTTGTCGCGCAGTTGGTCGCCCAGTTGACGGCCAATGCCGTAGCTGACGCGAGTTTCGTCGGTGGACAGATTAACTTCAGACATGAAGGTGCTCCGCTGTAGGACGACACGGGAAAAGCCGCACGAAGGCTGCGCCTCCCCCGTCATCCAGAACTAAAAGGGCCAGCAGACTAGCACACAACACCAGGCCTTGATGAGCGCCCGGGCATACCTATCTACTGCCGACCACACTGCGTCAGTCCCCATGCTGGTGATTCAACTCATCACTCCCGGGGCTGTGCCAATGAGTACGCCGAACACCCTTCCATCCGCACCCACGCGGCAACAGATCCATACCCACTTGCTAGAGATCGACCCAACGCTGCGCGCCCACAGCCAGCGGCCTGTCGTCCTACCGAAAGAACGCGTGACTCTGGAACACACAAGCGCCACCTTAAAACGTATCAACGGCACATTCCAGGCTCAGGCTCGCGCTCTGTATCAAGGCCTCGATCAGGTGGACCTCACCCAGGTCGCCGGCAAACAAAAACTGAGTCAATTACAATCAGACCTGAATAAAAACCTCCAGACCCTGGATGAAACAGGCACCGTCGATGGCCAAAGTCGCAAGACTTACCTGACTTTCACGGCCGGCATCAGTGCCCTGGAGCACGAGGCTCGACTCAACGTCAGTGACTATTTGCTGTCCCCTGCCGACCTGCTGATGCTTGAAGATTGTTCACGCGGGCCCGACTTTCGCCCGGGCATGTACGCGCTCACTTTCAGCTATCAGGAACACACGGTGGCATTTGCCGGCACCTTCGTGCTGACGCGCAAAGCCAGCCCTGCTGTCGACAGCCTGAGCAGCACCGACCCCGTGGGCCCGGTGCTGTTATTCACCCCTTCTCGCGGCCTGGAAGCCTTCGACTCGCTGCACGAGCTGGATCAAGGCTTGCAATCGGTGATGGCGACGCATGCCGGACGGACAGAGTTCAATCGCCACCTGCCCGTGCGGTATCAGCATCTCGACCCCATTGAAATTTTCCCGCTGAACCTGCAGCCCATCGAGGGTGAACCGCTGTTCGAATACACCTACCAGGCCCTGCTCGACAAACGCACACAAGACATCGACTTCGCCCTAAGCCTCGCCGAAGACGGCCAGCTCAACGCCGCACAGCTCCAGCAGTATTTGGACAACGCCGTCAACGCCGCCCTGCCGGACCTGACCTTGCGCCTGGACCTCAGGGCACAGCTGTTGCTGGAACGTGATCTCTATCACTCCCTTCCAGACTGGTACCGCAGCGCCGGCGACAGCCAACGCAAGATGCTTGACCTGAACCTGCAAAGTTATAACCGGGCCCGTCAGGCGTTCATGGACCTGATAGGCCCCGCGTCAACTCCCCATGCCCTCGCTCGGTATCAATGGGCCGAGTACCTGGCCTATCAGTGGGACATACACGACTTGGACCCGGACAAACTGCACATCACCACTCACCGCACGGTGGCTCAAGCAGGCACCTACGTTCAACAACACTCACTGGTGGAACTGACGTTGCGTGGCCTGCACACGGGTGACGCCAACCCCGGCTCAGCCTTCCTCGAACACAGCACCCTGAGTTATGCCGGCGCTCCGTTGAGTGGAGAGCATGCTTACATAACGCCGCAAAACCTGATCACCCCGTTACAAAACCTGCGACCGCGCCTGGAATTTGCCAACGTCCAGAAAAACGCCTTGGGCACCCCGCACATCAAACACGCCGCGCGCAGTTTTTTCGATCAGCGTCTGGTGGCCATGGCTTATCTCGCCACGTTGCAAGGCCATCTGAACCAAGCCGATTTCCAACTGTTTGAGCAATTGCGAGACACCCCGCGCCCGGAACTTTGCGCGCAAACCGTGATGTTCCACGGCGCCCAGCTCAAGGACCTGTGGCTGTTGCGCGAAAATGATGCGAGCGGTCAAGCCAAACGTCTGTTGCTGTGTACGCCTGATGCTCCAAGCGCACAGCAGTTCTACAGCTTCAGCACGGAGCGCGAATGCCAGACTCACATCCTCGGCTGGTTGAGTGACAACCCCCAGGCAGACAGTCGCTCAATGGCCGGGTACGTGCTGGAGCAAGTGCCCTTGCGCTTCCGCCCATCGATGACCGCTGTCATGCAGGGCATCGGTTTCAAGCCTGGCGCCGAGGAACACCTGAAAGTGACGTTCGGTAAACCCTGCAGCCATACCGACTGCCTGGATGCCATGGCGGCGCATCGTCTGGCACTCTTGCTGGATGACTACGAGTTGGCTTCACCGGCCTGGTACCGATCCGCCTCGGCGGCTGACCGCATGCGCCTCACAACCCTGGCAGAGGACGCCGCAGGCGCACTGCGCGTGTATAACGCGAGGCCAGACTCAGAAGCCAGTTTCCCGACGTTCGAGAGCTACCTGCACGAAAAGGCCAAGCGCAGCCTGAATCAATTGCTGGGCCGCCCTCAGAACGACATCGACCCTGACAGTATTTTCGTCTACTCACCCCAACCCTTGATCGGTGATGGGGACAAGCCTGTCTCCTACACCACGCTGTACCGCAACGGGTACGACGACAGCATTGGTTTTCTCAACGAAAAGTTTTCCCGCTCCGCCACGTTTAGAGGCCCTCCCGGTGTTGACTTGAGCACACTGACCACCGAAAAAGTCGAGCGCTCGGTGAGAGGTGTATGGATTGGCGAACGCTATACCAATGAAGTCCGCCAGCGCTTGCAAAACAGCAGCAGCCCCAAGTACGACGAGCGTCGCAATGCAGTGCTGGCGATCCAGCAATTGCAAATGAAAAGCTGCGCATTGGAGTCGCGGCTGCAAGGGCATATAGCCAGCATCGACCTGGCCTGGCTCGAACGGGCTATCGACAGCCTGACGGACACCTCCATCACCGTACGCAACACTTACAAAGTCCACCGATTGTTTATCAATGGCGACTGGGTCATCGGTAATTACCTGTTCAGCCATGCCGACAACCCGGTGCTGTTGTACACCCCGGATGCGCCGGACAGCATCGCCTTTCGTGAAGCAAGGCTATTCAATTACCTGCTCAAACAAGTCGACGGCATGCTCGGTTACTGGCGCGCGCGGGTGCCGCTGACGTCGATGGCACGCATCGGGTTGTTTTTACAAAACGCAAGTAACGGTTTGCCGCAGGATATCAATCGCACTACACCGAGCCCTCCACGATACGACGGGATAAGCCATATATCGCCACTCAGCGACTTGCGCCATGAGTTCTATAACATGAGCCTGCAGCGCAAGATCGACGATGTGCAAGGCACCACAGTCAATCGCACCCAGATGATCACCGGCATTCTGTGGACGTGTATCGAATGGGTGACGGCCATCGCCACCATGCCGTTCCCCATACTCAGCCTGACCCTGGGTGGCTTGCTGGCCTTCAAAGACGCCATGCTCGCCCTGAATGCCTACTACCAAAACGACAAGAGCGGTGCGCTGGAGCACTACATCAGTTACCTGGCCAACTTCGGTGGCGCCGTGCTGTTTGATGTTCGCCCTGTTCTGAAAAGTACCTTGAGGCCGCTGCGGCCGATGATCAAACCGCGCCCACAAGCAGCTCAAAGTGCAGTGGTCGGCAGGCTCGACACGCTCACGCCTGAAAACATGCAGCCTGCGTTGTTCAACGGGCGGGAGTTGTGGACCACCAAAACGCCCAACTCCGAGAACATCTATGTGCTGTATCGCCTGGACACGGGCACCGGCCAATTTCATTCGACCGCACGCCTGGTCAAGCGGGAGGGCGACCGCTGGGTACGCCCGACCGTACGCGGTGGCACCAACGGCTATGAATCATTGATAAACGAGCAGAGCAGCCCGCTGGACAACTTCGACATGACGGGCGATGACGCCACGCTGCTGCGCGACATGCTCGATCCAACATTCAAGGAGAACCTCCCAGGCATGGAGTTGGGAGCACCGGAAACCATCCTTCACAACTTCCATGCCAGTACATCGTTTCTGCGCGACGCCTACTCAACGAGGGTTGCGCAATTGACCCAAAGCGCCGAGACGTTTTTCCAGGCCTTGCCTGCTCCAACCCCAAAAGCACCCGTTCCCGTACTGGCCGTCGACGCGGCTCACAGCGATATCGTCAAAACGCTGTTCGGCCGCGATAAACGCTTGATCATTGGTACTGACAGGAATCCAACCGCCAGCCTGCAACTCTTGATCGAAGAACTGCCCACGCTGGTTGAGCAAGGGCTCAAACGTGTCTACATCGAGCACCTGCCACGAGACCTGTTCCACAGCAAACTGAAAACCCTGAGTAACAGGCGCTCTGGAGACAAAGCCCGCGCACTGAGAACGCTCAAGCGCCAGCTGGAGTTGACTGATGACAACCTGGGCTTGTCGAAAGATGCAGCCTTCACCTACAGCAAATTGCTGCATGAAACCCAGCGCCTGAACGTTGAGATTGATGGGCTGGACGGCTCCGTGTCCTATCACCTCGAACCGATTACGAGCCTGCTCGACAGCTCACGCTTCACCCCTCGCAGCAGCAGACTGCGCAACTTTTATTCCCACACGCTCATTGAACACAACCTGAGCGACAACCCTGGCGAAAGCTGGGTGGCGTTGGTGACAGCGGATCGCCTGGGTACATATGAACGAGTGCCCGGGCTGGCGGATCTGCAAAAAACTCTGGCCTTGCGCGTTCAGAACGCCGCACTCGGACAGCCAACCGGTGTGTGGCCCGACAGCACCGCGCTGGGTCTGTCCCGAGGGGATTACGCATTGTCGATGCCGGCAGCTCATGTCGAATTGCCCGCACCGATCCCCTCTGCGACCCCGCCTGTGCCGGCCACACATTTTGCAGAATTCGACTTGCCCCTCGCCATTCACGCACCTATTGAAGAGATAAAGCAGGGCCGCTTCGGGCTGGATACCCACTACACGTCAACCAAACCAGATCATGTGGCTGCACAGCACCAATTCAGCGAAATACGACAACGCTTGGCGAGCGCAGCAGAAACTGCTTTCGCCGGCGTCACGCCAGCCCCGCGCGCACCTCTGACTCAACTATCGACACAGAGCGAGCAGGTATTTATCGAGCAGCTGTATCGGCAAAAAACCGGATTGGTCATCGATGAAAGCCACATCCAGCAGTCCGCCAAGCAGTTCTTGATCGACTATATGAAACGGCTGAAAAAACAGGGTGTGAAGACGTTGTACATGGAGCACCTGCTCACCGACCTGCATCAGGCTGCATTGGACATATTTCACCGCACCTCAAAAATGCCGCCGAGCTTGAAAAGCTACCTGATGGCCCTCGATGTGGGACATATGCCGGGGTACAAGGGCTCCCACACGTTTACCAACGTGGTCAAAGTTGCCAACAAATACGGGATTCGAGTCAGGGCACTGGACTGCACAGCCAGCTATCACGTCAAAGGCATCATCGGTGAAATGGGCCGGGGTGAGTTATTCAACTATTTTGCCAATGAGGTGATCAAGGCCGATCAGCTCGCCGAGGGAGCCCACAAATGGGTGGCCTTCATGGGCAATTCCCATACCGATATGCACCGGGGAGTGCCGGGAATTGTTCTGTTGCAGGATGCTGCCAGCCTGCATGTGAATGATACCTTCCCGGAGCAGGCCAAGAGACTGCGCCTCGGCGGTTGGCGATCTGTCGGGGAACGCTCGATTGTGGCCCTGCGCAGTGATTTCAGAATTGATGTGGGTAACCTCAAACAGCCAGTGCCGCGGCGTGCACCGCTGCCCGACCGTACACGGCTTATCGAAGCGGGTCAGTTCTTCATCGAGCACCCCAGTGAATTCGAGGTCAACCTGGTTCACCGCTCCCGCAGCAATGAAATCATCACCACCGCGATTCAGATCGATGACAAAGGCCAATACTTCATCGAACGCTGGGAGGCACTCAAAAATGAGCGTTTCTTTGATCTGATAGTCCTGATCGAAGTGCTCAAAGCACACCCTCCTCGGGGCCTTGGGCTACGGCAAATAACCTGACAACCAACGCCTGAAAACCTCGCCCGACCATCGGGCGGGGTTCACCATTCATCAGCTCGCTTAAAAATAATTTCAGATCCCCGCCTCGCCGCCGATACCGACCTACATACTTTGGCTGGCTCAAACAACAATACCATCCAGCAAACAGACATCATTCTTGCGGAGCATTCGATGAACAGCTGGTTCGGTAACATCAGCGTCAACCTCAAACTCGGCCTGGGTTTCGGCCTGGTACTGGTCCTCACTTCGATTCTGGCCCTCACCGGCTGGACCAGCCTGGGCGGCCTGATCGATCGCAGCAACTGGATGAGCGACATCACTCAGCTCAACGCCTCGCTGACCAAACTACGCATCGTGCGCCTGCAATACATGTTGGCCAACGGCGACGAAACCGTGGCGCAGAACGTACAGACCAGCCTTGACGCCTTCGTTGCCCAGCAGCAAAAGCTGCTCGATACCTTCAAGAGCCCGGAAAACCTCAAGCTGCTCAATGACCAGAAAGCGGTCATTACCGCCTATCAGCAGTCGCTGAACAAAATGCGCGAGGCTTACCGTAACGGCAATGCCGCGCGCCAAGTGATGGGCGACAAAGCCGACATCGCCAATGCGCAAATCAATGCCTTGGACACCAGTGTGCAGCAGATGGGTGACAGCCCGGAGCGGTTCACTCAGTACCAGGCCGTGACCAACGCCAAGGAAGAATTCCAAGTCGCACGCTATGAAGTGCGTGGCTACACCAACAACGCCAACGCCGAGACCGAAGCCCGCGCCGCTGCGCAAATCGAGAAAGCCGTCAGTAGCTTGAAAAGTCTCAGCAGCGCCTTCGGTAGCAGCCAACAGACCGCATTGGCCGCACTGGAAACCGCACTCAGTGCCTATCGCAGCGCTGTGCAAAACTACAAGGCAGCCAATGCCAATATCGTTGCAGCCCGTGCCGAAATGACCACTCAGGGCAGCGACATCGTGACCATCAGCGACAAGTTGTACGACATTCAACTGGAACGCCGTGACGCAGAAAGTATCCAGGCCCGTAGCCTGCAATTGATCAGCACACTGCTGGCGCTGCTGGTGGGCGTCATCGCCGCCTGGGTCATCACCCGTCAGATCACCCGCCCGATTCAGGAAACCCTGGCCGTGGTGGAGCGCATTGCCTCCGGCGACTTGAGCCACAATATCCAGGTCACTCGCCGTGATGAACTGGGCGTGCTGCAACAAGGCATCCAGCGTATGGGTACCACTCTGCGCGAGCTGATCAGCGGTATTCGCGACGGCGTGACCCAGATCGCCAGCGCCGCTGAAGAACTGTCAGCCGTTACCGAACAAACCAGCGCTGGCGTGAACAGCCAGAAGATCGAGACCGATCAGGTCGCTACCGCGATGCACGAAATGACCGCTACCGTGCAGGAAGTCGCACGCAATGCCGAACAGGCGTCCCAAGCCGCCTCCGACGCCGACGGCCAAGCCCGCGAAGGCGACAAGGTGGTGGCCGAAGCCATCGCCCAAATCGAACGCCTGGCTGCCGAAGTGGCACGCTCTACCGATGCCATGACCCATCTGCAACAAGAGAGCAACAAGATCGGCAGCGTGATGGATGTGATCAAGGCCGTGGCCGAACAGACCAACCTGCTGGCGCTCAACGCGGCGATTGAAGCAGCGCGTGCCGGTGAAGCCGGTCGAGGGTTTGCCGTGGTGGCCGACGAGGTGCGTGGCCTGGCCCAGCGCACACAAAAATCCACTGAAGAGATCGAAGGGTTGGTCGCCGGTTTGCAGAACGGCACCCAGCAAGTGGCCACAGTGATGAACAACAGCCGCAGCCTCACCGACAGCAGCGTCGAGCTGACACGCAAAGCCGGTGCGTCACTGGAAAACATCACCCGTACGGTGTCAAACATCCAGTCGATGAACCAGCAAATCGCCGCCGCCGCCGAGCAGCAGAGCGCCGTGGCCGAAGAAATCAGCCGCAGCATTGTGAATGTGCGTGATGTGTCGGAGCAGACCGCTACAGCGAGTGACGAGACGGCCAAGTCGAGTGTGGAACTGGCACGGTTGGGTAGCCAGTTGCAGCAGATGGTTAGTCATTTCCGGGTGTAAAAACAAAAAAACCGCCTCGGTATAAACCGAGGCAGCTCCACTTCTCAGACCTTAGCGGTCATCGAAGCTGTCCCGCAGGAACTTCCAAACGTGATAAGCACGCAGGCAGTTCACTACTAGGTTCCACGTACGTCGTGCAAACTTAGACATACTCGGCCCTCCGTGAGTTGGGCCTTACCTCCAGCGCACTTACCGGAACACGTGAGCCTTTGGACGCGGGTCATCGCATCTCTGAGGCGGCCAGGCTAATGGGCTTCTCGCATGAATCCGGCACGGATTACTAGCCCGTGGCGATCAGTCCAAAAATTCGCGCGCGTACCCGGCTCACCTAAAAGCAACAAACGCAGAACGGGGTGAAGCCTAACCAAAATCCGCCATGACGGTGTGACAGGCAGTGGTCAAATATCCAGTATTTGATTTGCAGATCTATTGCAAACTTTTGCAGCGAAAATCGACATCATGGAACGCTCAAGATTACCGATGCCAACCATCGCCCAACCTTGCGCGATAAAATGACCGGCGGTAGTATCCGCCTGCGGGTCAACGCATCTTTGAGACAGCAACCCCAGCCACTAACTGGGATTGCAAAAAAACCGCCCTACTAAGGCGGTTTTTTATTGCCTGCGATTTACCGATCAACCCTCGCCGTCCTCAGCAAACACCAGCCGATTGCCAAACGGATCGCTGATGCTCATCTCCCGCGATCCCCAAGGTGTTTCCTCAACCCCGGGCTTGGCATACCGGTAATCCTTGGCCAGCAGTTGCTGCTGATAGGCGTCCACATCCTGCGTCTGAATCCGCACCGCCGCCCCCGGAGAGGCATCGCCATGGTGCTCGGACAAATGCAACACACACTCGCCCAACGACACCTGCAAATACAGCGGAAAATTCGCCTCGAAACGATGCTGCCAATCCACCTTGAACCCCAGGAAATCGACGTAGAATTCCAGCGCCTTGGCCTCGTCGAAGATCCGCAGGATGGGAGTGACTTTTCCTAAGTGCATGGCGACCGCTCCGCTAATAAGAGCGCCCACTATAGTGATGAAAACCCACGCCGCAAATCCCCGCTACGCGCCAGGAAACGTCCTGGCCGCTGACCGTTCGCCTGCCCGTCGCTGTAGCTCAACACCCCGTTGACCCACACCCCGTCAATGCCTTCCGCCGCGCGCTGTGGCTCTTTGAAATCCGCCACATCACGCACGCGCAACGGATCGAACAGCACCAGGTCGGCCCAGTGCCCTTCACGAATCTCTCCGCGCTCCGCCAAGCCAAACCGCGCCGCCGACAAGCCGGTCATCTTGTGCACTGCGGTGTGCAGCGGGAACAGCCCGACATCCCGGCTGAAATGCCCCAGTACCCGTGGAAACGCACCCCACAAACGCGGATGCGGGAACGGATCTTCAGGCAACCCATCCGACCCCACCATCGACAACGGATGCGCCAGGATCCGCCGCACATCCGCCTCATCCATTCCGTAATACACTGCCCCCGCCGGTTGCAGGCGACGGGCTGCATCCATCAACGAAACGTCCCACTCAGCGGCAATATCCTGCAAATCGCGCCCGCCCATCTGCGGGTGCGGCGTCGACCAGGTGATGGTGATCCGAAATGCATCAGTCACCTGCTTGAGATCCAAGGTCGAAGAACTCGCCGCATAGGGGTAGCAATCACACCCCACCGAATGGGTTTTCGCCGCCAACTCCAGCGACGCCAGCAGCTGCGGACTGCGTCCCCAGTTTCCCGCACCGGCACATTTAAGGTGGGAAATGATCACCGGCGCCTGGGCATGTCGACCGATCAGAAACGCCTCATCCATCGCTTCCAGCACCGGCTCGAATTCGCTGCGCAAATGGGTGGTATACACCGCACCGAACGCCGTCAATTCTTCACTGAGTTGCAACACCTCATCGGTCTCAGCGTTGAACGCACTGGCGTAGGCCAGGCCTGTGGATAAACCGAGGGCGCCGGCTTCCAGGCTTTCTTGCAGTTGCACGCGCATGGCCGCGATTTCGTCCAGCGTTGCGGTGCGATGCAGGTCGTCCATATGGTTGCTGCGCAGCGCCGTATGGCCGATAAGCGCGGCGACGTTGACCGCCGGATGAGCATTTTCGACAGCCGTTCGATAGTCGCTGAAACGTGGATAAACAAACGCCGAAGCGCTGCCCAACAGGTTCATCGGGTCCGGCGGATCACTGCGCAAACTCACCGGCGAGGCACTGATGCCGCAGTTGCCGACGATCACCGTGGTCACGCCCTGGCTGAGCTTGGGCAGCATCTGCGGATGGCGGATCACCACCGTGTCATCGTGGGTGTGCACGTCGATAAACCCCGGCGACAGCACACGGCCATGGGCATCGATTTCATGCTCGGCCACGGCAGCCGACAAGTCACCGATCGTCTCGATGCGCCCCGCCAAAAGTCCCACATCAGCGACATAGCCCGGGGTGTTGCGGCCATCAATGATCAGCGCCTGGCGAATCAGCGTGTCGTATTTCATATCAGTCTCCAAGCGGTAGGCTGTCGGGGCCGCCGCGATAATCGTCCAGGGCCAGCTTGATCCGGCGCAGGCGTTCCTGGTTGTCGTCCGGCAGGGCCAGGGCCAACTCGGTGGCGAGCAGGTCGATGGCCAGCAACATTCCGTAGCGCGCCGCCGTGGGTTTGTAGATAAAACTGGTTTCAGCCGGTTGCAGCGGCAGCAGCACATCCGCCAACTGAGCCAGGGGAGAATCGGCCAGGGTGATGGCGACAATGCGCGCATCGTAGTTACGTGCAAGCGCAACCACGTCTAACAGTTCGGGCGTCAGGCCGGTCAGCGAACACACAATCAACACATGCTCGGGGCCCAATGTTGCCGCCGTGACGCGCATCATCACCGGATCATGGCTGGCGGCAATCGGGTAGCCCAGGCGTACCAGTCGTACCTGCAATTCGTCACTGCACAGGCTTGATGGCCCCCCCATGCCGAAGGCATGAATCATCTGCGCCTTGCCCAGCAGGCTCACCGCATCGACAAAACTCGCCTGGTTGAAACCGGACAAGTGCTGACGTAACGTCGCTTCGATATCCCCCAGAATCTGCCGGTGAAACGCAGACTGCTCCGGCAAACCCGCCGGGTCGAGGAAGCGGCTGCCTACGCCACTGGCCTGTGCCAGTTGCAGGCGCAAATCACGTAAATCGCGGCAACCCACGCTGCGGGCAAAACGCGACAAGGTGGCCGTACTGACCTCGGCCCGCTGGGACAACGCCTCCAGGCTGGCCGACGCGGCAAAGCCCACATCATCGAGCATCAGCTTGGCGATACGCCCTTCACCGGCACTGAAAGAGTCCTGACGAGCACGGATCTGGTAGAGGATGTCCATGGGTTCTCCGGATTACAGAAGACAGGAAAGACCATAAGTCAGACCGAACGCGACCACCGAAATCAAAGTCTCCAGCACGGTCCAGGTCTTGAAGGTCTGGATCACCGTCATATTGAAGTATTCCTTGATCAGCCAGAAGCCGCCGTCGTTGACATGGGAAAAGATCACCGAGCCCGCGCCAGTGGCCAGCACCAACAATTCCGGGTGTGGATAACCCATGCCCATGGCCACAGGCGCAACCACACCCGAGGCCGTGGTCATGGCGACGGTGGCCGAACCGGTGGCGATACGCATCAACGCGGCAAACAGCCAACCCATCACCAGTGGCGACAGCTGGAAGGCATGGGCCAAGCCGAGAATCTCGTTGGTAACGCCCGCGTCCACCAGAATGCGATTCAACCCGCCGCCTGCGCCCACCAGCAACGTAATACTGGCGGTCGGCGCCAGGCATTCATTGGTGAACTTGAGGATCGACTCACGGTTAAAGCCCTGGGCCAGGCCCAAGGTCCAGAAACTCACCAGGGTCGCCACCAGCAGCGCGATCACCGAATTGCCGATAAACAACAGGAACTGGTTGAACCCAGTGCCTGGCGTGGAAATCACGTTGGCCCAACCGCCGATCATCATCAGCACCACCGGCAACAGAATGGTGCCCATGGTCAGGGTAAAGCTCGGCAAGCGGGTGCGTGGTTCGCGCTCGATGAACTGGCGCTCCAGCGGGTTTTCTGCGGGCAGGTGAATATGCGGCACGATGAACTTGGCGTAAACGGGACCGGCAATGATCGCCGTCGGAATGCCGATCAAAATCGCATACAGCACGGTCTGCCCTACCGACGCGTTATAGGCCAGCACTGCCATCATCGCCGCCGGATGCGGCGGCACCAGCGCATGCACCACCGACAAGCCCGCGACCATCGGCAAGCCGACCATCAGGATCGACACGCCCACACGCCGCGCCACGGTAAACGCAATGGGCACCAGCAACACAAAACCGACCTCGAAAAACAGCGGCAGCCCCACCAGGAACGCAATACACACCATCGCCCAATGGGCATTGCGCTCGCCGAAGCGGTTAATCAGCGTGCGCGCGACCTGCTCGGCGCCCCCGGACTCGGCCATCATCTTGCCAAGCATGGTGCCCAACGCCACCACCAGCGCGATGTGCCCCAGGGTTTTACCGACGCCCGCCTCATAGGAACCCATGATCGTGTCCGCCGGCATCCCGGCCATCAGCGCCAGGCCAATGGACACCAAGGTAATGACGATAAATGGGTTGAGCCGATAACGTGCAATCAGCACGATCAAAGCAATGATGGCGATGGCAGCGTATGCCAATAGCCCGAAGCCCGGTGATGCGGCCATGCGGTACTCCTCGGAAAGGGTCACGTCGAATTGGTTGTGAAACTCATAAATCATTACCTAGGATTATTTTCAATTTTTATGAAAGTAATTTTCGCCCACAGATAAGCGCTGTCGCGTTGGGATATGCCCAACACCCGTGCATGAAAATTCGGAGGGTGTTCTTACATGAAGTGTTCTTACATGAAGATTAGAGATCCTCGGAAACTCAAGCGCCTGCCTCAAGTCATAGAATGCGCATTCACTCACGCCCAGGAAAATCGATCATGATCCGCACATCCCTCGTCGCCAGCGCCGTGCTTCTCGCCCTGTGTGGCACCGCTTCGGCCGCCGATAACGCGGCCTTGAAAAAGTGCATGGACAGCGCCAACACGACCGCCGAGATGGTCGGTTGCAACACCCAGGCCGCCAAGGTGCAGGACGACCGCTTGAACAAAGCCTACAAGACCGCCCTTGCCGCCCAGGAAGGCCCACGTAAACAGCAACTGCAAGACGTGCAGCGCCTGTGGATAAAGTACCGCGACGCCAATTGCGCTTTCGCAGGCTCAGCCACGGGTGGCACCATCGATCAGATCAACGGCTCCGGCTGCGTGGTGGACATGACCCAGACCCGTGCCCAGGAATTGGAAGACCTAGTCGGGCCGTAAGGATCAGGAACATGAGCGAGTTAGTCGTGATGCGCATGAGCGCGCTTGAGCAGCTTCCTGCAGCGCTCCGACAAATGTAGCACCCGCAGGTGCTTGCCGACCTTGGTGTAGCGCTCGCGCAGGGTCATCAGTGCGGCAATGGCTGAATAGTCGACAAAGCTCAGGTGACGGCAATCCAGCGTCACCTGGGCCGGATCATTGGCCGGGTCGAACTGGTTCAGGAACGGCCTGGTCGAGGCAAAGAACAACGTACCGTGCAGGCGATAGAGCTTGCTGCCATCGGCTTCCAGATGCTCATCGGCGTACAGTTCACGGGCCTGTTGCCAGGCGAAGTTCAGCGCCGCAATCACGATCCCGCAGAGCACGGCGGTCGCCAGGTCGGTGAACACCGTGATCACCGTCACCGCAAGAATCACCAACACATCATTGAGCGGCACCTTGTTGACCACTCGCAACGACGCCCAGGCGAAGGTCTGCTGGGACACCACGAACATCACGCCCACCAGCGCCGCCAACGGAATGCGCTCGATCAACGGCGACAGAAACAGAATGAACAACAGGATCATCACCCCGGCAAATATCCCGGAAAAGCGCCCGCGCCCGCCGGAGCTGAGGTTGATCACGGTCTGCCCGATCATCGCGCAACCGCCCATGCCACCGAACAGCCCCGAGACCATATTCGCCGCGCCCAGGGCCACGCTTTCGCAGTCGGGGTAGCCACGGGACTCGGTGATTTCGTCGGTAAGGCTCAGGGTCAGCAAGGTTTCCAGCAGGCCAACCATGGCCATCAGGAATGCATAGGGCGCGATGATGCCGAGGGTTTCCAGGGTCCAGGGAATTTGCGGCAGGGCAAAGGTCGGCAGGCCACCGGCGATGTGGGCCATGTCGCCCAGTGTGCGCGTCGGCAGGCCGAGCAGGTAGACCGCCAGGCCCACGCCAAGGATCGCCACCAATGCCGGTGGCACGGCGCGGGTCAGCCGTGGCAGCAGGTAGACAATGGCCATGGTCACCAACACCAAGCCCGTCATCACATACAACGGCGTGCCGCTGAGCCAGGTGTCACCGCTCTTGAAGTGCTCCAACTGCGCCAGCGCGATGATGATCGCCAAGCCGTTGACGAAACCGAGCATCACCGGGTGCGGCACCATGCGCACCAGCTTGCCCAAGCGCAGGACGCCAAAGGCAATCATGATCAGCCCGCCCAGCAACACGGTCGCCAACAGGTACTCCACACCGTGTTGCACCACCAGGGCGACGATCACCACCGCCATCGAACCGGCCGCGCCTGAGACCATGCCGGGCCGACCGCCGAACAGCGCGGTGAGGGTGCAGATGATAAAGGCACCGTAGAGCCCCATCAGCGGATTGAGGTGGGCCACCAAGGCAAAGGCGATGCATTCGGGCAGCAACGCGAAAGACGTGGTGAGGCCGGCCAGGGCATCGGCGCGCAGACGGGTGAGGTTCATGAGGTACCAGGGCATTGCGGGGGATAAGGCGGGGAATGGTACGGAATTGCGGCGGGGGGAGCTAGCCAGGAAGACCGAGTCGGCCCAATCGAGGGCAAGCCCCCTCCCACATTTGACCGAGTTCCAGCTTTGGAATGCAGTCCGTGTGGGAGGGGGCTTGCCCCCGATGGCAGCGCCTCGGTTCTAAGTGAACATCAAACCATTTCGTGGCGAATCCACTCCACCACCGACGCACGCTTCGGCGCCCAACCCAGCAACTCACGGGCATGCTTGCCGCGCACGCGGCTGTTGGAGCCCAGGCCGTAATTGGCCATTTCATAACCCCACTCGGCCTCAGCCTCGGCCAATGGCCAATCCTGTGGTTTGCCCAGCTTCAGGGCTTCGGCAATGGCGGTGGTCATGTCGACAAATGCCGCTTCGCTGCTCTCCACAAAGTAGAAAGTACCGGGTACGTTCTTGGTCAGTGCCAGCAGGTACAGCGCCACCACGTCTTCAATATGCACGTTGGACCAGATGTTCTGCCCCGGCCCCACATGGCGCACCACCCCACTCTTGCGCGCTTGCTTGAGCAAACGCGGCAATTGCACGCTGTCACGCTTCACGCCGAGGCTGTGGCCGTAGATCAAGGTGTTGCAGATCACGGCCGAATTCACACCCTCTCGGGCAGCTGCCAGGATCAAGTTATCGATGGCCACGCGTGCAGCCTTGTCTACCGTCGGCTCCGGCAGGTTGTCTTCAAAATAGATGACATCGCTGGCCTTGCCGCCCGACGCATCACCGACGATGCTCGAACCGCTGGTGTGCAGGAAAGGCTTGTTCGAGCCTTTCAAGGCGGCGAGCAAGGTTTCTACCGCTGCACGATGATCGCTGCTGGCGGCGTTGATCACCGCATCGGCTTGCTGGGCCTGCGCGGTCAAGAGGGCTGCATCGTCAAGGGTGCCGATCACCGGGGTGATGCCCAGGGCTGTCATTTCGGCAGCCTGTTCGGCGCTGCGCACCAGGCCGGTGACCGCGTGACCGGCCTTGACCAGGCCAGTCGCAATGGAACCACCGATAAAACCTGCAGCGCCGGTAACGAATACGTTCATGGAGTGTTCTCCTGACGGGGTAAGTGATGGGTCCAGTATCAGCGCCCACGCCCTGTCGAATAAGTCCCTGCTACCCAATTCACTCTTGCGTACAAGTCACGAATCAGCGGCGTACCGTGCCAGCTTGGCCTGGATAAAGTCCAGGAAACACTGGATGCGCAAGGCCAATTGCGAGTTGCGATAAAACACCGCGTTGATCGGTTGGCGGTAGCCGCTGTTGAACGCCTCCAGCACCGGCACCAAGCGTCCGGCGTTGATGTCGTCGATGGTCATGAAGTTCGATAGGCAGCAAATGCCCTGCCCTTCCAGCGCCAGGTGCCGCAGGGTTTCACCGCTGGAGGCGGCAATGCGCGGCTGGATCAGCCAGCGGTCGCCTTCCACATGACGCAGCGGCCAGTGGTTGAGGGTTTCGGTCTGGGTGAACCCCAGCAAAGTGTGATCCGCCAACTCGGCCACGGTGCTCGGCGTGCCGTGCTGCTTGAGGTAGGCGGGGCTGGCCAGGATGTGCAGCGGCGACCAACCCAGCGAGCGCGCATGCAGGGTTGAGTCGGCCAACGCCCCAATGCGGATGGCAATATCAGTGCTCTGCTCCAGCAGGTCGATGATCAAGTCATCGCTGTTCAGCTCCAGTTGGATGTCCGGATAGAGGCTGCGAAATTCGGCGATGTACGGCACGATCCCGTGCAGCATGAACGGCACGGCGGCATTAATGCGCAGCCGCCCGGCGGGGTTTTTCTGGCGTGACGACAGGCGCTCTTCCAATTCATCCATTTGCGCCAGGATCACCTTGGCCTGTTCGAAGAAGTACTTGCCCTCTTCGGTCAGGTCCATGCGCCGTGTGGTGCGGTTGATCAGCGTGGTGTCGAGCTTGGCCTCCAGGCGCGACAAGGTGCGGCTGACTGCCGATGGCGTCTGCCCGACCTGCTCCGCCGCAGCGGAAATCGAGCCGCACTCAATCACACTGACGAAGGTTTGTAGCTCATCGGATCGGGCTTTCACAGGCTGTCCTCTCTATCGGATCAGCGCAGCTTACACCGAGCGGTTCAACCGCCAATCAGCAAATGCCCTCCCAGCAGCGCCATGCCGATAAAAAATACGCGCTTGAACAGCACCGCGCTGATGCGCCGGCGCAACACCTGGCCGAGCCACATCCCTAGCAATGCAGGCAGCATGGCCAACAACGACGCATTGATTTCGCCACCGCCCAACGTACCGCGCCAGATCATCCCCGCGGCCAATGCCAACGTGGAAACCGTGAACGACAGCCCCAGCGCCTGCACCAGTTGATCGCGGTTCAAGCCCAGGGCTTGCAGATACGGCACCGCAGGGATCACGAACACACCCGTCGCGGAGGTGATAAGCCCGGTGATCAGCCCACACACCGGCCCCAACCAACGTTCGGTCCCAGGTGCGACCCTGAACGTGGGCAAGAACAATCCGCTCAACGCATACACCAGCAACGCGCCCCCCAGCGCACGCACTACCCACTGCCCGCCGTCCATTCCCAGCCACAGAGTACCCAGCCCGGTGCCGAGGAAAATCAGCAGCAGCATCGGCCACAGGCGCTTGAGCAAGTCACTCAAGTGGCCGCCAAACATCAGTTGCCAGAGGTTGGTGACCGTCGAAGGAATGATCAGCAACGCCGCAGCCTGCGCCGGCAACATAGCCAGGCCGAGCATACCCATGGCCACCGTGGGCAGGCCAAGCCCGATCACGCCCTTGACGGTGCCGGCCAGCAGAAAAGTGCCGACCACCAACAAAGTCAGGGCCGGGCCGATATTTTGGTAGAACGCGAGGAAAGTATTCATGGGCCGATTGTGGCGCTTTTCGATCAGTCCGAAAATTCGCCATATACTGAGGTAGACTCTTGTTTTGCTTTAGGCTGAAATCGCCATCGCAGGCAAGCCAGCTCCCACACTGAATGTGTTCACCAATCAAAATGTGGGAGCGGGCTTGCCCGCGATGAGGCCAGTCCAGTCACCCGAAGGTTCCAGCCATGCACTTTGACCTGATCGACCTGCGCCTCTACCTGCACATCCTCGACACCGGCAACATCACCGCAGGCGCGGCACGCAGCCATTTATCCCTGGCCGCCGCCAGCGCACGCATCCGGGCGATGGAAGCATCGTTGGGTATCGAATTCCTTGAGCGCGGCCGTCGCGGTGTCACGCCCACTGCAGCGGGTAAAGCCCTGGCCCGTCATGCCCGCTTGCTGCTGCAACAAGCCGAGCATCTGCAACAGGACCTGGCGGAATACGCCAAGGGCATCAAAGGCCAAGTGCGCCTGCTGTGCAACACCACGGCCCTGAGCGAATACCTGCCGGAACTGCTGGCGGATTTTTTGCGCGAACACCCCAACCTCGATATCGACCTGCAGGAGCTGCCGAGCCTGCGCATCACTCAGGCCCTGCGCCAAGGTACAGCCGAGATTGGAATCATCTCCGATGCCGTGGATACCCACGGCCTGCAAACCCTGCCGTTTCGCGATGACCCACTGGTGTTGATCCTGCCCCTCGATCATCCCCTGGCAGACGGTACGGTGAGCTTCATCGACAGCCTGCAATACGACTTCGTCGGCCTGACTGCCGACAGTGCGCTGGCGGTGTACCTGGAGGAACAGGCGCTGCATACCGGCTTTCGCTTGCAGACGCGCATCCGCGCCGAAGGCTTTGATGGGGTGATGCGCATGGTCGCCCGGGGCGCCGGCCTGGGCATCGTGCCCCAGGCCGCACTGGACCGCTGGCCGTCGGCGCAGCGCTTCAAGGCCCAACCCTTGCGCGAAGCGTGGGCCTGCCGACAGCTGTTGTTATGTGCGCGCTCGTTCGATCATCTACCGGGTTACGCCAAGGCTTTGTTCGAAGCCTTGGCCCTGCCCTTGCGAAAGAACCCGTAGTACACCGCCGACAGAATCAACAGGAATGGCACGCCGAACACCAGGGTCATCTTGAACGCCTCGGTGAAATACGTGGTGATCATCACCGCCCCCATCAGCCCCAGGCCGAGCAAGGTGCTGTAGGGAAACAGCCGCAACTGGAACGACAGCTTCGGCCCACCATGACGCTGGCGATAGCGGCGGAAGAACAGGTGCGTGAGGAAGATCATGAACCAGGTGAAGATCGCGCCGAACATCGAGATCGCCATCATCAGGGTGAACGAGCTTTCCGGGTACACCACGTTCAACAAGGTCGCCAGGGCAATCCCCGAACTGGACAACAGCAAGGCGTTCAGCGGAATGCCGCTCTTGCTCAAGGCCCCCATGGACTTGGGTGCAAAACCGGCGCGCGACAGGCTGAACATCATGCGAGTGGTAATGTAGAGCTGACTGTTCATCGCCGACAACGCCGCGATCAGGATCACGAAGTTCATCACGCCGGTCGCTCCGGGAATGCCAATGGTCTGCATCACCGTGACGAACGGGCTCTGGGTTTGCCCGGCCTGGTTCCACGGCACGATGGCGAGCATCAGGGCCAGGGTCAGCAGGTAAAACACCACCAACCGCACGATGGTCGCCCGGAAGGCTTTTTTCACCGCCTGCTCCGGGTCGGCCGCTTCACCTGCGGCCACCGCGATCATTTCCACGCTCAAATAGCTGAAGATCGACACAATCACCGCGATCCACATGCCGCCCAACCCATGGGGAAAAAACCCGTCGTGGGCCGTGTAGTTGTGCACGCCGTATTCCGGGTTGCCGGAGCCGAACACCACGTACACGGCGAGGATGATGAAGCCGACAATGGCGCTGATCTTGATCGTTGAGAACCAGTATTCGAAGTTGCCGAAGGTCTTCACGCTGATCGCATTGAGCAGGATCAGCACACTGGAAAACGATACGATCCATACCCACTCCGGCACATTGGCGAACCAGTACTTCATGTACATCGCCACCGCCGTGACCTCGGCCCCGACCGCCAACACAATCGCCGCCCAGTAGGCATAGCGCACCAGAAACCCGGCCAGCGGGCTGATGTAGAACTCGGCGTAGGCACCAAACGAGCCCGAAGTGGAATGGGCCACCGTCATCTCCGCCAAGCAGCCCATCAACAGCAAGGTGATCAATGCGCCGATGGCATAGCTCACCAGCACACTGGGCCCGGCGTAGCCAATGGCATAGGCGCTGCCCATGAATAGCCCGGTGCCGATGGCGCCACCGATAGCGATCATGCTCATCTGGCCGGAAGTGAGCTGGCGCCTCAGGCCCAGTTCGCGGTGGGTGATCTCTGCAAAGCCGTGGTCTGGCGTGGTCACGTGGTGTGCCCCTTTATTATTGTGATTGTTGTTGCTGGTGCTGAACCTGTGGGAGCTGGCTTGCCTGCGATAGCGTCGGTGCATTCACTGACGTCATCGCAGGCAAGCCAGCTCCCACATTTTGTTCCGCGTTGTATCAGGTGACGCTGTTTCGGACTTTGTATTGCGGCTGGTCCCAAGTGTGGTTGTCGAGGATGTCGCCAAGGATCTCCACTGCGTCCCACACCTCGGTAAAGCTGGTGTACAGCGGGGTAAAACCAAAACGCATGATGCGCGGCTCGCGGTAGTCACCGATCACGCCACGGGTAATCAGCGCCTGGATCACCGCATAGCCTTCAGGGTGTTCGAAACTCACATGACTGCCACGTTTGGCGTGCTCACGCGGTGTGATCAACACCAGGCCGTGGGCGGCGCAGCGGGTTTCAACCAGCGCGATAAACAGGTCGGTCAACGCCAGGGATTTGGTGCGCAGGCTGGCCATATCGGTCTGGGCGAAAATCTCCAGGCCGCATTCCACCATGGCCAACGAGGTGATTGGCTGCGTGCCGCACAGGTAGCGGGCAATGCCGCTGCTCGGGGCGTATTGCGCCTCCATGGCGAACTGCCGGCTATGCCCGAACCAACCCGACAGCGGCTGACGCACCACATCCACCAACGTCGGGTTGACCCACACGAACGCCTGGGAACCCGGCCCGCCATTGAGATACTTGTAGGTGCAGCCAATCGCATAATCGGCACCGGCCTTGTGCAGGTCGACAGGCACCGCACCCGCCGAATGCGCCAAGTCCCAGATGCTCAGCGCACCGCACTCATGACTCAAGGCGGTGAGCGCCTGCATGTCGTACATGTAGCCGGTCTTGTAGTTGACGTGAGTGAGCATCACCACCGCCACGTCCTGGTCGATGGCCTGGGGCAGTTCATCCGGGCTGTTGACCAACCGCAGGCAATAACCTTGTTGCAGCAACTCGGCCAGGCCTTCGGCGATATACAAATCCGTGGGGAAGTTGCTCGCCTCGCTGACGATGACCTTGCGCCCAGGCTGGCGTTGGCGCTGCACGCTCAACGCGGCACTGAGCACCTTGAACAGGTTGATGGAGGTGGTATCGGTGATGGCCACTTCACCGTCCTGGGCGCCGATCAACGGTGCCAGGCGGTTGCCCAGGCGAAGGGACAAATCGGCCCAACCGGCGCTGTTCCAGCTGCGAATCAAGCCATTGCCCCACTCCTCGCAGATGACCTGTTGTGCACGTTCAGCCGCCGCCACCGGACGCGCCCCGAGAGAGTTGCCGTCGAGGTAGATCACCCCCTCGGGCAACGCGAATTGGCGTCGCAACGGGGCGAGTGAATCCAGGGCATCGAGGGCTTGGCAGTGGCTTCGAGTGGTCATGGGTGGTCCTGATTTTTATAAGTGAGAATGGACAAAATAATGAGCGAAGTTCTAGAGAATTTTCGTGCAAAGTGGTGGGTAACAGGCTAATTAAGCTGTAGGAAATTCGAATTTAACCCCCAAACACGTGGATTTATTCTAATCATGATTCTCGACGCCACCGACCTGCGCCTCCTGCATTTCCTGCAACAGGATGGGCGTATCAGCAACCAGGAACTGGCGGAAAAAGTCGCGTTGTCACCCTCCGCCTGCCTGCGCCGTTTGCGCTTGCTGGAGAGCGAGGGAATCATCAGCGGCTACCGTGCGGTGCTGAATGCCGAGCAACTGGGCATCGAGCTGGAGGCCATCGTGCACCTGTCGTTGCGCCAGGATATGGAGGACTGGCATGAGACATTTATCAAGAAGGTGCAAGGCTGGCCGGAGGTGGCCAGCGCCTATGTGATTACCGGCGCGAGCAACTATGTGTTGCGGGTGCAGGCGCGCAACCTCAAGCACTTTTCGGACTTTATCGTGAACCACCTGAACCGCACGGCCGGGGTGATGGATATACGTTCGGAGATTGTGCTGCAGAAGATCAAGGATCGGGATGAGGTGTTGGATCTGGTCATCCGCAAATAACCGCAACACCACAAAACCCTGTGGGAGCTGGCTTGCCTGCGATAGCGGTGGTGAATGCACCATCGCTATCGCAGGCAAGCCAGCTCCCACAGTTTTAACCGCGTTTAGTCTTCCAGGGCGCGGACCCGCTGCATGCGTTTCTGCTCTACCGGCGCGGCAGCCGGTTGCAGCTCAAAGTCAAAATCAATCTGCGCAAACCGCCCTTGCACGCCAAACTCCCGGGCCAGTTGTTGATCGTCACTGAAGCGAATCTCGGCAATCAACTCATCCCGCGTGGCGTAGGCAAAGTCATCATGCAGATACGGGTCATCCGACAGGTTGATCTGCGTGGTCAAATGCCGATGCCCCGGCGCCGAAATGAAGAAGTGAATATGCGCTGGCCGCTGCCCATGCCGCCCCAGTTGATCGAGCAACTGCTGGGTCGGCCCGGTCGGTGGGCAGCCGTAGCCGGACGGCACGATGCTGCGAAAGCGGTAGTTGCCCTGGGCATCGGTCTCGATGCGCCGACGCAGGTTGAACGCTGATTGCGTCGGGTCGAACCACGAATAGGTGCCGCCGGTATTGGCCTGCCACACATCCACAATCGCACCCGCCAGCGGCTTGCCATCGGTGTCGCGTACCTGCCCGCGCATAAACAACGGCACCGCGTCGTCCTGGCCATCATCCAGCCGTGCTTCGTACTTGCTCAGCGGCGCCCCCGCCACATACAGCGGGCCTTCGATGGTACGCGGCGTGCCGCCGGACTTGCCCGCCTCTTCATCGGCAGCGTCCATCAGCAGGTCCAGGTAATGCTCCAGGCCCAACCCTGCCGCCAGCAAACCGGCTTCCTGGTTCTTACCCAACTCGTTGAGGTAATTGACCGCCTTCCAGAACTCTTCCGGGGTCACTTCCAGGTCTTCGATGATGTTCACGGTGTCGCGCAGGATACGGTAGATCAGAGCCTTGGCACGCGGGTTGCCGCCGTCATTGAGGTTACCACTGGCTTCTTCGAGAAACTGTTGGGCGTGGGCAGTCTGGGACAGTCGGATGGACATGGTGCAATCCTCATCTTGTAGTTATTGGGTGCAAAACAGGCTCAGCGGTCGTCCTCGTGGATCGACGATGGATGACGACACAGTGGGTTCACTTCGATGGCCATGTAGGGAAATAGCGGCAACTGCATCAGCAGGTCGTGCAGTGCCTGTACGCTGTCGACATCGAACACGCTGTAGTTGGCGTAGTGCCCGGCGATGCGCCACAAGTGGCGCCATTTGCCCTCTTGTTGCAGGCGCTGCGCCAGGGCTTTCTCGTCGGCTTTCAGGGCGGCTGCGCGTTCGGGGTTCATGTCCAAAGGCAGGTTCACGGTCATTTTTACGTGGAACAACATGGCAGGCGCCTCTTAGTGTTTGTCACGACGGAAGAACGCCAAACGTTCTTCATCGATGGCCAGGCCCAGGCCCGGTAAGTGGGAAACATGCAGCTGGAAATCGCGGTACACCGGCGGTTCGGTGAGGATGTCTTCGGTGAGCAGCAACGGGCCGAACAGCTCGGTGTCCCACGCCAGCTTATTCAGCGTGAGGAAGGCATGGGCCGAGGCCAGGGTGCCGATACCACCTTCGAGCATGGTGCCGCCGTACAGGCCGATGCCTGCCGCTTCGGCAATCGCAGCGGTACGCAACACGGCGCGGGGGCCACCATTCTTGGCGATCTTCAAGGCGAACACTGACGCCGCGCCTTCGCGGGCCAGGTTGAAGGCATCTTCGACACACTCGATGGACTCATCGGCCATGATCGGTGCCGGGCTCGACAGGTTGAGCCGCGCCATACCGCCACGGTTGTTACGTGAGATCGGCTGCTCGATCAGGTCAATGCCGTTATCGCCCAGCACCTTGCACGCGCGCAGGGCCACCGCTTCATCCCACGCCTGGTTGACATCAACTCGCACACTGGCGCGCTCGCCCAGGGCCTTCTTGATCGCAATCACATGGGCCAGGTCGCGACCCACCTCACCGGCACCGATCTTCAACTTGAAGATGCGGTGGCGGCGCAGATCGAGCATCTTTTCGGCCTCGGCAATGTCCTGTTCGGTATTGCCGCTGGCCAGGGTCCAGGCCACCGGCAAGGCGTCACGCACACGCCCGCCGAGCAGTTCGCTGACCGGCAGGTTCAGGCGTTTGCCCAGCGCGTCGAGCAAGGCGCTTTCGATACCGGACTTGGCAAAGGTGTTACCGCGAATGCTGCGATCCAAACGCTGCATGGCGGCGTTGATATTGCCCGCGTCCTGGCCAATCAACAGCGGTGCGAAGTGACGGTCGATGTTGACCTTGATGCTGTCGGGGCTTTCGTTGCCGTAGCTCAGGCCACCGATGGTGGTGGCTTCGCCGATACCTTCGACGCCATCACTGCAACGCAGGCGGATGATCACCAGGGTCTGGTTTTGCATGGTGTGCATCGCCAGCTTGTGCGGGCGGATGGTGGGCAGGTCGACGATGATCGTTTCGATCGACTCGATGGTACAAATCGGCATGGCTATACCCATTGGGTTCTTTATCGGTTTGAGCCGATTCTGTTCCGCAATTTTCCGGGCTTCCAATATAGAATTGGTCTCAATCGATACCCTCAAGGTATGAAAGGAGCCGACATGGAACTGCGTCATCTGCGCTATTTCCAGGTGCTGGGTGAAACCCTTAACTTCACCCGCGCAGCCGTTCGCCTGCACATCGCCCAGCCACCACTGAGCCGGCAGATCCAGCAATTGGAGGATGAACTGGGGGTGATTCTGCTGGAACGCGGCCGGCCACTGCGGCTGACTGACGCCGGGCGTTTTTTCTATGAACACGCCAATGTGCTGCTGGAACAGTTGAGCACGGTCTGCGACAACACGCGGCGCATCGGCCTGGGCGAGAAGACCTGGCTGGGTATCGGCTTTGCGCCGTCGACCCTGTACGGTGTACTGCCGGAATTGATTCGGCGCCTGCGCAACCACGATTCGCTGGAGCTGGAGCTGGGGTTGTCGGAGATGACCACCCTGCAGCAGGTCGACGCCCTCAAGGCCGGACGTATCGATGTGGGCTTCGGGCGCATTCGCATCGATGACCCGGCCATCGTCCAGCGTGTGTTGGTGGAAGATCGACTGGTGGCCGTGTTGCCCGCCGGTCACCCGTTGCTCGGCGCGCCCGCCACCCTTGCCCAATTGGCGGCCGAGCCCGTTGTGCTCTACCCCGGCAACCCGCGCCCCAGCTATGCCGACCATGTGATTGCGCTGTTCGACGCTCACGGTTTGAGCCTCAAGGTAACGCAATGGACCAATGAATTGCAGACCGCCATCGGCCTGGTCGGCGCGGGCATGGGCGTGACGTTGGTGCCGGCTTCGGTACAGGTACTGCATCGGGCGGACATCGGTTACACACCGATCGTAGAAACCACCGCGACCTCGCCGATCATTCTGAGCCGGCGGGTGAATGACCAGTCGCCGGGGCTCAGTCATTGCTTGCAACTGGTGGAAGAATTGATCTGATACCACCCAAACACCGCAATCCCCCTGTGGGAGCTGGCTTGCCTGCGATAGCAGTGGGCCAGTTAGTAAAGATGCCAACTGATCCACCGCTATCGCAGGCAAGCCAGCTCCCACAGTTTGATCTTCATTGAGTTCAGATAGCGCGCAGGCGCTTGCGTTGCAGGGTCTGGCTCGGTGACTCATCGAACAGCTTGCGATACTCCGCCGAAAACCGTCCCAGATGGGTAAAGCCCCAGCCCAGGGCGATTTCGGAAATCGTACGGGTAGAGCCGTGTTCAAGGATTTCCTGACGTACGACGCCCAGCCTGTGCTTCTTCAGGTAGGCCATGGGCGATAGAGCGAAGTACTTGCGGAAAGCATCGAACAGCTTGAACCGAGAGACACCGGCGGCAGCCTCCAAGTCTTCCAGGTGTATGGCTTCACGGGCGTTGTCGTGGATGTACTGCCGAGCGCGGATCAAGTAGTGCGGCAGTTTCACTCCGAGCACGTCGCGCAGTTCTTCGGAGTAATTATTCGGCTGGGCCAGGATCAGGCCCTTGATCAGCGAGCTTTCCAGGTCCCGGGTAAACGCCGCCTGCTCATACAGCTCACTGCTGCACTCCAACTCCGCAATCATGTAGCGCGCCATGCGCCACCACGACGCCGAAGCGCCATCGACCGCGTCCATCACCGACTCAAAGCGCAGCGGTGCTTCTATCGGTCGTTGCAGCAAACCTTCCAGGGACTCACGCATAGCCGCCTGCGTAATGACCACCTGCAGCTTGCGACAGTCACCGGAAATCGCCAGGACCTGGTGCTCGTTGGGCGAGATGATCACGCCTTGGTCGCGGTTGGAACTCAGGCGTAAACCGTGCTTGCTCAACTCCTGCTCACCCACCAACGGCAGGCTGAGGCTGTAGCTGCTGAAGTGCTCGGCGTCTTCGATGTCGATGGTCACGTCAGTGCCGTACTCGATCACGCCCAAGGTGGTGGCGCGGGACTTGAATACGTTGGCGCTGTGGTGAAAGCGCAAGCGCTCGGGCGTGGCGGTGGCCAGCCGGTGTGGCCCGCAGATGCCACACATCCAGCTACGCGCACCTTCCAGGTCGAAACGTTGAATCGTTTGGCTGCTCATCAGGGTGCACCCACGGCGGTTAGGCGTTTGCGCGCTCTGGCGGCGCGTCTGTTCAATCACAGTAGCGCATTGCGCCGCCGTCCGGCACCCGCCCCAATTATTTGGCCCAGCTTCCCCGATTAAGCGGATAGCCCATGCCCAATCGCACTGTTTTTAATGAGCCACCGATTAGCCCAAACAAAAAAGGTGCCTCCCATGAGTGGTGCAAGAAGCGTCGAGCAGTGGAAATCCTTTATCGAGAGTTGCCTGGATTTTCGCCCGGCAGACGAGATGTTCCGCATTGCCCGGGACATGTTCACCGAGCCGGAACTGTTCGACCTGGAGATGGAACTGATCTTCGAAAAGAACTGGATCTACGCCTGCCACGAAAGCGAACTGGCCAACAACCACGACTTCGTGACCCTGCGCGCCGGGCGCCAGCCGATGATCATCACCCGCGACGGCGAAGGCCAACTCAATGCCTTGATCAATGCCTGCCAGCATCGCGGCACCACCCTGACGCGGGTCGGCAAGGGCAACCAATCCACCTTCACCTGCCCGTTCCACGCCTGGTGCTACAAGAGCGACGGCCGGCTGGTGAAGGTCAAGGCGCCCGGGGAATATCCGGAGGGCTTCGACAAGGCCACGCGCGGGCTGAAAAAAGCGCGCATCGAAAGCTACAAGGGCTTTGTCTTCATCAGCCTGGACGTGAACGGTCGCGACAGCCTGGAAGACTTCCTTGGCGACGCCAAAGTGTTCTTCGACATGATGGTCGCACAGTCCGCCACCGGTGAGCTGGAAGTGCTACCGGGCAAATCCGCCTACACCTACGACGGCAACTGGAAACTGCAGAACGAAAACGGCCTGGACGGTTATCACGTCAGTACCGTGCACTACAACTACGTGGCCACGGTGCAGCACCGCCAACAGGTGAACACCGAGAACGGCAACGGGTCGGCCAGCACCCTGGACTACAGCAAGCTCGGCGCCGGCGACGCCAATACCGATGACGGCTGGTTCGCCTTCAACAACGGTCACAGTGTGCTGTTCAGCGACATGCCCAACCCCAGCGTGCGTTCCGGCTACGCCACCATCATGCCGCGCCTGGTGGAAGAACACGGCCAGCAAAAGGCCGAGTGGATGATGCACCGCCTGCGCAACCTGAATATCTACCCGAGCCTGTTCTTCCTCGACCAGATCAGCTCCCAACTGCGCATCATCCGTCCGGTGGCCTGGAACAAGACCGAGATCATCAGCCAGTGCCTGGGGGTGAAGAACGAGTCCGACGCCGACCGCGAAAACCGTATCCGCCAGTTCGAAGACTTCTTCAACGTCTCCGGCATGGGCACGCCGGATGACCTGGTGGAATTCCGCGAAGCCCAGCGCGGTTTCCAGGGCCGGCTTGAACGCTGGAGCGATATCTCTCGCGGCAGCCACCGCTGGGAAACCGGGCCCACGCCAAACAGCGAAGCCATTGGCATCCAGCCGGCGATGACCGGCACTGAATTCACCCACGAAGGCCTGTACGTCAACCAGCACCGTAACTGGCAACAGTTCCTGCTCAACGGCCTCGATCAACAAGCGTTGAAACTTCGGGAGGTGAAGTGATGAATGCGCAACTGCAGTACCAGATCGAGCAGTTCTTCTACCGCAAGTCCGAGCTGTGCGACGCCCAGGACTGGGACGCCTATGTGCAACTGTTCGACCCGCAAAGTGAGTTCCACCTGCCGCAATGGGACTCGGAACACGTCTACACCCGTGACCCCAAGCGTGAGATGTCGTTGATCTACTACGCCAACCGTTCGGGCCTGGAAGACCGTGTGTTCCGCCTGCGTACCGGTAAGGCGGCGTCGGCCACGCCGATGCCGCGTACCTTGCACCTGATCAATAACGTGCGTATTGCCGAGCAAGCAGGCGGCACCCTGGAAGTGAAGTTGAACTGGCACACGCTGTTCTATCGCCTGGCCATGTCGGAGCAGTTTTATGGACAGGCCACCTACCGCCTCAAACCCAATGGCGACAGTTGGCTGATTACCCGCAAACACGCGCTGCTGCTCAACGACACCATCAACTCGGTGCTGGATTTCTACCACCTATAAACCCTGTAGTGAGCGGGCTTGCCCCGCGCTGGAGTGCGTAGCGCTCCCATCTTTTGGGGCCGCAACGCAGCCCAGCGCGGGGCAAGCCCGCTCACTACAAGGTTCTGCGAGCAAATAAGATGAATCACAAAGTGGCCTTCAGCTTTGCCGATGGCAAGACCCTGTTCTTCCCGGTGGATGCCCATGAAATCCTGCTGGATGCAGCCCTGCGCAACGGCATCAAGATTCCGCTGGATTGCCGCGAAGGCGTGTGCGGCACCTGCCAGGGTCGTTGCGAATCCGGCGAGTACAGCCAGGACTATGTGGACGACGAAGCGCTTTCCAGCCTCGATTTGCAACAACGCAAGATGCTCAGTTGCCAGACCCGGGTGAAGTCCGACGCGACGTTCTACTTCGACTTTGATTCGAGCCTGTGCAATGCACCGGGGCCGGTGCAAGTGCGCGGCACGGTGAGCGCGATGCAGCAGGTGTCGGCCAGCACGGCGATCCTGCGGGTGCAGTTGGATCAGACCCTGGATTTTCTCCCCGGCCAATACGCCCGCCTGTCGGTTCCCGGCACCGACAGCTGGCGTTCTTATTCCTTCGCCAACCTTCCGGGCAACCAGTTGCAGTTTTTGGTGCGCCTGCTGCCGGATGGCGTGATGAGCAACTACCTGCGCGAGCGCTGTCAGGTCGGGGATGACGTGCTGATGGAAGCCCCCTTGGGGGCTTTCTACCTCAGGCACGTCACCAAACCACTGGTGTTGGTGGCAGGAGGCACCGGGCTATCGGCCTTGCTGGGCATGCTCGATGAGCTGGCTGCCAACGGCTGCGCGCAACCGGTGCACCTGTATTACGGCGTGCGTGGGGCCGAGGATTTGTGCGAAGCGGAACGTATCCGGAGCTATGCCTCGACAATCGCTGATTTTCGCTACACCGAGGTATTGAGTGACCCGTCGCCCGAATGGCCCGGCAAGCGCGGTTACCTCACCGAGCATTTCGACCTGGCCGAATTGCGGGACAGATCGGCGGATATGTACCTGTGTGGCCCCCCTCCAATGGTCGAATCCATCCAACAATGGCTGGCGGATCAGGCGCTTAACGACGTTCAGCTGTATTACGAAAAGTTTACGCAGAGTAATATCTGACCCTCAGTACTTCTGAGGGGCAGATGCGGCGTGCACTTACCCTAAGAAAAACAAGTAGAAGGGAATGTTAATGGCGGATGACATGGTTAACCCGGTAGGCCTCAAGCGTGGCCTGAAGAACCGGCACATTCAGCTGATCGCCTTGGGAGGGGCGATCGGCACGGGGTTGTTCCTTGGCTCGGCCGGGGTACTCAAGTCGGCGGGACCGTCGATGATCCTCGGCTACGCGATTGCCGGGTTTATCGCGTTCCTGATCATGCGCCAGCTCGGCGAGATGATCGTCGAAGAGCCGGTGGCGGGTTCCTTCAGCCACTTCGCCCACAAATACTGGGGGGGTTACGCAGGCTTCCTGGCAGGCTGGAACTACTGGGTGCTGTACGTGCTGGTGGGCATGGCTGAACTGACCGCAGTAGGCAAGTACATCCAGTTCTGGTGGCCGGAGATCCCGACCTGGGTCAGTGCTCTGGTGTTCTTCGTGGCGGTGAACCTCATCAACACCCTGAACGTGAAGTTCTTCGGTGAGGCCGAGTTCTGGTTCGCGATCATCAAGGTGGTGGCGATTGTCGGCATGATCGTGCTCGGCTGCTACCTGCTGTTCAGCGGCACCGGCGGCCCGCAAGCCACCGTCAGCAACCTGTGGAGCCACGGCGGGTTCTTCCCCAATGGCGGTATGGGGCTATTGATGTCCATGGCGTTCATCATGTTCTCGTTCGGTGGCCTGGAGCTGGTGGGCATCACTGCCGCCGAGGCCAGTGAGCCGCGCAAAGTGATTCCCAAAGCCATCAACCAAGTGGTGTACCGGATCCTGATTTTCTACGTCGGCGCCCTGACCGTGCTGCTGTCACTGTACCCCTGGGACCAACTGCTGCAAACCCTCGGTGCGTCGGGCGATGCCTACAGCGGTAGCCCATTTGTGCAGATCTTCTCGCTGATCGGTAACGATACCGCCGCGCACATCCTCAACTTCGTGGTCCTGACCGCGGCGCTGTCGGTGTACAACAGCGGCGTGTATTGCAACAGCCGCATGCTGTTCGGCCTGGCCGAGCAAGGCGATGCGCCGAAATCGCTGATGAAACTGAACAAGCAAGGCGTGCCGATCCGCGCCCTGGCGATTTCGGCACTGGTGACGATGCTGTGCGTGGTGGTCAACTACGTGGCACCGAAAAGTGCGCTGGAACTGCTGTTCGCGCTGGTAGTTGCCTCGCTGATGATCAACTGGGCGTTGATCAGCATCACCCACATCAAGTTCCGCAAGGCCATGGGTGAGCAAGGCCTGACGCCGTCGTTCAAGACCTTCTGGTTCCCGTTCAGCAACTACCTGTGCCTGGCGTTCATGGTGATGATCATCAGTGTGATGCTGGCGATTCCGGGCATCAGCGAGTCTGTGTATGCCATGCCGGTGTGGGTGGGGATTATCTATGTGGCCTACCGGTTGCGGATCAGAAATACGAAGGTTGCAGTGACGCAATAACCCTGTGGGAGCCGGGCTTGCCCGCGATGCAGGCGACTCGGTTTTCCAGTGAGACCGAGGTGATGTCATCGCAGGCAAGCCAGCTCCCACAGTTTTGAATGTATTTCAAATGAGAAGCCCCGGTTATCCGGGGCTTTTTGTTTAGAGCGTGGAGCGTACTCGCCACAGCTCGGGGAACAACACCGTATCGAGCATCTTGCGCAAATACCCCACACCTTCCGTACCACCTGTACCGGGCTGGAAGCCGATGATCCGCTCCACCGTGGTCACATGACGGAAGCGCCACTGACGGAACGAATCCTCCAGGTCGATAAACTTCTCGGCCAACTGATACAAGTCCCAGTAGCGGTTCGGGTCGCGGTATACCTCACGCCATGCCGCCTCCACGGACTCATCATGAACCGTCGCCGCCGTCGGGTCGCGCTCGGAGCGTTTCGGATCAATCGTCAGGCCTGCCTTGATCATCAGGTTGATCGCCTCGTCATACAGCGACGGCGTGGCAATCGCCACCTGCAACTCCTGAAGCAGTTCCGGACGATGGGCATGAGGCCGCAACAGCGCCGGGCTCTTGTTGCCGAGGATAAATTCGATCTCTCGGTACTGGAACGACTGGAACCCCGACGACTGCCCCAGGAACGGGCGGATCGCCTTGTATTCCGATGGCGTCATCGTCGCCAGCACCGCCCAGGCGTGCACCAGTTGATCGAAGATCCGCGACACCCGTGCCAGCATCTTGAACGCCGGAGGCAGCTCACCCAGGCGCACGTGTTCGCGGGCGGCCTTGAGTTCGTGGAGCATCAGTTTCATCCACAGCTCGGAAGTCTGGTGCTGGATGATGAACAGCATTTCGTTGTGGTCCGGCGACAGCGGGTGCTGGGCGCTGAGGACTTTGCCCAGGTCCAGGTAATCGCCGTAGCTCATGGACTCGGAGAAATTCAGTTCGGCGTTATGCCATTCTTCGGGTGGCCGGCCGTCGGCAGGCTTATATTCTGGAGAGAAGGGACACTGGCTCATCGCGTGGGTTCCTTGAGCGGGCGGAGAATGGCGCGAACCGGGCTCGCGTCCAGGTTGGCAAAACGCAGCGGCAGGGCGATCAGTTCATAGTCGCCTTCCGGTACATCGTCGAGCACGATGCCTTCGAGAATCGCCATGCCATGGCGGGCCACGGCGTTGTGGGAATCCATGGTCTTGGACTGTTGCGGGTCCAGGGATGGGGTGTCGATACCGACCAGGCGCACCCCCAGGCTGGCGAGCAGCTCAATGGTTTGTGGAGCGATGGCGGTGAAATTCGAATCCCATTCGGTCAGCGGCGCTTGTGGATAAGTACGCAGCAACACGCGCTCCGGCAAGTTATCCACACGCCCTTCCAACTGATGCGGCTGCACCAACGCGCCGCTACCCAAGCAATGCAGCACCCGGCAGGGGCCCATGTACACATCCAGTGATACCTCGCCGATGGGCGCACCGTCTGCGCTGTAATGCAGCGGTGCGTCCACGTGGGCGCCGGTGTGCGGCGACAAGGTGATACGCCCGACATTCACCGGGCACTCCGGGCCAAACTGCCACACGCGCTCTTCCTGGAACGGCGTATCCCCCGGCCAGGTCGGAGTCGCCGTACTCAAGGGCGGGCTGATATCCCACCACGTTTTTATTGGGTTCATGACAAGGCTCTCACTCATTATGCGGTGAATGATACGAGGGCCTGCTGCGAATTTTCTTGCGAATTCTGGCGCCGGCTGGGAAATCTTTCGCACTTACTGCGATGAAATGGCGCAAGAGCGCACAAATCTATCGATCCGGCCCGCCACTGCGCCCTGTGGGAGCCGGGCTTGCCCGCGATGACGGTAGCACTGCTTGTATCTTCATAGCCTGACACTCCGCTATCGCGGGCAAGCCCGGCTCCCACAAGGGTTCGCAGTGATTTCCGGATTATCACGCCGCTGCGCTTCTGGGCATCCTGATGTCGAGTTCAGACCACTGCCACGACGCTCAAGGCCTTAGGGTGCCTCTTTTCATTCCCTGCCTCGGAGCCATCATGTCCAAGCCCATCACCGTACTACGCGACACCCACCCACTGCCGGTCCTGGACGCGTGCAAATGGGAAAAACTCGAAGGCGACCCGCACACCGTCAACCTCAACGCCTACACCAGCGAAGACGGCAGCAAGATCATGGGCACGTGGATCTGCACACCGGGCAAGTGGTATGTGGAGTATGTGAAGTGGGAATACTGCCACTTTCAGGAAGGCTACTGCGTGATCACACCGGAAGGCATGGAGCCGATCCACCTGCGGGCTGGGGATATCTTCGTGGTGGAGCCGGGGATGAAGGGGACGTGGGAAGTGGTGGAGACGGTACGCAAGTATTTTGTATTTGCTTGAAGTGTCTTTGTAGTGAGCGGGCTTGCCCCGCGCCGCAGTGTACCAGGCACCTCAAACTTACCTGACACACCGCAGCGCGGGGCAAGCCCGCTCACTACAGATCAACCTTATTTGGGCTTGCGATAGCTGTTGATGATCGCCGAGAAGTCCTTGCCGCCTTCCCCACGCTGGCTCATCGATTGATACAACTGCTGGGCCACGGCGCCCAGAATCACGGGTTGCTTGGCCTGACGCGCGGCTTCAGTGGCCAGGCCCAGATCCTTGAGCATCAGGTCGGCACCGAACCCACCGGTGTAGCCACGGGACGACGGCGCAGTTTCGATCACTCCTGGCCACGGGTTGTAGGTATCGGAACTCCAGCAGCGCCCGGTGGAGCTGTTGATGATCCCTGCCAGCACTTGGGTGTCGATCCCCAGTGCATCACCCAAGGCCATGGCCTCGCTGACGCCGACCATGCTGATGCCCAACAACAGGTTATTGCAGATTTTGGCGATCTGGCCGGTACCGACGTCGCCGCAGTGCACGATATTCCGGCCCATCTGCGCCAGCACCGGTTGCAGGGTGGCGAACAGTTCAGGAGTGGCGCCGACCATGAAGGTCAACGTCCCGGCCTGGGCGCCACCGGTGCCACCGGAAACCGGTGCATCAGCCATCACCACGCCTTGCTTGGCCGCAGCAGCGGCCACATCGCGGGCGGTCTGCGGGTCGATGGTGCTGCAATCCACAGCCGGCACGCCTTTGCCGATGCCGGCGAGTACACCGTCTTCATTCAGCCAGACGCTGCGCACATGGGCAGCGGCCGGCAGCATGGTAATGACCAGTTCGGCGCCATTGGCCGCATCACGCGGTGAATCGCTGATGCTGCCGCCCAGCTCAGCCAGTTCCTTGAGTACCGCCTGGTTCAAGTCAAACAGATTCAGCGCGTGGCCGGCCTTGATCAGGTTGCGGGCCATCGGTGCGCCCATGTTGCCCAGGCCGATAAATGCAATCTTCATGGTCGTCTCCCGGAATCAGCGCAGGTTGATGGTGGTGTTGACGCCATCGTTGACCGTGTCGTCATCGAACCAGCGGCTCGTCACGGTTTTGGTCTGGGTGTAGAACTGCACCACTTGCTTGCCGTACGGGCCGAGGTCGCCAAGCTTGGAACCACGGGAGCCGGTGAAGCTGAAGAACGGTACCGGTACCGGGATCGGGATGTTGATACCGACCTGGCCGACATCGATTTCACTCTGGAACTTACGCGCCGCCGCGCCGCTCTGGGTGAACAGGCCGGTGCCGTTACCGAACGGGTTGGCGTTGACCAACGCGATGGCCTCATCGAGTGTGGCGACTTCCAGCACCACCAGCACCGGGCCGAAGATTTCCTGGGTGTAGATCTGCATATCGGTGGTCACACCCGAGAACAGGGTCGGACCGACAAAGTTGCCTTGCTCGAAGCCCGGCACCTTGATGTCACGGCCGTCCAGCTCCAGCTTGGCGCCTTCTTTCACGCCGCTTTCGATCAGCTCCAGGATGCGAGCCTTGGCGCGCTTGGAAATCACTGGGCCCACATCCGTGCCCGCTTCGCTGCCGGCGTTGACCTTGAGTTTCTGCGCCAGTGCTTTCAGGTCCGGCAGCCACTGTTTGGAGGCGCCCACCAGCACCACCACCGAAGTGGCCATGCAACGTTGGCCCGCCGCGCCGAAACCTGCACCGACCAGGGCATTGAGGGTGTGTTCACGGTTGGCATCCGGCAGTACCACGGCGTGGTTCTTGGCGCCCATCATCGACTGCACACGCTTGCCGTGTTTTCCGGCCAGGTCATAGACGTGGGTACCCACGGCAGTCGAGCCAACGAAGGACACGGCCTTGATGTCTTTATGGGTGCACAGCGCATCCACCACATCCTTGCCGCCGTGCACCACGTTAAGCACGCCCGCCGGGACACCGGCTTCCAGCGCCAGCTCCACCAGCAGCATGGTCGACAGCGGGTCCTGCTCGGACGGCTTGAGCACGAAGGTGTTACCGCAGGCTATCGCCATCGGGAACATCCACAACGGAATCATCGCCGGGAAGTTGAAGGGCGTGATCCCCGCGCACACGCCGATAGGCTGACGCAGTGTGTAGGTGTCTACGCCACCGGCGACGTTTTCAGCGAACTCGCCCATCTGCAAGGTGCCGATGGAGCACGCGTGTTCGACCACTTCCAGGCCACGGAAAATATCGCCCTCGGCATCGGCAATGGTCTTGCCCTGCTCGGCGCTGAGGACGACGGCAATACGCTTGGAATGTTCGCGGATCAACGCTTGCAGCTTGAGCATGATGCGCATGCGTGCGCCGATCGGCGTCAGCTTCCAGGTCTGGAAGGCACGGTGGGCAGCATCAATGGCGGCGTTGACTTCGTCGGCGGTGGCGAACGGGACTTTGGCCAGCACTTGCTGGGTGGCCGGGTTGACGATGTCTTGCCACTCGGTGGTCTTGGACTCGACCCATTCACCGTTGATCAGCAACTTGACCTGTTGCACGGAAATATCGGCAGATGCGTTCATGTGGTCTCCAATCTTGTAGTTATGCAGAGACAAGGCGCGTGAATCGCCTTGGGAATGAGGCGTTCGGACTATTTTTGGAGTATAGATGTGCAAATCTCTAATAAGAACGCACATAAAAGCCGGACCAATATGCAAAAAAACATCACATCACTGGGTTCCCTGAACTGGGATGACCTGAAGTTTTTCCTCGAAGTGGCCCGTACCCGCAAGGCCAGCGTCGCCGCCAAGCGCCTGGCGGTGGACTACACCACCGTGTCGCGGCGTATCAGTTCACTGGAAGTGTCGCTCGGCACGCTGCTGTTCGAAAAATCCCGGACCAACGGCTTCGTCCTCACCGCCGAGGGCCAGCGTTTGCTCGGGTATGCCGAATCCATCGAAAGCACTCTGCACATGGCGTGCGAACAAGTCTCCGGCTCCGGCGTCGCGCTGTCCGGCCACGTGCGCATGGGTTGTACCGAGGGTTTCGGCAGCTTCTTTGTCACCCCGCAGTTGAGCCACTTCGTCGACACCTACCCGGCGATCTCGGTGGACATCCTGCCCCTGCCCCACTTCATCAGCCTGTCCAAGCGCGAAGCCGACATCGTCATCGCTTTGGAACGCCCGGAACATGGTCCGTACGTGTGCTGCAAACTGTGCGACTACAAATTGCAGCTATACGCGACCCAGGAATACCTCGACCAACACCCACCGATCCGCAAACCCGCGGATTTGGCTGAGCATCCGTTTATCAGCTATGTGGATGATTTGGCGTTCAGCTCGGAGCTGCTGTACCTGGCGAACGTAGTACCCGGCGCCAGCGCGAGTTTGCGCAGTACCAGCGTGATCGCGCAGTACGTCGCGGCGCAGCAGGGGCGGTCGATGGCGATATTGCCATGCTTTTTGGCGGCGCAGGACCCACGGTTGTTGCCGGTGCTGGGGGAGCAGATTTCCATCACCCGCCAGTTCTGGATGTATTGCCGGGAGGATTTGAGGAAGTTGAAGCGGATTACGCTGTTGTGGGATTACATCAGGGAGGTGACGGAGCGGAATCAGGGGTTGTTGATGGGGGAGACGCGGGAGATGCAGTTTGCCAGTCAGTGAGGGAGACTCGCTCCTGCCCCCACAGTTAAACCGCACCAGCCCCGGCTACTTGTGGATGCCGCGCCCGAACGTTCCGCAGAAACTCACCCGCGCTCATCTTGAGCCATTCAATCAACCGAGCAATATCCGGCTCCGACTGCCGCCCGTTTCGACAAATGATGTAATAGGCCGCTGGCGACATCATTACGGGACTGTTCAGCGCAACCAGCGCACCGTCTTCCAATTGGTCATACACCAAGGCAGTCCTGCCCAGCGCTATCCCTGCACCCTTCACCGCCAGGCTGATCGCCAGGCTCGAATCCGGGAATCGCGGCCCATGGTGATAAGGCGGCGCCGCCAGCCCCTGAAAAGCAAACCAGCTTTCCCACCCCGGGCACACTTGATCGTCCACCCGATGAATCAACGTATACCGGGCGACATCCTCCAGCGCAATCTCACCCTTCAACCGCAGAAACTCCGGCGAACAAACAGGGAACACTGCATCGCGCATCAGTAGTTCGACATGATGATCCGGGTAGTCACCGTACCCCATCACCACCGCGACATCGTATTGATGAGCCTCCAGGCTGGCGCTGCTCATGTCGGCGCTGGTCAACACCAGATCAAGGTTGAATGAGGCCTCAGTGTGAGAACCGTGCATCCTGGGAATCAGCCACGTCGAACAGAGAGAAGACGTGCATGAGAGGTACAACGGTTGGGATTTACCGGGATTGAGTGAATGCAGTACCCCATCCAGCGCCTTGAAAAAACCATCGGTAACCGGCAACAACGCCTGCCCCGCTACCGTCAGCTTGACGCCCCGCGAGTGCCTCTCGAACAACTGCACGCCCCACCACTCCTCCAGGCCCGCAATTTGATGGCTGATGGCACTGGCGGAGAGGTTAAGCTCAGACGCCGCACGCGCAAAACTACCGGTTTGCGCAGCGCTGACGAACGCTTGAAGCATTGGAGTAGGAGGCGGGCGCTGGGCCATCAAGTGCTCACTTTGATCAAGATGATCCCGCAAACAATGACGAATGCCGACAGCATCCGTCGCCAACCGAACCGCTCACGAAAGAACAGCGCGGCAATAATGGCACCGATGATAACACTGGTTTCTCTAAGGGCTGAGACCTTGGCTACCGCGTCCAGCGACAACGCAAACAACACCAACCCGTAAGACGCCAAGTAAAAAACACCGCCTAGCAGGCCGACTCGCCAATGTCCACGTATCGCGCTAACCAAGGCCGAGCGCTCTTTGGAAAACGCCAGCACCGGGATCGGAATACTCTGGAACACCGTCAGGTAGATGATGTATTGCAACACCGTCTCACTGGCTCTTACCCCTTTGGCGTCCACCACCGTGTAAGACGCAATAAACGCCCCGGCGCACACCGCCATCAGGATCGGCTTGAACATCTGCGCCGTCATCCTGCGCACAAAGGTCAGGCTGATAATCCCCACACAAATCAGCAGTACCCCCGCCAATGCCTGGGGCGATAACTGCTCGTGCAGTAGAAAGTAGGAAAACAGCGCGACCAATACGGGCGGCACGCCACGCATCACCGGATAAACCTGACCGAAGTCACCCGTTTCATAAGCCTTGATCAAAAATAGCCGATAGACCGTATTGAGCACCACGGAGACAAGGATATAACCCCATACCTCCAGGCTCGGCATACTGACAAGCGGCAGCGCCAACAGACAAATCACCAGCGCAGTGCCATCGACCATGGCCAAGGTCATGAAACGACTACTACCAGCGCGAACGACCGCGTTCCAAGTGGCGTGCATAAAGGCAGAGATCAAGACTAGCGTGATCGCGATATCGGAGTTGTCCATGGGGCTCGGCGTTTTCGTTTGGAGGGAATATTCGAGGCGAAAACTGGCAGACGACTAAGCACTCAGGTTCGCGTATTCGCACCGCTGCAAAGGTGCTGGAGCAATCATTTAACTAAGCCCAGCCCATGCAAAAAAGCGAAACCTCATCAGCTTAGCCATCAAGATTCGTCATGGCAGGCCTTTCCTACAGGTAAAATTTGATGTTTTTGGCGCTTGGCGAAAGCGTGGGCTGCGCATTATCTGTGTGAGATGAGCCAGTCAATAAGTCCTTGACTGAGCGACCGTCATCGCGGGCAAGCCCGGCTCCCACATTGGGATGGTGGCGAGCACAAGGTTCGGGTCAGGCACGAATAAGTGTGGGAGCTGGCTTACCTGCGATAGCGGTGGGTCAGTCAGTACATCTGCTGCTGATACACCGCCATCGCGGGCAAGCCCGGCTCCCACATTGGAATGGTGGCGAGCACAAGGTTCAGGTCAGGCACGAATAAGTGTGGGAGCTGGCTTGCCTGCGATGACGTTGGGTCAGTCAGCACATCTGCTACTGATACACCGCCATCGCGGGCAAGCCCGGCTCCCACATTGGAATGGTGGCGAGCACAAGGTTCGGGTCAGGCACGAATAAGTGTGGGAGCTGGCTTGCCTGCGATAGCGGTGGGTCAGTCAGCACATCTGCTGCTGATACACCGCTATCGCAGGCAAGCCAGCTCCCACATTTGACTGCATTGCAACATTGGAATTGGGTGAGCCCGCTTAGTCCGCGATCACCACAATCGATACCCGTCGATTCTCGGTACGCCCCGCCACCGTAGTGTTCGGTGCCACCGGCTCGCTGCTGCCCAGGCCACGCAGCTGGATATTTTCTTCCTTCATGCCCACACCCGTGAGTACCTTGCTCACGCTTTTGGCGCGGCGCAGGGACAGTTGCTGGTTGTAGGTTTCTTTGCCCGAGGCGTCGGTGTGGCCGTCAACGCGTACGCGCTCGATGCCCGCACCCACCAGGGCTTTGCCAATACGTTCGACGATGTCGGTGCTGGTTTTGTTAAGGCTTTCGATGTCGCTGCCGAACAGCACTTTACCGGACAGGCCGAACGCCCAGCCTTCATCGGTGAGTTCAAAGCCTTGCTGTTTGAGGACCGCGACTTGGGCTGGGGTCAGGCCTTTGGGTGGGGGCGTCTGGCAGCCGCCGAGGGCAAGGAATGCCACCAGTAAGGTAATAAACATAAAACGCGCGGTCGAGAACAAGGGATCAACTCCTGTGGTTAACATTTGCGGCGGTGGGCTCCGATTCCGCCGTTTGCTGGCCGCCCGAAGACAAACGTTTGGCCTGGTACATCGCCGCATCGGCGGCATTGAGCAAGGTGCCGGGAGTGGCGCCATGATCGGGGTAAATGGCAATGCCGATACTGAGGGACGTCAACACTTGGCTATCACCCGGCAGCGGGATCGGTACGTCCATGCTGGCGATGATCTTGTCGGCAATGCGCCGGGCGTCTTCGGCCTTGTGCAACGGCGCCAGCAGGATCGCGAATTCATCACCGCCCAGACGTGCCACCAAATCATTTTCGCGCAGTTGCGCGCGTATACGCTCGGCGACGGCCACCAGCACGGCGTCGCCAGCGGCGTGACCGAAGTTGTCATTGATGTCTTTGAAGCGGTCGCTGTCGAGAAACAACACGGCTACGCGCTCGTTGACCTTGGCCGCACTGCGCAGGGCGCGGATCAGGCGACCTTCGAAGAATGCACGGTTAGGCAGACCGGTCAGGCTGTCGTGGCTGGCCTGGTGGGCGAGGGTTTCGTTTTCGCTTTGCAGGTGGCTCTGCCAGGCCTCCATTTCACCGAGCAAGGCGTTGAAGTCGCTGCCCAGGCTGTCGAGTTCGGCGATCTGCGCCGGTGGCACGCGACGGTCGAAATCGCGCTCGCTACGGGCGGCGTGGGCCACGGCGGCAAGACTTTGCAATGGCCTTGTGATGCCCTGTAACAGGCGCCGCGCCAGAAACAACGCGATCCAGGCGCTGAGGGCCGTGCAGATCAGAATGCCGGCCAAGCCACTGAGCAAAAAGCGCAGCAGGCTGCCACCGTGGCCGACCACATGAATGCTGCCCACGGTACGCCCTTGGTGCAGGATCGGCTGGCTGATGGGTTGTTCCAGCAGCGTGTGCGCTAGCACCAGTTCAATCTGCGACAACATCCCAGTTTCCGGGCGCACCCATTGCGCCAGTAGTTTGCCATGAGCGTCGAAGACTTCGGCCTGGGCCACTTCTTCGGTGGACGCGATCAGGCTGAGGGCTTCGGTAGCGGCGGCGCTGTCGTTGAACACCACCGCCGCTTCCACGGTGTAATTGATGGAGCGCGCGATCAGGTGCAGGTTGTGATCGGCGTACACCCGCAGCGCCAGCACACCAAGCAGGGTTAGGGACACACTCGCCAGGGTTACGGCCACCAACGCCAGGATCAAATGCCCACGGCCAATGACCGAGCGCAGGGTCGGTCGCGCTTTAACGGCGGTCATGGCACGGGCGCTCGCCGACGGGACAGTTGCAACACGCTGGGATGAATGCGCACGCCACTGCGCGCGACAGAGTCCAGGTTGACCTCGAACGACACCTGTTCATCATTCACCCGCAGGCAGAACAGGCTGCCTACGGTGCATTGGTCACCGCCTTCACTGATGCTGAGCACCGGGTGGCCGATCAACGAGGTAAACAACCGTGTGCGTTCATCAGCACTGAGTTTGCCGATGTACACGGCGTCGCATGCGCTGACGATATCGGGATTATCGGCCAACAGGCGCCGCACCAGCACCGGACGGCCGGTGGCCTGGGTGGTGCCTTTGATCAGATCGTCGGTGTATTGGGTGGGACCGACGATGCACAGGCGCAGTTGCGCGGGCTCCACTGGCCAACGCGCGTAACTGAGGATACCGAGTACCACTTGGGTGACTGCCTGGGCGCGATTATCCGCCAGGCTGGGCGATTGGGCCGATACAAGTGGCGCGAGCAGGCACAGCATCGCCACCAGTAACATGCGTCTCCAGCTCAAACTGCGTTCTGTGGGCGAGACAGCCACGTTCATGCAGCGATACTCTCAGTTTTTTTCAAGGTGATGCCGCAACGATAGCACAGCGGCGGAAAACCCCGTGAAGCACGGCTTACGCGGGGTTCGCTATTTTTCCAGAAAAATCCGACAGTTGAATCAGAAATATTTCATGACCCGACAGTCAGTTTATTCAGGCACGGCGTCCAGCTCCAGCATCAGTCCACTCAAGCGCTTGACCTTCCGTCGCACCGCCTCCTCAAACACACCGCCTCGGGGCTCGACCAGGCTGAACCAGCGCTTGGCACGGGTGATACCGGTGTAAATAAGTTCTTTAGTCAGCACTGGATTCAGGGCATCCGGCAAGATCAGCGCGGTATGGGTGAATTCCGAGCCTTGGGATTTGTGCACGGTCATGGCGTACACCGTTTCCACATCATTCAGACGGCTGGGCAGCACGAAGCGCACACCACCCTGGCCATCGTTACGTGGGAAGGCCACACGCAACACCTGAGGGCCACCATCGCTTTCGGGCAGCTTGAGGGCGATACCGATATCGCCGTTCATCAAGCCCAGGCCGTAATCGTTGCGGGTCATCAACACCGGACGGCCCTCGTACCAGGGGTCGTCACCTTCGATCAGCCGCACTTTGCGCAGCGCGGCGGTGATACGCAGGTTCAGTCCTTCGACACCCCAAGGGCCTTTACGCACGGCACACAACAGTTGGAAGGCATCGAAGGCTTGCAGCAGTTGTTGCGCCCAGTGGGTCCAGGCGGGATCTTCGCGCGGAGTGTCCAAGGCTGGGCGCGCGCTGCGCAGCAGGTTGAGATAATAGCGATAACCTTGGGCTTCCCCGCCCTGCCCGTCCAGTACCAGGCGCTCCAGGGCGTGGTCGTGCTCGCCCTTGAGGCTGAGACAGTACAGGTCATCGTGGCTGCGCGCGGCCAGTAATTTGCGTGCTTCTTCGGCATTCTGCTGGTTGACCCAACGCGCCAGCTGGCCAATGCCACTGCCTTCACCGAACCGCCGCGAGTAGCGCAGCATCACCACTTGCTGGGCCAACGGGTGGCTGCTGTCGTGGTCTTCCCGCAGGCCGCTGGCGCTGAGGTCTTCGCCGCTGACGGCTTGCAGCCATTGGCGGGTATCCGGACTGTACCAACCGGCCTCGGCGTCGCGGCACAAATCACCGAGTACGGCACCCGCCTCCACCGAAGCCAGTTGATCCTTGTCACCCAGCAACACCAGCCGCGCATGGGGCGGCAAGGCATCCAGCAGGTTGGCCATCATTTCCAGGTCGATCATCGAGGCTTCGTCTACCACCAGCACATCCAGGGGCAGCGGGTTGCCGAGATGATGACGGAAGTGCCGGGTGCCCGGACGACTGCCCAGCAGGCGGTGAACGGTGGTGACCTGGGTGGGGATTTTTTCCCGCACGCTGTCAGGCACATTCAGCGACAGTACTTGCTGGCTGATGGATTCGGTCAGGCGCGCAGCGGCTTTACCGGTGGGCGCGGCCAGGCGTATGCGCAGCGGATTACCGGTCTCAACAGCCGGAGCCTGCAACAACGCAAGCAAGCGCACCACGGTGGTGGTCTTGCCCGTACCGGGGCCGCCGGTAACGATGCTGAATGCACCACGCGTTGCCAGGCCGCAGGCGAGTTTTTGCCAGTCGATCACGCCATCCGGCGGAGGTTGATCGAACAAACTGTTCAGGCGTTGCGGCAAATCGGCAGCGACGGTTTCCTGAATGGCCAGGCGCAGGCGCAAAGCGCTATCGATGCGCCGCTCGTAAGTCCAGTAGCGGCGCAAATACAAGCGTTTGCCGGACAACACCAACGGGCGACTTTGAGCATCCTCACTGCCATCAACCGCCAACGCGACCAAATGACTGGCGACCAACGCATGGCACCAATGGGCGCCATCCAGGCCATCAAGCAATTGCGACGGCAGCAACATGGCGCCGGTCTGCAGATCACCTTCTGGCGGCAATGACAGGGCAAAATCCGGCGCCTTGAGGGTTTCGAACAGGTCAAGGCACACGTGGCCATGGCCCAGTTGATGGCTCGTCAGCGCTGCCGCCAGCAGCACCAAAGGATCGGCCTGTGGATCAAGTTCATGCAGGAAACCGACAAAGGCTTTGTCCAGAGCGCGCAACCAGCCGCGATCCACCCAACGCTCCAGCAACTGCACCAGGTCGGTGGCGTGATCGAGGGGCATCAGCTCCTCAAGCGGTAGAGGCGACAGGCTCATAGCAGAACTCCTTGTTCCCAGGCGGGCTCAACCTTGGGCGGGATGGGCTTGCCCTGGAACAGCAGGTCCAGGCCTTCAATCAACTCTCGTGGCGGTCGGGTGAAATACGCACCTTTGCTTGCCGACTGGGTGCCGCGCAGGAATACATACAGCGCGCCGCCGACATGGCGGTCGTAGTCGTAATCCGGTAGCCGGGCCTTTAGCTGGCGGTGCAGGGCCAGTAGGTAAAGCACGTATTGCAGGTCGTACCGATGCTCCAGAATCGACAGTTCCATGGCATCAACGGTATAGGCCGAATCGTCGGGGCCGAGCCAGTTGGATTTGTAATCCGCCACGTAATAGCGGCCGGCGTGTTCGAAAGTCAGGTCGATAAAACCCTTGAACATGCCATTGAGCAGCACCGGTTCGGCGGCCACTCGGGAGACGCCATTGTGAGTGTACTGGCACACCAGCTTGTCGAGGGCGAGCACGTCGACTTTATGGCTGGCGAACCAGAACTCCATTTCGATCTGGTAGCGCGCCAGACCGTTGAGCGTGACGAGATCGTTATCTACCGACAGCGGCGTTTGCAGCAAATGACCCAGCCAGCCGCTGAGAGTGACGATCCAGCCTTCCCAGTTACGCCGATTACAACGCGCGCCCACAGCCTTTTCGATGGCCTCGGGTGTCACGTTGAAGCCCTCCTCCCCCGCCCACTCCAACAGGCCATGGAGGAAGGTCCCTGGATTCGGGCCACGAGGGAAACGGTGAATGTCACCGCCGGAAGCCACCACTTCACGCGGTGCGTCGGGGTCGAGGCGTTCGTCGTCGAACAGTTTCTGGGCTTGCGGGCTTTCCGGTGCTTCAAGATTGGCGGCGCTCATGCTGTCGCCGATTCTCAAAGCACTGTAGGAAGCGATCCACCAGTTTTCGGCGGCCTTGCGCTTTGGCAGCAAAGGCGCAAGCAGGGTGGCGTCGTTGCGCGGCGGGAGGAACACGATGTCTTGCGCTTCGGGCACGTGGCCGTAGTGGATGGCGGCGCAGCCTTCCTGCAGGTCCAACAACCAGCGTGCCAGCCCGGCGGACTCGCTCAAGGCGGTGCCTGCGCCGAGCAGATAGCCCAGCGCGGACAGGTGCAATACCGAGCTGCTGTTGTTGCCGCGCTTGAGGTCGGCAATACCCAGCCAGCAGGCGTACTTGGCACGGGTCAGGGCGACGTAGAACAAGCGCAGGTCTTCGGCGAGGCGTTCATCGTCGGCCTGGGCGATCAACTCGGTGCTTGGCCGCAGACTCACCTGGGACTTGCCGTTTTCATCGTGGTAATGCAGCGGCAATCGGCTGCCATCCACCGGCTTGGCCGAACAGATAAAGGGCAGGAATACCAGGTCGTACTCCAGGCCCTTGGACTTGTGAATAGTCACGACCTTGACCAGTTGCTCATCACTTTCCAGGCGCAGGATCTGCTCTTCACCGGCCTGCCCAGACAGTGCGAGATGTTCGGCCAGATGGCGAATCAGCGCCTGCTCACCGTCCAACTCCGACGCAGCCTGTTGCAGCAGTTCGCTGAGGTGCAGCAGGTTGGTCAGCACGCGCTCGCCATCACTGCGCGCGATCAGGGTTTGCGGCAGTTTGAAATCATGGAGCAAGCGTCGCAGCATCGGCAGCACGCCTTGAGTACGCCAGATCGCACGGTAGCCCCGGAACTGCATGACACGGGTTTCCCACGCCAGTTCATCCTGGTTCAGGCGTTCCAGTTCAGGCAGCGATAGGTTCAAGGTGACGCAGGCCAGCGCGGCACGCAGCGGACGCTCGACGTCGGGCTCGGCACAGGCCTTGAGCCAGGCGAGCAGGTCGTGGGCTTCCTGGGCAGCGAAGACCGAGTCTTTGTCCGACAGATACACGCTACGCACGCCACGGGCAGCCAACTCGGCACGCACGGCTTGAGCTTCCTTGCCGTCGCGCACGAGGATGGCGATATCCGACGGAAGCACGCCACTGAAGCTGCCGTCCGGTTGTAGGAAACCTGCGCTGCCTCGTTGCCCGCCATTGAGCAACTCAACAATCTGCGTGGCACAGGCGGCTGCCAGTTGTTGACGATAGACCGCGTTGGAAACGGGTTGCTCAGTGGGCAGGTGCCAGAGATTCATGGCCGGCAGCGTCAGGCCATCGACCTGTAATTGTTCCTTGCGGCCTTGTGACAGCACCGAATGGAACGGTACGGGGTTTTCGCCATTCGGCTCACGGAACAGAAACGCACCACGACCTTGCTCCGCACGCTGAAACACATGGTTCACCGCCTCGACCATCGCGTGGCTGGAGCGGAAGTTGGTGCCCAGGGTGTGGTGACGGCCGGTGGTGGACTGACGGGCACGCAGGTAGGTGTAGATATCGGCGCCACGGAACGCGTAGATCGCCTGCTTGGGGTCGCCGATCAGGAACAGACCGCTATCGAGGTGGTTTTCTTCGATGCGGTAGATGCTGTCGAAGATGCTGTATTGCACCGGGTCGGTGTCCTGGAACTCATCAATCAGCGCCACCGGGAACTGCTCGCGGATCACACTGGCCAAGCGCTCGCCGCCTTCGGCTTGCAGCGCGGCGTTGAGGCGGATCAGCATGTCGTCGAAGCCCATTTCGGCGCGTCGGCGCTTTTCATCTTCGAAGCGTTTACCCACCCAGCCGGCAGCGTGTTGCAAAACAGCTGCATCGGGGGTTGGCAGTGCGTCGAGGGCGGCCTTGAGATCGGCCATCGCGTCAATGCCGGGGTGGCGCGGTGCCTCGCCCTTCCAGGCTTCGGCCATACCGTCGGGTGTCAGGCGGATGAAGCCGGTGCCAATATCAAGCTGCTCAAGAGATTCATCGGCGGCCCAGGCACTGATTTTTTCAAACCAGGGTTCAAAGTAACGGGCCTGCATCTTGCGGCCATCGACGGCTTTGGCGGCCACGGCTTGCAGGCAGATATCGCGCAGCTCGGCGGCCCATTGTTGCCAGGGCGCCTTGAGTTGGATCAGCACTTCGCGGCGCTCTTGCAGGCAGGCGTTGATCAGCTCGGCCGGCTCACGCGTCTCATCCGTCGGCCGCTCACTGCCGAACAGTGCGCGTACCCGTGGCATCAACGCAGCCGGGCCTCCCCAGTTGTTGCGTACCCAATTCAGCGCATCGTCATGCATCGGGTAGCAGAACAGACGCCAGTAATCACGCAGCACTTCGCCAAGTAGGTCGCTGTGGTCGGTTTCCAGGGTCTGGGTGAACAGGCTACCGCTGTCGAACGCGTGCTCGCGCAGCATGCGCTGGCACCAACTGTGGATGGTCGAGACGGCGGCTTCGTCCATCCATTGTGCGGCAATATCCAGGCGATTGGCGCAGGCGGCCCATTGCTCGGGAAGGTATTGCTCGCGAAGGTCGGCGATCAGCGCATCCGGTTGCTGGATTTCGTCACGGAAGAAGCGCGCGGCTTCGGCCAGGCGGATGCGGATACGTTCGCGCAGCTCTTTGGTGGCAGCGTCGGTGAAGGTCACTACCAGGATTTGCGGCGGCAACAGTTCGCGGCCAAAGCCGGATTCCTCACCACCGTGGCCGAGAACCAGGCGCAGGTACAGGGCGGAAATGGTGAAGGTTTTACCGGTGCCTGCGCTGGCTTCAATCAGCTGGCTGCCTTTGAGCGGGAAGGCCAAGGCCAGGGGTTTGCTGTTCATGCGCTGCCCTCCTCGCCCGTGAGTGATCGCCATGGAGCGTTGATCAGGGGGCGATACAGGGTTTCGCACCACCCTTCGAACTCTTCGCTGGCAATGAGTGTGGCGAAATCCGGGAACTGCCGCGTGAGCGCCGGGGTTTCGCGGCGTTCACCATCGGTATTTTGGCCGTCGCCTTCGTAGGCCTTATGGGCGGCAGCCTGAGCCTTGGCGGGGTCGGTTTGACCAAGCCAGGCGAAGGCGGTCTTGACGGCCACCGGCAGCGGCTTTCGCATACCGGTGTGCCAAGCCAGCAGCAGGTTGCCAAGGATTTCCTGGGCCGCCGACTTATCCATCGGAGCTAGTAGCAAAGTGTCATCACTCGCCACCAGACCTGTACTGAGTGACAGGCCGCACGCGCACGCCACCACATGATTGACCCACGGACGAATCAGGCGATGCCACTTGCGCGTCTTGATCGAGCCGATGCTGTTGGGGATGGTGGTCACGCTTAGCAACCCGCCATCACTGCGCCGGTGCAAGCCGCTGATCCAACCGTCCAACTGAATGCCCTGATGCTCAAAACTGACCGGCTCTGCCCCTGTGTGCGGGATGGGCCAGAGAGCCAGCAGTTGTTGGTAGCGTTGCAGCAGATCGGGCAAGGGCTCGATCAGTTCGTTACGCAGGCACTCGCCGAAACCAACCATGGGCAGCAGGCCACTACCTTGTAGGCGCTGAGCCTGGGCCTTGAGGGCCTGGTCCACGTGATCGGGTCGGGCCAATACGGCGCTCAGCAAGCTGTCGCTGAGGCTGTAACGTTGAAGTGCATCGAGGACGAAAGGTTCTTCATCGGCCAAGGGGACTTCGGCGGCTTCAAAAAACACTTTCAGACGTTGGCTGAAGAAATGTTTGACCGGGTTACGTAGGAAGTCCTGTAACTGGCCGAGGCTCAGGGGTTCTTCTTGTTGGTGATCGGCCAGCTCGTGCTCCTGTGCGACGGCGTCGGATGCTTCGTGTAGCAACTGCCATTCGCGGGCGTAGCTGAACAGCGGGTCGCCTTCGTGGAAGTAGCGAGCGCTGAAGGGTTGGAGCGGATGCTCCTGGGTCATTGCGTCGATAAGCGGTGTTTCTGGGTGTGCGTTCTGCCAGCCACTGGCGAGGTGGTCGCGCAGTTGGCCGATCAGTACCGAGGCCGGACGGTCGCTGTTGTCGCGGATGCTGCGACCGACCCAACTGATGTAGAGCTGGTCGCGGGCCGAAAGCAGTGCTTCGAGCAACAGGTAACGATCATCCTCGCGGCGTGAACGGTCGCCGGGGCGGTAGTCGCTGCCCATCAGATCGAAGTCCAGCGGCGGTTGGGCGCGCGGGTAGTCACCGTCATTCATACCCAGTAGGCAGACAAGCTTGAACGGGATCGCTCGCATGGGCATCAAAGTGCAAAAATTGACAGCCCCGGCGAGGAAGCGTTGGGATAGGCGGCCTTGGTCGAGGCCAGCCAGCCAGGCCTCGCGGACTACGGTGAGTGGTAATTCGTCATGCAGGCCAACGGACTCGCAAGTCTCCAGCCAGGTCTCCCTGAGTTGTTCGAGTTGGCCCAATAGGTAGTCATCGTGTTCGCTGCTGGCCAGGAAGAAGAGTTGCATCAAACCTTGCAGGCGCTCGCCCCACTCCTGGGGAGCGGCAGGTTGGGAGAGGGTCTGATGCGCGTCGTTTAGTGCGTCGAGTAAAGCGACTAGTGGGCCAATCAGCACAGCGTCGAGGCCACCAACTTCATCATAAGGTTCGATGCCGTTGTAGGCGGCACCAGTACCGACCGCGTACCCCAGCAACATCCGACGCAGGCCAAATCGCCAGCTGTTTTGTTCCAACTCACTCGGCAGGCCAAGGCCGGCACGTTGCTCGGCGTCGAGCCCCCAGCGCACACCGGCGCCTTCGATCCAACGGTGCAGCGTGGGCAAGTCGCGCTCCTTGATGCCGAAACGCTCGCGCAAGGCGGGGACGTCGAGCAGGTCGAGGATTTCGCTGACGGGAAAACGGCTGTCCGGAAGTTTGAGCAGGTGCTCGATGGCGATCAGCAGAGGGTCGCGGCCGCGTTGGCCCTGGTCGGTCAAGGTGAACGGGATGAAGCGTGGGTCATTGCGTTCGAGCTGGCCGAATACGGCGCGAATATGCGGCGCGTAGCTGTCGACGTCGGGGACCATGACGATGATGTCCCGGGGACGTAGGGTTGGGTCGGCACTGAAGCGTTGGAGCAACTGGTCGTGCAGGATCTCCACTTCGCGCTGGGCGCTGTGGGCGATGTGGAAGCGGATTGAAGTGTCACGTTCCAGATCGACAGCAGGCCATAGCCCACGGGTTTCATTGAGCGGGCGCAGTTCGAGGATGTCGTCCTGCAATTGATTGAGCAGTGTGGTGGGTTCGCTTTCGCTGAACAGGTCGATACGGCCGTCACGGAATGCGGCGCGGTAGCTGTTGGGGTCGTCGTAGCTGTCCAGCAGGCTGATGTAGTCGCGGCCTTGTTTACCCCAGGCGGCGAGCAGCGGGTGTGCGTGCTGGTGCAGAGTTTGTGGGTCGATAGTGACCGGCATGCCGGCTTTGCGCGCTTGGCGTTTGTATTCGTTACGCAGTAGGTCTTTGTCCGCAACGATGTCGGACCAGTGATGGCGACAAGGGTTGTGAACGCATAGCAAGACCTGGCTGAAACGTGCCAATCCTGCGAGCGCTTCCAAAGCCTGAGCGGGCAGCGATGAAATCCCGAAAACGATCACCCGGGACGGGAGGCCTTGAGGGGCTGTCTCCAGCGTATTGATGCGCTCGATGAAACGTTGGTGAACGCCGGCGCGGCTTTGTGCCATGCCTTCTTCGCCGACATCCAGTAACAGGGCACGCCATAGCTCGGCTTGCCAGCAATTGGCGGGGTTGAGCGGCTTGGATTCGCCGCGCCCGTTACGCAGCTGGTGGCGGCCTGCCGCCCAGTCTTCCAGCCAGTCGGCGCGGTAGACCTGATACTGGTCGAACAGATCCGCCAGACGCTCGGCGAGTTGGTAGCGTTTACGCAAATCTGTGTCGTGGGTGAGGAAGCGCTGTAGTGGCTCGAAATGCGGCTGATCGATGAGTTCCGGCAGCAGCCGCATGAGACGCCAGGTCAGTGGGGCTTTATCGAGCAGGGACTTGGGCGGTATTTCGTCACGGCCCAGGACCATGCGGTAAAGCTGCCACATAAAACTGCCGGGGAGCTGCACATCGATTGCTGCAGCGATTCCGCAGCCACCCATGTCGTCATCTTCAGGATCTTCAGCCAAGGCCAGTTTGAGCCATTGGGCGATGCCATTGCTTTGTACCAGGGCGATTTCGTTTTCCAAAGGCGCCAGAGGATAGCGGCGCATCCAACTGACCACCAGGCTGCGCAGTTCATCCAGGCGATTGCCGTGAACCACCATGAATCCAGCGCTGGGGGACGTCGTATCAGGCATAACGGCTTCCTTGGGAAAAGCAAAATCGAGGCGTGGACTTTAGCATTGAAGGCCACATTGATGAGCCTCGTTGCACTTTTCGAGCGCCCAAAACAAAACCCCATCTGCTTTCGCAAATGGGGTTTCGGAAT
>NZ_JBWKUX010000020.1:0-70519 GCF_059421065.1 Pseudomonas sp. GW821-FHT03A09 | reverse complement strand
TCCGCCCACTACCGCGCCTACGGCGAAATCGCCCGCCTCGATGTCGGCAAAATCGACAACCCGTTGCGCTTCCAAGGCCAGTACTTCGACGCGGAAAGCGGGCTGCACTACAACCGTCATCGCTACTACCATCCGGATATTGGTCGGTACCTGACTCCGGATCCGGTGAAGTTGGCGGGTGGGATCAATGCGTACCTGTACGTGCCCAATCCTACAGGGTGGGTGGATCCGCTAGGCTTGAACACTTGTCCCGGTGGGGATGGATGCAAGCCAAGCAATACTGTTCAGAATCCAACAATTGGCGTTGAGTACGGAGAACCCGGTTTACCGCAACTAACACGTGTAGAACGGCGGGCAAAAATTGATAAGCTCGCAGAGGCAAATGCCTACAGGCGCTTGGATGAACTCGAAAAGGACACACCAGGCGCGCATTTTCTAGAAAAACATGGAGCGCAGACAACACTCGAATCTCAGCTCGAAAGAGTAAGATCGGCAAAAAACCCGACAACAGGAATTGTCGAGACTTACACTTCAGGGAATAGGCAAGGGGAGCCTAAATATCCACCTGCTGCAACACACTACCTGAGCCATAGAGATCAGTTGAATTCGATATATCGAGCACAGCTAATATTTAGAAGAAGCGGGCATGCTGCATCATTAGAACCAATGGACATGGGGAAGATTATTGGTGAGGGATATTCCAGTCGAGACCTGAGATATAGCCAGCAACGCAAAGCACGAGTCATACTAGATAGAGATGGAAAACCAAAAACAGCTTATACCGAGTGATGAATATGAAAAAAAATCCAAGCATGGAAATAATTCGCGGCTTATTGTTCACATACGACATTGAGAACACAGATGACTTGGAGAGAGAACGTTTCATCTCATCAAAGAACATAAACAATGAATATGAACTTATTGCGCTTTTTGACGAACTGACCAAGCCAGAATTTTTATCATACACAGAACCAGAGCAAAAGTGGTTCATTGATTCAATAGAACATTACCTATCTATTGACGATGACTTCGACGAAATATTTAAAAAAATGGAAACTTATTTCAGCGAACCTATTGTTAATCAGCGGACTTTCATGAAAATTCTTTTGAATCGTCTAAAGCAATACATGCTCCCCCTCAAAGACCAATCAAATTGATAGGACCGCGACCACTATCCCCCCTGTGAAGAGCACGCTTACTGACCCTCCACAGGGTTTCACGAAGCCCTTAGATCCCCGCCAACGCCAAATCCATCGCAAAATACGTAAAAATCAAATCCGCGCCCGCACGCTTGATCGACCCCAGCGTCTCCCGCACCACTCGTGCCTCATCAATCGCCCCGGCTTGCGCACCAAACTTGATCATCGCGTACTCGCCACTCACTTGGTACGCCGCCACTGGCAGGTGCGAGGCTTCGCGGATGTCGCGGATGATGTCGAGGTAGGCCCCTGCTGGCTTGACCATCAAGGCGTCCGCGCCTTCCTGTTCGTCGAGCAGGGATTCGCGTATGGCTTCGCGGCGGTTCATCGGGTTCATCTGGTAGCTTTTGCGGTCGCCCTTGAGCGCGCTGCCGCCGGCTTCGCGGAATGGGCCGTAGAGGGCCGAGGCGAATTTGGTGGAGTAGGCCATGATCGGGATATGGGTGAAACCGGCATCATCAAGGGCGCGGCGGATTGCCTGGACCTGACCGTCCATCGCCGCCGATGGTGCGATCACGTCGGCACCGGCGCGGGCGGCGGCCACAGCTTGCTTGCCGAGGTTGATCAGGGTGGCGTCGTTGTCGACGTGGGAGCCATGCATCACGCCGCAGTGGCCGTGGTCGGTGTATTCACAGAAACAGGTGTCGGACATCACGATCATTTCCGGCACGGCGTCCTTGATGGTCGAAGACATGCGCGCAACCAGGCCGCGCTCCTTCCAGGTGTCGCTGCCATTGGCATCCAGGTGGTGGGACACGCCGAAGGTCATCACCGACTTGATCCCGGCGCGCGCAAAACGCTCGACTTCACTGGCCAGTTTTTTCTCGGGGATACGTATCACGCCTGGCATGCTGGTAATAGGCACGAAATCATCGATTTCTTCTTCGACAAAAATCGGCAGCACCAGGTCGTTGAGGGTGAATTCGGTTTCCTGGAACAAACCGCGCAGCTCCGGGGAGCGACGCAGGCGACGTGGGCGGGCTTGAGGGAACTGGCTGGTCATGATTTTCCTGAAAACAGTAGAGGCGAAAATAGTTGGGGCGAAAGCTTATGCCCGCAATCCCCGGCAGCACAAACACCAACGGGCGAACAGTGTATTGCGCGACTCGTAACAATTCATTGATCTAGAGCTGTACCCGCCCTTCGATACACGCTGTTACTGCGCCGCCAACCCAGATTTCATCGCCGCTGCGTTCGACATGAATGCGCCCTGCTCGGCCGATCGCCGTGCCTTGGCTGACCACGTAACACTCGGGCGCCAGGCCTTCAGCCAGCAACCATTGAGCCACACCGGCATTCAAGCTACCGGTGGCGGGGTCTTCCGGGGCGCCGTCACCGGCGATGAAGGCGCGCACTTCAAATTGCGTGTCTACGTCATCACGTTCCGGGTCACAGGGTGCGATCACACCTACGACCAACCCCTGCAGTTGCGCGTAGTCCGGTTGCAAAGCCAGTACTTGGTCGCGTTCAGCCAGCATCACCGCCATCCATCCCGCGCCATTGTCGACCCACTGGCTGCGCACAATCGCCTCGGCGGTCAAACCCAACCCCAGGCGCACGCGCTCCAACAAAGCGGCTTCGACCGAACCGGAGCGCAACAACGGAGGGGCAATGAACGCCAATTCATCACCTTGCCGTCGTATACGCACCAGTCCAATTTCGCACTCCTGGATAATCTCTTCGCCTTTCGGGATGCCCCCCGCTTGCAGCCAAGCGTGGCAACTCCCCAGCGTGGGGTGCCCGGCAAACGGCAGTTCAGTCAGAGTGGTGAAGATTCTTACCCGGTAATCGGCCCGCGCATCACGCGGCTTCAGCAAAAAGGTGGTTTCGCTGAGGTTGGTCCAGTTGGCAAAGTCCGCCATCTGCCGGTCGCTGAGGCTGTCAGCGCCCAGCACCACTGCCAGCGGGTTGCCTTTGAGCGGTACGCGGCTGAACACGTCGAGTTGCATGAAATCGAAAGTCGGCATGCTTCAGCTCGGAATGTTCAAGCCACGGATCACCGCCGGACGAGCCACAAAGCCGTCCAAGGCACGCAGTACGTTAGGGAAATCGGCAATCCCCACCAGGTCGCCGGCTTCATAGAAGCCGATCAGGTTACGAACCCACGGAAAGGTGGCGATATCGGCAATGCTGTATTCATCGCCCATGATCCAGGTGCGGCCCAGCAAGCGTTTTTCCAGCACCTCCAGCAAACGCCGGGACTCGGCGACATAGCGGTCACGGGGACGCTTGTCCTCATATGCCTTGCCGGCGAACTTGTTGAAGAACCCCACCTGGCCGAACATCGGGCCGATACCGGCCATCTGGAACATCAGCCATTGGATCGTTTCGTAACGGGTGGCCGGGTCTTCGGAGAGTAGTTGGCTGGTCTTTTCCGCGAGGTAAATCAGGATCGCGCCAGATTCGAACAACGCCAGCGGCTGTCCGCTCGGGCCATTGGGATCGATGATCGCGGGGATCTTGTTGTTGGGGTTCAGGGACATGAACTCGGGGGACAGTTGGTCCTGGGTCTCGAAACTGACCTTGTGCGCTTCATACGGCAAACCCAGCTCTTCAAGCATGATCGACACTTTGACGCCGTTGGGCGTGGGCAACGAATACAACTGCAAACGCTCCGGGTGCTGGGCAGGCCATTTGCTGTTGATTGGGAAAGCGGCGAGTGCGTTCATCGGAAAACTCCCAGGCTGAAAGCCCCCATCATAGTCACCTGGGCCCCTTCCTGCATGGGTCATCATTACGCAACATAGCCACGCTAGGCTGCCGCGCAGGCGAACCAAAGCGCCAACGTGCACTCTTACGTGCGCCAAAACGGTGAAAGCAGACTCGAACCTATAATGACAATCCCACCTCTGTTCCTTGCACAACGACTCAAACGCTATACCTACCTGATGCCATCACTGCTGTTACTCGGTGGTGCAATCGGTCTGGCCCTTGAATCCCCTCTCACCAACGCCGAACCGGTGGATGGCGTGCAAACCCTGGTGTTCCTGCGCCATGGTGAAAAGCCTGCGGGCGGCCTGGGCCAACTCAACTGCCAGGGACTCAACCGTGCGATGAACCTGGCTACGGTACTGCCGGAAAAATTCGGCAAGGCCAACTACATATTTGCCTCCAACCCGACGCGCAATGTCGAGGAAGGTGAGCATGACAACTCCTACAGCTACATCCGTCCGCTGATGACCATCGGCCCCAGCGCCATCAAGCTCGGCCTGCCGGTGAACATCAACTTCTCGGCCAACGATACCAGCGCCCTGGCCGACGAATTGGTAGAGGACAAGTACCACAACGCGGTCATCTACACCGCGTGGTCCCACGGTTATCTGCCGGAGCTGATCAACAAGGTGGCCAGTGAAGCCTCAGGTGAAAAGCACACCATCACCCATGACTGGTCCAGCAGCGACTACGACACCTTATATGTGCTGACACTGACCTGGCATAACGGCAAGGCATCCCTGCTGAGCCGCAACTACAAACAGGGCTTGAACAACGGCCAGCAGACCTGCCCGGCTGCAACACAGGTGAGTGCTGATATCTGAGGGCGTATGATGCACCGCTATTGACTCACCTGCGGATCATCACCATGCCCAACCTCACGTCCACCCAGCCCGTCCGGGGCTGGTCCTTCTGGTGGAAACCCGCCCTGTTCCTGTTGGTAGCCTGCGTCGGCCTGTACTACGTGAAGTGGTCGCCCTACTACTTCAAGGCCTTCGTGGCAGCGGATAACCACAGCATCGGTGCCTCGATTCTCAACGATCAACAAACAGCGCCCCTGACGGCGGCGCTGGCGTATGCCCAGGTGTATTTCCTGGCGATCTGGAAGGCTGCGGTGCTGGCGGTGATTCTCGGTTCGCTGCTGCAAGTGCTGATCCCCCGCGACTGGCTGCTGCGCCTGTTTGGTCGGGCCGGGCTGGGCTCTACCCTACGCGGCGGGCTGTTCGCCTTGCCTGGGATGATGTGCAGTTGCTGCGCGGCGCCAGTGGCGGCGGGCATGCGTCGTCAGCAGGTCTCGGTGGGGGCTGCGTTGGCGTTCTGGATCGCCAACCCAGTACTGAACCCGGCCACGCTGGTGTTCATGGGCTTTGTGTTGGGCTGGGGCTTTACGGCGTTGCGCTTGGTGGCGGGGATTGTGCTGGTGGTGGGTGTGTCACTGGTGGCCCAGCGTATTGCACGCCCGGAGCAAGTGCCGGAGGCGGCACTGGGGGCGGTGGCAGAGGTCAGCGTTGTCGAATCACAGCCGTTCCTGAGCCGCTGGCTGCGTACCCTGTGGCAGTTGTTCTGGAGCACCATCCCGGTCTACATCCTGGCGGTGCTGATCCTGGGCGCGGCGCGGGTGTGGCTGTTTCCCCATGTGGATGGGGCCATGGCCAACAGCCTGCTCTGGTTGGTGCCTTTGGCGATTGTCGGCACCTTGTTCGTGATTCCGACCGCCGCCGAGATCCCGATCGTACAGACCATGATGACCCTGGGCATGGGCACCGGCCCGGCCGTGGCCTTGCTGATGACCTTGCCGAGCGTGAGCCTGCCGTCACTGCTGATGCTGCGCAAGGACTTCGATGCGCGGGTGCTGGTGACGGTGGCCGGGTTGACCATGCTGGTGGGCGTGGTATGTGGGTTGATCGGGGCAGTCGTCCTCTAGTGATTCTCAGAAACTGATGACCCTATCGCGGGCAAGCCCGCTCCCACATTTGACGGTGTTCACCCATCAAAGCGTGGGAGCGGGCTTGCCCGCGATGAGGCCCTAAAGGTCACCCCATTCTTTCGCGCAGGTATTCCACGACAGCGCCCTGCTCTCCCGCAAACTCGATCCGTGCGCCTTTGCTTTCCTTTTGAAAGGCATACATTGGGTCGTAATATTCACGCAGCAACCCTTCGATCCAAACCCGGTGCAGGTCCACCGCACCACTGCGAGCCTGTTCCGCCAATGCGTCCTGCAGAATCGCCTGCAGTCGCTGGAAACGCTCACCACCCAAGCGCTTGTGGATATTGGCCAGGCTCTGGGTCAAGCGCTCGGCAAACAAGGCCCGGCCGCTTTCGCCATAGACAGCGATGAATTCTGCGCAAAGCTCGACCACGTAATCACGCAGGATTCGCTCAACCCGGCCCTCTACGCTGTCTTCGAGCCAGACCATCGGGAACGCCTGCATGCCTTTGTGCAACGGCAATGGCAGCGCGCAACTGCCGATCATGCGGCTCTCGTCCTCGACCACAAACTGCTCGATCCCCCCCGCGCGTTTTTTCAGCAGGTCCACCGCCAGGCGGTTTTCGAAATCGATGTTGGACGGCTGCGCTGTAGCGCGTTTACCGAAGCTGGAGCCACGGTGATTGGCATGTCCCTCCAGGTCAAGGGCATTGCGCAACTGGCCGAGCACCTCGGTTTTGCCGGTGCCCGTCATGCCGCCCAACAACACGAAGTCACACTCGGTCGTCGCCTGCTCCACGGTATCCAACAGAAAGGTGCGCATGGCCTTGTAGCCACCGCCGACGCGCGGGTAGTCGATACCGGCTTCGGTCTTGAGCCATTGCTGCACGATCTGCGAACGCAGCCCGCCGCGAAAACAGTACAAGTAGCCATTGGGGTTGGCCTTGGCGAACTGTGCCCACTGCTCGATACGCTCAGCCTTGATCGCGCCGGACACCAGCTCATGCCCCAACACGATGGCAGCCTGCTGGCCTTGTTGCTTGTAACAGGTGCCGACCCGTTGGCGTTCGTCATCGGTCATCAGCGGCAGGTTGATCACCCCAGGGAACGCGCCCTTGGTGAACTCGATCGGCGCACGGGTATCCATCATCGGCCGGTCGTTGAGAAAGATGTCGCGGTAGTCGGTGATGTCAGTCGCCATCAAAACACCTCTACCGCGTGGGTCTGTCGCTCAACCCATTCGCCGATGGGCTCCAGGGACAGGGCCAATTCGGCAGCCACCGCATGAAACTCGCTTTCGCCTTCAGGGGTCACGGCGATCAGCAGGCCACCGCTGGTCTGCGGATCGCACAACACACGCTTGTGCAGCTCTTGAAGGCGTCCGAGTTTGCTCGAATAACTGTCGAAGTTGCGCAACGTGCCACCGGGCATGCAACCTTGGTCCAGGTAGTACTCGACACCCGGCAAAAGCGGCACTTTGGCGTATTCAATGCGCGCCGTCAGGCCACTGCCGTCGGCCATTTCCACCAAATGGCCAAGCAAACCGAACCCCGTGACATCGGTCATGGCCGTCACACCCGCCAATTTGCCGAAGCGGCTGCCCGGTTTGTTCAGGGTGCACATCCAGTCGCGGGCCAGGCCCACATCGGCCTCGCGCAATTTGCCCTTTTTTTCAGCGGTAGTCAGAACGCCGATGCCCAGCGGTTTGGTCAGGTACAGCTTGCACCCGGCAGTGGCGGTGTCGTTGCGTTTCATATGGCGCTTTTGCACGATGCCGGTCACGGCCAGGCCAAAAATCGGCTCCGGGGCATCAATGGAGTGACCACCGGCCAAAGGAATACCCGCCGCGTCACACACCGAGCGGCCGCCACGGATGACTTCCCGGGCAATCTCCGGCGCCAGCACGTTCACCGGCCAGCCGAGAATGGCAATGGCCATCAGTGGATCGCCGCCCATGGCGTAGATGTCGCTGATGGCATTGGTGGCGGCAATGCGGCCGAAGTCGAAAGGGTCATCGACAATCGGCATGAAAAAGTCGGTGGTGGAGACCACGCCGCGCTCGTCGTCGATGGCGTAGACGGCGGCATCATCGCGCGAGGTATTGCCCACCCACAGTTTGGGGTCGAGGTTTTGCGCGCCACTGCCGGCGAGAATCACTTCCAGCACCTGGGGTGAAATCTTGCAGCCGCAACCCGCGCCGTGACTGTATTGGGTGAGGCGAATCGGCTCGTTCATGGTGGACCTCAAGCTATCAAGTGGGTGGAGTCTACCAGACAGCAAAAGGCCGGCTGAGCTCTTGGAGCGCAGCCGGCCTTTGCTTATCAACCCTTACTGTTTGGCGGCCAGTAAACGCTTGTGGCGATTACGTCGCGCCATGTTCAGCAGTTCGATCACCGCCGAGAACGCCATGGCGGCGTACACATAGCCTTTTGGCACATGGGCGCCAAAACCTTCGGCGATCAAGGTCATGCCGATCATGATCAGGAAGCCCAGGGCCAGCATCACCACCGTCGGGTTGTCGTTGATGAACTTGGCCAGGGGTTCTGCCGCCACCAGCATCACGATCACCGAGACGACCACGGCAATGATCATGATCGGCAAGTGCTCGGTCATGCCCACGGCGGTGATGATGCTGTCGATGGAGAACACCAGGTCGAGCATCAGGATCTGGCCAATCGCCGCGGCAAAGCCGATGGACACGCCATTGCCGGCGCTCACCTTCTCTTCCGGCTCAGGGTCCATGCTGTGATGGATTTCGGTGGTCGCCTTCCACACCAGGAACAGGCCACCGGCGATCAGGATCATGTCTTTCCACGAAAACGCCTGGCCGAAGACTTCGATCACCGGCGCCGTCAACTGCACGATGAACGCGATGGTGCTCAACAGGCCCAAGCGCAGGATCAACGCCATGCTGATGCCGATACGCCGTGCTTTCGCCCGGTGTTTTTCCGGCAATTTGTTGGTGAGGATCGAGATAAAGATCAGGTTATCGATGCCCAGCACGATTTCCATGACGATCAAGGTGGCCAGGGCCACCCAGGCGGTGGGGCTTGCAGCCAGTTGTAAAAGGTAGTCCATAGATCAATCCTGACGTGGTGAGGCTTGGGAATTAGGTTTCTTTGGTGTCGGACTCGGAAGCGTTTTCGGCTTCTTTGTCCTTCTTCTCAGGACTGATCAAGCCCTGGGTTGCCTCACTCAGAGCCTGTTCGGCGGCCTTATGCGTTTCATCTATAGCCTGTTTGGCCGACTCGGTGGCCTTGCCGATCACTTGCTGCGCGCTTTTTTCAACCTGATCGCAGCCGCTGATCATCACCATTGAAAGCGCAAGCAACGACGCCGCGCCCAGGGAATTGAGTTTCATGGTGTATTCCTCGTTAGAACCAGAGGGACCAATAGTGGCCCCGCGATAGCGACGCATTCTATGGACGCTGACAGTTCAGGAAAATTCGTATTTTTCTCGCGTATACTTCGATTTTCTCGAAGTGTAGGCCGCCATGCTCAATTACCGACAATTGCATTACTTCTGGGTGGTGGCCAAGACCGGCAGCATCGTGCGCGCCTGCGAGCAATTGAACCTCACGCCCCAGACCATCAGCGGGCAGATCAGCTTGCTGGAGCAGACCTTCGGTATAGCATTGTTTCAGCGCGTCGGGCGCCAGTTGGAGTTGACCGAAGCCGGGCGCCGGGCGCTGCCGTATGCCGAGCAGATGTTCCAGACCGGCAATGAGTTGGAGGCGCTGCTGCGCGCCCAGCCCGATGAACAGCAAATCCTGTTCCGCGTCGGTGTGGCGGATGTGGTGCCCAAATCCATCGTCTATCGGCTGATCGCGCCGACCATGGAGTTGAGCGAACCCATTCGTATCACCTGTCGCGAGGATAAACTCGAACGCCTGCTGGCCGACCTGGCGATCCAACGCCTTGATCTGGTGATTTCCGACAGCCCAATGCCTACACACCTGGACATCAAGGGCTACAGCCAGAAGTTGGGTGAGTGCGGCATCAGCTTTTTCGCCACCCAGGCATTGGCTGACGAATACAACGGCGACTTCCCACAATGTTTGCAGGGCGCGCCGCTGTTGATTCCGGGAGCGGAAACCGTGGTGCGCAGCCGCTTGCAGCGCTGGTTTGCCGAACAGCAGATTCAACCGAAAATCATCGGTGAATTCGACGACAGCGCCTTGATGCAGGCATTTGGTCAATCCGGTAGCGGGATTTTCATCGCGCCAAGCGTGATCGCCGATGAGGTGGTACGCCAATATGGCGTGGCGCTGATCGGCCAGACCGACGCGGTCACCGAGTCGTTCTACGCGATCTCGGTGGAGCGCAAGGTCAAGCACCCCGGCATCGTGGCCATTACCGAAGGTGCTCGACGGGCGCTGTTTACCGCCCTGCCCTGAGGCCTCAGGCGCTGGTCGCGACCGCTGGTTTGAGGCGCATCAGCCACAGTGCCAGCAGGATCGACACCAGGATAAACCCGGACGCCGCGAAACCCAGGCGGCCCAGGCCGAGGGTGTCGATCACGTGCCCTCCGACCATCGCACCCAGGCCAATCCCCAGGTTGGCCCCGGCAATATTCAGCGATGCGGCAAAGGCCGGCGCGTGGGGCGCGGCTTTCATCAAGCGCACATGGCTGACCAGAAACATCGCCGCCTGGGTGACGCCCCACACCGCCATCGCCGCGGCCAGGCCGACCGTGGAGTGGATCGCCGGCACCAATGCCACCATGCCTGCGATCATGAAACCGCAGAACACCATGGAGGCGATCAATGGGTGACGATCCACTGCACGCCCACCCAGGGAGTTGCCGATCAAGCCGACCGCGCCAAAGCCCATCAGGCACCAGCCCACCAGCGTACCGTCGAACCCGGCCAGGCGTTCCAGGATGTCCGCCAGGTAGGTATAGGCGGTGAACATGCCGCTGAAAACCAGGATCGATAACAGGATATGGCCCTGCATCAGTGGGTTGCGCAGGATCTTGAACTGCGAGCGCAGCGTCACTTGATCATTCTTTGGCTGGGTGACCGGCAAATAGATAAACAGCAGCAGCGCCTTGGCCAGCGCCACCACGGCAAGGATGGCAAACGCCGTGCGCCAGCCGAACATATCGGAAATCAGCGTCCCCACGGGAATGCCGAACACTGTGGCGCAGACGATGCCGAAGCCGATCTTCTCGATCGCACGCCCGGCGTATTCCGGGCCGACGATATCCACCGCCGTCTCACTGGCCAAGGCCCAGAACACGGGCAACCCCAGTGCCGGGAGCAAGCGCGCCAGCGCCATCACCCAGATATTCGGCGCCAGGGCCGCCACGGTATTGGCCACGCCGAACATGATCAGGATGGTGATAAACAGGCGCTTGCGTGGGAAACGGGCAAAGTACGCCGTCAGAAACGGACCAAAGGCCGCCACGGTAAAAGCGAACAAGGTCACCAGCAACCCGGCCTGAGACACACTGACGTTCAGGTCGCGGGCAATGGACGGTAATAAACCGACGATGACGAATTCTGTGGTCAGCACAGTAAAACCGGCGGCCGACAGCAGCAGGATGGGAAACAGCATGAAAACTCCAGAAACAACGACATCAACGACAGCCCGAAGGGCTCGCTGACAGAGAGGAAAGATGAGAGGCGGGAATCTTAACAGAGTGTGTCCGGGTTTGGCGAAGGCCCTGGGATACGGGTGACGCGATGTCGCAGCGGTCAGGCCCTGAGTGACAGCATGCTAGACTTCGCGTCCCCGCGTCCTACAGCCATTTCTGCGTGCGCCGCTGTGCCTTCAAAAAACTAGAGACAAGTGTTTATGACTGCTGCCCCCTCCCTCCTGCAACGACTGGCCCGTGTCAGCCTGGTCACGCAAATCATCCTCGGCCTGGTGGCCGGTATCCTCCTGGCGTTGCTGGCGCCGGAGGCGGCCAAGGCCACTGGGTTCATCGGCAAAGTGTTTGTCGCTGCGCTCAAGGGCGTGGCGCCGATCCTGGTATTTGTGTTGGTGATGGCCTCGATTGCCAACCATAAGCAGGGCCAGCAAACCCATATCAAGCCGATCCTGTTCCTGTACCTGCTCGGCACCTTTGCCGCTGCCGTGGTGGCGGTGATTGGCAGCGCGCTGTTTCCTTCGACGCTGGTGCTGGTGACCCATGACGCCACCGTCAGCGCCCCCGGCGGCATCGGTGAAGTGCTGCAAAGCCTGCTGCTCAGCGTGGTGGACAACCCAGTCAATGCCCTGGTAAATGCCAACTTTATCGGCATCCTGGCCTGGGCGATCGGCTTGGGTGTCGCCATTCGCCATGCCGGTGAGACGACTCGCACGGTGGTCGACGACCTGTCCAACGGCGTGACATTGATCGTACGGGTGGTGATCCGCTTCGCACCCCTGGGCATTTTTGGCCTCGTGGCCTCGACCCTGGCCACTTCCGGCTTCGGCGCCCTCCTCGGCTACGCCCACCTGCTGGCTGTGCTGATCGGTTGCATGCTGTTCGTAGCGCTGGTGATGAACCCGGCCATCGTGTACTGGAAGCTGCGCCGCAACCCGTACCCGCTGGTGCTGATGTGCCTGCGTGAAAGTGGCATCACCGCCTTCTTCACCCGCAGCTCGGCGGCGAACATCCCGGTGAACCTGGCGTTGAGCAAACGCCTGGGCCTGCATGAGGACACCTACTCGGTGTCGATCCCGTTGGGTGCCACCATCAATATGGCCGGTGCTGCGATCACCATCACCGTATTGACCCTGGCCGCCGTGCATACCCTCGGGATTGCGGTCGACCTGCCGACCGCCCTGCTGCTCAGCGTAGTGGCAGCGGTTTGCGCCTGTGGTGCGTCGGGTGTGGCCGGTGGCTCACTGTTGCTGGTGCCCCTGGCGTGCAGCCTGTTCGGCATTCCCAGCGAGATTGCCATGCAAGTGGTTGCTGTCGGCTTCATCATCGGCGTGTTGCAGGATTCGGCGGAAACCGCGCTCAACTCCTCCACCGATGTGCTGTTTACCGCCGCCGCTTGCTTGGGCCAGGAAGAGCAGTCGGCTTAAACGTCAGGCGAAAAAAAGCCCGGGGTGGTTCTTTGTGAACCGCCCCGGGCTTTTTTACAGGCTTAGAACGCGCCCATGTAGTCGCGCTTGCCCACTTCCACACCGTTGTGACGCAGCAAGGCGTACGCCGTGGTGACGTGGAAGAAGAACTGCGGCAGGCCATAGGTCAGCAGGTAGGACTGGCCGCTGAAGCGCTTCTCTTTCGGCGTGCCTGGACGGGTGATGATCTCGATGCCTTCCTTACCGTCAATCTGCTCAGGCTTGATGGTGTCAACGAAGGCCAGCACCTTGGCGATCAGCGCTTGCAGGTCGGCGAAGGTCACTTCGGTATCTTCATATTTCGGCACTTCGATCTCGGCCAGGCGTGCGGAAACGCCCTTGGCGAAGTCGACGGCGATCTGCACCTGGCGCACCAGCTGGAACATGTCCGGGAACAGACGCGCTTGCAGCAAGGCGTTGGGCTCGATGTTCTTGGCGGTGGCGTGGGCTTCGGCTTTGTTCAGTACATCGCTCAGGGCGTTGAGCATTTGCTTGAAGACAGGGACGGAGGCGGCGTACAGGGAAATAGTCATGACAGTCTCACGGTTATGGCAGGGTTTGGAGCCAGCGGCGATTATAGACCTGCCGGCCGCTTGTCTTTTATTTTTTCCGGCTTAGGCTAGTGGGCTCACTGCATAGGGAAAAGCGCGATGACCGCTGAGCATGACACCGAGACCCCTGAGCCGCGCCTGAACAGCACGGAAATCCGCATCCTGGGCTGCCTGATCGAAAAACAGGCGACCAACCCGGAAACCTACCCCCTGACCCTCAACGCCCTGGTACTGGCCTGCAACCAGAAGACCAGCCGGGAACCTGTGACCAACCTCAGCCAGGGTCAGGTTGGCCAGAGCCTGCGGGCACTGGAAGGCCAAGGCTTTGCCCGACTGGTGATGGGCAGTCGCGCCGATCGCTGGGAGCACCGCGTGGACAAGGCGCTGGAGCTGGTGCCGGCCCAGGTGATCCTGATCGGGCTGCTGTTCCTGCGCGGGCCACAGACGGTCAATGAGCTGCTGACCCGAAGCGGGCGCATGCATGACTTCGAAGATGCCGAGCAGGTGGTGCACCAGCTGGAGCGCCTGATCGCACGCGGGCTGGCGGTGCTGGTGCCGCGCCAGGCGGGGCAGCGAGAAGATCGGTATACCCATGCCCTGGGCGATCCGGCGGATATCGAGGCGATCATCGCCGCGCGGGGCAACCCGGTGGAGCGCTCGACGAGTGCAGTCTCCCAGGATCGTATCGAAGAGCTTGAAGCGCGGATTGCAGCGCTGGAAGAACGCTTGGCGCAGCTGGAACAGGCGTAACACAATCAAACATGTGGGAGCTGGCTTGTGTGGGAGCTGGCTTGCCTGCGATGGCATCACCGTGGTGCGACTAACACACCGAGGTGCCTGCATCGCGGGCAAGCCCGGCTCCCACACAAGCTCCCACATTGGCTCTCCAGTGGCCTAACCCCGAGCGAAAGCTACCGCTGCCTCAAATTGCTCCTGCGTCGGCCGCACGCCGGTATACAACACAAACTGCTCCAACGCCTGGATCGCGATCACTTCCAAGCCGGTAATCACCCGTTTGCCCTTGGCTCGACCACGCACGATCAGCGGCGTTTCGGCGGGGATCGCCACGACATCGAATACGGTGTCTGCGACATCCACGGCGTCAGCCTCAAAAGCCAAGTGGTCCGCCTCTGCCCCACCGGTCATCCCGATCGGTGTCACGTTAACCAACATCTGCGGGCGCAAGTCACCCAGTTCGGCCCGCCATTCATACCCCAGGTTTTGCGCCAGCGCGCGGCCCGCCGCTTCGTTGCGCGCCACAATCACGCCCTTGGCATAGCCGCCGTCTCGCAATGCGCTGGCCACGGCCTTGGCCATGCCGCCGCTGCCGCGCAGGGCAAAGGTCGAGTCCTTGGGCACTGCGTGCTTTTTCAGCAACTGTTCGATGGCAATGTAGTCAGTGTTGTAGGCCTTGAGATGGCCAGCGGTGTTGACGATGGTGTTCAGGGAGTCAATGGCTTGAACCGAATCGTCCAGTTCGTCCACTAAGGCAATGGCGGCCTCCTTGAACGGCATGGAAACCCCGCATCCACGTATGCCCAGCGCCCGGATACCACCGATCGCTCCGGGCAAATCCTGGCTGCTGAAGGCTTTATAGTAGAAGTTCAGCCCTAGTTGTTCGTATAAATGGTTGTGGAAACGCAGGCCAAAATTCCCGGGACGCGCCGACAATGACATGCACAGTTGGGTGTCCTTGTTGGGGTGCATCTGCATGGATAACTCCTTTGGGTAAGCAACTCGGTACAGACCTTACACAACCTTTACCTATCGGCCGTGCTGTTTTTCAGAAATACGTTGTCTTAAAAGTATCCCCGCGACAATCCTTGAGTCTATTGATTGCTGACCACAAGCGCAGGGGCTAACCGAGGAATGACCATGATTCGTAAAATCCCCAAAATCGCCTTGCTTATCGGCGCACTCGCTATGGCAGGCCAAGCCTCCGCCCACGGTGGTGGTTGGGGTGGCCCGGCCGTTCTGGGTGCTTTAGTCGGCGCCGCTGTAGTGGGTTCGGTGGTTGCCAGCCAATCCCAGCCGGTCTACGTGCAGCAGCCGGTGTATGTCCAGCCGCAACCGGTCTATGCAGCTCCTCCGCCGGTCTACTACGCACCGCCACCACCGGTGTACGTGCAACAACAGGTTTACTACCGCCCTGCGCCGGTCTATTACGGCCCACCGCGCGGCTACTATTACGGCCACCCACACGGCTACTACGGCCGCGGCTGGTAACCTTGAACGGATTCGACTGAACAGGCCTCGCCCACACGCGGGGCCTTTTTTTGCCTGCACGGTCTGGATTTATTTTGCCAAGGTCGCAGTGAGGACAATGTTCGAGCGGCAATCCGACATCATGAGGGTCGAATGTCTTCTTGCTCGATTGAGGCCCGCCCTGTCATGTTTACGTCACGAAACGGTCTCACTATCGACCTGTCCACCGAATAACAATTAAGGACGACTGACCATGCCCACGCAAAACCCGCACCGCACTGCCGGCCTCTGTACCTCCAGCAAGGTCTACAGCGCCTTGACCGAACTCAAGCACCTGGAAGGCCACCGCAGCGCAAAATTCCTGGCGTTGCTGGCTGAAAACCTGGTGCGCAAGGGCCTGCTCAGTGAGCAGGAAGTGGTGATGATGCTGGATCAGGTGGTGGACTGACGCCTGGCGTTGATGTCGACTATCGAGCCAGATGATTTTTCCTCTGCGTCCCCCCACCGTAAGGTGACCTCCATAGCGATTGGAGGTACTTATGCCCACTGTTCAGATCATGTCCGTCATCGGAAGCGCCGTTCCCACCCCTCTGCGGGAGTTGGGCCTGCTCGCCTGCTGGTATGTGGTACGCGATGGCGAGCTCATCAGCGGCCCGCTCACGTCGTTATCCGACGCCGAAAAACAGCTTCAATATACGTCCAACTTCAGGCTCAACGCTTGAAGTCCAGGGCAACGGGCCGATCCATGCCAGGAAAACGGACGCGTGCAGCTCTGCGACTTAGTCCGCGGCAATCTCTACGAATGCCCTATTGGTTGCGCCAAGCATAGATCCAGATCAACAACCCCTCGCCTGGCCTGCACTACCCTGCCGCACTTTTGATCGAAGTGCCGACCATGCCCCCTGTTATTGCCCCCGAACTGCTCGCCCCCGCTGGCACCCTGAAAAACATGCGCTACGCCTTCGCCTACGGTGCCGATGCGGTCTACGCCGGTCAGCCGCGTTATAGCCTGCGGGTGCGCAATAACGAGTTTGACCACACCAACCTGGCCCTGGGCATTCAGGAGGCCCACGCCCTGGGCAAGCGCTTCTACGTGGTGGTGAACATCGCGCCGCACAACGCCAAGTTGAAAACCTTCCTCAAGGACCTGGCGCCAGTCATCGCGATGGGCCCGGATGCGCTAATCATGTCCGACCCCGGTTTGATCATGCTGGTACGCCGAAATTTCCCGTGGATGCCGATTCACCTATCGGTACAAGCCAACACGGTGAACTGGGCCAGCGTCGAGTTCTGGCAGCAGCAAGGCATCTGTCGGGTGATTCTGTCGCGGGAATTGTCCTTGGAAGAGATCGGCGAAATCCGCCAGCAGGCGCCGACCATGGAGCTGGAAGTGTTTGTGCACGGTGCTTTGTGCATGGCCTATTCCGGACGCTGCCTGCTTTCCGGCTACATGAACAAACGCGACGCCAACCAGGGCACGTGCACCAACGCGTGCCGCTGGAAATACCAGGCGACACCCGCCGTGGAAAACGCCACGGGTGATATCGTCCAGGAATATCAGCCGACGCTGGGCATCGGCGCACCGACCGACCAGGTATTCCTGTTGCAGGAAGCCAACCGCCCCGATGAACAGATGCCCGCCTTCGAGGATGAACACGGCACCTACATCATGAACGCCAAGGACTTGCGCGCGGTACAGCACGTGGAGCGGTTGACCCATATGGGCGTGCATTCACTGAAGATCGAAGGGCGCACCAAGTCCCACTTCTATTGCGCCCGCACCACCCAGGTGTATCGCCAGGCCATCGATGATGCCGTGGCCGGTCGTGCGTTTGACCGCAACCTGATGACTGATCTGGAATCCCTGGCCCAACGTGGTTACACCGAAGGCTTCCTGCGCCGCCATGTACACGACGAATACCAGAACTACCAGAACGGCAGCTCGGTGTCGGAACGCCAGCAGTTTGTCGGGGAATTGACGGGCGAGCGCCGCAGTGGCTTGGCCGAGGTCAAGGTGAAGAACCGCTTTGCCGTGGGCAATCACTTGGAGTTGATGACGCCCAGCGGCAACTTTCACTTTGACCTGGCCACGTTGCACAACACCCAAGGCGACCCCATCGAGGTGGCGCCGGGAGATGGGCACACGGTGTATGTGCCGCTGCCCATCGAAATGGATTTGCGCTTTGGCTTATTGATGCGCGATCTCTAGATCCGGAACTGCCCCACCAACTGCCCCAAACGCTGGCCCAACTCCGCCAGGCTGCGGGACGTCTGGGCACCCAATTGGGTTTCATCGGCCACGCTATCCACCGCCACGGCAATCTGATGCACGCTGCGGTTGATCTCTTCGGCCACGGCGGTCTGCTCTTCGGCGGCGCTGGCGATCTGCGCGTTCATCGAGTTGATGGTGCCGATCAACTGCGCCATGGTGTCCAGCGAGGCGCCGGCTTCGTTGGCCTGGGCCGAGGTGCCGTCGCCAGCGTCACTGGAGCGGCGCATGGCGTCCACGGCGGCGACTGTGCCTTTTTGCAGGCGGTCGATCATGCCCTGGATTTCCTGGGTGCTGGTCTGGGTGCGGCTGGCCAGGGCGCGTACTTCGTCGGCCACCACCGCAAACCCGCGCCCGGCCTCCCCGGCCCGTGCAGCTTCGATCGCCGCGTTGAGCGCCAGCAGGTTGGTCTGTTCGGCAATCGAGCGGATCACGCCCAGCACGCTGACAATCGACGAAACATCCTGCTGCAGACTGTCGAGGGACACGCCACTGCTGCGGATGTCGTTCACCAGCGCATGGATCTGCGCGATGCTGCCGTCCACCACACGCTTGGCGGCCTGGCCTTCGGCGTCGGTCTGTTGCGCGGCCACGGCGGCCCCCTGGGCACTGCGCGCCACTTCGTGGGCAGCGGAGGACATTTGGTTGATGGCGGTGGCCACTTGGTCAGTCTCGTGGCGCTGACGCTCCATGGCCTGCTCGGAACGCTGGGCCTGATCGGAAACTTGGCTGACAAGGCCGGTCAGTTGGGCGGTCATCTCGGTGATCTGGCGCACCAGGCCGTGGATCTTGTCGACAAACCGGTTGAACGCGCCGGCAAGTTCGCCCAACTCATCCTGGCTGGTGATGGTCAGGCGGCGGGTCAAATCGCCCTCACCGGCGGCAATATCGTCGAGGTTGGCCTTCATCAGGTTCAGCGGACGCAAGATGGTATTGGCCACCACCATGCCGACTGCGGCGATCACCAACAGCACGACGACCGCCACACCGAGGATGCTTAGCAGCACGCCCTCCATACGTTTCTCGACCTTGGCCTCGACCACCGCCACCTGGGCTTCGATGCCATCCAGGTTCACCGACGTACCCATCACCATGTCCCATTTCGGCAAGTAGACGGTGTAGCCAAGCTTGGGCACCAACTCCGTCTGGCCGGGCTGGGTCGAACTGTATTGCAGGTAGTGGGTGCCGTCCTTGCCGACCTTGACCAGGTCGCGGTTGACGTAGACACCGTTCGGGTCGCGGTTGTCCTTGAAGCTCTTGCCCACGCCGTCAGGGCTGTTGCCCTTGAACAGACGAATGGTCTCGGAGTCGTAGCCGAAGAAGTAACCATCCTTACCGTAGCTAGTGTTGGAGAGCAGCTTGACCACCTCGGCCCGCGCCGCCGTATCACCGGGGGCGGCGGCGTCGTAAAGCGGCTTGATGGTGGTCATGGCCACTTCTACATAACTCTGCAGGGTGGCCTTGGCGTCGTTGAGCAGGCGCTGACGGGTCTCGTCCACCTCGTTGCGTGCCTGGCCCTGCAGAATCCACACCGTGGTCAGGCTGATGACCACGGCAAACAGCAGTACCGGCACGACGGCCAGGGACAGGACTTTGGCCTTCAAACTCAGACGCATGGCTTTTCTCTCTTATTCGTGGCGACTTGAGAGGTTAACGGCCAATGGCGAAATATCTGTAGGCGCGAATCGTCAGAGGGTCATTGCGGCGATCCAGCCAAACGCCAACAGCGGGATGTTGTAGTGCAGGAAGGTCGGCACCACGGTGTCCCAGATATGGTGATGCTGGCCGTCGATGTTAAGGCCAGAGGTCGGGCCGAGGGTGGAGTCCGACGCCGGCGACCCCGCATCCCCCAAAGCGCCCGCCGTACCGACGATGCACACGATGGCCAACGGGCTGAAACCCAGTTGCACACACAGCGGTACAAAAATCGCGGCCAGGATCGGCACTGTGGAAAACGACGAACCGATGCCCATGGTCACCAGCAGGCCCACCAGCAACATCAGCAGTGCACCCACGCCACGGCTATGGCCGATAAAGGCCGCCGAGGTTTCTACCAGCGAACGCACGTCACCGGTGGCCTTGAGCACCTCGGCAAAACCTGACGAGGCAATCATGATGAAGCCGATCATCGCCATCATCTTCATGCCTTCAGTGAACAGATCGTCGGTCTCACGCCAGCGCACGATGCCCGACACCGAGAAGATCAGGAACCCGGCCAGGGCACCGATGATCATCGAATCCAACCACAACTGAATGATGAACGCCGAAGCAATCGCCAGCCCGGCCACCAGCAGGGTCAACGGGTTGTATTGCACCGCCACTTGCTCGACCCGCTCGATTTTTTCCAGGTCATACACGCGCTTCTTGCGGTAGCTGATAAACACGGCCACCAGCAGGCCCACGACCATGCCCAACGCCGGCAAGCCCATGGCGTGGGTGACGTTGACCTGGCTGATATCCACCCCACTCTTGGCCACGTTGGCCAGCAGGATCTGGTTGAGGAAGATATTGCCGAAGCCGACCGGCAGAAACATGTACGGCGTAATCAGGCCAAAGGTCATCACGCAGGCGATCAGGCGGCGGTCCAGTTGCAGCTTGGTCAACACGTACAACAGCGGCGGGACCAACAAGGGGATGAAGGCGATATGAATCGGCAGGATGTTCTGCGAGGCAATCGCCACCACCCATAGCAGGCCGATCAATAGCCATTTGACGTGACTGCCACCGCTCGCTTCCTGGCGATCGACCAACAGCAATGCCTTATCCGCCAGGGCGTGAGCCAAACCGGATTTGGCAATCGCTACGGCGAAAGCGCCGAGCAAAGCGTAGGACAACGCCACGGTCGCGCCGCCGCCCAAACCACCGTTGAACGCTTTGAGCGTGGCGTCGATACCCAGGCCACCGGTCAAGCCACCCACCAGGGCGCCGACGATAATGGCAATGACCACATGCACGCGGGACAGGCTGAGCACCAACATCGTGCCGACCGCGGCGATTACTGCGTTAATCATGGTTACCTCAAGACAAAAAACATAAAAACAGGCGTGCGGCGCCCAGGCAGCCATTCAATAGAGTGGCCAGCGTGCAGGCTGAGGAGGTCTTATTAGAGGGCGCGCACTTTGCAGCAGGTGAGCGACCATGTCAAAAAACGACACCGCTTTGAGCTTTATATTGAACGGTTGAATAAAGAAATAATTAGCGCAGCCGATAACGGATCTCTACGTGTTTTCAGGTAAGGATGTCCCGATGTCGCTTAGGCAGCTCTCCATTCAATGGAAAATCACCCTGCTCGCCGGCCTCTGCCTGCTGGGGATCGTGACCCTGCTGGTGGGTCTGTCGCTGTATCGCATGGAGCAGAGTTCCGAGCAGGTCAAGGCATCCAGCATGCAGATGCTCGATGCTGCCGCACAGGCGCGCATCGAGGCACAGGGTGAAGTGCAAGCGTTGGGCATTCGCCAGCAGTTCATGGATGCCTACCAGTACGGCCATGGGTTTTCCCGCCAAGTGCTGTTCCTGCGCGAACAAGCTGAAAAACGCTTCCTCGATGCCTTCGACACCCGCGAAGACCTGACTCGCCAGGTCAAGGCCGCGCTGCAGGCCAACCCGGACCTGCTCGGTCTGTCCCTGGTGTTCGAAGCCAATGCGCTGGACGGCAAGGACGAGTTGTTCGCCAATCAGAAAGAACTGGGCAGCAACGAAAAAGGCCGCTTTGCCCTGTACTGGTCGCAACCCACCCCGGGCAAGTTGACCTCGATGCCGCTGCCCGAAAGCGACATGGCCGACACCAGCGTCGGCCCCAGCGGCGAGAAAGCCAATGCCTGGTTCACCTGCCCGCGTACAACCCTCAAGCCCTGTGTGATCGAGCCGTACTTTTATGTGATCGACGGGCAGAACGTGCTGATGACCAGCATCGTGTTCCCACTGATGTCCAACGGCAAAGTCATTGCCTCGCTGTCGGTGGACATCAACCTCAACAGCCTGCAGGCCGTGAGCCAGCAGGCGAGCCAGAAGCTGTATGACGGCCAGACCCAGGTCAGCATCCTCAGTCCGACCGGCTTGCTCGCCGGCTACAGCCCGGATGCCAGCAAACTCAGCCAGCGCCTGGACCAGGTCGATACCGCCAGCGGCGCGCAATTGATCAGCGCATTGGCCAGCAGCACGCAAACCCGCAGCCTGCGCACCGACCACCAACTCAAGGTCTTGGCGCCGTTTACACCGATACCGGGTGGCAAGTCCTGGGGTGTATTGCTGGACGTTCCAAAAAAAGTCCTGGTCGCCCCTGCAGAAGCCTTGAAAGCGCAACTGGACGCCGATAACGCCAAGGGCACGCTGCTGGAACTGAGCCTGGGCCTGCTGGCCGCGGTGGTTGGCCTGGTCCTGGTGTGGCTGATGGCGCGCAGCGTGACTCGTCCGATTCTCGGTGTGGCGCGCATGCTCGAAGACATCGCCAGTGGCGAAGGCGACCTGACCCGTCGCCTGGCCTACGACAAAAAAGACGAGCTGGGCCAACTGGCCGGCTGGTTCAACCGCTTCCTCGACAAGCTGCAACCGATCATTGCCGAGGTGAAACGTTCGGTACAGGACGCCCGTGGCACCGCCGACCAATCCGCCGCGATTGCCACTGAAACCAGCGCCGGCATGGAGCAGCAATATCGCCAGGTGGATCAGGTTGCCACCGCCTCCCACGAGATGAGCGCCACTGCCCAGGACGTCGCCCGCAGCGCAGCCCAAGCCGCCCAGGCCGCACGGGATGCCGACCAGGCCACCCGCGAAGGCTTGACCGTGATCGACCGCACCACCACCAACATCGGCACGCTCGCCGCCGACATGAGCACCGCCATGGCTCAGGTTGAAGGTTTGGCTGCCAATAGCGAGCAAATCGGTTCGGTGCTGGAGGTGATTCGTGGCATCGCCGAGCAGACCAACCTGCTGGCGCTCAACGCCGCCATCGAGGCGGCCCGTGCCGGTGAGGCTGGTCGTGGGTTCGCGGTGGTTGCCGACGAGGTACGTAACTTGGCGCAACGTACCCAGGAATCGGTGGAAGAAACCCGGCTGGTGATCGAACAATTGCAAACCGGCACCACCGATGTGGTCGGCTCCATGGGCAACAGCTATCGCCAGGCCCAAGGCAGCGTCGAACAGGTCGGCCAGGCGGTAACGGCCTTGCGCCAGATTGGCGAGGCGGTCACCGTGATCAGTGACATGAACTTGCAAATCGCCAGCGCCGCCGAAGAGCAAAGCGCGGTGGCTGAAGAGATCAACAGTAATGTGGCGACAATTCGGGACGTGACTGAATCGTTGTCGGAACAGGCCAATGAGTCGGCGCGGGTGAGCCAGGCGCTGAACAGCCTGGCCAACCAGCAGCAGGGGTTGATGGATCAATTCAGGGTCTGAAGACTGAAGAGGTTCAAATGTGGGAGGGGGCTTGCTCCCGATAGCTGAGTGTCAGTCACCGAAGGTATTGACTGGTCTACCGCTATCGGGGGCAAGCCCCCTCCCACATTTTAATCCGCTGTGTGTCAGCTCTGGCGCTTGGGTAGCTCGATCAGCACTTTCAGGCCGCCCAGCTCGCTTTCTTGCAACTGCAACGTCCCGCCCCACATCTCGACGATATCCCGCACGATGCCCAGCCCCAGGCCATGGCCATCGATCTGCTCATCCAGGCGCGTACCTCGGCTGAGTACCTTGTCGCGCTCAGTTTCGGGGATGCCGGGGCCATCGTCTGCCACCGCCAACAGATAGCCTTGTGCCGTTTCACTGACAGTCAGACGGACTTCGGCGTCCGCCCATTTACAGGCGTTATCCAGCAGGTTGCCGAGCAATTCCAGCAGGTCTTCGCGATCCCAAGGCAGTTGCAGACCAGGCGAAACCTGGAAGCTCAAGTCAAGGTGTTCACCGTGGATCATGCTCAGCGTGGCCAGCAAGCTGGGCAGTTCTCTTTCACAGTCGAACAAGGCGCCTGGCAAGGTTTCACCGGCCAGGCGTGCGCGATTGAGTTCACGGTTGAGGCGTTGCTGTACCTGCTCCAATTGCTCGCGCAACAACTTGCTCAGTTGCGGATGGTCCTTGAGCGATTCGCTGGATGCCGCGCTTAACAGCACGGCCAATGGGGTTTTCAACGCATGACCGAGGTTGCCCAGGGCATTACGTGAACGCTTTAGGCTGTCCTCAGTGTGGGTCAACAGATGGTTGATCTGCGCCACCAGCGGTTCCAACTCCAGCGGCACCTGGGTATCGAGCTGGGAGCGTTGGCCTTGCTGCAGTTGGGCGATCTGTTCGCGAGCAGTCTCCAGCGGACGCAAGGCACGGCGCACGGTAATCCGTTGCAACACCAACACCAGCAACAGCGCCGCCAGCCCAAACACCAGACCGATCTGACGCATCAGGCGGAAGCTTTCCCTTACGGGCGTGTAGTCCTGGGCCACGCTGATGGAAATCGACTGGCCAAAACGCTTGTAGTCCGAACGCAAAATCAGCAGTTGCTGGCCCTCCGGCCCCAACTGTAGGTTGCCTTTAAGGCCTGCCGCCTGCAGATGCGGCAACTCCTGATCCCAAAGTGAACGAGAACGCCAGTGAGTGTCGGCAAAATCAATACGAAAATAATGCCCGGAAAACGGCCGCTGATAAGCCGGTGGCAAACGCTGTTCATCCAGTTGCACACCCTTGGGCCCACGCACCAGTGCTACCAACAGGTTTTCGCTGTCGTTGCGCAACCCCGCCTCCAGGTAGCGCTGCAATCCGGCCTCGAACAACCACAGACTGGTCTGCGCCAGTACCACACCGACGACCACCATCACACTGATCAGGCCAAGGCTCAGCCGCCGCTGAATGGATTTCATGCAGGACTGGCGCCAAATCGGTAACCCTGGCCACGCCGGGTTTCGATCACGCTGCGGCCCAGCTTGCGGCGCAGGTGGTTGACGTGGACTTCCAGCACATTGGAGTCGCGCTCGCTCTCGCCGTCATATAAATGCTCAGCCAAGTGACTTTTCGAAAGGATCTGCTGGGGATGCAGCATGAAATAGCGCAACAAGCGAAACTCGGCGGAAGTCAGTTGAATCTCATCGCCATCACGCAGCACGCACTGGCGCCCCTCATCCAAGTGCAGGCCAGCGGCTTGCAGGGTGGGCTGGTTGGCCTGGCCATGGGAGCGACGCAACAGCGACTGAATGCGTAGGAACAGTTCTTCGGGATGGAAGGGTTTGGCAAGGTAATCATCCGCGCCGGCCTTGAGCCCCTCAATACGTTCGGCCCAGGAATCGCGGGCGGTCAAGATCAGCACCGGTGTGGCCAGTGACGCCGCCCGCCATTGCGCCAGCACCTCAAGTCCGGGCATGCCGGGCAAGCCAAGGTCAAGAATGATCAAGTCATAGGGCTCGCTACGGCCCTGATAGACTGCGTCACGGCCGTCGGCCAGCCAGTCGACGGCGTAGCCCTGGCGCTGCAAACCCGTCATTAACTCATCGGCCAGGGGAACGTTGTCTTCCACCAGAAGCAAGCGCATCAATCGTCTTCCTTATCTTTGAGCAGTACACCGGTGCTCGCGTCGAGTTCGATTTCGCGCACTACCCCTTCGACCGTCAGCAACTCGATTTCGTAGATATAGCGCACCGGACGGTCTTTGTGTTCTTCAAGCTCGGCGTCGAGCAGCTTGGCGCCGGGGTAGCGATCGAGCGCCGGGCCCAACAAGTGCTCCAGTGGAGCGATAATGCCCTGCTGGCGCAGGCGCAAGGCTTCGTCCTGACCGAGATCGTGAGCCGCCAAGTGGGTGCTGGCCAAAAGCAATACCAGCGCCACTGAACCGACTGCGTTTAGATTTACCTTCATTGCGTATCCTGATGTTGCTTGAGGTCACGACGGTAACCGTTGCAACTTAACTGAAACTGAATTGCCACCATGGCAATTCTATCCATCGACTGCCCCATCGCCTTGTGAGATTTTCTATACTGCCACGCTCGCTTCAAATGAGACCGGTATGACAGCCATCCATATCAAATTCCCCGCCTTGACCCTCAAGGCCGGCCAACGCGCCATGACCCGCATTCGCGAACAGGGCCTCAAGCCAGCCGATGTCGGCATCCTACCCGGAGCGGCCGGTGGCCCCAAAGCCTTGGGCATCCAGGGCCTGGACCTGGTTTTGTTCGGCGATTGGCTTCCCCGCGCACCGCGTGAACGTGCGCTGATCGGCGCCTCTATCGGTTCCTGGCGGTTTGCCAGCGCCTGCCTGCCCGACCCGGTACAGGGCCTGCTCGACCTCGGTCGCTTGTACAACGAACAGCGCTTTGCCAAGGGCGTGACCATGGCCGAAGTCACCCAAAGCTGCCAGCGCATGCTCGATGACCTGCTGGCCGGCCGTGACGAGCAGATCCTGGCAAACCCTGACTATCGCCTGAACATCATGGTGGTCAAGAGCCACGGCCTGCTTGCCGATGACCATCGCGGGCGCTTGGGACTGGGCCTGTCGTCGGTGATTGCCGATAACCTGCGCGGTCGCGCACGGCTGTCACGGCATTTCGAACGGCTGATCATCCACGATCCACGCCAGGCGCCTCCGGTGCATCCATTGAAGGACTTTCCCTCGCGCTTCCTCCCTCTGGAACTGGGCAATTTGCGCCAGGCGTTACTGGCGTCCGGCTCGATCCCCATGGTGATGCAAGGCGTGCGCGACCTGCCCGGCGCAGGTGCAGGCACCTACCGCGACGGCGGCCTGCTGGACTATCACCTCGACCTGCCCTATCACGGCGACGACATTGTGCTGTACCCGCATTTCACCGACCGGGTCATCCCAGGCTGGTTCGACAAGGGCCTCCCGTGGCGACGCAGTAATCAGCAGGGTTTGCAGGATGTATTACTGCTCGCGCCATCCAGGGATTACCTGGCGCGCCTGCCCCACGGCAAATTGCCGGACCGCAGCGACTTCAAGCGCTTCATGGGCGATGATCCAAGCCGCAACCAATACTGGCAAACGGCAATGAGCGAAAGCCGGCGGCTGGGCGATGAGTTCTTGGAATTGGCCGATAACGGTGGCTTGGGCGAGCGCTTGCAGGCGCTTTGACCCAGCGGTATGCGCGGCAACGGAGCAAACTGTTAAACTCGCCGCCTGCCAGACACCTGACCGAGCTGAAACCACTGTGGAAATCTTCAAAGAGTTTACTTTCGAATCCGCCCACCGCCTGCCCCACGTACCGGAAGGCCACAAATGTGGGCGCCTGCATGGGCATTCGTTCAAGGTGGCCATCCACCTAAGCGGCGACCTGGACCCTCATACCGGCTGGATTCGCGACTTCTCGGAGATCAAGGCGATTTTCAAGCCGCTCTACGAACGCCTCGACCACAACTACCTCAATGACATCCCCGGCCTGGAAAACCCGACCAGCGAAGTCCTGGCCAAGTGGATCTGGAACGAACTCAAACCACTGTTGCCGGAACTCAGCGCCATTCGCATCCATGAGACCTGCACCAGCGGCTGCATCTATCGCGGCGAATAAACCGGCGATGTGAAGAAACCACCCTTGCGGTGGTTTTTTTATGCCTGCGGCTCCCTTACAGTCGAGGCATCCTGCCATCGTGTCCATACGACCAAGTGCCTACAGGAGAACCCCATGGAAAACCTCTGGCTGGCCCAGGCCAAACGCTTGCAGGCGCTGGCCTCCACCGGGCTGCACTTTTGCACCGACGATTTCGAGCGTGAGCGCCTGGAAGAAATTGCCGAGATTGCCCACAGCATGCTGGCGCAACTGGCCGAAGTGCCCTTGGAACGCATCACCGGGTTGGTGTCGGATTTTGCCCAGCGCTATTCCACGCCGATGATCGACGTGCGGGGCGCAGTGATCGAAGGCGACCGCATTCTACTGGTGAAAGAGCTGACCGATGGTTGCTGGGCGCTACCGGGAGGTTATGCGGATATCGGCTTGTCGGCTGCGGAAAACATCGTCAAGGAGATCCGCGAAGAAGCCGGGCTGACGGTGACCGCGCGAGCGCTATACAGCGTTACGCACAAGGCCAAGGGCTTGTATCGCCCAGATGTACGTGACTTCTACAAGCTGTACTTTCTCTGCGAACGGGCGGACCAGTTGGCGCCGATGGCCGGGTTCGAAACCACGGAGGTGGGCTTTTTCACTCTGGATGACCTGCCCCCGCTGTCCCGAGGACGCACCATTGAAAGCGATCTTGAGGCGGCGTTTGCGTTTCATCGCGGTGAGACTACACAGACGTTGTTCGACTGATTCCAAATGACCACCTGATTGTTTTTTTGCCCTAGAGGAACTTGCCCATGCACATCATCAATGCCCGCCTGCGCAACCGTGACGGCCTGCATGATCTGCACCTGGACCACGGCCGGATCGCCAGCATTACCCCGCAATCAGCAGCCCCCACTTTAATGCCCGGTGACCTGGATGCCGCCGGCAACCTGGTCATCCCCCCCTTCGTCGAACCGCACATTCACCTGGACGCGACCCTGACCGCCGGCGAGCCACGCTGGAACATGAGCGGCACGTTGTTTGAAGGCATCGAATGCTGGGGAGAACGCAAGGCCACCATTACTCAAGAAGACACCAAGACCCGCGCCCAAAAAACCATCCAGGCCCTCGCCGCCCACGGCATCCAACATGTGCGCACCCATGTCGATGTCACCGATCCCGACCTCACAGCGTTGAAAGCCATGCTGGAAGTGCGCGAAGAAACCTCGCACCTGATCGACTTGCAGATCGTGGCCTTTCCCCAGGAAGGCATCGAGTCCTTCCGCAACGGCCGTGAACTGATGGAGGAAGCGATTCGCCTGGGCGCCGACGTTGTCGGGGGCATCCCTCACTTTGAATACACCCGCGACCAAGGTGTGAGTTCGGTGAAGTTCCTTATGGATCTGGCCGAACGCACCGGTTGCCTGGTGGACGTACATTGCGATGAAACGGATGACCCGCACTCACGCTTTCTCGAAGTGCTCGCCGAAGAAGCCCGCAGCCGCGATATGGGCGCCCGCGTCACCGCCAGCCACACCACGGCCATGGGCTCCTACGACAACGCCTACTGCGCCAAACTGTTTCGCCTGCTTGGGCACTCCGGCATCAGCTTTGTCTCGTGCCCGACCGAAAGCATCCACCTGCAAGGCCGTTTCGACAGCTTCCCGAAACGACGCGGCGTCACCCGTGTCAACGAACTGCTCGAGGCCGGCATGAATGTGTGTTTTGGCCAGGATTCCATCGTCGATCCCTGGTATCCGCTGGGCAACGGCAACATCCTGCGCGTACTGGAAGCCGGCTTGCACATCTGCCACATGCTCGGCTACCGCACCCTGCAAAGCGCCCTGGACCTGGTCACCGAGAACAGCGCCAAGGCCATGGCCCTGGGTGAACGCTACGGCCTGGAACCGGGGCGTCCGGCCAACCTGTTGATCCTGTCGGCAGACAGCGACTATGAGGTGATCCGCAGCCAAGGCTTGCCGTTGTACTCGATCCGCAACGGCAAAGTGCTGATGAAACGCCAGCCGGCACAAGTGGAATTTTTATAACCGATTGGCGCGCAGGTCTTCAAAACCCGAACGGTCAACTAGTGCTCCCCTGCTTGCGCCTGCCGGTGTGCGGCCCCGAACAGACTGACGCTCAACAGGGTTTCTGCTTCTGCATGCAAACGGACAGGCGCCGTGCCTCCCGGCATCACCACGGCCACTTCGCCGGCGTCAATCCAGCCCGCCCGCCATGCCGCGCACGCCACGGCACTGGCGCTGGTCCCCGAAGACGCCGTCGGCCCCTCGCCGCGCTCAAACACTCGTGCAATCACCCGATTGCCTGAGGCACGCGCAGCCCATTGCAAATTGACACCGGTCACGCAGGGTTGGCCGCTACCGCCAGGGGGAGCAAAAGCTATCGCCTGCAAGCGCGCAAACAATGCAGCCTGGTGCATAGCCAGGTTTTCTGGCAGGTCCGAGATCTGCTCGACCAACGTCACGCAATGGGGGTTACCCACTCGCACAAACTGGCTACGTGCCCATTGCGGGTTGACAGCAGCCAGGGCGGCTATATGGCTGAACTCGCGATGCACCGCCGTGACGACTTCAACGCCTTCGGCGCCGACCGCTGCAGGACCGAACGCCGGCTGCCCCAAGGCCAGCCAGAACCCTGCGACCTGTTCATAGATCGCCGGTTCGACATGGGTGGCCAAAGGCGACGCTGCATCCGACTTATCGTGATGCACCCGCAGCTCACACGCTTGAGTCATCAGGCCCTGATCGGTCAACGCCTGGGCAAAGATGGTCAAGCCGTTACCACTGCGCTCTGCCAGCGTGCCATCGGTGTTGACGATCAGCAGATCAAACGGTGGTGCAGCCTGAAACGGTCCGATCAGCAAACCATCGCAGCGATGTGCCTTGGCGCCAGCCGGGCGAGGCAATGTTCCCCATCCACATTCGGATGCGATAGCCATTACGGCCCATGCTTGCCGCGTACTCGCCGCCAGGCCGGCACTGTCTGGAAGTTCGACACCTTGGCTGCGCAAAAACGCCGGGCTGACCACGCCATAGATATTGCCGCGCGCATCGTAGAAACGGGTCATGCTGCGACCTGCCTGGAAATTCTCATGGGTTCGTCCATACCGCTGCGTACTTATTTGCCAGCAGCGTATTACAGAACGCTCCAAGTGTGGGAAGTGGCCCGGAAGGTGGTAACCCAAGAAGCCTGGGGGTTCATCAGTCCTCGCGGGGAGTACGTACCCTCCAGACCACTTCCTACACACTGATGTGGTCGCCATCACCCAGAGCGTTCCGTGTTTGTAAAAATAAAAGCCGCGCCCCGTGGATTAATCCTCAGGGAACCCAGCTCGCTCGACAGGGCCTGATGTGCAAGGATGTCACGCCGGACATCGCTCGTTGAACGCAAAACCAAGGATTTTTCATGACTGCCATCCCCACCCCAGCGCCCGTAGTTCCCGGGCGGCTGGAGCAAATGTCGACCCGTATCGCGTTTTTCATTGCCGGCTTCGGCATCGCCGCCTGGGCGCCACTGGTGCCGTATGCCAAGGCGCGTGCGCAGCTCAATGAAGGCACGCTAGGCCTGCTGCTGTTGTGCCTGGGGGTAGGCTCGATCCTCGCCATGCCGATGGCAGGTGTATTGGCGTCACGCTTTGGCTGCCGTCGCGTACTGAGCGCCGGTACGATCATGATCTGCCTGGCTCTGCCGATGCTGGCCACCGTCAGTTCGATTCCACTGCTCATGGCCGGGCTGTTCCTGTTTGGTGCAGGCTTGGGCACGGTGGATTCAACGGTCAACCTGCAAGCGGTCATCGTTGAGCGCGCCAGCGGCAAAACCATGATGTCGGGGTTCCATGGCTTGTTCAGTCTAGGCGGCATTGTGGGTGCCGCGGGTGTTTCCGGGCTTTTGGGGTTGGGCTTTTCACCGCTGCAGGCAACCTTGGTGGTGATCGTCGTTATGGTGCTGGCCCTGCTCAAGGCTGGACCCCATTTATTGCCCTATGGCAGTGAAAGCTCAGGGCCGGCGTTTGCTATTCCCCATGGTGTGGTGCTGTTTATCGGCTGCTTGTGTTTTATCGTGTTTCTCGCCGAAGGGGCCGTACTCGACTGGAGCGCCGTGTTTCTCAGCGCAGAGCGCGGCCTGGACGAAGCCTACGCGGGGCTTGGTTATGCAGCATTTGCCCTGACAATGACTGCCGGGCGCTTGACCGGTGACGCGATTGTGCGTCGTCTGGGCGCTACCCGGGTAATCGTGATCGGTGGCTCGCTGGCTGCAGCCGGTTTGTTCCTCGCCACACTGTCCCCAGCTTGGGAAATGGCACTATTGGGCTATGCGCTCGTAGGCGCTGGTTGCTCGAATATTGTCCCGGTGCTCTATACCTCCGTCGGCAAGCAAAACGTCATGCCGGAACACATTGCCGTTCCTGCGATTACCACGCTGGGATACGCGGGAATACTGGCCGGCCCTGCCGTAATCGGATTCATTGCCCATGGCAGCAGCCTGGCGACTGCTTTTCTGTTGATCGGTGGGTTGCTGGTGGCGGTGGCGGTCAGTGGAAAAATACTGCGGGTATGAACGCGAGGCGGCACGAGTTGTTTGAGTCTTTCAAGCAACTCGTGCTTACCTGCACGCTTGTTTAATTTCCCTTCTCTTTTTTGTCGTTCTCCAGCCAGCGATCAATGCTGTAGTTTTTTAACCACCCATCGTCGTTGCGGCTGCCGAAGATGCTAGTACCGTTGGCCTTGTTACTGTCCAGAGAGCCCATTAACCCGGGTCTCTCCGTAAGATTCTTGGCAAGGTACACCTCCAGCTCACTGTACTTTTTCAAAGGAAACCCAGTGCGCGGATCCCGTACGGCTTCGCCTTTATTGTCCGTTACATTAGGGTCCTTGCTAATTTCCAGGATCGTTTCTCTCTTCACATACCGATGTTTTTCTTTACCAAAAAGGAAATTGAAATCCTCCGACTTGTCCCGCCAATCATCAAATTTCCCTCTGAATGCCTGGACGACCTGAGCATCGGTTTTCGCATGGAACGGGTCCGCGCTCTGGGTGTTGGGGTTGGTGTTGCCGACTTGCGAATCGCTAGCCTTGGTCAGGCTTTCATGAGTGATTTCACCACCCTTTGCAGTAATCGCATCATTCAATCGGGGACGGTTGAGTATTTCTCGCGTCAACATGATTGTGCGCTCCGCAACCTTGCTACTGCTCGGTTCCTCTTTGGCTATCTCCTGCAAAGATCCCTGTGTCAGCCGCCCATCTTTCTTGAAGGCATCCAGCAATGACAGGTTGGTCTTCAGGTCGGTCGCCAGCAGATGGTCGTCTGAGCTGACAAAGGGGTTCCCGATCTTCGTCATGCCTCCGTACAGGTTCTGCCCGTCAAAGTGTCGATCGGAGCCATTCGCGAATCGGGAATTGAATGATTGCGTCGCCGGCAACGGTTTACCCAGTGCACGGGCATCTACCTCATACCGAGACTGACCATTGCCCGCCTGTGCGCCCATTCCTGTATTTGACACGGGCATTTGCGTGTAGCCCAGACTGTTGATACCGCCACTCATGATTCACCTCCACCTAATCTAGATTGCGTAGCCAGGGCCTTGGTTAACTGATCTTCGAAAACCCCTCGAAATCAATACGGCACAAGCACCCATTGAGTGGTTCTCCAAAAACAGCAGTTCCGAAGACTACCGTCCAAACCGCCGGACACGCCCCAGTAAACCTTGAGCCTTTGTAACCACCTCACCCGACGGGCCATCCATGCCATGCAAAGACCTGCTCGCACGAATTTACAGCGCCTAACGGCTGAACAGCTTGCTCCAAAGGTTGGTAATCATTGAAAGCACAGGGCTGCGCGCCGGCTCTTCCATGAAAAGCCGGGAGCCCTTGTCAAAATCTTCGGAGGTGGGCGCCCGGAAGCTGAACTTAGGCGAGGATGTGAGGTTGAGCCCCGGTGACGAGGACGCCCTTGGCTGCTCTGCCTCCTGAGTAAGCGTAGCCAGGCTCGATGCGTTGTACGGGGAGTGACGGGATTCAAATGATGTCGAATTCATGGTTCAGACCTGATCCAGTAGATGAAGGCCCCCATCGGCAGCCAATGACCGATGGATACTTACTTCGTGGTGCATTTTCGAAAACGGTTCCTGCAGAACCGGAGTTGTATTCCTGTGCCAGGTGCTAACCACCCTATGTCGTGTAGTACACGGCATAGGGCAACCCCGGATCTAACGAAGCAGGTCGAACAACTCTTGTCGCGTGACTCTGCCGTCGCGTAGCCAACTGAAACGGTTGTCCATCGCCGCTTGTAAATCCGAACGGGACATGACTTCCCTCGACAGCTGTATGAGGTGGTCCTGGTACGGGTTACCGGTCAACGGCTGCGACGCACGTGCGCTGATATCTTTGAGCTTTATGCTGTTACTGAAGTAGCCGCCCTTCAACGCGTTGAAATTAGTCAGCATGTCCCGCACAAGCTGCTTGTCGTCGCTAAGTTTCAAGGGATTACCGGAACCAATGAAGCTCCGGATATCGTCTCTGGACAGACGACCATCCAAAGCACCCGTGCTGCCATTTCGATCGAGCGCCTGCATCAAATCCGGACGCCGCTGGAGTTCGTTCGCCAGTTGAATGTTCGCGTCCGTGTAGGGATTGCCGGTCAACGGACGATTGGCCATTTTCGCTATGCTCTGGGGCGTGACCGTTGTTGAGGGCCAACGGCCCTTGAACGCCTCATAGTTGTTCAGAAGCCCCCAAGCCAACTGCTCGTTACTCTTGTTCGGGAAAGGGTTCGGTAATGTCGGGGTCGGGCGTGGCGGTGGACCGGGGTTCGGACGCACACCAATGGGTAGCGGACGCGGTGGCGGGCCGGGGTTCGGACCCACACCGATTGGCAGCGGACGCGGTGGCGGGCCAGGATTTGGACGCACACCAATTGGCAATGGGCGCGGCGGCGGACCGAACACGGGTCCGCAGAGATTTGTCTGCGATGTGAAATTGATGCCTACCGTGACCTGGGCACTTGATGAGGTACCAGACCGTTCGCTGTTGGGTTTTGCATCTGTGGGCGAGGTGTTGTCGGGGGAAGGAGCAACCTTCTGATTGGATGCTGATGCCAGCATTTTTTGTTCTCCAGTTCGGTATGTTCAGGCGCCTGACCTCACCGCCCCGGCTCCCCCGACGATCTAAAGTCGTAAAGAAAGCCAGCAGTGGCAGACATATCCTGTGTGGCCGAACTGTGGAGGCCGGTTCCTGAGACAGCTGAAAATTTCCAGTACTCCGGTAGGAAGAACATCTGAAAGGTGAGAGTTACCGCCCAACCTGACGAGGAAGAGCGGCAATGCTCCGACTCACCACATGATCAGAAACCGACGCTGGCCTGCACGAAGAAAGTACGTGGCTCGCCCAGATACAACCCGGCATTGTTGTCGCTGGAACGGGTGTAGTGCTGCTGGTCGAAGACGTTCTTCACACCGACACCCAGCTTCAGGTTGGACAACTGCTCACCGAAGTCATACCCGCTGCGCAGGTTGACCGAGACATAACCCGGGATATCGCCGTACTGGCCATCGGCTGTGCCCTGAGTGATGTACGTGGTGCCGGTACCGGGCGCGCGTTGGCCGGATTGTGCGTAGACATCCAGGTTATGGGTCCAGTGGTTGATGTCGTAGCGCAGGCCTAGAGTCGCCACTTCACGGGAGTACAGCGGCAGGTCACGGCCCTTGAAGGGCACGTCGCCTTCGGAGGTCGCCTTGGTGTAGGTGAAGCCGGCGTTGGCGGTCAGGCCATCCAGGCGCGGGTCCAGGTTGGACAGGTCGTAGTGGGCCGACGCTTCAAGACCTGTGTGCTTGGTGGCGCCGAGGTTAGTCCAGCCCACGTCGTTGCTGACGTATTGCAACTCATCCGAGAAGTCGATGTAGAACAACGTCACTTCGCCGCCCCACACGCTGTCGTTGTAGCGCGTGCCAATCTCGTAGGTCTTGGCTTTTTCCGGGTTCAGCCCGTTGGCGGTCTGATTGCCGGTGCCGCCCTGGCCCAGTTGGAAATATTGCAGGCTGCCGAAGGACGTTTCGTAGTTGGCGAACAGCTTCCAGGCGTCGGAGACGTGGTACATCACACTCAAGGCCGGCAACGGCTCGTTGTTGTGGATCTCGCGGCGTTTTTCCTCAGTACGCTTGCCGTTCAGGGCCACTACCGGACGGTCGTGCCATTCAGTGCGGATGTCTTCGAAGCGAATGCCCGGGGTGATGGTCCACTTGCCGATGTCGACCTTGTTATCGATATAGAACGCGTTGGCCTCGGTGCCGCCGGTGCGGTCCTGATAGACATGACCATCACTTTGGCCACCTGGCGTGGGCACATTGTTGACCAGGTTCAGGCTGGTCGCCTGCTCGTGCATGCCTTCTTTGAGGTAGCGATAACCCAGGCTGACCTCCTGGGTGCTCGGGCCCACGTCGAATACATGGGATACCCGAGGTTCGATGCCGAAGGTGTAGTAAGTGCGCGGGTAGGAGCCGAGGGTCTTCAGGTCGCGGTTGGCGATGTTGCTGCCACGGAAACTGTCCGAGTAATAGGTCAACACCTCCGCCTGGGTACGGTCGTCGATCTGGCGGATGTATTTGAAGGACACATCCTTGCGGCGTCCGCTGAAATTGTCCCAATCACGCACCGATTGATACGGGTTGGCATCGAACTGCTTCTGGGTCAGGCCGCCAGGCATATCGGCGCTGGCGTCGTAGTAGTGAAAGTTCAGCGAGAAGTCATCTTGGTCGGTCGGCGCCCAATGGGTCTTGAAGATCACATCGTCGATGTCGTTGGAGTTGTTGTTATTGCGGTAGCCGTCACCTTTAACGCCGGAATACAACAATGCTGCACCGATGCCATTGTCCGCCGTGCCGCCGACGAAGGCATTTTCGATGTGTTTCCAGCCGCCATGGGCCGAGGTTTCCAGGGTGGTGCCGATATCACCGGAGAACTTCTCGGGAATGGCGCGAGTCACGAAGTTGATCACGCCACCGACGTTCTGCGGCCCATAACGTACTGAACCGGCACCGCGCACCACGTCGATACTGTCCAGGTTGCCCGAGGAAATCGGCGCCATCGACAGTTGTGGCTGGCCGTACGGAGCGAACGCCGCCGGCACGCCATCGATCAGGACGGTGGAGCGTGGCGACAGGCGGGAAGTCAGGCCGCGCACACCGACGTTGAGTGAGATATCGCTGCCACCGGTGCCGTTGGCTTCCTGCACCTGCACACCGGGGATACGACGTAGCACGTCCCCCACGTTCATGGCGCCCTGCTCAACCATGGCTTCGCGACGCACAACCGTGCGCGCGCCCGGATGGTTCTGCACGACTTCAGCGTTGGCATCCCCCAACCAGTCGCCAACCACCTTGATATCGGTGACACCCAACTCAACCGGCGAACCGGCTTCACCCGTGCCGCTGCTCACTGGGCGCAAGGTCACGGAGCCGGCGTCGATCTGGTAATCCAGACCACTGCCTTGCAACAATTGGCGCAGGGCTTGTTCCGGCGAAAGATTGCCATCAACCGCTGGTGCGTGTTTGCCCGCGACCATGTCGGGACTGAAAAACACTTGCAGGGACGTCTGCTGGCCCAGTTGGCTCAACGCCGCGCCCAGCGATTGAGCGCGTATGTGGATACCCTCGGCAGCATAGGCCGCAGGGAGCGCGGCGCTGACCGCAAGCGCCAGGGCGAGCGGCGCCCAGCAGGAAATTTTATTGTTGTTCACGGCAAGTTTTTTCACGTCGAACCTAGTCCTGTGATCGCAAGAGTGTGCGGCTGTTAATGCAAACCAGTTGCAGTTGCACAAGAAGACGAAGAACTCGGAAAAAACCTGAATCTCAGCGCGAAATAATTTCCTGGCTACCGTCGGGCAAGGCGCGCACCGCCACGGGCAGGATGTGCGGCAAGGCTTTGAGCAAGGCATCGGTGTCGCTGGACTTGAACACGCTGGTCAAGCGCAAGTTGCCCACCGCAGCGGTACTGACCCGTAAAGGCCGCTCGCGGTAGCGCGATACTTCTCGCGCCACCTCGCCCAGCGTGGCGTTGTTGAACACCAGTTTTCCACTGCGCCAAGCCGTCAATTCATCGGGATTAACCCCATAGGCAGCGACGACTTGCCCTTGGGAATCAATATGGGTGCCGCGACCCGCCGTCAGCGTTACGATCTGATCCGAAGCGCGCCCTTTCACCTTGACCGTGCCGGCCTCGACCACTACGCGGGTCTGATCGTCATCACGGCGTACATCGAAACGTGTGCCGGTGACCGTCACCTGCCCTGCCCCGGCAGCCACCACAAATGGGCGGCTGGTGTCATGCTCAACGCTGAACATGGCTTCACCCTGCTTGATTTCCACACCGCGCCGGTCCTTTTCATAGTGCACCGCGACCACGCTGCGGCTGTTCAGGTCCATCATCGAGCCGTCGGGCAGAGCCACCTGGCGATGCTCGCCCAAGCGCGTGCTGAACTCGGCACTGTAGGGCTTGGGATGCTCAAGCCCGCTGAACAGACCCAACCCCAACGCGACTGCCACCACCGTCGCGGCCACCGCGTAACGCAAGACCGCGTGACGCTTAGGACGCTCGACCGGGGCATCACACAACGCCTGCAGGCGCATCTTGGGCAACAGGTCCGTGGCGCTCCACAACCCTTGCAACACATCGAATTCATATTGGTGCTCAGGCCGCAGGGCACGCCATGCGTCGAAACGCTGGCGCTCTTCGCTGCTCAGTTCGGCGTCTTGCAGGCGTACGAACCACTGCGCGGCTTCGTCGCGCGCACGGCTATCCATCATGGAAGGTCCTGTTTCAAAACGGGTCATGGGGCCATCGCATCCAAGCGGTCACGCAGATGCCGCAGGGTACGGATCATATACTTTTCCACCATGTTTTTAGACAGCCCCAGGCGTTCGGCGATTTCCTGCTGGGTCAGGCCCTCGATTTTCTGCCAGATGAAAACCTTGCGGCAGTTGAGCGGCAGCTCAGCCAAGGCCAGCTCGACCGAGTGCGCTAACTGGATCGCGTGCATGTAATGCTCCGGGTCGCCTTGATGGGGCGAACGCTGATCAAACGTTTCCAGGGCCAAGGCCTCGCGGCGGTCTTCGCGGCGATAGGCGTCAACCGCAATGTTGCGCGCCGTTTGATGCAGATAAGCGCGTGGCTGCTCAACTTCGGTGGAGCGCGACTCAAGCACTCGCACAAAGGTGTCGTGAGCCAGGTCTTCGGCCTGCTGACGGTTTCTCAGGCGACGAGTCCACGTGCCGATCAACTCTTCGTAGTGCTCGAAAAAGCCTGTTCTGCGGGGCGGCTGGGGAATCATCGCGTGAGCACTGGGAAGGCGGGCGTGAATAGTAATGCTTCCTATTAAGCGGGGCAATTGCTTCACACCGCCCTAGTTGCAAGCTGAACTTGTGCGTCGCGACGCCGGTCCTCAGAAAAGACTCTCATAAAACGGTGGGCGGGCAATGGTTGACTTCAAGAATGAACCCCAAAGCGCCATTGATGCCCACGGCATCATTGGCGACATGCGCAGCGCCGCCCTAGTCAGTGATAAAGGCAGCATCGACTTCTTCTGCTGGCCGGAGTTCGACAGCCCGTCGATCTTTTGTTCACTGCTCGACACTCCCGAGGCCGGTGTGTTCCAGCTCACCCCGGACTTGCCCAACGCTCGCCGCGAGCAAATTTACCTGCCCGATACCAACGTGCTGCAGACCCGTTGGCTGAGCGACGAAGCCGTGGTGGAGATCACCGACCTGCTGACCGTCAGTGAGGAAGTCGACGACTTACCGATGCTGATACGCCGGGTGCGTGTGGTCAGTGGCAAGGCGACCATTCACCTGCGCTGCGCTGTGCGCCATGACTATGCGCGTTCGGCAACACGCGCCAGCGCCAACCATGACAGTGTGCTGTTCACTGCCGACGGCCAGCCTGGCCTGCGCTTGGTTGGCAGCCAGCCGTTGACCCTCGAAGACCACTCTGCGATCGCCCGCTTTACCCTCGACCAGGAACAGGGCGCCGAATTCGTGCTGGGTGGCGCAGACGATCCACGTGTCACCCACCACTGCACCGACCTGTACCTGGAGCGCACCTTGAAGTTCTGGCGCGGCTGGATCGCCCAGTCCAATTACCGTGGGCGCTGGCGCGAGACGGTCAACCGCTCGGCCCTGGCGTTGAAACTCCTGACCTCGCGCAAGCACGGCGCAATCATCGCCGCCGCCACCTTCGGCCTGCCGGAAACACCTGGTGGCGAGCGCAACTGGGATTATCGCTACACCTGGATCCGCGACGCTTCGTTCACCGTCTACGCCTTCATGCGCCTGGGTTTTGTCGAGGAAGCCAACGCTTATATGCGCTGGCTCAAAGGTCGCGTGGGTGACTGTTGCGGGCAGCCGATGAAAATCAACATTCTCTACGGTATCGACGGTCGCCAGCAATTGCCGGAAGCCGAGTTGGATCACCTCAGCGGCCATGGCGGCGCCAAGCCGGTGCGCATCGGCAATGGAGCATTCGAGCAGATCCAGCTGGATATCTACGGCGAATTGATGGATGCGGTGTACCTGGTCAACAAATACGGCGAGGCCATTTCCCACGAAGGCTGGAAACATACGGTGGAGGTGGCCGATCAGGTCTGCGAAATCTGGAACCGGAAGGATGTCGGCATCTGGGAAATGCGCGGTGAGCAACATCACTTCCTGCATTCACGGCTAATGTGCTGGGTGGCATTGGACCGCGCAATCCGCCTGGCCTCCAAACGCTCGCTGCCTGCTCCGTTCACCCGCTGGGACCAGACCCGCCAGGCAATTTACGCCGACATCTGGAGCAATTTCTGGAATGAAGAACGCGGGCATTTTGTGCAGCACATTGGCAGCACGGCACTGGACGGCTCGATGCTGTTGATGCCGCTGGTGCGCTTCGTCGCCGCCACCGACCCACGTTGGTTATCGACCCTGGAAGCCATCCAGAAAAGCCTGGTGCGCGACGGCATGGTGTACCGCTATCGCAACGACGACAGCCAGATCGACGGCCTGCAAGGTACCGAAGGTGCGTTCGCTGCGTGTTCGTTCTGGTACGTCGAATGCCTGGCCCGCGCTGGGCAGGTGGAAAAAGCCCACTTGGAGTTCGAACAATTGCTGCGGTATGCCAACCCGCTGGGCTTGTATGCCGAGGAGTTTGACAGCCAGGCCCGGCATTTGGGGAATACGCCACAGGCGTTGAGCCATTTGGCGCTGATCAGTGCAGCGACGTTTTTGGACCGTAAGTTGAGTGGAGAGAAAACCGTCTGGCAACCCTGAACCCAATGTGGGAGTTGTCGAGCTTTAGCGAGGCTACGATGGCGGTGGGTCAGTCAACTTCAATGTCGCCTGTGCCGCCGTCTTCGCGGGCAAGCCCGCTCACACACTTGGATTCGTATAGAGTCTGAGGATCTTCGGCCAACTCATCGGAGCCCACGATGTCTACCAGCAACTCGCTGTTTTCTATTCGCACACCCATGCTCAACGTGGCATACGAAGCCCACGGCCCCGTTGAGGGTGAGCCGGTGATCCTGCTGCACGGCTTCCCCTACGACCCTCGCGGCTACGATGAAATCGCACCGGTCCTGGCCGAACATGGCTACCGGGTGCTGGTGCCATACCTGCGTGGCTATGGCCCGACGCGGTTCACCAACGATCAGGTGATGCGCTCCGGCCAGCAGGCGGCGCTGGCCAAGGATCTGTTGGACTTCATGGATGCGCTGTCTATCCCGCGCGCAACGCTGGCAGGTTATGACTGGGGCGGGCGGGCGGCGTGTATTGTCGCGGCGTTGTGGCCCGAACGGGTACGTGGATTGGTAACAGGCGATGGCTACAACATCCAGGATATCGCCCGGTCGCTCAAGCCCCGTGCGCCGGAGACGGAGCATCGGTTGTGGTACCAGTTCTATTTTCACACCCAACGTGGTGTGGATGGCCTGACGGCCAATCGCCGCGCGCTCTGCGAACTGCTGTGGCAGTTATGGTCGCCGACCTGGGCCAAAGGGCCGAGCCTCTACAGCAACACCGCGCCATCGTTTGATAACCCGGATTTTGTCGACGTGGTGATTCATTCCTACCGCCACCGTTTCATGTATGCCCCTGGCGATCCGGCGCTGGAATCCATCGAGCAGGCCCTGGCCCGGCAGCCGCCGATTTCGGTGCCGAGCATTTCACTCTGCGGCGCCGATGATGGTGTGGGGCCAGCCCCGGTGGAAGACGACGATGTGGGACATTTCAGCGGTTTTTACCGACGCGAAGTCTTGCCCGGGGTGGGCCACAACATTCCACAGGAAGCACCGCAAGCGACCCTGGACGCCCTGCTGGAGTTGCTCGCTCATGACACCGGCGAAAAACGTTCGCGGTAAGCCTGGGGCGTCACCGACAGCGCCCGCAAGAAGCTGCGACGCAGGGTTTCTTCACAGCCAAACCCGCATTGCACGGCGATGCGCTTGATGGATGTGGTGCTGTCGGCCAATTGCAGGCGGGCGGCTTCCACGCGGAGCAGTTCAACCGCCCGCGCCGGGGTTTGCCCGGTCTCGGCACGGTAGTGGCGGACAAAGCTGCGCTCGCTCATACAGGCCTTGGCAGCCAGGGTTGAAAGGTTGAGGTCCAGGCTCAGGTTTTCCGTGATCCAGGCGTGCAATTCGGCAAAACGACTGTCGCCTTTTTGCAGGGACAACGCCGCACTGAACTGCGATTGCCCGCCCGGGCGCTTGAGGAACACCACCAGGTGCCGCGCCACCTCCAAGGCGACGGCTCGGCCCAGGTCTTCTTCCACCAGGGCTAGGCACAGGTCGATACCGGCCGTGACGCCGGCAGAGGTCCACACGCCACCCTGCTGGATAAAAATCGGATTGGGCTCCACCGTCAGCGACGGAAACTTGCGCGCCAGTTCTTCGCAGCGAGTCCAGTGGGTGGCCACGCGGCAGCCGTCGAGCACGCCGCTGGCGGCCAGCAGGAAAGCGCCGGTACACACCGAGGCCATGCGCCGGGTGTGCCGGGCTTTTTCCCGCACCCAGTCGACCAGCGCCGGATCTTCAGCAGCCCCGTAAACGCCCCAGCCCCCAGCGATCACCAAGGTATCGCCGGGCGTGTCGGCAGACGGCAGCGGCTCGGCCAGCAGCGCCAGGCCGGCGGAGGTCATCACCGGCGCTGCCTGGGCCGCGATCACCGATACCGCGTAGGGCAACGGCAAACCGCGCTGGCGGGCCAGGTCGTTGGTGGAGGCAAACACTTGCAACGGCCCGGTCACGTCGAGCACTTGGGCATTATCGAAAGCGAGGATGTGAATGATCCGAGTCATGTTTGGCGTGATCTGTGGGCTCAATGGCGAATACGCCAAAGCCTAGGCCTCTAGAGTGGAGCCGTCCACCCCTCTTTCGGAGTTTCATACATGACCTTGCAGATCGGCTTTCTGTTGTTCCCTGGCATCCAGCAGTTGGACCTGACCGGCCCCTACGACGTGCTGGGCTCACTGCCGGATGTGCAACTGCACCTGGTGTGGAAAGACCTTGCGCCGATCACCTCCAGTACCGGCATGGTGTTCACGCCGACCATGACCTATGCCGGCTGCCCGCGCCTGGACGTGATCTGCGTACCCGGTGGCGCCGGCGTGGGTGCCTTGATGGAAGACCCGCAAACCCTGGACTTCCTCAACGCCCAGACACTCACGGCGCGCTATGTGACGTCGGTGTGCACCGGCTCGCTGGTGCTCGGCGCGGCGGGCCTGCTGCGGGGTCGCAAGGCCACCACCCACTGGGCGTATCACCACCTGCTCGCCCCGCTCGGCGCTACCCCGGTGCAGGCGCGTGTGGTGCGTGACGGCAACCTATTCACCGGGGGCGGCATCACGGCCGGGATCGACTTCGCACTGACCCTGGCCGCCGAGCTTTACAGCGAGGCCGCCGCACAGCTGGTGCAATTGCAGATTGAATACGCGCCGGCGCCGCCGTTCGACGCGGGCAGCCCAGACACCGCGCCCAGGCATGTGCTGGAAGAGGCCCAAAAACGCACGACGGAGTCGCGTCGGGTACGCGGTGAAATTGTCGCGCGGGCGGCAGCGCGGTTAGGCTGACGCGTCTCCTCAGGCCGGGCGCGACATCACCGCCAACCGCGCGGCCAATAGCATCAGTACCGTCGCCAGGCCCCACTTTTGGAGCCTGGCGCTCTGGGCGCGGCCGGCAAAAAAACGGCTGAGCGCACCGCCGAAAAAACCCAGCAAGGCATGAAACACACTGGCGATCAGGGTCAGGACGCCCCCCAACACCAACAGTTGCAGGGCGATGGACCCTGCCTCGGGCCTGACGAACTGGGGCAGGAATACCATGAAAAACAGCAGCGCCTTGGGATTGAGCAAACTGTTGACCATGGCCTGCAGGAACACTTGCCCCAGACGCACACGACGGACCTGGGCCATATCCAGACCGGAATTTTTCTGCAACGTCTTGTAGGCCAGCCACAACAAGTAGACCACCCCGGCGTAGCGAATCAGATCGAACGAAGGCGGCCAACTGGCGACCAACGCAGTCAAGCCGGTGGCGGTCAATACCGTCAGCAGCACATCCGCGACGCAGATCCCCAGGCTCGAAGCCAGGCCACCACGCCAGCCGTAACTCACACCATGACTGATCACAAAAGCCATGTTCGGCCCCGGGGATAACAGCAACAGCAAAACAGCGCCTGAAAAAACCGCCAGGGTTGCCAAGTCGATCATGCTCGCGCCATCCAGCCAGGAAAGCCCTCAGATTAATCGGCTGAGCGTGTGCCCACAAAAAATTGTGCTGGATACATTCATCACCATCAGCAACACCGGCAGGACATTCAGCGTGCTGCCCTCCTTCCTACCGCCTTTATAAAAAGGTTTTCCATCCGCACAGGAAAATTCTCACATTTGTTCCTACACTCAAAATCACATCCCGCCACCGAGTGTCCGAACAAGGAATGTCAACAAAATGACACAAACAAGACAAATTAAAGTGCCTGGAATGCCAGCCTCGCAAAAAAGTCAAGTTATTGACTAATTCACCAAAAGGACACATCCTTTAGCCACTGCCCCTACAAACTTCCTTCATTTGGATGGCTTCACGTGGATGAAATAGTTGCGTTTTACCCAGAGTAGCCGTCGGTCGACTTGCCCCTGGTTAAGCAAGCAAACCACCGAGCCAAAGAGTCTGGAGTGCAATGAGGGATGTCTGTATGCGAGAGAAGTCGTCAGTCGATAGCCTGTTTTTGACACGCGCCGGTTTTATTGAGTTTTTTGTTGTTTTTGTCAAATTGGTCCACGGACTGACTGCGATCTTGCCACCGCTGATCCTGGTGCTTTTCCTCGACCCGATGGTCCCTGAACTGCGCTCCCACTTCCTTGGCCTGCTGCTGTTTTTCGCGATCCTGACCATCATTCTGTTTCAGGCCTTGGGGATTTATTCCGAAGATCTTTTCAGCAATCGCCTGCGCCTGCGCACCAGTATCGTGGCGTGGTCCGCTGCGTTCTGCATCTTGCTGTTCATGTACCAGATCCTGCAGTTCTTCCCGCAGTTGACCCCACGCAACCTGGCGGTCTGGTACATCGCCAGCCTAGGCTTGTTCTGCGTGGAGCGCCTGGTGATGCTGCGCCTGTATCGCAACCTGATGCGCAAGGGCAAATACTTGCAACGCACGGTGATCCTGGGCTTCACCGACACCGCCGTACACGTGGCCGACCACCTGCAACGCAACGGCGATATCCGCTCCGGCCTGATCGGCTTCATCGACGACCGTACCGAGCGTATTCCCAAGGAACTCAGCAACCTGCCCTTGCTCGGCAACACCCGCGACCTGGAAAAACTGATCCGCGCCGAGCAGGTCAACCAAGTGATGATCTGCCTGCCCTGGGCCGCCGAGCAACGTATCCACGGGTTGGTCAATCGCCTGCGGCAGATGTCGGTGAACGTGATGCTGGTGCCCGACATGGCCGCCCTGCGCTATGGCCACAGCCGCATCACCGACGTGGGCGGCATCCTGATGTTCAATACCTCGCAATTGCCGTTGCGCGGTTGGTCACCTTTCATCAAGCGCTGTGAGGATTTGCTGTTGGCCAGCCTGACATTGGTGGTGCTGTCCCCGGTGATGCTTATCACGGCCCTTGCGATCAAGCTCGACTCCAAGGGCCCGGTGCTGTTTCGCCAGAACCGCTACGGCTACAACGACAACGAGATTCGTGTGTTCAAGTTCCGCTCGATGTTCACCGACCAGAGCGACTTCACCGCGGAGCAGCAAACCACCCGCAAAGACCCGCGCATCACACGTGTGGGCCGCATCATCCGCAAGACCAGCATCGATGAGCTGCCGCAGTTGTTCAACGTACTGCAGGGCAATATGTCCATGGTCGGCCCGCGTCCCCATGCCACGGCGACGAAAGCGGCAGGCATTCCGTTTGAAGTGGCGGTGAGCGAATACAGTTCGCGGCATCGGGTCAAGCCGGGCATTACCGGTTGGGCGCAGATCAACGGCTACCGGGGTGAGACTGACACCCTGTTCAAAATCCAGAAACGCGTCGAGTACGACTTGGAGTACATCTCCAAGTGGTCCGTATGGTTTGACCTGTATATCGTTTTCATGACGGTCCCTGCCGTCCTTTCCACCAAGGAAGTCTATTGATGAATACCCTCAACGGATTAATTCCCTGCATTATTTCCGGTGGTTCGGGCACACGGCTGTGGCCAGTGTCCCGACAGAACATGCCCAAGCCCTTCATGCGCATGCGCGATGGCCAGAGCCTGCTGCAAAAGACCTTCCAGCGCGCAGCCAAACTGCCCGGCGTGGAAAGCGTCCTCACGGTGACCAACCGCGACCTGCTGTTCCGCACCCTGGATGACTACCGTGGGGTGAACAAGGCCCACCTGCCCCTGGACTTGCTGCTGGAACCGTTCGGCCGTAACACCGCCGCCGCCATCGCCGTTGCCGCGTTGCACGTGCAGGAGCATTTCGGCGACACCGCCCAGTTACTGGTGATGCCCGCCGACCATTTGATCTTGAATGAAGTCGCGTTCGCCGAAGCCGTGACCCAGGCCCGCGACCTGGCCGAAACGGGCTATCTGGTGACCTTCGGCATCCAGCCCGACCACCCGGAAACAGGTTTTGGCTACATCGAAAAAGGTGAAGCCCTGAGCACCGGCAACCGGGTCAAACGCTTTGTCGAAAAACCCGACCTGGCCACCGCCCAAGGCTACCTCGACGGCGGCAAGCACCTGTGGAACGCCGGCATGTTCTGCTTCAAGGCCAGTACCTTGGTGGACGAACTGACCGTCCATGCACCTGACGTGTTGGCGGCTGCAAAAGCAGCGTTGGAACATAGCCAGCACCTGCAGAACAAGACGTCGCGCCAGCGTGAGCTGGACTCGGATGCGTTCGGCACCGCGCCGGATATCTCCATCGACGTGGCGCTGATGGAAAAGTCCAAACAGGTGGCGGTGGTGCCCTGCGACATCGGCTGGAGCGATATCGGTTCCTGGGAAGCACTGCGCCAACTCACTCCCAGCGACGCCCATGGCAACCAGGTCAACGGTGAAGCGATCCTGCATGACGTGCACAACTGCTACATCGACTCGCCCAAGCGCGTGCTCGGTGCCGTAGGCGTGAAAGACCTGATCATCGTCGACACCCCCGACGCCCTGCTGATTGCCGATGCCAATCGCAGCCAGGATGTGCGCTACATCGTCGCCGAACTCAAGCGTCAGAACCATCCGGCGTTCAGCCTGCACCGCACGGTCACGCGGCCTTGGGGCACCTACACCGTGCTGGAAGAAAGCAGCCGGTTCAAGATCAAGCGCATCGTCGTCAAGCCACAAGCTTCGCTGTCGTTGCAAATGCATCACCACCGCAGTGAACACTGGGTGGTAGTCAGCGGCGCTGCACAAATCACCAATGGCGACCGTGAATTCCTGATCAACGCCAATGAGTCCACCTATATTCCTGCCGGGCACAAACACCGCCTGACCAATCCCGGCATCATCGATCTGGTGATGATCGAAGTGCAGAGCGGCGAGTACCTGGGCGAAGACGACATCGTGCGCTTCGACGACATCTATGGGCGCGCCCCTGCAGAAGTGAAGAAATAATATGCGCACCGCGCTGATCATTCCGACCCGCAACGCCTCCAGCCACCTCGCGCGGCTGCTGCCTGCGCTGAAGATGCAGACCCTGCAACCGGACGAGATACTGGTGGTCGATAGCGCCTCCAGTGACGACACCGTGGCGCGCTTTCGCGAATTCGGCGCGCGAGTCGAGGTGATCGACGCACGGGACTTCAACCATGGCGGTACACGGCGCTGGGCCAGCGAACAGGTCGGCGGCGACGCACTGATCGTGATGACTCAGGACGCGATTCCGGCGAATGCACACACCTTCGCCAACCTGATTGATGAGTTGCAGCTCGACCCGCTCAACGGTGTCGCCTACGGACGCCAACTGCCCCACCCCGGCGCGGGTGTGCTGGGCGCACAGTCACGGCACTTCAACTACCCGGCCCAGAGCCGCAGCAAAAGCCTGGCTGATGCTCCTGAGCTTGGGATCAAAACCTGCTTCAGTTCCGACTCCTTTTCCGTATACCGACGCAACGCCCTGGAAGCGGTGGGTGGTTTTCCGGCCGATGTGATCGGCAGCGAAGACGCCTACGTTGCCGCACGCATGCTGCTCGACGGCTACAACGTGCGCTACGCCGCCACCGCCGAGGTTTATCACTCCCACGATTACGGCCTTATGGACGAGTTCCACCGCTACTTCGATATCGGTGTGTTCTATGGCCGTGAGCCGTGGATTCGCCAGGCGTTTGGTGATGCCGGCGGTGAAGGCAAACGTTATGTACTGGCCGAACTTCGGGCTCTGCGCGAAGCCGGTGCCTTGCATCGCACACCCGAAGTCGTGGTGCGCAGTGCCTTTAAATTGCTGGGCTATCGCCTCGGCCACCTTGAACGCTACCTGCCCAACTCGCTCAAGCAGCGCTTGGGTATGTTCTCTACCTACTGGACCTGAGCCGTCATGAAGACTACCAACCGACGTTCCCGTCTTACCCTGCTCGGCCTCCTGAGCGTCTCAATCTGGCTGGCCGGTTGTTCGACCCCTGCGCGGGTGCCGCTTCCTGACAAAGAAACGCTCAAGGCTGGCCATCAAGCGGCACTGACGCTGGCTGATCTGCCACCGGCCCAGGTGCTGATCCAGAGCGGTGACTCGCTGCGTATCGTGCGCGATGCCCAGGAGCCGGCAGCTGCCGATGAGATGACCATCTTCGTGGTGCGCCCTGACGGCGTGATCTCGATGCCCAATATCGGGCGCATCAAGGCGGCATTGCGTACACCGGAGGACCTGGGCAAGGAGATCAGCGACAAGTTCAAACGTATCTACCGCGAGCCCGCTGTGACGGTAAACATCGCCAGCGCTCCGAGCAATCGTGTGTTTATTGGCGGCGCGGTGCCTAACCCGGCGTTTTTCGACCTCGCGGGTTCGGTCAGCATAGAACAGGCGCTGCTCAGTTCCGGTGGTGTGCTGCCTTCGGCGGACAGCTCCAATATTGCCCTGATGCGCACAGGCGCCAACGGCAAGTACAACATGTACTTCATCAGCCTGAGCGACATGCTCACCGACCCGAATCACCCACGGGTGCCATTGCAACGCGGCGATTTGATCTATGTGCCGCAGTCGAAGATCGGTGCAACAGTTGAAGCGGTGGACATGTATTTCACCCGGTTGTTTCCAATCAACAAAGGCATTGGTATTGGCCTGAACTACGACCTCAACAATCAGGGCGTGAAGAACAGCGGTAACACCACCAACAACACCAGCACCACCATCAACAACAAGCCATGATCCTGGCGCCGGTTTTGTATGACTCGACCCTGTTCTTTCCATTTAGCGTTCAATACTTATTCAATGGAGTGATCCTGTGATCGAAATCCGCTCTCTACGCGACCTGCTGCGGTTGTTCTTCATCTTCCGTCGCGAATTCAAGCTGGCAGTGATCACCACCATCGTGGTCGCGGTGCTGGGTGCATTCCTGTTACCGGCTCGCTACGAGTCCGACGCGCGTCTGCTGGTCAAGCCGGGCCGGGACAACACCACGGTTCCCATTGAAGCCGGCAACCGTCAGACGCTGATTGCCCCGAGCACTCAGCACGACCCGATCGTTGACGAAGAGAAAATGCTCACCGGTCGGCCGATCATCCACATCGTTGCCGAGCGCTACCTGGCCATGACGTCAGAGCCGCCGCAAGGGTTTTGGAACACGTTAAAATTCTACGTCAAGAAAGGCGTCGGCGAGGTACTCGACGGCGTGCGTAGCGTGCTGCAGTTTATCGGCCTGGCCGAGAAGCAAAGCCCGTTAGAGCGCTTGGCAACCGAACTGGAGAAGAACTTTAAGGCCAGCCATGAGCCTGGCTCCTCTGTGATCGAAATCTCCTTCACCTGGGATGACCCCGCTGTTGCGCAAAAAGTCGTGCAGACCTGGGTCGACGCTTACCTCGAAGAGCGCGCGCGAATCCTCGGACGCAAGAGCCTGTACGAGTTTTATGACGTAGAAGGGACCAAGGTTGCCAGCCAGATCCAGACCCTCAAGGATCAATTGCAGGGCCGCTTGAAGCAGATTGATTCGATCAGCGTCGACGCGCGCTTGAAGAACCTCACCAGTCAGATTGACCGTACCACCGATGCCAAAGTCAGTGCAGTGAACAAACTGTCGGGGATTCGCAGCTTCCTGGTCAACGCCGCCCTGCAGATCAAAAATCAACCCGCCGAAGTGGTGACGTCCCGGGAAACCAGCCTCAACCCGACCCAACTGGACCTCAAGCGCCAGCTCAACACCTTGCAAGTAGAACGTGCGCGCCTGCTGCGTACTTTCCTGCCAGGCACACCGCAAGTAAACCAGATTGAACAAAACATCCAAGACCTGAAAGCCTTGAGTGCTCAGGAAGCAACTCGCCTGGAACGTTCGCAAAACAGCGCGCCCAACTCGCTGCTGATCAACGTCCAGCAGCAAGTAATTGATGCTCAACTGGAAGAGCGCAAGCTGGCCGGGGAAATCGACAGCTTCAACACCACACTCGCCGCACTGCGTACCGAGCGCGACCGTGTGATGACCGAAGAACCTGAGCTCAATCGCCTGACCCAACAACTGCGCACCGCCGAGAAAAGCTACGCGCTGTACTCGGAAAACCTTGAACAGGCGCGCATCGACCACGAGCTGGACAGCAGCCAGATCAGCAACATTGCCTTGATCGAACACGCCACCTTGAACCCGGCGCGGGTGTTCCCGAAAAGCTTACTGATTCTGTTGTTCGCCATCCCGGCCGGTCTCGCCGTGGGCCTGCTGACCATCTACGTGCTGTACCTCTTGGACCAGCGCATCCACGACGGCGCGCGGCTGCAAGAACTCTTCCACGTGCCACTGTGGAGCAGCATCCCCGACGTACACGACACAACCCCTGCTGCGCTGACCGCGAGTATCTATCGCTTGTACAGCCTGCTGCCCACCGACCGCATCGCCGGCGAGGGCTTTGCCCTGGGGCTGACCTCGGCGCGCCATGGTGAAGGCGTGACCTACATCATCGAGCAGTTGAAAAGCCTGCTGGTAGAGCGCGGTCATAAGGTCACGGTCAATGGCGCACAAGCGCCGCAACCGGGTGAAGTGCTGCTGCTGGACGCCTCTGCCCTGTCGTCCAACCCGCAAGCGTTTCTGACCTTGCGCCGCGCCAACCAGATTGTACTGGTGATCGAGGCCCGTACCAGCACCGTGCCAACCATTGAGAACGCTCTGTCGCTGCTGACTACCGCGTTCGGTAAGGTCGACGGGATCATCCTCAACCGTCGTCGCTTCGAAGTACCGGCCAACGTCCTGGCACGGATCAACAGCTGGCGCGGAGCGGCCTGATGCGGATTGCGCTGCTGGCACCGCTGCCGCCGGAACAAACCGGCATTGCCGACTACGCCGCGCACTTGTGCAAGGCGTTGGTCGAACTGGGCATTGAGGTGCTCACACCGCTCAAGGGCTGCCACAACCCAGCCGAATTACAGCGCCAGTTGCATGTATTTGACTGGAACAGCGTGGACCTGGTCCACGCAGAACTGGGCGGTGGACGCTTCGGCGAATTCCAGGCGCTGGACTATTTGCGCCTGGCTCATCCGCAGTTGCCACTGACCGCTACCGTACATGATCCAGAGCGGCTGATTTGGCGTCGGGCCAAATTGTTCTTCCCGCTGACCTTGCTCGAACGCCTGCCCCATCCAATGCCACAAGCAGCAGCCTTGTTAGCCGACCCGTTGACCCTGCATGAAGAACGGCGTGTGGCCAAACACATGCGCCGCCTGATCACCCTCACCCAGCTGGGCGGCGACTGCCTGCGTCAGCGCATGAGGCTGCGTGCGGACCAAGTAGCGGTGATTGCCCATGGCAACCTGGCGATTGCGCCGGTGACATTACCGCCTCTGGACCCCCTGCGGCTGCTGTATTTCGGTTTTATTTACCGCGGCAAAGGCATCGAGGATTTGCTTGAGGCCTTGGCGCGTTCGCTATCGGCCAACCCGCAATACCGTGGCCAGGTCCGCCTGACCCTGGCCGGTGGCACCGCACCAGAAATGACCTTCGACCCAGCCGGTAACTACCTGGACAGTTTGCGTCAACAGATTGCCGCACTGCAGCTCGGTGACGTAGTGGACTGGCAACTGGACCTGCCCTCGGCCGACATTGCACGCACGATCCAGGCACACCATGTGATGGTGCTGCCGTATCGCGAATCGAAAAAGCTCGGCTTCCTGGGGCAGATGCGTGGCACCAGTGGCGCCCTGTCCTGGGCCAACGCCTGCGGACGCGGGGTCATTACCTCCAATGCCAGGGCCTTCGCCGAAGAAGTAGCCGAGGGCAATGGCATTACGTACCAGCAAGGTGATATCGACTCATTAAGTGACGCCTTAAACCGTTTGATCCTGGACCCGCAACAGGCTCGCCAGTGGGCGAACCAAGCTGCTCAGATCGGCCAGCAACGCCAGTGGGCCAACACCGCCCAGCGTTTTGTCGAGTTATTCCAGTCGGCATGTAAGGAGCCATCGAGATGAATATTTTGCCTGTTCGCCCAGTGCTGCGTTATCTGCCACTGGTGGCGGCCATCACCCTCGGCAGCGCCTTGTTTTTGAGTGAGAAGGTCGACGCCGAGCCGGTCAATCTGGCACCCCAGCGCACAGTGGTGTGGAAAGACTTCCTGGGGGTGAACGCACATTTTCTATGGTTCAAGCCTGAGCAGTATCGCAAACAAATCAACCAGTACCAGAAGCTGGGGCTGAACTGGGTGCGCGTCGACCTGCATTGGGACCGCCTGGAGCCCAAGGAGCAGGACTATCAACTGAGCACCTTCGACGAACTGGACAAAACCCTCACCGACAAGAACATCCGCTCAGTGTTCTACCTGGTAGGTTCGGCGCCGTTTGTAACCACCGCGCCCAAGGGTGCGCCATTCCAAGACCAATACCGGCCTCGGGACAACAGCGTATACGCTTTGCGCCTAGCGATGCTCGCCAAGCGCTATCCGCATATCGATGCCTGGCAGGTATGGAACGAACAAAACCTGCCCAATAACTGGCGCCCTCAAGTGAATGCCAAAGAGTACGGGGAGCTGTTACTGGCCAGCCACCAGGCGCTGAATCTCGCTGCGCCAGGCAAGACACAGGTGATGGGCGGCATGGCGTATTACAGCCAGATGCCCCCTCGTGGCAAAACCCTGATGTTCGAGGCGCTGGGAGCGCTAGGGGTACAAACCCTCGGTATGGTCGCGGCGTATCACCCTTACTCGATGACCCCGGAAACCGATGAGCCTGGCAAGAACGAAGTGCTCCTTCGAGGCGATCAGCTCAATGCAATCCTGCACAACGCGGGGATCAAGGACGTTTGGGCCACCGAATGGGGCTGGTCCAGCTATGCCGGGCCCAAAGAGCTACAGGACCTGATCGGCATCGACGGCCAGGCCGACTACACCCTGCGCCGCCTGGCGCTGATGGCGTCCCAGGACTACCAGAAAATTTTCCTGTTCGCCCTCTCGGACCTGGATGAACGAGCCTCGGCGCGGGACCAGCACTACGGCCTGCTGGACCTCAATGGCGAACCGAAACCGGTATACACCGCGCTTGCGCGATTCCTGGAAATCACCGGTCCGCGCCTCACGCCCGGCACCACGCCGTCACTGCGGGATGTTCCGAAGGACTTGTACAGCGTCGCGTGGACCCGCGACGACGGTAAACACTTGTTGATGTACTGGAGCGCCAACGGCACAAGCATCACCCTGCCCGAGGTACATAACGCCGAACTGATTGACCCGTTGACCGGCGCCAGGCAAACCTTTGACGATGGCAACGGCATCCGCCCGCCGGTCAAACCAACGTTGCAGATACTCGTGTGGTAATGCATTCAGGCATGGAGAGCAGTACGTGAGAATCCTGTGGATTGTGCCTTATCTGCCGTGGCCCATGACGAGCGGCGGCAAGACCCGGCAATACCATTTGCTGCGCACGCTGAGCGAGCGCGGGCATCGCATTACCCTGCTGGTGCAATCGAAAACCGAGGCCGATGCGGCCGTACACAGAGCACTTGAACCGCTGCTGGAGCGGCTGATCGTCGTACCCCGTCGCTCGCTGAAACACCCCTTGACCCTGCTCGGCGGCGTGTTTGCGCCCTGGCCGTTGTTAACCACGGTCAATGGCCTGTCAGCACCGTTGCGCCAGCGTTTTAATGAGTTGTTGAGTGAGTCCTGGGACGTTATTCAGGTTGAGCACAGCTACAGCTTGCAGCCGTACCTCAAGGCCTTGCAGCAACAATCCCGCGATTTCGTGCTCACCGAGCACAACCTTGAGTCCAGCCTGGGCGGTGCTACCTATGACCGCTTCCCCGCCTGGGCCAGCCTGTTTGTGCGCTACGATCAATGGCGCTGCGAACAATGGGAGCGTAAGGCGTTTGATGCCGCCAACCATGTGGTTGCCGTGACACAAACCGATGCACAAGCCATGCGCCAAGTCACTTCGACGCCGGTCAGCGTGGTGGTCAACGGTGTCGACAGCCGCGGCTTCGCCGAAGTGACCGCCGACCCGCAAAGCCTGCGTCTGTTGTTTGTTGGCAACTATGAATACGCCCCCAACCTCGACGCCGTGCAATGGTTGCTCGACGAGATTTTCCCCCGTGTGTGGCTGCAATGCCCCACCGCCCGCCTAGCCATCGCCGGCTACGGTTTGCCTGAGGAATGGCGCAACCGTTGGCCCGACGAGCGCATCGACTGGCAGGGGTTTGTGCCTGACTTGACGGCGTTGCAACGCCGTTGCGCGGGGTTTGTCGCGGCCCTGCGCCATGGTGGCGGCTCCAAACTCAAAGTGCTGGAAGCCATGGCCGCAGGGTTGCCGTTGGTCAGCACCGCCCAAGGCGTATCAGGACTGGCCATCCGTGCCGACCAGCACTACTTGGCCGGCGAAAGCACAGAGGCCTTCGCCAATGCCATTATTCGCTTGCTGGATCAGCCGGCTCTGGCCCGGCAGTTGGCTGACACCGCCCGCGAGTACGCGCGCAATTTTCACGACTGGGCGGTGGCCGGTAACGAACTGGAGCAGATCTACAAGACCTCTCTCACCCATCAGGAGCGTCCTGCATGCGCGTAGCCGTGGATTACCGCCCCGCGACCGTCGCGCCTTCGTCAGGGATTGCGCGTCAGGTCAAGGCACTTGAACAAGCGCTACGTGAACGCGGCGACACCGAAGTGGTGCTGTTCAGTGAGGCGCCGCTGGATCACCCTCAGCGCGAAACCGCCGTTTGCCCTGCATGGGCCAGCCCACTGGATGGCCTGCAACGTCCTCAGGTGCGGCTGCGTTTCGAACGTAAATTCCTGCCTCGGGCGCTCCACGAACAGCGCATCGACCTGTACATCGCCACCGCCAACATGGGCTTGCCCCTGGGCCGAAAACCGGCAGGCACCCGCTATGTGTTAATCCTGCACGACCTGTTTCAACTGACCCAACGCAACTTTCACCGCTCAAAAATCAAGGCCCTGGCCTACCGCTTGATCGATGGAGCATCAATCGCCTGGTCCGTATGGCGCGCGGATCGGGTGTGGTGCCCATCGCAGTTTTCCTGCAACGAAGCGAAGCGGCTGTTTCCCTGGGCGCGCTCCAAGTTTCGCGTGCTGTACAACCTTGTACCTGAGTTCACTGCGGCACCTGAGCCTCTGCCCAACGGCTTGCCAACGCGCTATTGGCTGGTGGTGGGCACACGCGAGCCACGCAAGAACATGGAGTTCTTCCTCACACAGTGGCAAGCCAGCCGCGCCAAGAGCCCAAACGTACCGGATCTGGTACTGGTGGGGCATGCCAGCGACGTGCCCGACGTACTCGGAGGGTTAGACGGCCTGCATTGGCGTAGCGGTTTGTCCGACGGCCAACTACAGGCACTTTATCGTCACGCCACGTGCCTGTGGCAACCCTCCTACGCCGAAGGCTTTGGCCTGCCGGTGGTAGAAGCGCTGACTGTCGGAACGCCGGTGGCGGTCGCAAGGGGGTCCGCTCTGGACGAAGTCGCCCCGCCCGACGCTGCGCGCTTTGATCCACACAATGGTGCGCAATTGCAGGCCCTCATGGTGTCGATGGCAAAACCTTCGGGCACCCTCGACCTCGAACTACAACGCACATGGGCCAAGCAGTTTGCCGAACCGGCTTATCGCCTGAACTTGGATACTTTGCTCAAGGAATTAACCCCCTAATGCTGCCAGGAAAACTCATTAGTCTGATCTTGGGCCTGGTCTTCGGCGTACTGCTGCTGGCACTGCCGCCGATGAAGGTCTTGATGATCGTGGTTGGTCTCGGTGTGGCGTTGACGCTAATCCGCAAGCCATTATGGGGATTGCTGATTTTTGCGGTATTGGCCACCAGCATTCCCTACACCACCTTGGAGTTGGGGGTCCGCACCACCATCAGCGAAGCCGTGCTGGGGCTGACCTGGGTTGGGGTATTCTTCCAATCGTTTATCGGCAAGACCCGTGGCTTTCTGCTTTGGCGCCCCACCGAGCGAGCGTTGGCGTGGTTGATGCTGTTCAGCACGATTCCGTTTATCTGGGGCATGATCGTCATCCATGCCGAGGGTAGCGGGCCGGTTAATTGGGTGCGCTGGCTGATGAACCTTTCTCTGTTGTTTATTGTGCCGCTGCTGCTGCGCACCCATGCCGACCGTGAAAAGGTAGTCGTTGCCCTGCTGCTGGGTAACCTGGCGATGCTGCTGTTGTCGATCTTTATGTTCCTCAAGACGCGCAACGCGATGTCGATGATCCAGATTCTCACTGACCTCAAATACGCGCACCCGGAGGCGGTGAAAGACATCTTCTCGGCCAACTACCAGCGGATGGCATCGCCCTGGGTTCACCCGAATTTGACCGGGGGTGTGCTGGTGCTGTTTATCCCGTTGGCGCTTTTCTATGGCTGGACCCGCGCCGGTTGGCGCCGGGCACTGGGCTTGGCCGTGGCCGTGCTGGGCTGTGCCGGGTTGCTGCTGAGTATTTCGCGTGGGGCGATTGTCGCGCTGGTACTGATTCTGATCTGGCTCACCTACAAACGCGTCCCTCACAGCGGACGAATCATCGGCATCGGTGTGGCCTTTGTGGTGGCGTTGGTGCTGTTTTACCCGCCCCTGCAAGAGCGTTTGCTGAGCATGTTCTCTTCCAGTAACGCCAGTACCGAAATCCGCTTTGACGAATACGCAAAATTCCCTGAAGTGATGGCGCGCTACCCCTTGGGCATCGGCTTCAAGGTAGACCCGCCGGTACCAGGAACGGGCCTGCTGGGTATTTCCAACCTGTGGTTAAACTTCATTTACAAGATCGGTATTCCGGGCCTGCTGCTGTTTATCACCGTCACTGTATTGTGGTGGCGCGAAGTGCGACCACACGGCCAGGTGCGCAAGGTCACCGCCGAGAATGCACTGTGGCTGGGTTGCGTATGCGGCGTGTTGGCAGCGCTGATCACCGGGATATTCGACCACTACTTCAGTTTCACCTTTGTACTGATCGCACTGTTTTGGCTGTTGATGGGCATAAGCCTGCAACAAGTTCGTCTGAGCCCGACCATCATCACCGCCGACGTTTCAGCGCCGAAGGATAAACAACCATGAAACACCGAATTCTGCACTCTACCGATCTGCCTGACAGACTGCCCGCCTTAGCCAACGAAATAGGGGTAAGCCTAGATGACTTGCAACAAGCCCTGACTTGGAGCTTGGCCAACGAAGTGATTTTCGAAGACGGCGAGGGCGAGGGCAAACGGTTCTGGATTAGCTCAATCGACATTGAACAGCGCATTGAACAGCCCATAGCACGCCGGCTGTACCATCGTTTGAAACAGGACATTCCGTCGGACCTGGTTCCGATGTATGGAAAAAACTGGAGCACCCTCAAGGATCGCTGGCGCAACGCATGGGATATGGCCTACAACATCTTGATCAACAAGATCCCCAGCCATCATGTACGCGTGGCCTGGCTGCGTCTTGGCGGCGCAAAAATCGGCAAAGGCTCAAGCCTCTGGCGCAATACCGAAGTGCTAGGTATGCATAACCTAACCATCGGCGAAGATACGGTGGTTGGGTGGCACTGCGTGGTAGATGCTCGCGCCGGGCTGGTGATTGGCAACCACGTAGCGATTGCATCACATGTGCTAATTATCGCTGGCAGCCATGACTTGCAAGCGCCGGAATTCTGGTCGATTTCCGGGCCGATTTATATTGATGATTATGTGTGGATTGGCACCCGTGCACTGATTGGCTTCGGCACACGACTGGGACGTGGCTCGGTGATCACAGCCAATACGGTGATAGGCAAAAACGTAGCCCCTTACAAAATTGTAGGCGGTAGTGGCGCCAAAACCATGGGCGAGCGGACTCACGACCTGACTTACAAGGTGGGTGGCAAGGGCCTGTTCACCCTGTTTCATTAATGTTTGGCAGCACGCTGTGGTTGACCGTGGCGACACTCGCCGGTCTGGTGGCCGGCTTTGCTCGCGAGTGGCTGCTGGTGGCGGCCTGGGGTGCGGGCAGTCGCAGCGACGGGTTTCTGGTCGCCGTGTTTCTGCCCGAAGCCTTGCGCATGACCCTGGCCGCAGGCTTGCTCGCGGCGGCTGCCCTGCCCTTGTATCAACAACGCGACCCACAACGTCAACAAGCATGGTTGGCCAGCCTGTCGCCACGCCTGCTCGGAGTGGGCCTGGCGCTCTATGCGTTGCTGGCACTGGGCGCGCCGCTGTGGGTGCGGCTGATCGGTCCGGGCCTGGACGCCGCCGCCCAGGCCCAGGCCACTGAAAACCTGCGCTGGCTCGCCGCGTGCGCGCCGGGGTTGGTGATGCACAGCTTGTTCAGTATTCCATTGCAGGCTCGACAGCGCTTTGTGCTGCCCGGCCTGGGCTCGTTGTTGTTCAACCTGCCACCGGTTCTGTACCTGTTTATCCGTGGCTCCTCCAGCGACAGCGCCGAACTGGCGATGAGCTTTTTTGCCGGCAGCGTCCTGATGTGCTTGCCGCTGCTGGTGCCGGTGTGGTCTTTCGGCTGGCGCCCCTGGCAGGTCAAGGGCGATGCAGTGGCCGGGCGCGAATTGCTCGCACGTATCGGCCCGCTACTGGCCAGTAACGTCGCCAGCCAGGGCTTGGCGTTACTCGAGCGGTTGATCGCCAGTTACTTGGGAGAAGGTGCGGTTACCTGGGTCAACCTCGCACGCAAACTAATCAATTTGCCGTTGATTGCGCTGATGAGCCTCAACCAGGTGCTACTGGGGTTGATGAGCGGCGAACAAGGCCAACAACGCTTGGCCCTGCTGCGCCGAGGCCTGGACGCCGCCACCCTGCTGAGCCTTCCGGCCGCCCTCGGCCTGATCGGCGCCAGCCCGGTGTTGATTCATCTGCTGATGCCGGCGCAAAGTGCCGACGGCCCGTTGCCCGCGCTGCTCGGTTGGTTCGCCACACCGTTGGTATTCGGCGCCTGGAACGCCATGCTAGCACGCTACGCCTACGCCAGCGGTGACACACGCCTGCCTCTGCGGTGCGAACTGCTGGGCAGCGTGATCAACGCCGCATTATTGGTGTTGCTGCCGTACTTCTTTGGCCTGCCAGGTATCGCACTGGCGGCATTGGGCGGGGTCATCGTCACCAACCTGCTGCTGATGCAACGCCAGCAGTTGCTGGGGCAACTGGGCTGGCCATTGCAGTGGGGGCTGAGCGTGGTGTTGCTGGGCTTCGCGGCACTTATATTGCACCCGTTGCACAATGATGGCTGGCAACTGGGTTTGAGTACCCTGACTGGAGCGCTGGTATTGGGCGGGTTGGCCTGGTGGTTCAAGCCGTGGAAACAGTAAAGTCTGTAAACCCTGGGATTATCGCTGCGGGAGCCGGCAAGCCAGCTCCTGCGCAAGTTCAATCATCCAGTTGTTGAGGAGCAGCAACCTGCTTGCTTGTCTTGCCCGCTTTGGCCGCAGCCTTGCTGGGAGCAGGCTCTGGAGCAACAGGCGCTACGGTCTCTTTTTCGGCCGCAGGCATGGTGTCGACAACACCAAAGAACTCCTTCAGATCAAGCACGTCCGGTGGCACGGTCTTCTCGAGTTTTTTCTCGCCGTCCTTGCCGATCAGGATCACCTTGGTACCACTGCCTGCGCCCAACTTGAGGGCACGGATCAAGGCATTGGTTTCCGGCGGTGTCAGCTTCTTGTTGTCCTTGGCGTCCTTGGCGAATTTTTCCCCTTCGGCACCGATGCTGCCGAACTTCACGGTGTAAAACACCATGCTGCGTTCTTCAAAGGATTGTTTGGTGGCAGGCTCGTCCAGTTGCTTCTTGAGGGTCGCCAGTGTTTCGTTACCGGAATCAAGCTCCACGACCACCAGCGGGCGGGACTTGCCCATGTCTTGCTTGAGCGGGTTGATATCCTCAGCGGCCAACAGCGGCCCCGTTAAAGCCATCAAGGTAGCCAGGGTCAGCGACCGGATGAGCATGCGCACCTCCTTTGAATTCCATGCAGGGTTCTTGAGTTTCATGTGTGCGACAGTCAAATTCAAGGATGATTCCTACACCATTTCAAGAAAGCGTAGGACAGGACGCCCGCTACGCAAGGGGTTGGACGGGATCAGGCGTCATTGTTTCTTCTGATTGCGGAAACATCACGAGATCTTCCACGCCGGCCAGTGACGGGCAAACACTGGCGCCACGACGGGGTCGGCATCCACCTGAGCCAGGCTCTGGGCAAAGCCTGGGGCCAAGGCGTTCAACGCCTCTCGCGCCTCATCCCAACGCGACACCGCCGCCGCCATGATGCCCAGTGCGTTCGGCACATTGCTGGGGGCAAACAACTGCCCGGCAAATTGGTCGGCAAACACGACCCAGGCTTGGTGCAGGTAGCGTCGCGTGCCTGTGACCAATTGCGCCTGTACCGCCTCATCTGCGTTTTCGAGCCAGCGTTGCGGGTAGTCGATGATGCCAATGGTCGAGTAGCAATTGGCGGCGATGTACAGCAGGCCGCGCAGGATCTGCGCGCGGTTGCCACCCAGTAGGTCGGACGCGGGAAACTCCAGGCCCAAGTGGATCAGGATAGCCGCGCTTTCGGTCAGCACTTGCCCATCGGGAGTGACCAGGGTGGGAATCTGTTTGAGCGGGTTGATACGGGCCAGGGCTTCGCTGCCCTCGCCGCCCTGCCAAGAGCTGGCATCTACCCGATGCCATGGCACCGCGCAACGTTGCAGGGCGATTTCGATCATGCAAGAGCCGGACTCGTCGGTGCCGTAGAGCGTGTACATAGGCGTTTCCTCTTATCGCAGCAGTTTGGCCTGCAAATGGGCTTTCACCTGCGGCCATTCCGAATCGATGATGCTGAAACGTACTGAGTTGCGCTTGCGCCCGTCCGGCATGATGCGCTCGTGACGCACGATGCCTTCTTGCACAGCCCCCAGGCGCAAGATGGCGGCGCGGGACTTTTCATTGAGTTCGTCGGTGGTGAATTGCACGCGCACGCAGTCGAGCACTTCGAAGGCGTAAGTCAGCAATAAGAGCTTGGCCTCGGTGTTGATCCCGGTCTTCTGTGTGGATTGCGCCAGCCAGGTGTGGCCGATTTCCAGCTTGCGATTGACCCGGTCAACCTTCCAGAAGCGCGTGCTGCCCACCACCTGGCCGGTGTCCCGACTCACGATAGTGAAAGGTATGACCGTACCCGCCTCACGCCCGGCCAAGGCGGTGTCGATGTACGTATCGATGGTGTCCGGACCCGGCACGTTCGTGACCTTGAGGTTCCACAATTCGCCGTCGGCGGCGGCCTGGAGCAAGGCCACCGAGTGTTCGCGTTGCAGGGGTTGGAGTTCGACCGTGGTACCGGTCAGTGTGATCGGGGTCATTGAGCGCTGCGCCGTCTGCGGGTGGTCATCAGAGGGCAAGAGTGCAGGCTCTTGTGGTGCCTCGGCAAGCGTTTTAGAACAGGCCCATCTGCCCACCGACCAAGGTGCTGAAATCGTCGTTGACGAACGGCAGGATCGCATCTGCCACCGGCTGCAATTGGCGCGTGACGTAGTGGTCGTAGTCGATCGGCGCCTGACGCACCTCCAGCGGCTCCGGACCATTGAGCGTGATCACATAGCTGATCCAGCCGCCGCGTTGGTACTGGCGCGGGCGGCCCAGGCGGTCGTTGTATTCATCCGCCAGGCGCGCGGCGCGTACATGGGGCGGCACGTTGCGCTCGTAGTCATCCAGTTGCCGCCGCAGGCGTTTGCGATAGATCAGTAGCTCATCGAATTCACCGCTCAGGGTGCGGCGCACGTAGTCTCGTATGTAATCCTGGTGGGGCTGGCGATGGAAGATGCGCTGGTAGAGTTCCTGCTGGAACTGGCGGGCCAGGGGCGACCAGTCGCTGCGCACGGTTTCCAAGCCTTTGTAGACCATTTCCTCGCGGCCATCGCCGCGCATCACCAAGCCCGCATAGCGCTTTTTACTGCCCTCCTCCGCGCCGCGAATGGTCGGCATGAGAAAGCGACTGAAATGGGTTTCGTACTGCAGCTCCAACGCGCTTTGCAGGCCGAATTCGTGATGTAAATGCTCGCGCCACCAGTCGTTGACGTGCTTGACCAGCGCCCGCCCAATACGGCCGGCCTCGTCCTCGGAGTGCGCTGTGCCCAGCCAGACGAAGGTGGAGTCAGTGTCGCCGTAGATCACCTCGTAACCCTGGGCTTCGACCAGGTGGCGGGTCTGGCGCATGATCTGGTGCCCACGCATCGTGATCGACGAGGCCAGCCGCGTATCGAAGAACCGGCAACCGCTGGAACCGAGCACGCCGTAGAAGGCGTTCATGATGATTTTCAGGGCTTGGGACAACGGGGCGTTGTGTTCACGCTTGGCCACTTCGCGGCCTTCGGAAACACGGGCGACGATGGACGGCAGGCAATGTCGGGTACGGGAAAAACGTGCACCGCGAAAGCCTTCCACCGACGCACTGTCCTCGGGGTGTTTGAGACCTTCGATCAAGCCCACCGGGTCGATCAGGAAGCTGCGGATGATCGACGGGTAGAGGCTTTTGTAATCCAGCACCAGCACCGATTCGTAGAGGCCCGGGCGCGAGTCCATGACAAATCCGCCGGGGCTGGCCTGGGGTGGTTTGTCGCCCAGGTTCGGTGCGACGAAGCCCTGACGGTGCATCAGCGGCATGTACAAATGGGTGAAGGCGGCCACCGAGCCGCCGTTACGGTCGGCCGGCAAGCCGGTGACACTGGCCCGCTCCAGCAGGAACTTGAGCAGGTCGGTCTTGGCGAAAATCCGCGTGACCAGCTCGCAGTCCTTGAGGTTGTAGCGCGCCAGGGCGGGCTTGTCCTCGGCGAACATGCGGTTGATTTCGTCCATGCGCTGGTACGGTGTGGAGATATCCTTGCCTTCACCGAGCAGGGTTTGCGCGACGTTTTCCAGGCTGAAGGATTCGAAACTCCAGGTGGCGGAACGCAGCGCCTCGATGCCGTCGATGATCAGCCGCCCCGCTGCCGCCGCGAAGTAGTGATTGCGACTGCCGTGTTCACGCCAAGCCATGGCTTCACCACCACGCCCCAGCAGCAGCGGCACATTGAGACGTTGGGCATGTTCATGGAGTACGCGCAGGTCGAACTGCACCAGGTTCCAGCCGATGATCGCATCGGGATCAAAGGTAGCGAGCCATTGGTTGAGGCGTTCGAGCAGTTGGGCGCGGGTGTCGCAATAGTCGAGCTTGAAATCCACCGCCGTGGTTTTGTTGGGTGGGCCGAGCATGTACACCTGGCGCTCGCCGCAGCCTTCGAGGGCGATGGAATAAAGATCGCCCTGGGCAGTGGTCTCGATATCGAGGGACACCAGCTTGAGCGGCGGCCGGTAGTCGGGTGCGGGTTTCAACTGCGCATCATCCAGCACACCAGCGGCATCGAGCGTGCCGCCAAACCACACGGGAGCAGTGATGAAGCGCTCCATCATGTAGCGCTCGGGTGGACGTACATCGCCTTCGTAGACATCGACCCCGGCAGCACGCAGGCGTTTTTCCAGGTCCATCAGTTGACGATGTTGGCGGGTGTAGAGGCCTAACACGGGGCGATGATGAAAATCGCACAATTGCAACGGACGCAATTCGATATCGCGTTCACCCTTGAGCAGCCAATCGAGCGGCTTGCGATGAGCCTCTGGAATGAACATCACCGAGGTCTGCACGGGTAACCGGATACGCCGCGGACCGTGGTCCGTGGCCAACCAGAAACTGACCTCCGTCCCCGCCGGGGTGTCGCGCCAATGCCGGGTCAGGACAAAACCCTGCTGTAAATCCACCGTACCGCACCTCAGGAATCGCTTTCAGAGCATGATTCTACTCGGCATCAGCCTCTACACGGCACGTTTACGCACACGCAGACCGCAATCTCATAATTTTGTTGCAAATCATTAATGACAATTAATATCATTTGCACCGGAGTCGTATTCGCGCAGTAAGGAAGCGCAACGCTTGTTGCCCCCATTCCTCCTGTTGACGGTTTACCGTCAGGATCGACCATGCCCATTTGCGCCCGACTTGCTGTGCCGTTCCGCCCGACCCTGCTCGCCCTTTGTTGCTCACTGAGTGTCGTCGCTCACGCCGCCACCCCAGCCATCCCGCAGGATGCGAACAACAGTCAGGGCGGCAATACACTGGAGTTGGGAGCGACCAACATCAGTGCCGAGGCACCTGCGCCCAACGCATTGCCCCCGGTTTACGCCGGCGGGCAAGTGGCCCGTGGCGGCCAACTGGGCGTGCTGGGCAATCAGGACATCATGGATGTGCCGTTCAGCATGTCCTCCTACACCGAAAAATTGATCCGCGATCAGCAAGCGGAAACCGTCGGCGATGTGTTGCTCAATGACTCCTCCGTGCGTCAGGCCTCGGGCTATGCCAACCAGGCACAGGTTTTTGTGATTCGTGGCTTGCCGCTGAATGGCGATGATATTTCCTATAACGGGCTGTACGGCATCCTACCGCGCCAGATCATGTCTACCGACGCCCTGGAGCGGGTTGAAGTATTCAAGGGCCCCAACGCTTTCATCAACGGCGTGACGCCTAGCGGTTCAGGCATCGGCGGTGGCGTGAACCTGCAACCCAAGCGCGCCGATGATGTGCCGCTGCGACGTTTCAGCACTGACATCAGCAGCGACGGCCGTGTGGGGGAGCACTTGGATCTCGGCCAGCGCTTCGGTGAAGACAATCGTTTTGGTGCGCGGCTGAACCTGTCCCAGCGTGAGGGTGATACCGCGGTCGACAACGAAAACCAGCGCTCCAAGTTGTTTGCCATCGGCCTGGATTATCGCGGCGATGCATTGCGTTTGTCCGGGGACTTTGTCTATCAGCGCCAGCACATCAATGGTGGTCGTAACTCGGTGTTCCTCGGCAGCGCGGTCACCCACATTCCTGACGCGCCGTCGGCGGCGACCAACTACGCGCCGAAGTGGGGTTCCACCGATATCGAAGACACCTTCGGCATGCTGCGCGGCGAGTACGACCTGAACGACAACTGGACCGCCTACCTCGCGGGCGGTGCCAAGCACAGCAACGAGGACGGCCGTTATTCGTCGGTGACCCTGACGGACAACCTCGGCAGTGCCAAAGTCACCGGCTCGCGCATCCATCACCAGGAAGACAACACCAGCCTGATGGCCGGCCTGAACGGCAAGTTCCAGACTGGCGAAGTCAGCCACAAACTCAACATCGGGTTAACGGGCATTTGGACCCAGGCACGCAACGCCTACGACTTTGACCTCACCGGCCGTGCCAGCAATATCTACAACCCGTCGAGCATTCCTGAACCCGCCCGAGGCCGTTTCGCGGGGGGTGACATGAGCGACCCAGGCATCACGACCAAAACCTTTGCGCGCAGTGTCGCCGTGTCGGACACCGTTGGCTTTATGGACGACCGTTTGCTGTTTACCGCAGGCTTGCGCCGTCAGGAGTTGGTGGTGCAAGGCTTTGCCTACGGCACCGGTACGCGCACGGCCAACTATGACAAGTCCATCACCACACCGGTGTACGGTCTGGTGTTCAAGCCTTGGGAACATGTGTCGTTCTACGCCAACCATATCGAAGGACTGGCCCAGGGGCCGACCGCACCGGTGTCTTCCGGCAATTTGACCGTGACCAATGGCGCCCAGGCATACGCACCGGCTCGCTCGAAACAGACCGAAGCCGGCATCAAGTTGGATATGGGCACTTACGGTGCGACCTTGGGTGTCTACCGCATCGAGCAACCGAGCAATGGCTATTCAGTCCAGACCAGTGCTACCACCGCCCTGTACGTACGTGAAGGCCAGCAGGTCAATCAGGGCGTGGAGTTGAACGTCTTCGGCGAACCCCTCAGTGGCCTGCGCTTACTGGGCGGTGTCACGGTCATGAAGACCGAACTCAAAGACACCCTCAACGGCGCCAACGACGGCAACCGCGCCATCGGCGTACCGTCATTCCAGCTCAATGCTGGCGTGGATTGGGACGTGCCAGGCTTGCAGGGCGTGAGTGTCAACGGTCGCATGCTGCGCACCGGCGGCCAATACGCCGATGCGGCCAACAACCTGAGCCTGCCGACCTGGAACCGCTTCGATGTAGGTGCTCGCTACAATTTCAAGGTGGACCAGCGTGAGGTAACGTTGGGTGCGACCGTGGAGAACGTGGCGAATACCAAATACTGGGAGTCGGCGTTGGGTGGCTATTTGACCCAAGGCGATCCGCGGGTGGCGAAGTTGTCGGCGACGGTGGACTTTTAACAGACGTTACAACGTGGAGAGTTGGCGGATTTGCGCATCGCTGACTCGCCACTAGACTCAAGGGTTTCTCTCACATGGAAGTCCCCACAATGATCTCATCCCGCACCCTGCGCCAGGCAGTCGCCCTGGTCACACTGCTGTCTGTTGGCAACCTCGCTGCTTACGCTGCCGACATTCCGCTGTCCAAATCCCTAGAGGCCGATGAAGTGACCACCAAGGTGCTGTCGGTTGATGCGGCCAATCACCAGGTCGTGCTCGCCGGCGCCCAGGGCAACCCTGTGCATGTGCAATTGAGTGATGAAGCCAAGGACCTGGGCAACCTCAAGGTGGGTGATCAGGTGAAGGTGCTGACCACCCATTCGGTGGCCGCCGTGCTCGATACCGATGTGGACAAGAGCCCGCCCGACGCCAGCGAAAAAACCGGCGTGGTGCGCGCCACCGCCGACAACCCGAACCCCGGTGGCGCAGCCTTTCGCCAGGTACAGGTGCAATTGAAGATCACCCACATCGACCTGAAAAAAAACCAGGTTACCCTGGAGAATCCGACCGGCGCCACCAAAGTGCTGAACGTTGAAAAACCGGAAATCCGTGCCGCCCTCAAAGACCTCAAGGTCGGGCAAAGTGTGTTGGTGACCTTCACCGATACCCTGGAAATCACCACCGCTCACGAAGGCTGACTCACGTGAACACGGGCATCAATACTGATGCCCGTGGGGTCAGGCTCGGCGGGCTTGGCCCAGATAAGTTTCAATATTGCCCATTTGCTCGTCCCAGCCACGGGAATTCATCTTGAAGGCTTTTTGGCGGCGGTCCTCAGGGATTGCGTCAAACCCGGACTCGACCACCCGCAGCAGAATGCCTGGCGCACGGTCTTCAAGGGTGAATTCCACCAGTGTCGGGGTTTCCTTGTCGTAATCGACACCCTGCTCGACCGCGTAAGGATGCCACCAGAAGGAAAACAGGGTTTGGGGCAGAATGCGCTCGATCTTAGCCTTCCACACCACATGTTCGTAGCCAGGGTAAGTAATCGGCGCTTCGATGGTTTCACCCACGACGAAAGCTTTACCCTTGAGCGCGATGCCGAACCAACTGCCGAATTGCTCGGCATCCGTAAGGGCTTCCCAGACCTGTTTGCGTGAAGCGTTGAGCAAGACTTTTCGTTCGATGCGATCTAATACGTGCATAAGTCACCTCCTCCATTGACAGTAGGCGACATCGACCAATGCGCAACCTCGAGTTGTGCGCGATGATGATGCACCTATCCTTGACCCGGCCATACGTTATGACTGACCCGTTGAATGGAAGTTGCTTCTGCAAAGCTGTGCGCTATCAGGTGGACAGCCTCGACATGCCCATCAGCCATTGCCACTGCAACAGTTGCCGCAAAACCCATGCAGCCGCGTTCGTCGCCACCGCCGGGGTGATGCGCGAGCACTTTCGTTGGACGCAGGGTGAAGAGTTGCTGTCGGCGTTTGAATCTTCCCCGGGCAAGTTGAGGCATTTCTGCTCCCGTTGCGGTTCACACCTGATGGCTGAACGCGGGCATCAGCCCCATGTGATCGTGCGCGTGGCGACGCTGGATGATGACCCGGGCGTCAGGCCCACCTCGCATATCTGGACGAGCCACGATGTTCCGTGGCTGGCTCATGAGGGCTTGGAGGATTCGGCGTGACTTAGACGTGTGGATCACCCGGAGCTTTGACCGGAGTCGCATATTGCGGCTTCAAATGACCCTCTTGATCAAGCAGCCATGCGTCCATGATTTGTCGAACCACCGGACCGGCGACGCGTCCACCGGCCTCCCCGTTCTCGATCATCACCGAGATCACGATCTTCGGGTGTTCCGCCGGGGCAAAGCCGACGAACAAGGCGTTATCGCGATGACGCTCCAGGGTCTTGTTACGGTTGTAACGCTCACCTTGCTTGATCGCGACCACCTGCGCCGTACCACTCTTGCCGGCGATGCGGTATTGCGCACCTTGCGCCGCCGCCCGTGCGATGCCGCGTGGGTCGTGCATCACCAACTGCATGCCGTGGTTGACCTGTTCCCAATCACGCGGGTCCTTGAGGACGACGTTGGGCATCGGGTTCTCGTCCACCGGCGGCACACCGTTGATGGTCTTGGCCAGGTGAGGTCGGTTCCACACGCCTTTGTTAGCGATCAACGCGGTGGCCTGGGCCAGTTGTAATGGTGTGACCTGCATATAACCCTGGCCAATGCCGAGGATCACGGTTTCGCCCGGGAACCAAGGCTGACGCCGGGTTGCGCGCTTCCAGGCTTGGGAGGGCATCAAGCCAGCTGACTCCTCGAACATGTCCAGGGAAACTTTCTGGCCGAGGCCGAACTCAGCCAGGTAGTCATGCAGCCGGTCGATTCCGAGCTTATGGGCCAGGTCGTAAAAGTAGGTGTCGTTGGAACGCATGATAGCCGCGTCCATATCCACCCAGCCGTCGCCGCTGTGATTCCAGTTGCGGTATTTGTGGTCAAAGTCGGGCAGTTGGTAGTACCCAGGGTCGAACACACGAGTTTGGGCGGTCACCACACCACTGTCGAGGCCGGCGATGGCCACTTCCGGCTTGATGGTCGAACCAGGCGCGTAGAGCCCGCGCAACACGCGATTGAACAACGGTCGGTCGATGGAGTCGTGCAGCGCGGCGTATTCCTTGAAGCTGATACCAGTGACGAACAGGTTCGGGTCGAAACTCGGCTTGCTGACCATGGCCAGCACCTCGCCCGTTTCCGGATCGAGGGCCACTACCGAACCACGGCGGTCACCCAGTGCCTCTTCGGCAGCTTCCTGAAGTTTGACGTCGAGGCTCAGAACAATGTTTTTGCCGGGGATCGGATCGGTGTGCTTGAGCACGCGCAACACGCGACCTTGAGCATTGGTCTCGACCTCCTCATAACCGACGTGGCCATGTAGCTCAGACTCGTAGAAACGCTCGATGCCGGTCTTGCCGATGGATTGCGTACCGCGATACTCCACGGAGTCGAGGACCTTGGATTCTTTTTCATTGATACGGCCGACGTAGCCGATCGAATGGGCGAAATGCGCGCCCAGCGGGTAGTGCCGCACGAACTGCGGCTCAACGTCCACGCCGGGTAGACGGAATTCGTTGACGGCCAGCACGGCGATCTGCTCTTCCGTCAGCTCATAAAACAACGTGACGGGGACAAACGGGTGGCGTGCCTGCTTCAGTGCCTTGTCGAATACCGCGCGATCCTCGGCAGGCAAGTGCAGAAGATCGACGATAGCGTCCAGTTCGCCTTTAAGGTCGGTAGTACGCTCGCGGGTGATTGTCAGGTTGTAGCTGGGCCGGTTATCCGCCAGCACGACGCCATTGCGGTCATAGATCAACCCGCGGGTCGGCGTTATCGGCAGCACGTGGACCCGGTTGTTTTCAGAAATCGTGGAGTGATAGTCGTACTGCACTACCTGCAAGAAATACATGCGGCCCACTAAAGCACAGGTGATGCCGATCACCAGCAGCGCGCAGGCGAACAGGCGCTTGTTGACCAGGCGGTTTTCTTTCTCGTGATCCTTGATCGGTATCGGTTCAGGCATTTCTACAGCATCTCGTTGAAGAAGGTCGACGCCGCATCCTGCGGGTAAGAGATCAATCCCTATGAAAATGTGCTGCACCATACCAAAAATGCAGAAACACTTTGCATTGATTTCCCCAACGGCATGCTGTTTTGTCAGGCGAGCACGGCCTTGGGCTACAAAAAGGCCCTTGGGTGAAAAGTTGACGTATCAAAAACTTCAAATAGTTTTCGAGCGCCCAAAACAAAACCCCATCTGCTTTCGCAAATGGGGTTTCGGAATTTAA
>NZ_JBWKUX010000019.1:0-84612 GCF_059421065.1 Pseudomonas sp. GW821-FHT03A09 | reverse complement strand
CGCTGGTGCACTGACGAATGGGTCAGCAGCAGTTGAGAGCGACTGTCCTGCATCATGTACAGCAGGCGATCACGTGGATACTCCACATCCAGCGGCACGTACACGCCACCGGCTTTGAGCACCGCGAGGAACGCCACCATGATCTCGGCACTGCGCGGCATGGCGATGGCCACACGCACTTCCGGGCCAACACCACGGGCGATCAGCGCATGGGCCAAGCGGTTGGCCTGGCGATCGAGTTCACCGTAACTCAGGGTTTGCGCGTCGAACTTCACCGCCACCGCGTCGGGATTCTCCCGCGCGCGGTCAGCGAACAGCTCATGCACCAGGCGCTGGGCCGAGAAGCCTGAGTCGGTGCAATTCCACACCTTCAGAATGTGCTGTTGCTCAGCGTGATCCAGCAGGTTCAACTGACTGATGGGCTGCTGCGGATCGGCAACCATTGCCTGCAACAGGTTTTGCCAGTGCCCGGCCATACGCTCGATGGTGGCCGGGGCAAACAGGTCCGTGGCGTAACTCAGGGAGGCGCGCAGCGTCTGGCGGCTTTCCTCCACGTCCAGCGCCAGGTCGAACTGCGCGACGCCTTCATCCCAGCTCAAGACCTCGACGTGCAGGTCGGTCAATCGGTGCAGATGGCTGTCGGCCGAGGTGACGCGGTGGTTGAACAGCACCTGGAACAACGGGTTCAGGCTCATGCTGCGCTCCGGTTGCAGCGCCTCCACCAATTGCTCGAACGGCAGGTCTTGATGGACCTGGGCTTGCAGAGAGCGTTGACGGACTTGGCCGAGCAATTGCGCCACGCTCATCTGCCCGTGGATATCAGCCTTGAGCACTTGGGTGTTGACGAAGAAGCCGATCAACCCCTCGGTTTCCAGGCGGTTGCGGTTGGCGATGGGTACGCCGACACGCACGTCTTCCTGGCCGCTGTAGCGGTGCAGCAGCGCCTGATAGGACGCCAGCAACACCATCGGCAGCGTCACCCCGGCGTTTTGCGCCAGCGTGCGCAGCCCGGCCAATAAGCCAGGCGCCAGCTCGATGCCCAAGCGTGCGCCGCGATGGCTTGGCAGCGCCGGCCGCTGGTGGTCGAACGGCAATTCCAGCACCGGTTGTTCACCGCCCAATTGCTCGCGCCAGTAAGCCAGTTGACGCGCCTTCTCTCCGGCTTCCATCCAGTGACGTTGCCACACGGCATAGTCGGCGTACTGGATCGGCAACGCCGGCAGGTTCGGCAACTCACCGTGGCTGAAAGCGGCGTACATCTGCACCAGCTCCTCGACCATCAGTTGCATCGACCAACCATCGGAGACGATATGGTGCTGCACCAGCACCAGCACATGATCATCCTCGGCCAGGCGCAGCAGCGTGACCCGCAGCAACGGCCCACGCAGCAAGTCGAACGGACGCGCTACCTCGGCGGCTACCCGGGCCTTGAGGTCCGCGTATTCCGTGTCGGCCTGGGCGATGTCGATCACGCCATTCTCTTCAATGACCTGAACCGTGCCGCTGGTGTCCTGGCGCAAATGGGTACGCAGGCTTTCGTGGCGCGCCAACAAGGTGTCGAAGCTGCGCTGCAGTGCGTCCAGGTTCAGCGGCCCGTGCAAACGCAAAGCGCTGGGGATGTGGTACGCCGCGCTGTGTGGGTCCAGTTGCCAGAGGAACCATTGACGTTCCTGGGCATAGGACAGCGGCAAGGGTTGCGTGCGGTCGACCTTGAGCAGCACGGGCGCAGTCACGCCCTCCTCGCCCAACGCCCGCACGAAGTCACCCAGCAACGGTTGTTCGAACAGGGTCTTGAGCGCGACTTCCAGCGCCAGCGCCTGACGCACCCGCGACACCACCCGCGTGGCCAGCAACGAATGCCCGCCCAGTTCGAAGAAGTGATCGTCAAGGCCGACTTGCGGTACTTCCAGCACCTCGGCCCAGATCGCCGCGACCTGTTGCTGCCGTGGGCTGACCGGCGCCACAGAGTGTTTGAGCGATAGACTCGCGTCGGGCTTGGGCAGTGCCTTGCGGTCGAGCTTGCCGTTGGGCGTCAAGGGCAGGCTGTCGAGGAACAGCAGGTGCGACGGCACCATGTAGTCCGGCAGGCGCTCGCGCAAGACGGCTTTGTACGCATCCTGGGTGTCGGGCGCCGCGCTGACCAGGTAGGCGATCAAGCGGTCGTTGTCGGCCAGCACCACGGCTTCACGCACGCCCTGGTGTTCGCGCAGGCAGGCTTCGATCTCGCCGAGTTCGATGCGGAAACCACGCACCTTGACCTGGTGATCGACCCGGCCGATGTACTCCACCACGCCGTCAGCCTGGTAACGGGCCAGGTCGCCGGTGCGGTACAGGCGTTCGCCCGGCGCACCGAAGGGGTTGGGCACGAAGCGCTCGGCAGTGAGCGCAGGTCGTGCGTGATAACCCCGCGCCAAGCCAACGCCTCCGATCAGCAACTCACCCGACGCGCCTTGCGGGCATGGGGTCAGCCCGGCATTGAGGATGAACAATGACGTGTTGGCGATGGGTCGCCCGACAAAAGGCTGCGCGTCAACCAAACGATGGGCGGCGGACCAGATGGTGGTTTCCGTCGGGCCATAGAGGTTCCACACCGGCCCTTGCAGGTCGAGCAGGCGCTGGGCCAGATCGCTCGGTAGCGCCTCGCCGCCACACAGGCATTGGATGCCATGCAGCAGCTCGGCGCGCGGGCTGTCGAGCAGCATGCGCCAGGTCGACGGCGTGGCTTGCAGCACGCTGGCGGAGTGTTGGTGAGCCAGATCGAGAATGGCTTCCGGGTCGAGCGCCATTTCCTGGCCGCTCAACAACACCCTGGCGCCGACCGTCAGCGGCACGTAGAGCTCCAGGGCGAAGATGTCGAACGAGAACGTGGTCAGCGACAGCACCCGTGCATCCGCACCGATGTGCAGGGTGGCGGCCATGCCGCTGGTGAAACTGCACAGCGCCTGATGCCGCACCATCACACCTTTGGGCTTGCCGGTGGAGCCAGAGGTGTAGATCACGTAGGCCAGGTGTTCCGGTGTGACGTTGACCTGCGGGTTGTGCTCAGCGCCTTCGGCGTCCTCTGCCAGCAGTACAGTCAGACCTTGCGGTTGCGCCAGTTGCCCCAACAGGTGTGGCTGGGTCAACAGCACCCGGGCACGACTGTCTTCGAGCATGAAGGCCAGTCGGTCCGCCGGGAACTGCGGGTCCAGCGGCACATAAGCGCCACCGGCCTTGAGCGTGGCCAACAGGCTGACGACCATATCCGCCGAACGCTCGACATGCACCGCCACCAGCACATCCGGGCCGACACCAGCGGCGATCAAGCGGTGAGCCAGGCGATTGGCACGCCGGTTGAGCTCGCCATAGCTCAGGGCCTGGTCATTGAATTGCACGGCGACCACGTCCGGCTGGGCCAGCGCTTGGGCTTCGAACAGTTGATGGACACAATGCTCACGCGGGTAAGCGGTATCGCTGCGGTTCCAATCGTTCACCCATTGCTGCCATTGCGACGCGCTGAGCATCGGCAGTTCATCCAGCGCCAGGGACGCATCACGCACCACGGCGCGCAGCAGGTTCTGCCAATGCTGGCCCATACGTTCCACAGTCGCCTGCTCAAACAGGTCGGTGGCGTAGGTCAGCGCAGCCCACAGGCCGTCTGCCGACTCTTCGGTCTCCAGGTTCAGGTCGAATTGGGTGGTGTGCGCCGCCCAGTCCACCGGCTGCAGGTCCAGGCCGAGCACCTGAACCTGGCCTGGGCGCAAGCTGTCCTGATGGTTGAACATCACTTGGAACAGCGGGTTATGGCTGAGGCTGCGCTCCGGCTGCAGCGCTTCCACCAACTGTTCGAACGGCAGGTCTTGATGGGCCTGGGCCTCCAGGGCGCGGCGTTTGACCTGGGCCAGCAACTGATCGAACGTCATGTGCCCGCTGAGGTCGGCTTGCAGCACTTGGGTGTTGACGAAGAAACCAATCAGCCGTTCGGTTTCCAGACGATTGCGGTTGGCAATCGGTACCCCGACACGAATCTGCGACTGCCCACTGTAGCGATGCAGCAGGGTCTGGAACGACGCCAGCAGTAACATGAACAAAGTCACATCCTGGCGCTGGGCCAAGGCCTTGAGTTCGGCCACCAACGCGGCATCCAGATGAAGGTTGTGACGTGCGCCGCAATGGCTTTGCTGCGCAGGACGTGGATGGTCCAGGGGCAGCTCCAGCACGCCATGTTCAGTGCCCAGGCGCCCACACCAGTAATCGAGCTGGCGTTGTTTTTCCCCGGCCGCCATCCAGTCACGCTGCCACACGGCATAGTCGGCGTACTGCAACGGCAGCGCCGGCAATTGAGCGTGGCCCTGATAGAGCGCCACCAGTTCATCGACCATGACCTGCATCGACCAGCCGTCGGAGATGATGTGATGCTGGGTGATCACCAGCACATGGTGATCGGCCGCGACGGCCAGCAGATTGACGCGCATCAGCGGGCCGTTGCGCAGGTCGAACGGACGCTGGATGGCTTGGGATACTGCGTGTTCGATGTTCGAAGCGTCGACCGGTTGATGCTCGATAGCAATCGACAGGCTTGGGTGAATCACCTGCCAGGCCTGCTCGCCCTCCTCCACAAAGGTGGTGCGCAACGGCTCATGGCGTTGCACCAACGCTTGAAAAGCCAGCTCCAACGCGGCGATGTCCAGCGAGCCACGCAGATGCAAGGCGCTGGGCACGTGGTAAGCGGCGCTGCCTGGGTCCAGTTGCCAGAGGAACCATTGGCGCTCCTGGGCAAAGGACAAGGCCAGCGGTTGGTTACGTTCCACGGCCACCAGTGGTGGCGTGGTGTCGGCCTGCAGCCCCGCGCAGGCTGCTGCGAACGCTTCGAGGGTCGGCTGTTCGAAAAGCGTGCGCAGTGGCACTTCCAGCGACAGTGCATGACGCACCCGGGAAATGACTTGGGTGGCCAGCAACGAATGGCCGCCACGCTCGAAGAAGTGATCGTTCAATCCCACCTGCTCGACCTGCAACACGGCTTGCCAGATGGCCGCCAGCTGAATTTGCAGGACGCTGTGGGGTACCACGTAGGCATGTTGCGCCAGGTTCAGGTTCGGCGTCGGCAGTGCGCGGCGGTCGAGTTTGCCATTGTTGTTCAGGGGCAAGGCATCCAGCACCTGCCAATGGGCCGGCACCATGTAATCCGGCAGGGATTGACGCAGGGTGTTCGCCAGGGCCTGGGTATCTAGCGTCTGGTCTTGGGCGGCGACGACATACGCCACCAATTGCGCACCCGTTGCGCTCGGCTGGGCGATCACCGCTGCTTCGCGCACTGGGGCCAGGGCTTGCAGGCTGGCTTCGATCTCTCCGATTTCGATACGGAAACCGCGAATCTTCACTTGATGGTCGATGCGCCCGACGTATTCCAGGGCACCCGCCGCGTTGTAACGGGCCAGGTCGCCACTGCGATAAAGCCGTGCACCAGGCATGGACGAAAACGGGTCCGGCAGGAAGCGTTCGGCGGTCAGTGCCGGGCGATCAAAATAACCCTGGGCCAGGCCGGCTTCAGCGCCGATGCACAGCTCGCCGACGCCATCGGTGGCCAACAATTCAAAACCACTGTCGAGCACATACAGCGAACGGCCTTCAATCGCCTGCCCAATCGGCACACCGAACGCATCGCTGGCGTCGGCCAGTTGGCAGTCATGCACACTGGAGACCACAGTGGCTTCAGTCGGCCCGTAGGTGTTGACCAGGCGCACGTCGCCCAAGCCCGCGGCGTACCAAGCGCGCAGGCCTTCCACCGACATGGCTTCACCGCCCACATGCACCTGGCGCAGGTTGCCCAAGGGACGACGGTCGACGGCGCATTCCTTGGCGAGCAAGTACCAGTAGGCCGCCGGCAAGTCGGCCAGGGTCACGCCCTGCTCGACGATTTCCCGGGCCAGTTGCCCGGCATCCCACAATTCATCGCCGCGCATGATCAGTGCCGCGCCCACGCACAGCGGCGGGTAGCACTGCTCGACGAAGCCGTCGAAGCTGAAGGTCGCGAATTGCAGCACGCGATCCTCGGCAGTCAGGCGACTGTAGCCTTCGGCGCTGTCGCAGAATTGGCCGAGAACCCCGTGGTCGATGGCCACGCCTTTTGGCTGGCCGGTGGAGCCGGAGGTGTAGATCACGTAGGCCAGGTCGGCCGCCGTCGCCCGGTTGAGTGGAGGGCTCATGGGGTAGCTGGCCAGTTCATCGCCACTTGCGCTGAAGTCCACGCGGGTCAGCCCTTGGGGCAGCGGCAGGTCGTTCAGCAAGCCGGTTTCGCTGAGCAACAGATCCAGGCGACTGTCGGCCAGCATGTAGGCCAGGCGTTCGGCCGGATAGTTCGGGTCCAGCGGCACGTAGGCCGCGCCGCTCTTGAGCACCGCCAGCAGGCTGACGATCAGTTGCGGGCCACGCCGGGCGGCCAGGCCCACGCGCTGGCCGGGGCCTGCACCCAGTTCCAGCAGGCGATGAGCCAGGCGGTTGGCGCGTTCGTTGAGCTGGGCATAGCTCAACCGCACATTGCCTGCCTGTACCGCCAAGGCATCGGGTGTGGCGTGGGCTTGAGCGGCGATACGCTCATGGACCAGCGTGCGACGTTGAGCCGTCGCCGCGGATTGACTGAGGGCAAGCACGCGGTGCTGTGCGGTTTCATCCAGCAGTTGCAGATTGCCAAGCGGCGTACGGGCGTCGGCCATCATTTGCAGCAACAGGTGCTGCAGGTTGGCGCTCAATTGCGCGACCTGCTGCTCGCTGAAACGGCTACGGTCGTAACTGAACTCCAGGCGCAGACTGGCGCCCAGCTCAATGCCCAGGGTCAGCGGATAGTGGGTGCGTTCATGGTTGTGCAATTTGCCGAAGCCCAGGCCGGCAGGTGCACCTTGTTTCAGTGCGTCGGCCACCGGGAAGTTTTCAAACACCAGCAAGGTGTCGAACAGGGCGGTGCCTTGTTGACCGGCCCAACCCTGGATGTCGTAAAGCGGCACATGCTCGTGATCACGCAGGCTGAGGTTCAGGGCTTGCAGTTCATCGAGCCAGTCGGCCACCGGCTGGGCCGGCGAAGCCGCGCTGATGATCGGCAAGGTGTTGATGAACAGGCCCAGTTGCTGCTCGATCCCTGGCAACGGCGCCGAACGCCCGGCCACAGTGGCGCCGAAAGCCACGCACGCCTGGCCGGTGTAGCGTTGCAGCAGGAGGCTCCAAGCCCCTTGCAACAGGGTGTTGAGGGTGACTTTGTGTTGGCGGGCGCAGGCGCCTAGGCGTTGGGTGAGCGCTACGCCGAGGGCCACATGATGGTCAGCCATGCCCAGGCCGTCAGCCGGTGCACGCAGCGCATCCGCCAACAGAGTGGGCGCTTGCAAAGGCATCAAAGCCGCCTTCCAGAAACCTTGGCCCGACGCCTGCTGTTGCAGCCAGCCCAGGTAATCACGGAACTGGCCCATCGGCGCTGGCAGTGCGTGACCCGCATAGTGGGCGATGACTTCGCTGAGCAACTGCGCGTTGCTCCAGCCGTCCATGAGGATGTGATGACTGGTGAAGATCAAGTGCCAGGTCGTACCCGCACCGCGTACCAGCATCAGGCGGAACAACGGCGCGTTGTTCAGCTCAAAACCGCGCTCACGCTCGGCGACAGCCAGCGCATCGAAGTCGGCATTGGCATCTTCAATCACCTGCAATTGCAGGTCGACCTGACGCGCAATCACCTGGTGAGCGCTGTCCAGGCCCAGCCAATGGAAACTGCTGCGCAGGATGTCATGCCGGTCGAGCACCGCCTGCCAGGCGCGGCCGAACGTCAATAAATCCAAGCCTTCGATGTCCAGGCGCAGTTGGTTGATATAGGCCTGCACTTCGGGCTCGTACAGGGTGTGGAACAGCATGCCCTGCTGCATGGGCGACAGCGGATAGAGGTCGGCAATGGCCGGCCCGGCGACCGGCAGCGCGTCCAGTTGCTGTTGGGTCAGACAGGCCAGCGGGAAGTCCGCCGGTGTGACCTGCCCTGCTGGCGTGGCACAGCAGTGGGCGATCAAGACCCGGAGTTCCGTGGCGTAGTCATCCGCCAGGCGCTGGATGGTCGAGGCTTGGAACATTTCGCGGCTGAAGCCCCATTGCAGCGCCAACTCACCTCCGTACACCTGCCCTTCCACCGTCAGCCAGTTGGCCAGTGGCGCCTCGGGGTCCTGGGCCTGGCCGCTGCCTTGGCTAGCGGGTACGAACAGCGCCGAGTCATCGAACTGGCGATCGAACTGCCCCAGGTAGTTGAAGGTGATACGCGGCGCCCCCAGACCGGCGAGAGAGTCACGAGCCGCAGGTACACCGAGGTAACGCAGCAGGCCATAGCCCAGGCCCTTGTCGGGCACGGCGCGCAGTTGCTCCTTGACCGACTTGATCGCGCTCGCCAGCTCGCCCTCGGCCTGCAAACGCACGGGGAACAGGCTGGTGAACCAGCCAACCGTACGGGTCAGGTCGACGTCATCGAACAGGTCTTCACGGCCATGCCCTTCCAGCTGGATCAGCGCGGCGGGTTGGCCGCTCCAACGGCCGACCACGCGGGCCAGTGCGGTCAGCAGCAGGTCATTGACTTGAGTGCGGTAAGCCGCTGGTGCCTCTTGGAGCAATTGACGGGTGAGCTCGGCATTCAAGCGGATCTCGATTTTGCTGCCCAGGCGGCTTTGCAGACCTCCTTGAGGGTTGTCGCACGGCAGCTCGGCGTCGATGGCCTGTGCCTGCCAGTAAGGCAGTTGCGCATTGAGGTCTTGTGCATGGGCGTGCAGCTGCTGCGCCCACTGCTGGAAGGCACTGGTCTTGGCTGGCAGGGGGGCTTCGCGGTAAGCCTGTTGCAGGTCTTCCAGCAGAATGCGCCACGACACACCGTCCACCACCAAGTGATGCACCACCAGCAGCAGACGTTGACTGCCATCGCCCATGTTGATCAGGGCGGCGCGCAGCAGCGGACCTTGCTCGAGGTCGAGGCTGCGCTGGGCTTCGTCGCACAGGGCGGCCAGTTGAGCGTCATCCGCAGCCTGGGACTGCCACAACCCAACCTCGCTGACCGGTGCTGCATAAGATTGCTGCCAGCTATCGGCGTGCTGCACAAAGCGCAGGCGCAGGGCGTCGTGATGATTGATCAGTTGCGTCAGCGCCGCTTCCAGGCGCGCAGCCTGCAGAGGCTCACGCGGGGTCAACAGCAACGATTGGTTCCAGTGATGACGCGCCGCAATCGCCTGGTCGAAAAAGCTGTGCTGCACCGGCGTCAGGATCACTTCGCCGCTGGCCGACCCTTGCTCAATCACGCCGGCCTGCTCAAAAGTCGCGACCAACGCCAGGCTGCGTACACTCTGGTACTGGAACACATCACGCGGACTGAGACGAATCCCAGCCTGACGCGCACGGCTGACCACCTGAATGGAGATGATCGAGTCGCCGCCCAGTTCGAAGAAGTTATCGTCCAGGCCGACGTGTTCCAGGCCAAGCACATCGACCCAGATCGCCGCCAAAGCTTTTTGCAGTGCGCTTTCAGGGGCGATGAATGCCTGTTGCGGCGTAGCGTCCGGCAACGGCAAGGCCTTGCGGTCCAGCTTGCCGTTGGCGGTGACCGGCAGCTTGGCCAGTGGGATCAGGTGCGTCGGCACCATGTATTCCGGCAGGCTGCCGAGCAACCAGGCCTTGAGGTCGGCGGGCTCGTCGTTTTCGAGCACCAGATAGGCAACCAGCTGTTTACCGCCGTGCACCAGCACCACCGCTTCACGCACCGTAGGATGCTGCATCAGGCGCGTCTCGATCTCACCCAGCTCAATGCGCAGGCCGCGCAGCTTTACCTGATGATCGAGGCGGCCGAGGTATTCGATCACGCCATCGGCACGTTGGCAGACACGGTCGCCGGTGCGATACAGGCGCTCGCCGCCCACAAACGGGCTGGGGACAAAACGCTCGCCCGTGAGCGCCGGGCGGCGGTGGTAACTGCGCGCCAGGCCGGTGCCGCCCAAGTACAGCTCACCCGAAACACCGGCGGGCACCGGATTGAGCTGGGCATCGAACACGTAGGTGGCCAGGTTGGCAATCGGGCGGCCGATGGGCACGCTGTCGGCGCCTTCGTCGACGCAGGTCCAGTGGGTCACGTCGATGGCGGCTTCGGTCGGGCCGTAGAGGTTGAACAAACCCGCCCCCGGCAGCTTGGCGAATACTTGCAATTGCGCATCCAGCGGCAAGGCTTCACCGCTGCACACAATACGCTTGAGTCCCGTGCAGGCGTGCACACCCGGTTCATGGATGAACGCCTGGAGCATCGAGGGCACAAAGTGCAAGGTGCTGATGGCGTAACGGCCGATGGTTTCGATCAGGCGCGCCGGCTCACGGTGCTCACCTGGCGCTGCGACCACCAGGCGTGCGCCGGTCATCAACGGCCAGAAGAACTCCCACACCGACACATCGAAACTGAACGGGGTTTTCTGCAAGACCGCGTCGCCGGCATCCAGACCGTAGGCCTGTTGCATCCAGCACAGGCGGTTGACCAATGCGCGATGACTGTTGCCCGCCCCCTTGGGCTTGCCGGTGGAGCCGGAGGTGTAGATGACGTAGGCCAGGTTCAACGCGTGGATATTGACGGCGAGCGATTCAGTGCTGTAGCCGTCGAGCCAATCTGAGGCCTGGTCCAGGGCTATCACCTGTGCGCCCGCAGCAGGCAGCATCGGCAGCAGGCTTTGCTGGCTCAGCAGCAGCGTAATGCCGCTGTCTTCGATCATGTAGGCCAGACGGTCCTGAGGGTATTCAGGGTCCAACGGCACGTAGGCACCCCCGGCCTTGAGGATGGCGAGCAACCCCACCACCATCTCGACGGAGCGCTCGACGCAGATCCCGACCAACACATCCGGGCCGACGCCCTGCTCGCGCAAGGCGTGGGCCAACTGGTTGGCGCGGGCGTCGAGCTGGGCGTAGCTCAGGGTGCTTGCACCGAACTGCAACGCCGGTGCGTGCGGCGTGCGTTTCACCTGATCCTCGATCAACTGATGAATGCCACGCTCGGTCGGGTACGCCTCGGCGGTCCGGTTCCAGGCGTTCACCAGCACATGGTGTTCGTCGGCGGCCAGCATCGGCAGTTCACCGACGCGTTGGTCACCCTCCTCAACCATGGCGTGCAGCAAGCTGATCCAGTGACGCGCCATGCGCTCGATGGAAGACGCGTCGAACAGGTCGTTGGCGTAGGTCAGCGCCGCATGCAGGGTGCCAGACTTTTCATAGGTGTCGAGGGTCAGATCGAACTGGGTGGTGCGCCCTTGCCACTCCACCAAAGCCAGTTCCAAGCCGGAGGCCGTGCTGACGGCGGCGATATCCGCCACCTGTGGCTGGTGGTTGTACATCACTTGGAACAAGGGTGTATGGCTGAGGCTACGCTCGACCTTCAAGGCTTCCACCAGACGCTCGAAAGGCAACTCCTGATGGGCCTGGGCACCCAGGGCGTGCTCCTTGATGCCTTGCAGCAACTCGGCGATACGGGTCTGCCCGGCGAGTTCGGTACGCAACACCTGGGTATTGACGAAGAAACCGATCAGCCCTTCGACCTCTGTGCGGTTGCGGTTGGCAATCGGCACGCCGACGCGAATATCGCCCTGCCCCGTGTAGCGATGCAGCAAAACGTTGAACGCACCGAGCAGCAACATGAACAGGGTGACGTTATGGGCCTGCGCGCAACCACGCAGTTGCGCGGCCAGTGCCGGGTCGATCGCGAAATCATGGCGAGTGCCCTGATAGCTGGGCATGGCCGGGCGCGGGCGGTCCGTCGGCAGCTCCAACACCGGATGCTCATCACCCAGGCGCGCCTGCCAGTACTCCAACTGACGCGCCTGCTCTCCGGCTTCCAGCCAGCGACGCTGCCACAGGGCGTAGTCGCTGTACTGGATCGGCAGCACCAGCAGTTGGGGCGCCTCATTGCGATCGTGGGCGTCGTAGCAGCGAATGAACTCGTCGATCAGTACGTTCATCGACCAGCCATCGGAGACGATGTGGTGCAGGGTCAGCAGCAATACGTGCTCCTGCTCATCGAGCTTGAGCAGTTGCACACGCAGTAGCGGGCCGTTTTCCAGGTCGAACGGCTGCAGCGATTGACGGGTTGCCGCGTCATTGACGGCCTGCTCACGCGCATCGCCCGCCAACGCGCTGAGATCCAGGTGTTCAATGGCCAGCGACGGCACCTTGGCGACTTGCTCCAGGCGATCATCTGCCTGGCACTGGAACACCATGCGCAAGGTTTCATGGCGCGCCACCAGGCTGGCGAAGGCTTGCTCCATTGCGCGCACATTCAATACGCCCTTCAGCCGCACGGCACCGGGCAGGTTGTAGGCGCCACTTGCCGGGTCCAACTGCCAGAGAAACCACATGCGCTGCTGTGCGTAGGACAGCGCCTGGCGATCCTCCACTTCCACCCCTGCCGGTATCGGAAACCGGGAAAAATCCACACCTTCTTTCTGCAAGGCTTGCAGGAACACTTGGCGTTTTTCCAGGGGCAGCCCGATAAACCGGCGAGCAAGTTTCAAGGAGTCTTCAGCATTCATTTCTTGGAGTCCGGAGCAATAGGCGGGAAGCACAAAGGCACGTCGTCCCTATAAAACGAACCGGGAAGGGAAAAATTAGCGGGGGATGGGGCCGGTATGACGGGGATGCAGCTACCGGGAACGGTCCTACACAAAACCCGTACGCAAATGATGTTACGGGTGCAAAAACTGGCCTAGGGTGACCAGCCTCAGGTCACCGAACTACTGCAGTCAGGAGAAGCCGCTCAGTGAATCGCCCATTGAAATACAGAGGACACACCGGATCGGTCGAGACCAGCGTCGAGGACAATTGCCTGTTTGGCAGGGTTTTGTATATCGACTCTCTGGTCAGTTACGAGGGTCAGACCGAAGAAGCAATCGAGGCAGCCTTTCGGGAGGCGGTGGACGATTTTCTTGAAAGAGCACGCACGGGGGCTTCATCAGCCCAACCGCCGAACCCCCAACACCGCTGACCCCAACACTACCGCGCCCGCCATCAGCGCCACCCAAAACCCGCTGGTGGCGCCAAAGTGATCGATCATCCAACCGGAACTGGCGGCACCGATGGCCACGCCGATGCTCAGGCCGGTGATCAGCCAGGTCATGCCTTCGGTCAAGCGGCTTGGCGGGACGACCTGCTCCACCAGGGCCATGGACACGATCAGGGTCGGCGCGAAGAACAATCCGGAAACAAACACCGCCACGGCCAGCCCAGGGATGTTGGTCACCAGCAGCAACGGCAATGTCGTCAAGGCGGTGGCCACGCCGCAGAACAGGAACTGCCGGGGCAGCGGCGCCTTGAGTTTGAGGGTGCCGAACGCCAGCCCTGCCAGACATGAACCGATGGCATACACCGACAACACGATACTCGCCGCTGCCGGTTGGCCCTGGTGCTGTGCAAAAGCCACGCTGACCACATCCACCACGCCGACGATCACCCCCATGGCCAGCAGCAGGATCATCAGGATCAGCACCGAGGGCGAAGCGATCAACCAACGGCCATGATGGCCCTGGTGTTCGTGCACCGACGGCTCGGTTTGGCGTTGCAGCACAAAGGTGGTGACGCCCACCGCCAGCAACAGCGCCGCCGCCAAAGGGCCGGCTTGTGGGAACAACACCACGCACAAGCCGACTGAAATCGGCGGCCCGATGATAAAGCACACTTCATCCAGCACTGATTCAAGGGCAAATGCGGTTTGCAGTTTGGGCTGGCCGCGATACAACTCGGTCCAGCGTGCGCGCACCATGGCGGACATGTTGGGCATGCACCCGGCGAGCGCGGCGAACACAAACAGCGTCCAGTTCGGCGCTTGCACGTAGGTGCACAGCAGCAGCATCAGCAGGGCCCCACCACCGATCAACGCTGCAATTGGCAGCACCCTGCCCTGACTGTATCGGTCGACCAGACGTGAAACCTGCGGCGCGCACAAGGCCGTGGCCAGGGCAAACACGGCGGCCACCGAGCCCGCCAGGCCATAACCGCCGTGCACCTGCGAGAGCATGGTGATCAAGCCGATACCCGTCATGGACACCGGCATGCGCGCCAGCATGCCTGCCAACACAAAAGCACGCGAACCAGGTGCCTGAAACAACTCGGCGTAGGGGTTTGCCATGGGTTAAACGCCTTCAATCCTTAAATTGCGCAACTTTGTATCACACCAACCGCGTGATCTGCTTATGCCGCCACACCAACCGGTAATACGCTGTCTGCAAGACCAGCATCGCCAGATAGGTCACCGGAAACGCCATCCACACCCCTTCCAGGCCGAAGTGCGCATTGAACAGGTACGCCATCGGCAGCTCAACGCACAGCACACAGAAGATCGAGATGGCGACCGGCATCAGCACCACGCCGCTGGCGCGCATGATCCCGCCGACCACCGCCTGGAAACCGAAGACCAGCACGCTCCAGAGCATGATGTGCAGCAAGTGTTCGGCCTTGAGACGCGCAACGTCGTCGGTGATGAACAGCCCCAACAGCCAATGCGACAACAGGTAGCCAAGCACGATCAACCCGCCGGTCAGGCAGGTGTTGATCAACAGCCCGGTGCGCAGAATCGGTCCGATACGCTCCAGGCGCCCGGCGCCAATCGCCTGGGCACCGAGGATCGAAGCGGTGATGGCAATCGACAACGCTGGAAACTGCACGTAGTTGACGATCTGCGTCACCGCACCATAGGCCGCCGTGGCCTGGGAGCCGTGCCCGTTGACCAGGGCGAGAATGACCAACTCCGACAGCGACAGCACCACCATCTGCAAGCCGGTGGGCAGGCCGATGCGCAGGACTTTGCCGAGGATCACCCGGTCCAGGCGCAGGGCGGCCAACAGCTCGCGGTCCGGTGCCATCACATGGTTTTTGTGGCGCAGGCGCAGGATCAGAAACAGCATCGCCAGGGCGTTACCCACCAGCCCTGCGTATACCGCACTCTGGATACCCATGGGCGGCAGGCCGATCCAGCCGCGGATCAACGCGGGAGTCAGCAACAAGCCAACCAAGGTCGACACCATCAGCGCCAATAGCGGAGAGATCGTGTCACTGACGCCACGCAGCAACTGGGTGTAGAGGATAAAGACCAGCAACAGCGGCATGATCAACATCATCACCTGGGCGTAGCCCACGGCGGCGTCGAGTACATCCACGGGCGTGCCCAACGCCTGCAAGGCTGGGCGCGCAAACAAGCTGCCAAGCACCGCCGCCACCAGCCCCACCAGCGCCCCGAGGGTCAGGGTGGCGCCGGTAATCACCTTGACCAGCCCTGTCTCCTGGGCGCCCCACGCCTGGCCGATGAGTACCGACGCGCCCGCCCCGAGACCGATCACCAGGGCGATAAAGAAAAATACAATGGGGAACATCCCCGACACCGCCGCCAACGCCTGGGTACCGAGCATTTGCCCGACATAGATGCCGTTGAGGGTGCCGGAAAAGCTCTGCAGAAAGTTGGACAACACCATCGGTGCCAGAAATAACAGGTAGATCTGCCACAACGGCCGTTTGGGGGTGACTTCCATGCTGGTTCGAGTCCCTTAATTATTGTTAGGCAGTAAAGGCATTACGCGACAGCCAAGCCAGGTACACCTGCACGTCTACCGGCCAATGCGCAATCTTGTTGGAAAAGTCAGCAGCATCCTGGGCAAACAGCGCCCGCGAGGCGTCCTCGAAACCTGGCAGGTCACCGCCGATGGCGCTCATGAAACGATAGCTGGCTTCCTTGGCGTGACGCATCTGATCACGGGATGCGTGCACAGTGCGAGCTTCATCCACCAATCGACGCAACGCTGCCGAAGCGCCACCCCGTTGTTGGCCCAACCACTCCCAATGACGCGGCAACAGCGTGACTTCACGCGCGACTACGCCTAGCTTCGGGCGGCCGACCGACGGGGTTGCGGGTGGCTCGTCATCGACTTCGGCCTGTGCTGGTTGCACGGGCGCATAACCCTCTGGCCAGGGGTAGTCGACCTGAGTGCCGGTGGCATCATCAAAAACCAGGAAGCTGCCAGTCGGCACGGCGAGGCTTGATAAGGCGTCGGCCACCTCGGTATAGCTACCAGCCGCCACGCGTTGGTGATGAACGAAGGCAGTGCACAAGGGTGTATTTTGCGTAGGCATGGTTTATTACCCGGGTATTAATTATTTTACCCGGGCTATATTAACCAAAATTTTGTAGTCTGCAAGTCTATTGCTGTGAAATATCCAAATGCTCATCGCACAGCAAACATTCAGTTATCTATTGCTTGGAGAGGGTCTCAACCGTGTCGCGCCCGATGATCCTGTCCGGCTTGTCACTGTCTTTGACCGAGTCCAGTTTACGGTTGAACGCAGGCCGGCTGATGATCTCTCTCGCCAGCAGGGTCATTCGGTCGTCGACCGGATTTCCAGTCAGTGGTCGGCCAGCTACCTCACGCAGGGATGCCTGGGTGATTTTGTCATTGGCGTTCGGATTGAAGTAGTCAAAGTTATTACCTAGTTCCAAAGCCAGATCAGAATCGCTGGCGCTTCCGAAATCGTTGGCGAGTTGAGCATCTTGTGGGCTCATGCCGCCAGCTTGCGATGGACCGTAACCACCGACCTCCCCATAAGACGGCTGTTGCTGATAATTTGGGACACCATACGAAGGCTGTTGCTGATAGCCCTGCCTCGGCGAAAAACCATTGAATGTCCCCTCCTCACGTTCGTAGTGATCAACAACCCTATTCGCATCGCCTTGGCTGATGTAGCCATCCTCCAGACCGTTGTTGTTTATGGCATCAAGCAGATGGTTCATTTCTGGGCGGGAGAGAATCTCCCTCGCCAGAAAGATCATCTTGTCTTGAAACGGATCGCCGGTCAGTGGACGGTTGGCAACATCTACGATGCTCGCCTGGGACACAAACCCAGTACGTGGATCTTGAAAATAACTGAAGTTATCTGCGAAGCCCTGCGCAATGACCGAATTAGGAGCCCGACCTTCAGACGGCATGAAAGGCCCTATTTGAGGTGCCATATAAGCGTTTGTCGGCGAGTTCATTAATCCGCGATGCGTATTGCCTACTGAGTTGTTAGCCCCCCAAGAGGATCCACGTGATGAAGTATTACGCGGCTTTTCATTTTTTTGGGGACCCTCAATGACCGCCGCTACGTCCTTGCGCGAGATCTGATCACCGTTGGGGTTGGCAAACGTGATCGGCGCCATCATCCGATTCATCGAGGGACGGTTGAGAATTTCACGCGCCAACAGCGTCATGTTGTCGTCCACCGGATTACCGGTCATAGGCCGGCCGGCAACTTCACGAAGTCTGGCTTGGCTTATGACCTTCTGGCTGGGGTCTTCAAAATAATCGAAGTTATTCAGGAGCTCCGTGGCGAGGCTTCCATTGGTAGAAGTTGAGTATTTATTCTCGGGTGACGCGTTTGCCGACTCATTTTGTCGAAAGGCACTGCCCTGAACGGGCCCATTTTGACAGATGTACGCAGATGACATAACAACACCTCAGCACTTGAGTGATTGACCGACAACCCAGATCGAGTCAGATCTGGATCAACGGTCAATCTGTGGCTGCTTGCTGATGCGCAGTTCCAGAATCCCCATCAAAGAAACAATTTCTCTCACATTGAATTCTCATCGTTTGGGAGGTTGGCTACCCGCCAAAGGTGTGTGAAGGCCGGTGCAACGTTGGATCAAACAGAGCGCAGCAGCACTTGGTCATACAGTGGAATACGCAGCGAAGCCGGTCGATCGAACACCGATTAAAGAGGCGCTATCGGCAGCGCACGCTTGTGCGCTGTCTTGCTGTAAGCCCCCTCGACAATCACCCTCACCCGCTCACTCACCGGCTCACCCATCAAGTAGGCATCAATCTCTGCGTAGGTGCATCCGTAGGCTTGCTCATCCAGCTTGCTCGGCGCCAACTCTTCCAGGTCGGCGGTAGGGTGTTTGTGCACCAGCCTATCCGGCGCGCCGAGGGTTGTGGCCAACAGCCGTACCTGGGTTTTGGTCAGACCCGACAACGGTGCAAGGTCGCAGGCACCATCGCCGAACTTGGTGAAAAAGCCCATCAAGGCTTCGGCGCCATGGTCGGTGCCCACCACCAGCCCGTTATGCAAGTTGGCCACGGCGTATTGGGCGATCATCCGTGCGCGGGCCTTGACGTTACCCTTGATGAAGTCGACATGACTGGCATCGGCCTCGGCGGCGCGCAAGCTGCTCATCAAGCCATCGACACTGGCGGCGATGTTGAGCGTTTCGATCTGGTCCGGGGTGATGAAGTCCAGGCTGGCCAGGGCGTCGCCTTCGTCAGCCTGGGTCTTGTAGGGCAGGCGCATGGCGATAAAACATGCGGCGTAATCTTCGGCGCGTAGTTGTTCGACGGCCAGTTGGCATAGGCGACCGGCAGTCAGTGAATCGACGCCGCCGCTGATGCCCAACACCAGCGCCTTGCAGCCCGAGTTGCGCAAGGTGGTTTTGATGAAATCGATGCGCCGTTGAATCTCCCGGGGTTCGCCCCCCTGGACCAGTGAGCGGTCGATATTCAGTTCCTGTGCGATACGTTCTTGCATGTCACACCTCCACGCTGCCGACATTGAATACCTGTGCTGCATACTGCAAAAACGAGGCGTCTTCGCAGACGTTCTTGATCGGGTCATCCGAGAACTTCACCACCGGCTCGCCGTGTACCCGCACCAGTTTCATCACGATGCTCAGCGGTTCGACGCCTTCCACATCGCAGGCCAGGCTGGTGCCCATGCCGAAACCGAACTTGGCCTTACCGCGCACGTGGCGCAGGATCGGCAGGCATTTCTCGAAGTTCAAACCATCGGAGAACATCAGGTCCTTGGTCATGGGGTCGATACCCAGCTGCTTGTAGCGGGCCAGCACCTTGTCGGCCCAGGCGATGGGGTCGCCGGAGTCCTGGCGCAGGCCGTCGTAGAGCTTGGCGAAGTACAGGTCGAAATCCTTGAGGAAGAAGTCCGTGCTGATCGTATCGGTCAGGGCGATGCCCAGGCGGCCACGGTATTCACGCACCCAGTGTTCCAACGCGGCATTCTGGCTTTCACGCAGGCGCCCCAGTTGCTGGTGCACCATCAGCCATTGGTGGGCCATGGTGCCAATCAGTGGCAGGTCGAATTCGTAGGCCAGGTGCGCGTTGCTGGTACCGACGAACTGACCGGGAAAGTCACGGCGCATGATATCCACCACTTCGCGCTGGGCCTTGAACGACAAGCGCCGTCGGGTGGAGAAGTCGGAGACACGCAGGTCGGCCAACTCGTCGCGGCTGAGATTTTTCTCCAGCCAGTCGAACTTCTGATAAAGCTTGCGGGTGACATCTTCCAGGGTAACGTCGGGGTATTTGTTGCGGTTGCGCAACTCGCTGACTAGGGCCAGTACCGGCTGCTCGAACATGATGCAGTGCAGCATCGGGCCAACCACGCGGATGTTCAGTTGGCCGTCGACCTCGCTGACATGGATATAGCGCAGATTAAAACGGTACAGGCCGAGAAAGCGTTCGTAGTCCGGCGTGAGGTATTCGCGAAAACGTGGGTTGAACAAGAAACGCAGCTCGCCTTCGCGCGCCTGTAAACCGGCCATTTTCTCCAGCTCGGCACGCAATTGAGGGATCAGGTGCCCGAGCTTCTCCTTGGAACGGACGATGAAGTTGTATTCCACATCCACGTTGGGGTACTGGTGCAATACAGCCTGCATCATGGTGAAGGTGTAGTAGTCGGTGTCGAGCAAGCCTTGGATCACCGGGGCTTCGTAGTCGTAGGCACTTTCCATGGTCGGTCTCCTTAACGCGTGGCCTGTGCTGCCAGTTCTTCGCGGCTGCTGCTGATGACGGCACCGGCCTTGAGCAACTCATTGACGGCCTGCACTCCGCCCTCTTCGCTGATACCCCGGCACGCTGGCAGGTACAGGACAACTTCCAGGCCGGCCTTGAGCAGTTGCAGCGCCGTGGTCTTGACGCAGTAGTCCAGGGCCAGGCCGCCGACGATGACACGACTCACACCCTGGGCCTTGAGGTACTCGATCGCGCCCGTGGAGAGTTTGTCGTGCAGGTCGTGGTAACAGGCACCGTAAGGGTGCAGATCGGGTTCGACGCCCTTCCAGACGAAGTAGTCGTAGTCATAGGGGCTGGGCAGCTCGTCCAACAGCGTAAAGCCCTCGGTGCCCGGCACGCAGTGGCTGACCCAGGTGAGATCGGCATGGGCCAGGCCGGTGGGTTGCAGCATCTCGCTGTGCTGGCTGACCACCCAGGGCGCGTGCGGGGTGTGGGCATCCTTGCTGCCGATGCGGTGGCCGGCAAGGCTGGCCATGTAGTTGAGCTCGGCGCCTATCCGATCACCACCGACCACCGGCAACTCGTTGGGGCACAGTGGCGTGAAGCTCTTTTGGGCGTCGACGTCGAATGAAGCAATGGCGGTTTTCGAGAGGGTCATGGTCGTTCTCCGGTGGCCTGAAATAAAAGTACACGTCATGTACTTTCATTGCAAGAAACATTTGTTTATCTATTCTGGAGCCAGTACATGACATATCTGTTCGATTGGTTAGACTGTGCACCACTGCTGTTTCGAAGGATTTCACATGCCACTGAGCCCTTACCTCCATACCGTCGACCTGTGCGTGTTGTTTTACTGCCGCGCCTCAGGGGACTTGAAACTGCTGCTCAATAAGCGCGAAGCCGAGCCCTTTGCCGGACACTGGGCACTGCCCGGCGTGGTAGTCAACGGCGACGTGCAAGACCTGAGCCTCAAGGATGCGGTCGAGCGGTTGCGCGCCAGCGACAAGGTGGGCTTCGAATTGGCATGGAGCGAGCAAGTCGGCACGGTGGGTGATGCGTTTCGCGACCCGCGTTGCTGGTCGTCATCCACCTTCTACCTGGCCATCGTGGCGGATGAGGTGACAGTGGCCGAGCACCAGGGCTGGTTTTCACTGAATGCGGTGGCAAATGGCAGCATCAAGCTGCCGTTCGACCACAACCTGATCGTGGCCGCGGTACAGGAGCGACTGTTTTCCAAGTCGTTGTACAGCAGCTTGCCGTTGCTGTTTCTGGGGGATGAATTCAGCGCGCCGGAAGCGACCACGATCTTTTCACTGGTGCTGGCGCGCCCGGTGTTGAAGACCAGTATTCGCCAGCGCTTGTTGAAGCTGACCGAGGCGGGATATCTGCGTGAGACAGGCCGCAAGAAGAATGGTGAAGGCGGCCGGCCCCAGGCGACAGTAGAGAATCTGAAGCCTGGGGCGGTGTATTTTTTTGATCGCAGTTTTGCCGAATAGTCTCGATTCAAAGCACAAAGCACCTTGAGTGTGGGAACGGGCTTGCTCGCGAAAGCGGTGTGTCAGTCACTATATGCATATCTGATACACCGTATTCGCGAGCAAGCCCGCTCCCACATTTTTGATCCATGCAAGGCTCTAGCTCATCCAATTGCCGCCATCGACGTTGTAGGTCTGGGCTACCACGTAGTCGGCATCCTTCGATGCCAGGAACACCGCCATCCCCGTCAGATCCTGCGCCGTCCCCATCCGCCCAAACGGCACCTCGGCCCCTACTCGCCTCTTCTTCTCGCCAGGGGCCAGCCCTTCATACTGGGCAAACAGTGCGTCCACCCCATCCCAATGCTCGCCGTCCACCACACCCGGTGCGATGGCGTTGACGTTGATGCCTTGCTTGATCAGGTTCAACCCCGCCGATTGCGTGAGGCTGATCACCGCCGCCTTGGTCGCGCAATAGATCGCCACCAAGGGTTCTCCGCGCCGCCCGGCCTGGCTGGCCATGTTGATGATCTTGCCGCCATGGCCTTGGCTGATCATCTGCCGTGAGGCGGCCTGCAGGGTGAACAGCGTGCCCGCGACGTTGATCGAGAACAGCCGTTCATAGCTGTCACGCGTGATATCGACGATGGGGGCCAGGTCGAACAGCGCAGCGTTGTTGACCAGGATATCGAGCTTGCCAGCCTGGGCGACCACGGCGGCAATCGCCGCATCGATGGAGGTTTGATCGGTGACATCTATCGCCACGGCGTAAGCCTGTGGACCCAGCTCGGTAGCCGTGGCCTGGGCCCGCTGCAAGTTGATATCAGCGATCGCTACAGTGGCGCCTTCGGCAATATAAGCCTGGGCAAAGGCATGGCCGATGCCGCGTGCCGATCCAGTGATCAGCGCACTTTTACCTTCGAGTCGTTTCATGAGGGTGTGCTCTTGGAAAATTACTTGGGATAGCCGGCGCGTTTCATCTCGCGCTCGGTGGTGGACTGCGCCTGGAGCAACGCTTGGTCAACCGACATGCCGCCGGTCAATGCCGCCGAAAACAGCTTGCCGACCGAGGTGCCGATGGCCTGGAACTCGGGGATGGTCACGTACTGGATACCTACATACGGCACCGGCTGGGCCGATGGATGCATGGGGTCAGCGTGCTTCATCATTTCCAGGGTCACCTGGGCAAACGGTGCCGCCTTCAAATAGGCCCCGTTGTAGGTGGACTGACGGGTGCCCGGTGGCACGTTAGCGATGCCTTCTTGATGGGCGACTAGTTGGATGTAGTCCTTGGAAGTAGCCCAGGTGATAAAGGCCTTGGCCGCATCCTTATGCTTGGATGTGGCCGGGATCGCCAGGGACCAGGCGTAGAGCCAGGACGAACCTTTATCGGTGACCTCGGTGGGCGCTGCCGCAAAGCCTACGCTGTCGGCGACTTTGCTCTGGCTTTTGTCGGTGGTGAACGAGCCGGCGACGCTGGCATCGACCCAGATCGCGCACTTGCCGCTGTTGAACAGCGCCAGGGTTTCGTTGAAGCCATTGCTGGAAACGCCCGGCGGCCCGTAGCTTTTCAGAGTATTGACGTAATAGTTGGCGGCCGCCGTCCACTCGGGGCTGGTCAATTCAGGCTTCCACTGCTCATCGAACCAGCGCGCGCCAAAGGCGTTGGCCAGGGTGCTCAGCAATGCGATGTTCTCGCCCCAACCCGCCTTGCCGCGCAGGCACATGCCGTATTGGTCTTTGTCTTTAGCTGTCAGCTTGGCGGCGAAGTCGCCGAGCTGGGTCCAGGTCGGGTGCGCGGGCATCGTCAGCCCCGCCTGCTTGAACAGATCGGTGCGGTAGTAGGTGACGGTGCTTTCGCCGTAGAACGGCAAGGCATACAAGGTGTCGTTGACCGACAAACCCTGGCGCACAGAAGGGAAGATATCGTCGACGTCGTAGTCCGCCGGGAGTTGGGTCAGCGGCTCCAGCCAGTGCTTGGCGCCCCACAGCGGGGTTTCATAGGTGCCAATGGTCAGCACGTCGAACTGCCCGCCCTGGGTGGCGATATCGGTGGTGAGGCGCTGGCGCAGCACGTTTTCTTCCAGCACGACCCAATTGAGCTTGATGTCCGGGTGCTGTTGCTCGAACACCTTGGCCAAACGCTGCATGCGGATCATGTCGCTGTTGTTGACCGTGGCAATGGTCACGGTATCGGCGGCGTGACTGGGCATGGCCAGTGCCAGGCCGGTCAGCAGGAACAACGCTTGCGGGAGCTTGAACATAGCGGTTTCCACCTGTTGTTTTTGTTGTTGAGCGCCGATTACAGCAGCTTGGCCACCCCCCCACAAACCCATGGCGAATGCGCGACCGATACTTTTTTAACCTTGGCACCAAGATCAAAAAAGTATCGGTACCAGGCAAAACCGGAGGTAGCGCACGGGTTGCCAGTGCGCGTATTTTGAGACGATCCCACACCTAAAAGAGGCATTGCCATGCCCGTCAGCCGCGCCGAACTGTTCGAGCATCGCCCTGCCGAATTCGAAGTGATCCTGCCCGAGCCGGACCACTGCTTTCGCTGGTTCGAACATGACTATCCTTACGACCTGGCGCGTTGGAACCACCATCCCGAGTTCGAAATCCATCTGATCCGCCAAGGCAGCGGCAAACTGGTTGCGGGTGATTACATAGGCGCCTTCAGCGCCGGGCATGTTGCGCTGATCGGCCCGGACCTGCCTCACGACTGGATCGGCGACCTGCCGCCCGGCGAATGCCTGAAGGGGCGCGACGTGGTGCTGCAATTCGACGGCGCAGCCCTCCTCGGCCTACGCAAAACCCTGCCGGAGCTTGGCGATTTGTCCCCCTTGTTCGAACAGGCGCGGCGCGGCCTGGCCTTCAGCGGCACCACGGCGGTGCAGGCGGCACAGTTGATGGAAGCCATCGGCAATGCCCATGGCCTGCAACGGCTGATCCTGTTCCTGCAACTGCTCGACACCCTGAAAAACGCGCCACAACATCAGGTACAGGCGCTGGCCAGCCCTTGCTACGCGCCAACACTGGATGCGCGCAGTGCCGAACGCATCAACAAGGCCTTCGATTACCTGATGCGCGAACTCACCGGCGATGTGCGCCTGTCGGTGATCGCGAGACAACTGGAGATGAGCGAGCCAGGCTTCTCACGGTTCTTCAAGCGCAACACCGGCCACGGTTTTATCGAGCTGATGCGCAAGTTCCGTGTGCAGCGTGCCTGTCGGTTGTTGCTGCAAAGCGAGATGTCGGTGGCGGATATCTGCTTTGAAGTGGGTTACGCCAACCTGTCCAACTTCAATCGGCACTTTCGGATTGAGATGAATCTGACGCCAAGTGAATACCGGCGCGAAACCGCGGTGCAATTGTTTAACCGCACCGGCCTGTAACATCGGTTACTGAGCCAAGGCCTTTTGCGCCAAGCGGGCGACTTCAAGATCAATTTCTGCGCGCTGGCGCTCACCGTCCTCAAGAAACCAGGCGGCCGATAATCCGGCATGAGCCACGACCCATTGCAGCAGGCGCTGGCGTGCGAGGCCGGCCGTTTGTGCGATCACGTCAACCTGGCGGTTGAAACGCATCGGGTCGCTACAGGTAGGCAAATCCGGATTGCAGATCAAATTGGCGTAGTCGTAACCTCGCTCGCCTGTCACCCGCTTTGGATCAATCGCCAGCCAGCCCCGAGCACCGAAGTCGAGAATATTGTCGTGGTGGACATCACCGTGCAGCACCACGATGTCTTGCTGAGTTGCCAGCAACTCACGCGCCACCGCTGCGCAGTCAAGCAACCTGCCGCCCTCATCCTCAGCCGCGCGCCACAAAGACTGGAACCAAACCTCCAGGGAAAGCAGTCCTTTCGGCGGCACTGGCCGCGGCGCATGCAGCCGGGCAATCGTCGCGCAGGCAATCCGGCTGGCTTCATCATCCTGACCATTGAGCGCCATATGCATCAAGGAACCCGCGCCGGTGGCACGTTCCATCACCATAGCCTCGCCGTCATGCGCGTACACCTGCGCTGCGCCATCGCCTGCCCACCAACTCATCAACCGCCCGCCCAGTTTTTCTTCTGAGGTATGGGCAATCTTCAACATCGCCGGCAAGCCTTGCCAACGCACGGGCAACAAGTGGCTGCCGGGCGTCACGATAAGGTCGCCGTCGGCACTCAGGTTCCAGGATTGCAAATAGCGCTCGAACATTAAGGAGTTCCTTGTGTGGGCCCGTGAAAATGACACCCTGCCATTTTTGATCAAAAAGCCAATTAATTCTGCTTTTTTTCATATTGCTCAACCCTTTGAGCAAAGTTGGTACGCCACGTGCAAACGTTTGCGGAACGAACTTGGCAGCCAAGTTCACTCCTACCCGCAGAATCGGGTTCAAACCGCGTACGAATAGGGATTTTCAATGCACCCCACCTCAAGGCGTCCTGCTTGCTTTGGTGTTTCCTTGCTACTGGCTGCCGTTACGGGAGTACTCAGTGCGCCCATTTTGGCGCAGCAACAACCCGTCGATGACTCAGCACAGGGCGAAACCCTGAGTCCTGAAACCAAGGGCCCGGAAGCCAGTCCGGCGAAAAAAGGCGTGTATTTGTCGGACTGGTTCAACCAGGATCTGACACTGATCGGCAGCAAAGACATCAGCTTCGGCCCCAAGCCGCAAGATGACGTCTACCTGGAATACGAGTACTTCGGCCGCAAGGGGCCGTTCGAGCTGTACGGCTATATCGACGTGCCGAAGATTCTCGGCATCGGTAACAGTAATGACAAAGGCGCGTGGGACCATGGCTCGCCGGTGTTCATGGAGCACGAACCACGTATCTCCATCGATTACCTGGCAGGGCGCAGCCTGGCGATTGGGCCGTTCAAGGAGTGGTATGTGGCGTTTGACTGGATCTACGACCACGGCAGCAACAAGTCCAACCGCGCCAACACCCTGTACAGCGGCCTGGGCACGGATATCGACACCCACTCGCGGGTCAACCTGTCGGCCAACTTCTATGGGCGCTACCAGTGGGAAAACTACGGGGCCAGTAATGAATATTCGTGGGATGGCTACCGTGCGCAAATGAAGTACATCGTGCCCATCAGCAGTTTCGACAACGGTGCTTCCCTGACCTACATCGGCTTTACCAACTACGATTTCGGATCAAGCCTGCACAAGGACAACCCGGCGCGTACCGCCAACGCGCTGGTGGCGACCAACGTGCTGCTTTACTCATTTACCCACCTGCGCTTCACCCTGGTCGGCCGTTACTTTCATAACGGCGGCAACTGGGAGGACGGCAGCGAGCTGAACTTCGGCGAGGGTAACTTCCGCGCCCGCTCCGAAGGCTGGGGCTACTACGCCGGCGTCGGTTATCAATTCTGATCAAGGAACTTTAGATGAACGTATTTACCCGCCTCTCGATGGCTATCGGCCTGGCATTTTTGCCCCACTTGGTGCTGGCGGATACGCCTGCGCCGATCAAGCCCAAGGTGATGTTGATCACCATGTTCGCCCCTGAGGCGCAAACCTGGATCGACCGCCTGGAGCTCAAGCAGGAAGTTCGCGTGCCGGGCCTTTCGGCCGAATACCCAGTGATTCGCTGCAACACCCAGGATGTGTGCCTGCTCGTCACCGGCATGGGCCAGACCAACGCCGCCGCCTCCACCTTGGCCCTGGCCTTGTCGCCCAAGTTCGACCTGCGCCAGAGCTACTTCCTGATTGCCGGGATCGCCGGTATCAGCCCCAAACACGGAACCATCGGCACTGCTGCCTGGGCCCATTACCTGGTGGAGTTCGGCACCCAATGGGAGCTGGATTCGCGGGACGTGCCCAAGGATTGGCCGACGGGCTACATCGGCATCAACACCAAAGGGCCGAACGAGAAACCGCCGCTGGACTACAAGACCGAGGTGTTTGAGCTCAATCCCAAGCTGCAAGCGAAAGCGTTTGCCCTGTCGGAAAAAGTCGAGCTGACGGAAAGCAAGGAATCCAGCGCCTGGCGCAAACATTACCCCGCCGCCCCGGCCAACCAGCCACCGCAAGTCACCCGTTGCGACACCCTGGCGGGTAACACCTGGTTCTCCGGCACACGCCTGAGCGAACGCGCCGAAGTCTGGACCAAGCTGCTCACCGACAACAAAGGCGAATACTGCACGACCCAGCAGGAAGACAACTCCACCTATGAGGCCCTGCTGCGTGCCAGTCGCGAGGGGTTGGTGGATATCCAGCGCCTGGCCGTGGTGCGGGCAGGTTCCGATTTCGACCGTCCTTATCCGGGCTATAGCGAGGTGGACAACCTGTTGAAATACGCGGACCAAGGTGGGTTCGTGCCAGCACTGGAAAACCTGTATCGCACGGGTAATCCGTTGGTACAGGCGATCTTGAAGAACTGGTCGACATGGGAAAAAGGCGTTCCCGAAGCCTGATGAGGAACAAAATGTGGGAGGGGGCTTTCCCTCCCACATTTTTCACCGCGTCAAGGCAGGAAGATGATCTTGTCCGCAGTGCCGCTATTCACTTCCTCATAGCACTGCCCCCCCTCCGCCAGCGCCACTTCACGCAAGCCTGTCGGCAATGGCAGCGACCCGTCATCAAAGAAGCGCCCAAACTGTTCCAGCATCACCGCGCACTGCTCGCAGTTGTAGAGCAACGAATTGATACCCACCACCGAACCGCCCTTGCGGTACAAGGCCAGGGCCGGCAGTTGCACGTGGCCGTCGACCGGCGCGGCGATGATTGCAATGCGCCCGAATGGCGCCAGACCTGCGACAGCAGCCGGCAGCCAGAAACCCGTCGTGTCGAAGATCACATCGGCACCGCCCTTGAACACGGCATTGACCTGCGCACCCAAGGCCTCCGGTTGCCCCAAAGTAATCGCCTCCAACCCTTGCGCCTGCAACACCTCGACCTGATCCACCTTGCGCACCGCCGCCAACACCTGGGCGCCGCGAATTTTCGCCAACGCCAGCGCGGCACTGCCGACGGCCCCGTTGGCCCCGATCACCAGCAACCGCGTGCCCTTGCCGACACCGCTGCGCTCCAGGGCATCCCAGGCAGTGGTGTACGGCACGCCAAGGCTGGCGGCCTGGGCAAAACTCAAGTGGGTTGGCTTGTGCGCTACGCCCTTGGCCGACACGGTCAGGTACTGCGCGTGAGAACCGTCGGCGAAAAACCCGAGGTCACGGCCGGTGCCCCAGACCTCCTGGCCGACCAGCTCCTGCGGCCCTTCCACCACCACGCCAGCAAAGTCCCGTCCGGGGATGCGCGGCAAGGTGGTGTAGGGAAAACGGCCGAGCACGTTTTTAACATCGCTGGGGTTAAGACCCGCCGCCTTGATCTGGACCAACACTTCACCGGCAGCCGGTACCGGCTGGGCGACATCAACGAAACTCAGGGCAGCAAGGTCGCCGGTGGCGGAAAATTGCAGGGCTTTCATGGCCAATATCCATCGAAGGGAAAGAAAGAATCAGGACAACCAACCGCTGAGCCACTCGCGCCCCATGGGCCAGAGTTTCTCGCCGAGCAACATGCCCATCAGTCCCACCAGGGCGATGGCCGGCGGTGCGGGCGAGCGGAAGTCCAAGGCGCCGTAGATCACGCCGACCAGCAGGCCGATGGCAAGAGATATCAGGTAGCTCATGGAGAACAGCGCCGTGTAGGTTGATGGGCTCAGTGTAGTGAGCCCACCTGCGAAACATCGGCCAAGTACTTCAGGATATCGGCCAAACCCTCAGCCCACATACTGCGACGGCGCCACGCCGAGTTCGCGACGGAACATGTCGCTGAAACTGCTGGGTGAATAGCCCAAGGAACGGGCAATACCGCTGACCGACTGGCCCTGGATCAGCTCGGCCACCGCCGTGGCCAGCTGTACCTGCCGCCGCCACTCGGCAAAGCCCATGCCCAGATGGTTCTGGAACAATCGCGCCAGGGTGCGCACGCTGGCCCCCGCCGCCTCGGCATGCTGCTCAAAGGGGATCTCCAGGGATGGCGCCGCCATCACTGCCTGGCAGGCGTTGATCAATCGACGGTCCGCCTCCAGCGGCATGGCGATGCGGATTTGCGAGCGGCGTGCCCGTTGCAATTCCAGCAGCGCCAGGCCGACCACGGCGTCGTAATAAACCGGATCGCCGTTGTCACCTTGATCGACCAAGGTGACGATCAATTCACGCAACAGCCCGCCCACTTCAATCACCTGCACCTGGCTGTCCAGCGTGGCCGCCAATGCCGGGCGCAGGTAGATATTGCGCATCTGCAGGTCCGAGACCACGCGAATCCCATGTTCCACACCCGGCGGCAGCCACACCGCGCGCTGCGGCGGCACCACCAAGGCTTCACGGGGCGTCTCGACCCACATCACGCCACTCATGGCGTAGAGCAACTGGCCCCAGTCGTGGCTATGGGGCTCCACATACAACCCACGCGGGTAAGTGCGCGCAAGGGGTTGCACGGGGACGGCATGATCAGTGAGGTCAGGGGGAGCGGCCAGGGCCATGAGGAACACATCAATCAAGGGTGAACGACCATGGTAATGACCGTCACCCGATAATCCGAGCGGATTTTCTAGCGTGTGCCCACTTGGCGCACTCGCACCCGTCGACAAGGCACGCGGCTCACCATGGGAAGGGTGCTCGGCGCAGCGGGTGCTGCACCTTAAGCAACGACTATAGGCAAGCAATCAGGGCTCAATACCTTTAATCGGCCAGGCGGCTATTGCTGCGGTACATGAACACCAGCGCCAGGGCCAAGAGCAACATCGCCAGGAGGCGACTGCCCGACAGCTCGATGGCCGGGTTGCCCAGCCAGCCGAAATTATCGATCAGCATGCCCATGCCCAACTGCCCGACGATCACCGCCACCGTTGCCACCGCCGTCCCCACCACGGGTACTGCGCCCACCATCACCATCATGTACACCACGCCGAACAACGCGCCGGTCAGTTGCCATTTCGGCACATCCAACAGGCTGACAGCCTGGGTGGGTTCGAAGAAAAAGATCAACAACGCCGTGGTGATCGCGCCGACTACAAAGGTCAGCAAACTACTGCGCAACACACCCACCGCCTGGCCCAGGCGACCGTTGATCGCCGCCTGCACACTCAACACCGCGCCTGCGGCGATCACCAGCACCAATAACAACATCAGGTTCATAGTCTTACCCTCGTGCAATCAAGACAAGTGCCGCCACAATCAGCGCCAGTGCGATCCAACGCTCGATATTGACCCGCTTGCGCGCGGTACCGAACCAGCCGAAATGGTCGATCAATACACTCTTGCCGACCTGGCCCGACAGAATCGCGATCATGGTCATGGCAATCCCGATGTGGGGCGTAGCCAGGGTCAACACCACCACGTACATCGGCCCCAGGAACCCACCGATCAATTGCCAGCGCGGCAGGTCGGTCAGTGCCGGACCTTTTTGCGGACCGCTGAACAACAACAGTAAAAACAGGATGGCCGAACCGACACCGAAGATGCTCAACGTCGCCCACAAATGCCCGACCTGCACACCCAACGGTCCCAACAACCCGGCCTCCACCGACAGCCCCATGCCAGCCAGGATCACCAGCGGCAATAACAGCAACCGTAGAAGGTTTCTTTTCGGCGTGGCCTGCGCCACACCCACGGTAGAACTGGCTTGCATACATCACCTGCACTTCAACAAAGGATTGATGACGCGCATTATCCGGTGGCCGTTCTGTGCGATAAATGGGAGCATGCGGATAACACCTTTGCGTAATACGCACAGCCTGGAGGCGCAATGCAGGGTTTGAATGAACTGAGTTTCAAGGCATTGCGCCTGTTCGTCGCAGTGCTGGACCACGGCAGCTTCTCGGAAGTGGCACGCCGCGAGAGCCTGGCGCCCTCCTCCATTTCTCGGCAGATCCAGTTGATGGAGCAAGCCCTCGGCCAGCAACTGCTCTACCGCCACACCCGTGCGGTCAGCCCCACCGAAGCCGGGCGCCTGCTCGGGCAACATGCGCGGGTGATGCTGGAACAATTGGAAGCCGCCGGCCAGGCCCTGCAGGAACAGGAAAGCGAGCCCAGCGGCCTGGTGCGCATCAACGCGCCGATGGTATTCGGCCAGCGCCATCTTTCACCGTGGCTCGGCGAGCTGTGCCGCCGCTATCCCAAGTTGCAGCTGGATATCCAGCAAACCGACACCTATGTCGACCCGCTGCAAGACGGCACCGACTTGCTGTTTCGCATCGGCGTGCTCAACGACTCCAGCATGCAAGCCCGCATCTTCGCGCCCCAGCGCTTTCGCATCGCCGCCAGCCCGGCTTACGTGGCCCGCCATGGCTTGCCGAGCCACCCCGACCAACTGGTGAATCACCAGTGCCTGGCCTACAAAGGCATCACCGGCCAGCAACGCTGGTTCTTCCGCCGTGACCAAGGCGACTGGACGCCCTACAGCGTCAAGGGCCCGATCACCGGCAACCATGCCGACACCCTCACCCACGCCGCTGAACAAGGCCTGGGGCTGGTGGTGTTTCCGTCCTGGCTGATTGGCGAAAGCTTGCGCGCCGGCACCTTGCAGGCAGTGCTCACGGAATACGAAGTGGCGACGACGCTGGAGCCACAACAGATCGCCGCGCTGTGGCCCGGCAGCCGACGGCTGTCGCTGAAGGTGCGTACGGTGATTGACTATTTTGTGGAGTGTTTTGGGGCGGTGCCGTATTGGGATCGGTGACTCAGAACAACCACTGTCCAATCAACCACGCATTCGCCCCACTGATCACCGCAAACAGGAACCACGCCAATAACCGCGTCGGCAGCCGGTTTACGAACGGCCCCATCAATTGCTTGTCATCGGTCATGCGGATCAGCGGGTACAGCGCGAACGGCAACTGCAAGCTGAGCACCACCTGGCTGAGGATCAGCAGTTTGCCGATGGCATCATCGCCCATTAGCCACACCCCGAGAAACGCCGGGATCAGCGCCAACCCACGGGTAATCAAACGGCGCTGCCAGCACGGGATACGCAGGTTGAGGTAACCCTCCATGATCACCTGCCCGGCGATGGTGCCGGTGAAGGTGGAGCTTTGCCCGGAGGCCAGCAAAGCGATACCGAACAGGATGCTGGCAAAAGCACCACCAACCAATGGGTCCAGCAGGTGGTAGGCGTCCTGGATCTCGACCACCTCGGTGTGGCCCGTCTTGTAGAACGCAGCCGCCGCCAGCACCAGGATCGCTGCATTCACCAGCAAGGCCAGGGCCAGGGAGCCGATGGTGTCGATACGCGCCAATTTGACCGCATCCTGTTTGCTTGCGAGGTCCTTGCCGATCAGCCGCGTTTGCACAATAGACGTGTGCAGGTAGAGGTTATGGGGCATCACCGTCGCACCCAGGATGCCGATAGCCAGGTACAGCGGCGCCGCATCGCTGATGGCCGACAACGACGGGGTAAAGCCGCTGAGCACGTCCGGCCAGTAGGGTTTGATCAGCACCAATTCGATAAAGAAGCACACACCGATGGTCGCCACCAGCGCCAGCATGATCGCTTCAAGGCGGCGGAACCCACGGTTTTGCAGGGCCAGGATCAATAATGTGTCGAAGGCGGTGATAACGATGCCCGTGGTCAACGACACGCCGAGCAACAGGTGAAATGCCAGGGCGCAGCCAAGCACTTCGGCGAGGTCAGTGGCAACGATGGAAATTTCCGCCAACACCCACTGGGTTCGTGCGGAACGCCGGCTGTAGCGCTCACGGCACAACTGCGCCAGGTCTTTGCCGGTGGCGATGCCCAACCGCGAGCACAGGCATTGCACCGCCATGCCCGCAAGGCTCGCCAGCAGTACGACAAACAACAGGCTGTAGCCGTAACGCGAACCGGCCTCGATGGCCGTGGCCCAGTTGCCTGGGTCCATGTAGCCAATGGAGATCAACAGGCCGGGGCCGGCGAACATCAACATGCGTTTGAAGAATGACGCCTTGGGGTCGACGGCGACGGACCCGGCCACTTCCGGAGGGCAGAACGGTGCGGTAGCGGTTTTCGGCAGGCTGAATTTCACGCGGCATCCCAAGTAAACAACACAAGACAAGGCCGCAGCTTATCAGTCGGATGCGACCGTGCGCATCACCGTTTCCCGGGGTAAATCAAACGCTTCGACCACTTGCACTACCAGGTCCATTTCCTGATTCAGCGCGTCACGCTCCATGCGCTGGCGAATCACCCCGACCACCAATACCGCCAGGGTGGTAATCGAATAGGCCGGACCGGAAAACGCACGTACACCGGTCACCAGCAACATCGCCGCCGCCAGCGCCTGGCCCACCACCGGAACGGCCGTGGCCGCGCCACGACGCAGGATAAACCCGGTGAGTCCCGCCAACGCCGTGCCGCTCAAGGCAGTAGTGGCCGAGCGACCGAGATCGATACGATTGAACAAACCCTGCTCTTTTTACGCGGCGGCTTTGAGCTCAGCGTCGAAGGCCTGGCGATCGGCGCTGCTGAGTTTGTCTTTGTACTGCTCGATCAGTTTTTCCGCGACCTGCGCCTCAATGTCTGCCAGCGCTGTGGCTTCAACCGGTTCATCGAACTTGATCCCCAGCCGTTGCGCCACATCTTCGGCAATCTGGCGATAACTCACGCCATGGCCACGGGCCAGGTTCATGAAGCTGTCACCGCCCATGCGCTGCAATTCGATAGCCAGTTTCAGTGGTTCGCGCACATCGGCATCGATGGAAGCACTGCGCTTTTGCGCCATCAGCTCAGCAAGAAATTTCAACTCGTCCGGACGTGCCTGCCCCAACGCGCAGAACAACTCCACGTCCTCCTCGGCAAAACGTACTTCAGGGGTCCTCAAGTCAGCGCGAATCAGGCCACGACGCTCTTGCAACAGGTCGGTGTACTGCACCACCGTCTTCAATTGCGGCCAATAGGCGGCATGATCAAAAGTGGCCAGATGCACATTGGTAACCTTGGCCTTCAACGCTGGTGTCACGTCAATCGCATAACGGCCAATGCAGCGTTCGGTATCCGGTTTTATCGCCAGCGCCCAGTCTTTGCTGGAGTGGCAGTTGATCACCCGCCCTTTGAACGGTGCCGACACGTCTTCCCAGGGGCTGGACGTAGAGATCGCACCGCCCATCAGCAGCAGGTTGTTCAATGGCAACTCGCGGGCGACCTCCGGGCTGGCCAGCACGCTCTTGACCAGAATGCGAGCGCCGAGGGAATGGCCGATCAGGTTGATACGCCGCACTGGCAGCGACTCGTCGTGCAGGTAGCCTGCCAGCTCCGGCAACAAAGTCTTGGCCACTTCATCGACACGTGCCTCGACACTCTTGTAATGGTCGAGGAAATAGGCAATCGCCTTGCCCACGCCCACCGTCGCCGCACCCAGGCCACCACCGCCGAGCATCGAGGCAATCACGTCTTTGAACGGCGCAAATAGGTTTTCCAGGAAATGCCCCGCCGGCCAGAACAGCATCAGGTTGGTCGAACCCTCGATACTCGCCAATTGTTCCTTGAAGCTCCCCAGTTGCTGGAGATTGAAGAAAGCCGAATAACCGTGAACGTAGAGATTGAGCACCTCCCCCTGGGGCTCTCCGCACAGCACGAACGTGGGCTTGCGGGTGCGGTGCATTTCATCCCACTGGTGTTGCATGGGCCGGTGACTCCTGGTGACGATGGGCAGCGATAGTAACAAAGCAGGGTGTTGACAAAGATGAATCCTGACCGACGTGATTCAGAACAACGACGCCGCCTTGGATTTGGCCAGGTAGCGTGCCGGGCTCTCTCCCAGATTGCGGCGGAATACCGAAGTAAAGGCGCTGGAGCTGCTGAACCCCAACGCGAACGCCACCTCGGTAATCGACGCGCCATGGCTGAGCCGAGCCGTCGCCTCCGACAGGCACACTTGCTGGCGCCACGCCACGAACGTCATGCCGGTGTTTTCATGGAAGTTGCGCGTGAAAGTACGTCGGCTCATGTTCGACCAAGCGGCCATCTCATCCAGGGAAATGCGCTGTGTCGGCGCATCCACAAAACGCTGGCAGGCCCGAGCCAGACGGGGCTCCGCAGGTAATGGTGCACTCAGAGGCACTTCGGGCATTGCGCTGATTTCATCGATCAGCAGCGTCAATACACAGCGCTGTCGCACACTGAGTGCCGCGCTGGGCGCAATCGCCAGTGCCGCTTCCAGCAGATGCCTGAGCAGCGATGACACCTCGAACACCTGACAACGGTCCTGCAAACCGGCTCGCCCGGCGGCGGCGTCATCAAGGTAAGTGTTAAGCATCACCACATCACCGCGCATGTGCATCTCGTGGTGTACACCACCAGGCACCCAGATCGCCCGCTGCGGCGGCACCACCCAACTGCCAAGGTCGGTAAACATCTTGAGTGCGCCGCTGGAGGCGTAGGCGAACTGACCACGCGAATGGGTATGCCGCTCGAACACGGTGCCGGACGGGTATTCACGCAAGGTGACCACCGCTTCGGGGTCGTTGGCATCAAAGGTCGGGATCATGGCCCGATATTGTCAAAGTATGGCCTGGCATAGCAAGCGGGCCATTGCACCACGCTCTAGCATTCATGTCTCCGAACCCGCCCTGGAACGCTCATGCACAAAAAACACCTCGCCCTCGCCCTGCTCGTCACCTTCATCTGGGGGCTGAACTTTCCCATCACTAAACTGGGCCTGCGCGACATCGACCCGTTCCTCCTCACCGGCATTCGTTTCGCCCTGGCCGCCTTGCCGCTGGTGTTCTTTATCCGGCGCCCCACCGTCAAATTTCGCTACGTGGCGGCCTATGGTGTGATTTTCGGGCTGGGCATGTGGGGCGTGATCAACTACGGCATCCACCTCGGGGTCAGCCCGGGTATCGCCTCGCTGATCATTCAGCTCAGCGTGTTCTTCACCCTGGGCTGGGGCTACGTGCTGTTCCAGGAAAAGATCCGCTACGCGCAGTGGATAGGCGCTGTACTCGCCTTGATCGGGCTAACCGGGATCATCGCTACCCAGCAAGGTGAACATGCCGTGCTGGGTGTCATGTTGATCGTGTTCAGTGCACTGGCCTGGAGTGTGGGCAACGTGATCATCAAGACATCCGGGGTGAAGGAAATCTTTGCGTTCATGGTCTGGGCCAGCCTGTTCCCACCGATTCCCTTACTGCTCATGACCTGGTGGATACACGGCGGCGCAGCGTTCGAAAACTTGCCCATCCACCTCGACCTGACCGCCGTGCTGTCGATCCTGTTTCAGGTCTACCTGGCCACACACCTTGCCTATTGGGGCTGGAACACACTGCTCAAGGCGTACCCGGTGTCCACTGTCGCGCCGCTGTCGTTGTTGATTCCGGTGTTCGGGATAGCCAGTTCGATGTTGATACTGGATGAGCGGGTTTCCACACTCAACCTGATGTCGATGGCAATCATCATCACAGGTCTCGCGGTTGGGCTATACCGTCGTCGAACGACGTCAGGGCCACAAAGCCCAGTGCTTGACCGAGCGGCTACCACACACTCATGCCGTCAGTAGGCGAAGTTGTCGATCTTGACCTGGCCATCCGGAAACGTTGCGATGATTTCCAGCTCCCCGCCCATTGCGCGGATGTAATCACGTAACGTGCTGATGTACATGTCAGTACGACGCTCCATCTTGGAGACCGCCGCCTGGTTGATATTCAATGCTTTGGCCAGGCTCTCCTGGCTCAGCTGTTGTGCCTTGCGCAGTTCATGCAACGGCATTTCTTTCAAGTGCTGGCGGAACAACTGCTCGGCCTCGGTACGGGACTCGGACGTCATGCGAGCTTGAAGTTCAGTGAATTTCTTCGCCATGGTTGTGGCCTGTATTGGAATTGAAGGCATACAAAACATTCCATTGAAGGAATTATCGCTAGCGCTCGACCACACCCATCTGCATGCCCACCACATTTCCAAAGCAAAAAAAACCGCCCTTTCGGGCGGTTAAGGTGCTCGGCTTTGATCAGAAACCGAGGGAGAAGCTGATAGTCATCGCGTGGTCCTTATCGTTGCGTGACAGTTGACCCGAGTAGCCCAAACCGAGCTTGCCGTTCTGGCTGATCTGATAATCCAGGCCCGCTTCCACGACCGCGCTGTCCTTGGCAATCGGCACGCCTTGGGTGCTGAACGAGCCCCCGCCATTGATGAAGCTCAGGTCGGCATCAGGTTTGGTGTCACCAAAGGCGTGACGCCAGCCGATGCTGCCCCGTGGCGTGATTTTCGAGCCGTTACCCAGGGTGATGGTCTGGCCGATGCGCACGCCCAAGGTGGAGAAGGTCACGTCTTGGTCAGCATTGCCACGCAGGGCGGCGGAACCACCTTTTTCCTTGAAGGTGTCGCTGTCGTAATTGACGTAGGCCAAGCCGGCAAACGGTTCCACGACCACGTTGCGGGTTTCGATCGTGTAGCCCACTTCACCGAACACTTGTGCACTGCGTGCCTTGTAGTCGGCTTTCAGACGCTGACCTGTACCACCGACTGCCACGTCGCGTTTGCTCTCGATGTCGTGCCAGCTGTACGCCACGCCCATCCGAGCGGCGAAGGCTTCCTGCTGATACGCGGTGTACGCCATCAAGTGGTAGCTGTCGACGTCAGCGCTGGAGTTGCGGCGCTTGGCATCCAGGTCGCTGCGGGTGTAGCCGGCGGCCACACCGACGCGCCAGGCGTCGTCCACTTGCTTGTCGGTACCGAGCAGGAAACCGCCGAGGTTGCGATCCAGTTTGGCGGTGTTGCTGTCGCCACCCATGTGGCCCCAGGTGCCCAGCACACGCATCCAGCCGACCATTTCGCCGTGGCAGCCCGCGCTGCTCAGGCGGTTTTCACTCGGTGCCAGGCTGTTGCGTGGATCATCCTCGCGATAGCAGCCGGGTTGGCGCAGGCGCTCGTTGACCGCGTCACGGATGTAGCGCGAGTCTTCGAGCATGGCACTGGCGGTACTGGCATGGATTTCACCGGACAAGCTGTCGAAGGCCGCCCGTGCACCGGCTGCATCAGTGTTAAGCAGCGCATTCTGCACCGCTGCCCCACCCACTGCGGAACCACTGTCCAAGGCCGCCGCCACGCCACGCTGGTTGCCGGTGGCTGCCACGCTGGCATAGCTCACGTTGTTACGGCTGACCGCCAGGGCCACCTGGTTCGGGCTGTAGTTCAAGGCGGTATTGAGGAACGCCAGGTTCTCCAGATTGGTGTTGCTGAAGGTGCCGTTGACGCCGCCACTGGCCGTCAGCAGCGTGTAGGTGGTCGGGCCGGCATACGGTGCCAGGTTGATGACATTCAACGTACCGCCGAGGTTAGCCGTACCGCCGACCGCCAAGGAACTGGCGACCGAAGGCGTGATGACCAGGTTGAGTGCACCGGTATTGGCGTTGGTGAAATTGCCAGCCACAGTCAGTTTGCCGCTGTCAGGGGTGACGCTGCCGTTGTTGACCAGCGAACCGACACTGCCATTGCCGGTCAATCCGGCGCCACTGGCCACGGTCACTTGCCCACCCAACACCGCACCTGGATTGGCCGCATTGCCGACTTGCAGCACGCCCTCATCCACTGCCACCGTGCCGCTGAACGGTTGGTTGCCAGTCAGCAACAGCGCGCCCGAGCCTTGCTTGGCGATGCTGCCGGTGCCCGTCAAGGTGCCGCTGAAGGTGCCATTAGTCCGTTGTACAAACAGCATGCGTGCGTTGTTCAGGAAACGGCCCTGCAAGCTCTGCGTGCTACCGGCCAGCGTACCGCCGCTGACGGTAGTACCGCCTGTGTAGGTGTTGGCACCGGTCAACAACAAGGTGCCGGCGTCCAGTTTGTTGATGGCCCCAGCCCCCACGATTGGTGCTGCCACCTCCGTGGTCACCCCCGAATTGACCCGCACCGCTGCAACGCCAGTCGGTGTCAACGAGCCACCAGCCCCCGCCGTCAGCGTGTAGCCAGGGTCGAGGAACTGCAGACCGGTAAAGCCCTGGTTGCCGACTACAGTGACACTGCCGCCCTGCCCGCCAAACACGGCGAACTGGTTGTTCGACGCCTGGCCTTGGGTGCCCGTCGGGTCGGTCCAGTTGGTGCCTGGGCCCCAGGTGCCGCTGCCGCCGGTGATGGTGCCGCCTGGGTTAGTGGTGCCGCCGTTCCAGAACTGGATCTGCCCTGGTGTGGTCTGCACCAGCAAGTTGAGCTGGTTGGCCAACGCTGTCTGCAGGGTCAGGTCGCCCAAGCCCACCGGCAATGAGCCAAGGGTCAAGCCGTTATCGGTCAAGCTGCCGCCATAGCGGAACAGCTGGTAGACGCCGACCCCAAAGCCACCTGCATTGGTGACGTTGAGCGTGCCATCGAGGACTAGGTTGCCCGCCACATTCACTGCGGTAGTGGATGCCCCGGGTGCACCCAGCGTGAAGTCCAGGGCCGTGCCCGATGACAGTGCCAGCGAGCCCACCGACAACGGCGTCGCAGAGCCCGCCTTGAGGGTGGAACCATCCGCCATCGTGACAGCGCCACCGAGGGTGCCGCTCCCGCCGAGGGTCGCGCCACTCGCCACTTGTACCGCCGCGCTGTTCAAGGTGCCGTTGACCAGCAGGCTGCCCGCGTTGACGCTGGTGTTGCCGGTGAAGGTGTTGTTGCCCGTCAGCAGCAGCGCGCCGGTACCGGTTTTATTCAATACCCCGGTGCCCGTCAGATTGCCGGTGTAGGTACCATCGGCTCCTTGGGCGAATGTCAGCGCGGCGTTGTTGGCGATTGCGCCTTGCAGGCTGTTGGTGTCGCCGGTGGTGCTGCCGCCGTTGAGCGTGGTGCCGCCGCTGTAGGTGTTCGCGCCAGTCAGCAGCAGCGCGCCGTTGCCGTTTTTCACCAGGCTGCCGGTGCCACTGACGACGCCGTTGAGTGCCAGGTCGTGACTGCCAGCCAACGTCAGCGGGCCGCCCAGGTTGATGGCGTTGGCCAGTTGCAGGTCGGTCGTGCCGTCCAACTGAGCAGGACCGCCCACCGCCAGCACACCCGTGCCCAACGCGCCGTTATTGCCAAGGATCAGTTGACCGGCATTCAAACCGGTGCCGCCGCTGTAGGTGTTGGCACCGTTGAGGGTCAGTGTTGCCGCGCCTTTTTTCAGCAGACTGCCAGTGCCGCTGATCGCACCGTTGAGCGTCAACGCGTTGCTGCCGCCGATGCTGAGCGCACCGTTGAGTACAGCTGTGTTGCCCAGGACGACGGCCGCGTTGCTGTCCAGGGTAGTGCCGTCCGCTGCAGTCAACGCGCCGGAGCCCAGCGCGCTGTTATTGCCAACCACCAGCGTGCCACCATTCAACGCGGTGCCGCCGGTATAGGTGTTGCTGCCGTTGAGCACCAAGGTGCCGCTGTCGAGCTTGGCCAGGGTGCCAGCGCCACCGAGTGTCACACCCAGGGTGGCGGTGGCGTTCGGGTCGACACGGATCGCCGTGTTGCCGGTGCCACCGTTGACCAGGTTGAGCACGCCTGCTGTGCCAGAGGCCAGGTTGTAGCCGTCAGTGACGAACTGCATGCCGGTGATGGATTGCGTACCGTCCACGTTCACGTTGCCCGCCGTGCCTTGGAACACTGCGAAGCTGTTGCCCCAGCCTTGATTGAGCGTGCCGTCGACATTGGTCCAGTTGGTGATGCCAGTGCCCCAGGTCCCAGTGCCGCCATCAATGGCGCCATTGCCCACCAGGTTGGCGCCATCCCAGAACTGCACAGTGGTGTTGGGCGCCGTCACCAGCAGGTTGACCTTGTTGCTGACCGCTGTCTGCACTTGCACATCGCCCGGGATCACGCTGCCAGGCAGTGTGCCGAGAGCCAAGCCATTGTTGGTGAGTGCCCCGCCGTAGTTGATGATGTTATAGACGCCGCTGCCAAAGCCGCCGATATCCGTGACGTTGAGCTTGCCACCCAGTGTCAGGTCGCCACCCACATTCAACAGCCCGCTGCCGCCGCCGACCACCGGAATACCGAGGCCGACGTCCAGGTTGGCGTTGCTGCCCAATACCAACGAGCCCACCGACAGCGAGTTGCCGGAGGTCAAGCCGAGATGGCCGCCGTCGGCGACCGTCACCGCGCCGGTCAACGTACCGGTACCGGCCAGGGTCGCACCGTTGTTGACCGCCACCGTGCCGCTGGCCAGCGAACCGCTGACATTCAAGGTGCCGCCATTGATGTTGGCGGCGCCGCTGAGGCCATTGGTGCCGCTCAGGTTGAGCACACCGCTGCCGTTTTTATCCAGGTTGCCGGCACCGTTCAGTGCTCCTGCGAAGGTGTTGTCCAGGTTGCTGCCACCCACCGCCAGCGTGTTGCCGCCCGCGACTTGGACAATGCCGTTGCCGGCCAAGCTATTGAGGCTGGCATTCCCCCCCAGGTTGAGGCTGGCACCCGTGCCAACGTTGACACCGGACGTGTTGCCCAGCGCCGCGTTGCCCTGGGTGGTCACGCTACCGCCGACCACGTTGAGGGGGCCGCTGAAAGTGTTATTACCCGTGAGCAGCAAGTCCGCCGCGCCGTTCTTGATCAGCGCCGCATTACCGGCCAGCACGCCGCCCAGGGTCAGGTTGTTGTTACCGGCCACGTTCAGGTCGGCATTCAGGTTGACCGCGTTGGCTAGCACCAGCGGCACGCTGTTGTCCAGGGTGCCGGTGCCGCTGACGGTCAGGGCGCCCGAGCCCAGGCCCGCAGCATTGCCGACGGTTAACGTACCGGCAGCGAGGGTGGTGCCGCCGCTGTAGGTATTGGTGCCATTCAGGGTCAGATTGGCATTGCCGTTCTTGATCAACGAACCGTTGCCGCCGACCACGCCGCCCAGGGTCAGGTCATGGGTGCCCGCCACGGTCAGCGCCGCATTGACGTTGACGTTATTGGCCAGGGCCAGTGCGCTGCTGTTATCCAGCGTGGCAGCACCGCCGACGGTCAAGGTACCCGTGCCGAGCGCCGAGCCGTTGCCCAGGGTCAAGGTACCTGCGTTCAACTGCGTACCACCGAGGTACGCATTGTTGCCCGTGAGTGTCAGGTTGCCCGCCCCACTTTTGGTCAGACCGCCCGCGCCGCTGACCAACCCGTTGAGCGCCAAATCGGCGCTGCCGAGGATACCAAGGTTGCCCGCCAGGTTTACGGTATTGGTCAAGGCCACTGCGCTGCTGGTGTCAAGGGTGGTGCCCGCCGCCGCATTCAACGCTCCGGTGCCCAAGGCATTGTTGGAAGCCAGGATCAACCCGCCGCCATTCAGCGCGGTCGGTCCTGCATAGGTGTTGTTACCGCTCAAGGTCAGGCTGGCGATGCCATTCTTGATCAGGCTGCCGGTGCCCGCCACGGTGCCTGCCAGGGTCAGCGCGTTGCTGCCGCCGACGGTCAGGGTGCCGTTGACGTTCACAGCATTGCCCAGGGTAACGGCGGTGTTGCTGTCCAGCGTGGTGCCGTTGGCAGTGGTCAATGCACCGCTGCCCAACGCGCTGTTATTGCCGACCACCAGGGTTCCGCCATTGAGTGCGGTGCCACCGGTGTAGGTGTTGGCGCCATTGAGTACCAGCGTGCCCGCATCCAGCTTGGCCAGCGTTCCACCGCCGTCGAGGGTCACACCCAGGGTGGCGGTGACGTTCGGGTCGACACGCACCGCCGTATTGCCGCCGACGCCGTTGAGCAGGGTCAAGGCCCCCGCCGTGCCGCCGACCACGTTGTAGCCGTCAGTGACAAATTGCAGGCCGGTAATGGCTTGAGCACCGTCAACCGTCACAGTGCCTGCCGTGCCTTGGAACACCGCGAAGCTGTTGGGCGTCCAGCCTTGATTGACCACGCCGTTGACATTGGTCCAATTAGTACCAATGCCCCCCCAGGTGCCGGTGCCGCCATCGACGTTGCCGTTCGCCACTTGCTGGCTGCCATCCCAGAACTGCACGTTGGTGCTGCCGCTGACCAGCAAATTGATCTGGTTGGCGATCGCGCTCTGCACGGAAAGATCGCCCGGGGTCACGTTCACCGGTACGCTGCCCACCGCCAGGCCGTTGTCAGTGAGTGCACCGGTATAGTCGATCAAACGATAGATACCCGCACCGAAACCGCCGATATCGTGCACGTTGAGGGTGCCGTCCAGGGTCAGGTTGCCGCCCACATGGATCAGCGCTGTACCGCCGCTGGACGCCGCGCCCAGCCCAGCATCCAGGTTGGAGTTGCCGTTCAAGACCAGCGAGCCCACCGTCAAGGTGTTGCCCGAATTGACGGCCAGGTGAGCGCCATCGGCAACATTCACACTGCCCAACAAAGTGCCAGTGCCGCCCAGGGTAGCGCCGCTGACGACGCCCACGTTCGCACTGGCCAGTTCGCCGTTGACCAGCAGGCTGCCGGCATTCACTTGGGTGTCACCGGTCAACGTGCTGATGCCGCCCAGGGTCAGGGCTCCGTTGCCGATTTTAGTGAAGTTGCCAGCGCCGGTGAGCACACCACCGAAGGTGCTGTTCAGGTTATTGCCACCGACACTTAAAGTGCTGCCCGTGCCGACCAAGGTCACGCCGTTACCAGTGAGCGCGCCGAGGCTGGCCGAGCCGCCCAGGGTCAATTGCGCACTGTTGCCCAGGTTGACCCCGGCGCCCACACCCAGCGCACCGTTGCCCAGGGTGGTGAGGCTGCCGGATTGCACGTCGAACAGGCCGGTGAAGGTGTTGTTGCCACTCAGGGTCAAGTCGGCCAGACCGGTTTTGATCAAGCTGGCGCCACCCGATAGCACACCGCCCAGAGTCATATTGTTGTTGCCGGCAAGGGTCAGGTTGGCGTTGACGTTGACCGCATTGGCCAGCACCAACGGCGCGCTGCTGTCCAGGCTGGCAGCGCCACCGACCGTCAAGGCGCCAGAGCCAAGCGCTGCCGACGTACCCAGGGTCAAGGTACCGGCATTGAGGGTGGTACCGCCTTGATAAGTATTGATGCCATTGAGTGTCAGGTTGGCAGTGCCGTTTTTGACCAGCGCCCCGTTGCCGGACACCAGGCCACCGAGAGCAAGGTCATTCGTACCGGCCACCGCCAGGTTGGCATTCAACACCACATTGTTGCCGGCAGTCACCGCCGTGTTGTTATCCAGGGTGGCTGTGCCAGCGACGGTCAGGTTGCCCAGGCCCAAGGCCCCATTGCTGCCCAGCGTCAGGGTGCCGGCGTTGAGGGTCGTGCCGCCGAGGAAGTTATTCGCGCCACTGAGCACCAAGTTGGCCGCGCCGTTTTTCGTCAGGCTGCCGGCACCGTTGATGGTGCCGCCGAGGGTCAGGTCTGCCGTACCGAGGATGCCCAGGTTGCCCGCCAGGTTGATCGCATTGTTGGCGGTGACTGCGGCAGTGCTGCCCAGGCTCGTGCCGTTCGCTGCATTCAAGGTGGCGCTGCCCAACGCCGAATTGGACGCCAGAATGAGTCCACCGGCGCTCAACGCCACCGGACCGAGGAAGGTGTTATTGCCGCCCAGGGTCAAGTTGGCCGCCCCCGCCTTGATCAAGCCACCCGCGCCGCCAATCACACCATTGAGCGTCAGCGCCTGGGTGCCTGCCACGGTCACATTGCCATTCAACGTGACGGCATTGGCCAGGGTGGTCGCGGTATTGCTGTCCAGCGTCGTACCGCCAGCGGCGGTCAACGTGCCACTGCCCAGCGCCGCGTTATTGCCCACCACCAAGGTGCCGCCATTGAGCGTGGTGCCCCCGGTGTAGGTGTTGGTGCCGCCGAGTACCAGCGTACCGGCGTCGAGTTTATTGAGGATGCCGGTACCATCAATGTTCACCCCGATGGTCGCAGTGGCGCCGGGGTCAACCCGGATCGCCGTATCACCCGACAATCCATTCACCGCCGTCAACTGCCCAGCTATGCCGCTGACCAGGTTGTAGCCGTCGGTAGCGAATTGCATGCCGGTAAACAGTTGCGGCCCCTGCACCGTGACCGTACCCGCCGTGCCCTGGAACACGGCAAAGTCCCCGGCCCATGTCTGGTTGAGCGTCCCGCTGACGTTGGTCCAGTTGGTGCCACCACTGGACCAAGTGCCAGTGCCGCCCTCCACCGAGCCGTTGGGAATGGTCTGGCTGCCGTCCCAGAACCGCAGGTTGGTGCTCGGCGCCGAGACGACGATATTGACTTGATTACCGACGGAGGTCTGCACCACCAGGTCGCCCAGGGCATAACCGATGGGCACGGTGGCGACGTCCAGGCCCAGGTTGGTCAGGCTGCCGGTGTAGTTGGCCAACCGATAGACGCCGACGCCAAAGCCACCGGCATCCGTCACGTTAAGGTTGCCATCGAGGGTGAGGTTGCCACCTACGCTGAGCAAGGGCGTGACGGACGGAGCGTTCAGTGCCACATCCACATTGGCTCCCGAACCCAATACCAGGGAACCGGCAGACAGGGTCGCGCCACTGCTCAGTGCCAGGTGCCCGCCATTGTTCACATTCAAGGCGTTGAGTACCGAACCGCTGCCGGTCAGGGTGCCGCCGCTGTTCACATTGACGATGCCGCTGGCCAGGGAACCACTGAGATTCAAGGTGCCCGCATTGATCGCGGTATTGCCGGTCAAGCCATTGGTGCCAGCAAGGTTGAGAGTGCCGCTGCCGACTTTGGTCAGGCCACCGCCGCCATCGAGGCTGCCGTTGAACGTACTGGATGTGCTGACGCCACCCACAGTTAATGTCGTCCCCGCGCCCAGTACAACCGAACCACTGCCGGACAGCGCCGCCAGGCTCGAATCAGCCCCCAGGTTCAGTGATGCCCCGGCGCTGATGTTGGCACCGGAAGTATTGCCCAGAGCATTGGCGCTCAACACACTGAGGCTGCCGGCAAGTACATCCACGGAGCCGGTCAACGTGTTATTACCCGTCAGGGTCAGGTCGGACAGGCCATTCTTGATCAGGCTGCCGGCGCCGCTGAGCACACCGCTCAGGACCAAATTGTTGTTGCCGGCGAGGGTCAGGTTGGCATTCAGCGCAATGGCGTTGCCCAGGTTGAAGGGTCCACTGGTGTCCAGGGTCGCCGCGCCCCCGACGGTCAGTGCCCCGCTACCCAGCCCGCCGGCGTTGCCCACGGTCAGTGTCCCGGCGTTGAGCGTGGTGCCGCCGCTGAACGTGTTGTTGCCATTGAGGGTCAGGTTGGCTGCGCCGTTCTTGATCAGCGGACCAGCACCGCTGGCTACACCACCCAGTGTCAGGTCGCTGGTGCCACCCACGGTCAGACCGGCATTGAGCGCAATGGCATTGGCCAGGGTGACGGCCGCGTTGCTGTCCAACGTCGCGGCACCACCGACGGTGAGCGCGCCACTGCCCAGGGCCGTGCCCGTACCGACCGTCAGCGTCCCACTGTTGAGCGTGGTGCCGCCCTGGAAGGTGTTGAGACCGTTGAGGGTCAGGTTGGCCGCGCCATTCTTGATCAATGAACCTGCCGCGCCGCCGACCACACCGCCCAGTGCCAGGTCGGCCGAGCCGCCCACCGTCAGCGCGCCACCGAGGTTGATCAGGTTAGTCAACGACGAAGAGGTATTGGCGTCCAGCGCAGTCCCCGCCGCCGCCGTCAGCGTGCCGCTACCCAACGCATTGCTGCCACCCACGACGATCTTGCCGAGGTTGAGCGATGTGCCACCCAGGTAGTTGTTGGCACCGTTGAGGATCAGGTCCGCCGGGCCGGCCTTGACCAGGGCACCAATGCCACTCACCACGCCGTTCAAGGTCAAAGCGTTGCTGCCATCGATGGTCAAGCTGCCGTTCAGGTTGAGGTTATTGCCCAGGCTCAATGCGCTGCTGGCATCCAAGTGGGTGCCATTCGACGCGTTCAAGGCCCCCGTGCCCAACGCCGTGCCGGAACCGAGCATCAGCCCTCCAGCGGTCAGCGCGGTGGTGCCGGAATAGGTGTTGGCGCCATTGAGGGTGAGGGTCGCCGCACCCGTTTTGATCAATCCGTTGGTGCCGCTGATGACACCACTCAAGGTCAGTGGATTGGCGCTCGCCACCGTCAGGTTGGCGCCCAGGTTGATAGCATTGCCCAGGGCGACGCCGGCGCTGTTGTTCAGGGTCGCGGCCCCGGTCACATTGAGCGCACCGGTACCCAACGCCGCATTGTTACCCACCGTCAACGTGCCGCCCGCTAGCGTGGTGCCGGCCAGGAACGTGTTAGCGCCGTTGAGCACCAACGCCGCCGCGCCGTTTTTGGTCAGCCCACCCGCACCACTGATCACACCGCCCAGCGTCAGGTTGTTGCTGCCACCGATATTCAGGTTGCCGGCGAGGTCCAACGCATTGGAGAGGCTGACGGCGGTGCTGGCATCCAGCGTGGTGTTGTTGGCCGCACTCAAGGTGCCGCCCGCACCCAGGGCCGTATTGCTGCCAAGGATCAGCGAACCGCCGTTGAGGTTGGTGTTACCGCTGAAGGTGTTGTTGCCACCCAGGGTCAATGCAGCGACGCCGTTCTTGATCAAGTTTCCCGCACCGGAAATGACGCCGTTCAAGCCCAATGCCTGGCTGCCGCCCACGGTCAGTGCACCACCCAGGTTCACGGCGTTGGTGAGGGAGACGTTGGTGCTGGCGTCCAGCGAAGTACCCGCCGCAGCAATGAGGGTGCCGGTACCCAGGGCTGTGTTGCTACCGAGGATCAACGAACCACTGTTGAGGTTGGTGTTGCCGCTGAAGGTGTTGTTGCCACCCAGGGTCAACGCAGCGGCGCCGTTCTTGATCAGGTTTCCTGCACCAGAAATGACGCCGTTCAAGCCCAGCGCCTGGCTGCCGCCTACGGTCAATGCGCCGGCCAGGTTGACAGCATTGGCCAGGGTCACGGCGGTGCTGGCATCCAGCGAAGTGCCCGCCGACACGGTAAGGGCGCCAAGCCCCAATGCTGTGTTGGAACCCAGTACCAGGCCGCCAGCGTTCAGTGCGGTAGTGCCCGTACGGGTATTGTTACCGGTCAGGGTCAACAGGCCCGAGCCGCTTTTGGTCAGTGCACCCGCGCCGGACATCACGCCGCTGAGGGTCAAGGGGTTGATCCCGGTCAGGTTCAACGCACCGCCGAGGTTGATGCTATTGCTCAAGGCCGACGCACCGCCGCCATCGAGGCTGGCCGTCGCCGTGACATTCAAATTGCCGTTGCCCAGGGCATTGTTATTACCCAGCACCAAGGTGCCTGCACCCAGGTTGGTAGTGCCGGTATAGCTGGTGTTGATGCCGTTGAGGCCAAGGCTGCCGGTGCCGATCTTGGTGATGCCGCCTGCACCTGTAATGAGACCGCCCAGGTTCAGCGTCCCGGCAACGTCGGTGGTCAACGTGCTGCCAAGGGTGAGGTCGTTGGCGAGGTTGATCGTGCCGGGCGCCTGCAAGGTTGTCACGCCGGTGACGTTGACCAAGCCGCTGCCCAGCGCCAAGTCATTGCCCAACTGCACGGTGCCACCGGCCAGCGTGGTGCCGCCCGAATAGGTGTTGGCACCGCTGAGGATCAATTGGCCGGTGCCGGCCATGTTCAAACCACCCGTGCCTGAGAGTACGCCCGCCAGAGTCAGGCCGGTGGCCGCGCCATTCACCGTCAGGCCGCCCCCCGTGAGCGTCATCAAGTTACTAAGGATGAGCCCTCCGGCGCTCGCTTGAATCGCGCCGCCATTGGCGGTCAGTACGCCGCTGCCGAATGTAGCGTTGTTGTCGAACAGTGAGATACCACCGTTGAGTGTCGTATTGGTGCTCACCAAAGGCCCTGTCAGGGTCCAGGTGCCGCTGTTGACCGTCAGGTTGTTGAAGTTGACGTAATTGGCACTGGAAGCAGCGCCGATACCACTGGTGCCGCCGCCTAAACCACCAGCGTTTTGCAGCACCAACGTGTTGCTACCCCCTGCTCCACCGTCAATCTGGCCAGTGGGCGCAAAGGTGAGATTGATCCCCAGCAAACCGCCCAGGTTGAGACCAAGCCCACCCCCGCTGGCCACGCTGGAACCGGTAATGGCGTTAAAGGTGTTGCTGCTCCCCGTCCCCATCGACAAACCGCCCACAATGCTGCCGGCGTTGGTGAACGTATTGCCGCCTGTCGACGTTTCGAACGCCATGCGCCCGTTAATGTTAGCCCCCGCTTCGTTGTTCATGATGATTTGAGAGCCGCCGTGCACCGCCACCACCGGCACATCAGGAGTCAACAGACTAATGCCCAGCAATGCCGAGGAACCCAAGGTCCCACTGTTGGTGATGGTGGTCGTCCCCGAACTGCCATTGTTGATATTGAGGGCCATGCCATTGAGGGTGCCGAGGTTGAGCGAGAGAAGTCCCGAGGTGCCCTTCATCGTCCCCGTGTTATTGACGACCACCTGGCCCGACGCTCCACTGCCAATCACCACGCCACTGCTGAGCAGCGTCACCAGCCCGACGACTGAAGGGTCGATGGTGCCGTTGTTGTTCAAGGTAATGTTGTTACCCGTCAGGCTCATCACCGTACCCAGCGAGGCCGCCATGGTGGTGCCAGCGTCCACAGTAACCGTAAGGCCGTCCGTGCTATTGGCAAAGGCGTTGGGTGCAAAGAGCGCAGCCGTACCGTTGCAGTCCACCGTTAACCCAGTAACTGTGCAGGCAGCCATCGCAGGCTGGGCAGTGAGACCGATCAGCAGCCCAGCGACGCCGAGGCGAACCGCAAGGGAAAGAGGAGAAAACCGGGGTGCAGCGGCAGTAGCAAGTCTTCTATCCACGTCCAACTCCTTCGTGGTCCAAGCCTTTCATCCATGAATGCGTAGAAGCCCAACCCTAGAGACCAACACGCACTGAATTCGAAATACCTGACCGTGGTGACAACTGACCTAGTGTGTCGAAACGGTAGTAGACCCACGGAAAGCCATTGAATTAAATGGTATTAATACTTTCGTAAATTCAGTGTAAGAATGGAATTACAGCCAACATCCATTGACATTTCGCGGCAAAAACACAAGTTTCCAAATGTAAGCAAGCGCTCTAATGGCGCCCTGTAGATTCGCTTTATTGATCCTGGAGTTCCCCATGCCCCATGAAGGCAACCTGTTACAAGCAGCCGTGGTGTTCCTGCTCGCCGCCGTGCTGACCGTGCCTTTGGCCAAACGCCTGCAACTGGGTGCGGTACTCGGCTATCTGTTCGCTGGCGTGATCATCGGACCATCGGTGTTGGGCCTGGTGGGCAATCCACAAAGCGTGGCGCAGTTCTCGGAACTGGGCGTGGTGTTGCTGCTGTTTATCATCGGCCTGGAACTGTCGCCCAAGCGTTTATGGGTAATGCGCAAGGCGGTGTTCGGCGTCGGCCTGGCCCAGGTGTTGCTCACAGGCCTGGTGATGGGGGCGGTAGCGCTATGGCTGTTTGGCCAAGCGTGGAACAGCGCGATCGTGCTGGGTCTTGGCCTGGCCCTGTCCTCTACGGCCTTTGGCCTGCAAAGCCTGGCCGAGCGCAAGGAACTCAACCAACCTCACGGGCGCCTGGCCTTTGCGATTCTGTTGTTCCAGGACATCGCCGCGATCCCACTGATCGCCATGGTGCCGTTGCTGGCCGGCAGCGACCACCCGACCACCGAAGCCCAGGGCTGGCAACACGTACTGCAAATCCTCGGCAGCATCGCCGTGGTGATCATCGGCGGACGCTACCTGTTGCGCCCGGTGTTTCGTATCGTCGCCAAGACCGGCCTGCGCGAAGTGTCCACCGCCACCGCGTTGCTGGTGGTGATCGGCACCGCCTGGCTGATGGAACTGGTGGGCGTGTCCATGGCCCTCGGCGCCTTCCTCGCTGGCCTGCTGCTGGCAGATTCGGAATACCGTCATGAATTGGAATCCCAGATCGAGCCGTTCAAGGGCCTGCTGTTGGGCCTGTTCTTTATCAGCGTCGGCATGGGTGCCAACCTCAGCCTCCTGCTCAGCACACCGCTGGTGGTCATCGGCCTGACCCTGCTGTTGATTGGTTTGAAGTTGCCACTGCTCTACGCCGTTGGCCGCTTGGTGGGCGACCTCAATCGTGAGAGCGCCCTGCGCCTGGGCGTGGTGCTGGCAGCGGGCGGTGAGTTTGCCTTCGTGGTGTTCAAGATCGGCCGCGACCAGGGCCTGTTCGAGCCGCATCTGTACGACGTGCTGGTGCTGACCATCACCCTGTCCATGGCGGTGACGCCGCTACTGCTGTTGGTATGCCCCAAGCTGTTCAAGCCCAAGGCCAAACCCGTGGAGGTGCCGGAGGAATACCGCACCATCGAAAGCGACGCGCCACGTGTGGTGATCGCTGGCATGGGCCGTATGGGCCAGATCGTGGCGCGGATCCTGCGCGCCCAAAACATCTCGTTCATTGCCCTGGACACCTCGGTGGAGACCATCGAGCTGACCCGCAGTTTCGGTGGCATGCCGGTGTTCTACGGTGATCCACAACGCCCGGAAATCCTCCACGCGGCCAAGGTCGATCAGGCCGAGTTCTTCGTAATCGCCATGGACGACCCGGAGATCAACATCAAGACCGCCGAACTGGTGCGCAACCTCTACCCGCACATGAAAATCATCGCCCGTGCCCGTAACCGCCAGCACGTACACCGGTTGGTGGACCTGGACGCCTCACCGGTGCGAGAAACTTTCTATTCCAGCCTGGAAATGAGCCGTCGCACCCTGGTTGGTCTTGGTTTGAGCCAGGCCCAGGCCGACGCACGCATTACCCGTTTCAAAAACCACGACCTGCAAGTCCTCGCCGCCCAACACGCGGTGTACGACGACGCGGCCAAGGTGATGCAAACCGCCCAGGAAGCCCGCACAGAACTGGCGCGGCTATTTGAGATGGACCGACTTGAGGAAGAGTCCGACAAGGTGTAAAGCCATCGATGAACGATTTTGCGAGTTTTCTGACAGAATACGCCGCAATTTCGTTCATCACTGGAGCGCTCCATGGCCACTTTCACCAAGACCGCCGCCCTGCTGGCCCTCGCGCTTACCGCCGGCAGCGTATTCGCTGCCGCCAAACCGACCACACAAACCATCTCGACCTTGGGCGGCAAGTTCACCTTCAGCCTGCCCAAGGCCTACACCGCCGATGCGCTGCCTTCCGGCAAAGCGGAAGATGGCACCGCTGATACCCAGGGCACGCTATACGCCAACTCGACCACGAAAAGTGTGGTGATCGTCGCCGAAACCGTGCGCAACGATGGGGCAACCATCAAGGACAACGACCCACAGTTCCTCGACGGTGCAGTGGCCGACTTCGTCAAGGACCAGAGCGCCGCCCTGCCTGACTTCAAGAAACAGAACGAGAAGAAACTCATCTTCAAGGGCCTGGGCCTGCGCCAAGTGGACAGCACCGCCACCCAAGGCGGCGGCAAGACCTTGAACTCCACCTTCCTGGGCGGTTCAGGCAGTCATTTGCTGGTGATCCAGGCGATTTCCCGGGCGGATGATGTGAAGGGGCATGCGGAGTTGGTGAAGCAGATCACCGGCGGTAAGTAACACCATCCCATGACCGAAACAGGTCAACTGTGGGAGGGGGCTTGCCCCCGATAGCGGAATATCAACCAGCAGAGATGCTGAATGTGCCATCGCCATCGGGGGCAAGCCCCCTCCCACACTGTTCAATTGCGTTCTACTTGAGGTTTGTTTCCAGCCAGGCTTTGAGGTCCTGTATCTCAGCCTCACTCACGGTATGCGGCATGCCCATATACCCGTGAAACTCCGGTTTCAACCCCAGCCCCAGCAACACCTCATTCGCCCGCGTCGCCGAGGTGTACGGCAGTGCCTGGTCCAACGTGCCATGGCCGATAAAGATCGCCAGCTTATCCAATGAGGCATCGGGCTTGAGTTCTGCCTTGAGCACCGGCAACACACTACCACTCAACGCTGCAATTCCACGCACCAGCGTGGGCTTTCGCAAGCAGACCTCGTAAGACATGATCGCGCCCTGGCTGAACCCCACCAGGAACACTCGATCGCTTCGAGTGTGATATTTAGCCGTGGCCTGGGTCACAAAGTCTTCGATCAGCTTGGCACTGCGTTGCAAGTCAGCCGTCTCGCCATCGTAATCACCGTCTCCCGGTTTCCTGGCAAACCAGCGATAGCCACTGGGGTCCACCGGCATCGGCGCACGCGCCGACAGGTAGGTCCAGGTGGACGGCAGCGCGTCCTTGATACCGAACAGGTCTTCCTCGTTACTGCCAAACCCGTGCAGGAAAATCACCAGCGGCTGGTTGCGCGCATCGCCCTGGGTCTGTTCCAGATACGACAGCGGCAAGTCGGTGTGCAATGCGGAGTCAGCCTGGGCAGCGCCGGCCACCAATGCCAACGTCAGGGCAAACAGTTTGAACATGGACAACCTCACGGTTTACGCAGCAAATAGGTGTCCATGATCCAGCCATTCGCCAGGCGCGCAGCCTTGCGCACCCGCTCGATCTCTTCGGCCACCTCCGCCACTTTTCCGCTGATCAGGATTTCATCCGGCGTGCCCAAGTAAGCGCCCCAATAGATATCCAGATCCTGATCGGCCACGGTGCGGTAGGAGTCTTCGGCGTCGAGCATCACCACCAGCGTATCGGCGTCACTCGTCTGCCCCGCCGCCAATCGCCGTCCAGTGGTGATTTCGATGGAACGGCCGATACGGTTCAGCGGCACCTTGTGCTGGGCGGCCAGGGCTTGCACGCTGGTGATGCCGGGGATCACTTCGAATTCAAATTCACAGCGGCCACTGGCCAGAATCGCCTGCAAGATACGAATGGTGCTGTCGTACAGCGCCGGGTCGCCCCACGCCAGGAACGCGCCCACTTCACCGTCGGCCATTTCCTCGTCGATCATGCGCTCGAAAGTCGCCTGCTTGTCGCGGTTGAGGTCCTGCACGGCGGTGGTGTAGTCGATGTCGCCGCGCACACGCTCGGGACAATCGGCCTCCGCAAAACGGTAACCCGGCTCGGTGATGTAGGTCTCGCAGATCTCACGACGCAGGTCGATCAGCTTGTCTTTGCTCTGGCCCTTGTCCATCAGGAAAAACACGTCGGTGCGGTTGAGCGCCTTCACGGCCTGCATCGTGATGTAGTCGGGGTTACCGGCGCCGATGCCGATGATCAGGATGGTCTTCATGGAGGGCTCTCAGTACGGGGCGTGGATTTTGCCATGTTCGCGGGGCTAGGCGTGAGTTTCCAGGCGCAGGCGCCATACGTTGTTGAAACGTAACTCGGTGCTGGACAGCGGTTCGATGTCGATCAAGTAGAACATTGAGAGTGGAAACCGCATGACGTACAACAGAGCAGCGCGGATCACAAACGGGTGGGTGACGGCCAACACATGGCCGGGTTGGGATTCGAGGGATTTCATCCAGCGCTCCACTCGCGTGCAAATCTGTACCACAGACTCGCCGCCGTGGGGCGCGCAGGTACTGTCGGCCATCCAGTCCTGCAACTGCTGACTATCGAGTTGGCCGATGTCCTGCCCTTTCCAACGGCCAAAATCGCCATCACGCAAAGCTTCTTCGATCTGCGGATCAGCACCGAACAAGCCGGCAGTCTGCCGGGTTCTGGCCTCCGGCCCGCACACCAGGCGAGTTTTTTTCGGGTAGCGTCCGCTCAGCGACAGCGCTGCGTCGTGCCAATCCGCCGCGACGGATTCGTCATCGGGAAACCGCCCCTGTTTTTGCAGCGGTGTGACGGCATGGCAAATCAAGGTCAAACGGGTGGACTGCATCACAAATCACTCTGTTTCGTTGCGCAGTCAGCGTAGACAGGCAAAGTAGTCTCGACATGTTACAACGAACATGAAACAGGAAACCGGTTCCGTCGACAGGTACGGCCTTAACCGGAATACCGTTTGTTGCACATGCCATACGCCGTCAAATACCCGGACGGGCCAGGTAGAGCACTTGATAACCCGCGCCAGGGTGCTCAGCGTCCAATGCCTTGGCCGACAACGTAATCCGCACCAGGCGCCATGCTTGTACATCCAACGCCAGGAACACCGCAAACGTATCGCGGTTATCCGCCAACTGCTGATTAATCACCTTCTCGCCCGCCACTACCCCAACCCGATCTGCTCCGGGTGCCAGTGGCCACTCCTCCCGGTACAAACTCACTGCGCCCTCTGCGGGCCCACGCTGTAGATCCAGCGGCAACCAACTCTCGATATGCGGTCGACCAAAGCTATCGAGCACCTTCTGGAAGCGCTCGCCCAGCAAAAAGTCGGCCGCCTGCATCGGGTCGGACCACAGGTACACCGAGGCATAAACATTGCCCTCCGCTTGCCCACGCGCCTGAGCGACAAACGCCTTGAACAGCAACCCCTCGGTGTGATCCCACAAAGGCCCCAGTTGTGCGGCGCGCCGGCGGATCACGTCCATGTCGTAATCGGCGGGCAAGCGATGTGAATACTGTTTGGCAAACATAGAAAAGCTCCCGTGCAGAATGAGGCTCCAGCTTGCGCAGCAGTGATAATTTCAACAAGATATCAATGAATATATATGTAATAAGGACTTGATATGACTGACGTCTCCAAACCTCTGGATATCGACACCGTACAAGCCTTCGTATGGGTGGCGGATTTCGCCAGTTTCACCCGTGCCGCCGAGGCCCTCGACACGTCCCAGGCGGCCGTCAGCCTCAAGCTCAAGCGGTTGGAGGAACGCCTGGGTTATCGGCTGCTGGAGCGTACTCCCCGCCATGTGCGGCTATCGCCCCTGGGTGAACGGTTCATCGTCGCCGCCCGCGCCCTGCTCAACGCCCACGAACGCGCCCTCGGCGACTTGAACGCCCACGCGTCTCGACGGTTGGTGATCGGCATCAGCGACCATGTCGCCGGGCCGGACTTGCCCACCTGGCTCAGCCGTCTCGCCGCCTACGATCCGATGGTGATCCTCGAAGTGCGCATCGCCTCCTCTCGCGACCTGGTGGCCGCGTTCGACCGCAATGAACTGGATGCGGTCATCGTGCGTAATGAAGGTGACCGCCAGGATGGCGAAGTCTTGGCGGTGGAGCGCTTTGGCTGGTTTGCCGCGCCGACCTGGCAACACAACCCCGACACCCCCCTGCGCATGGCAACCATGGCCGCGCCCTGCGGCGTTCGCCACTTGGCGACCAGGGCCTTGGATGAAGCGCGCATAGACTGGACTGAAGTATTTGTCGGCGGCGGAGTGATGGCCGTGGGCGCGGCCGTCAGCGCCGGCCTTGGGGTGGCGGCCCTCGCCCACCGCGTAGCACCGGCCGGCGCGGTGGACGTCAGCGAACAATACGGTTTGCCCGCCCTGCCAGTCAGTGAAGTGGTGCTCTATAGCCGGATCAACGACGCCCGATCGCGCGAGACGTTACGGGCCTTGAGTGCAACTTTTCGAGGGGTGCTGCAGCGCTAGGTGCTCAATTCAATCAAACCACTCTCGCCGCCCCTCAAACGTCCCCACAATCAACGCCACAATCATCCGCACGGCCTCAACATCCTGGACCTGTGCATTCACCGCCAGCCACACCTGCCGCTGCATGCTCTCCACCACCAACCCCGGCAGCCCCACCAGCCCCCGGTCAAAACTCCCCATGTAATGGGGCAACAACCCAATGCACGCCCCACACCGAATCATCTCCAACATCAGCGAATACGCCTGCACCTGCACCACCGCCGCCCGCCGATCCTCAACCACCCGGTTCCAGGGCTGCAAGGCCTCGACCTGCCCATCCGGCTGCCACTGCACCAGCATGTAGTCATCCAAGTCTTCCACACTGTCCGGCCGCGTCGTCAGCCGCGAATACCGCTTGGCGATATGGGGCAAATACTGCAAAACCGCCAGCCGTCGAGGTGCTTCGGTCGCGAAACTCGGGCCGGGGGCGGGGCCGTCGGCGTCCGACAGCCACACCACCACATCCGCACTCACCGCTTGCAAAGCCAGCGGACTGTCGATGGAAATAATTTCCAGGCGCACGCTGGCATTGCGACGCAACAAGGCGATCAGGTCGCGACCCAGGATGTCATGCAGAATCGGTTCGGCCACCGCCAGGCGGATCAGTGGCTGCTCCACCACCGGGACGCGCTGCGCATGGGCCAGGCTGATCAACTGCGCTTGCAGTTGCAGGCCGTCGCGACTAAGCACCAAGCCGTTGCCCTGATAACTGAACAACGAATGCCGTAAGTGCTCCTCCAACTGCGCCAGGCGCTTGCGCAGCAACGTCGCCTTGATATTCAAGCTGCGCGCCGCCTGCATGAAACAGCCGCAACGCGCACTCACCAGGAAGTAGCGCGCCACCTCCGGTTCGATCTCATCGGCCAGGGCCAGCCAGGCACTGCGCGGCTCGCTCGGCACGCGATAAGCGGCGGTCCCCTGGGGGCCGGAAGGTTCCAGATATGCCATGGGTGACTCCCTGTCTCGTAGGTCTATGCATCCAATGCGTGCTTTCGCGGGTTACTCCAGCACCTTGTTCAACTCGGCGCCGTCGATACTCAAGGTGGCGGTATTGAGCATGCCTTCCAGGTAGGCCTTGGCAATCTGCTCCTGACGCTGGGCGCGCAAGGCTTGAGTGAGGCGCTCGCGCAGCTCATCGAGGGACGCGGTGCGCGCCGGCTCCTGGGCGGTGAGCTTGAGTACATGGAAGCCCGCCGCACTCTGCACCGCGTCCGACACGGCGCCCACCTTGAGGCGCGACACCGCACCGCGCACCTCAGGCACCAGTTGCTGCAAGGGTTGCAACCCCGAATCACCGCCCTGTTGCGCGGTGCCCGGGTCTTGGGAAAATTGCGTGGCCAAGGCAGCAAATTCGCCCGGCGCGGCCTGGGCCTTGCGACTCAATTCCTGGGCCTGGCGGCGCACGCTGTCGACGCTTTGCGGGTCATTCACCGCAAGGAAAATCTGACTGACCCGGTACAAAGCCGGCGTCACCCATTGTGCCTTGCCGCTGTCGTAAGCCTGTTGCAATTCCGCCGCGCTGGGATAGTCGGCCGGCACCTGGCTGACCGAGAGCATGTAGTCACGAAACACGATCTGTTCGGTGGCGGCGCGGGTCTGTTGTTCCACCTCCGGGCGCTGACGCCAGCCTTGGGCGTCGGCCTGTTCAATCACGGCCTTTTGCGCCAGGCGCGAGCGAATCCAGGTTTCCAGCGCGCCACGGTTGCCGCGCAGTTGCTCACGGGTTTCGGCCGGCAGGCTGGCCAATACGCTTTGCAGTTCAGGCAGGTCGATCTGCTGATTGCCCAGGCGGGCCACCGCAGGCCCCGCGTGCTCGGGCTTCAGCGGTTGCTGAGCAGCGACCGGGTCTGTGCCCGGTCGCAGACTCAACCCTACCGCCACGACCAGCAAGGTCAGCGCACCCGCGCCGACGAGCAGGGTTGGTTTCTTCACAGGACAGGCGCCTCTTCATCCACCGGTGCTGCCGCAGCCTGGGCTTGCAACTGGGCCGCATGCTGGCTGTAGTCACGCAGGTACACGATAAATTCCTGCAGCAGGCGATCCCACAACTCCAATTGGCTGCGCAGGTGCGTAGCGCCGACACCGGCCACTACCACGTCCATTTCCATCAGCAGAAACTCACCCTGCAACGACAACCGCGCGAAGCGCCGCGAGGCGTTCCACACCTGGGCCAAGCCTTCCGGCAATTCGCCCTGCACCCGCAGTGCGCAGCTGTAGGTGAAGTCTACGTAGCTACCCGGCTCCGCCGCCGGGTTGCCAAAACGCACGGCAAAGCCGATGCCCTGGCTGGCGCTGAGCAGTTGCACTATGCCGTTCTGTTCGGTCTGGTTAACGCGGTAGCCGGCTTCCTGCAGCAGTTCGGTAAGGCTTTGCGGGGTGACGCTGGTGATCAGTTGAACATCGCTCATAGTGTCTCTTCCTTGTTGATCATTGATTAAGCGCGGTGTGTGGAGCATCAAACCGATTAAGGTATAGCTCATCGCCAAAACCCTGGGCGAGTTCCTCGAACTTCACCCGCGCGCCACTGGCGAAAGGTTGGCGGATGCTCATCACTTCGGCCACATCGATTTTTTCGTAGGCGGCCAAAATCTGCTGGGCCACGCCGTACATCTGTTGATTCTTGGCTGAACATTGCTGCACTTGTGTGTCACGTTCAGTCAATTGCGCCTGCAAGCGGGCGCGTTCGGTTTCTTTGCCTTTGGCCAGCACCAGCAGGTCGTCATAGGCCTTCTTGAACTTGCCGATCTGCTCGTTGCTCGCCGCCACCTGGGCTTGCGCCTGGCTGTGCACGCTCTGCTGCTGGCCGGCCAGTTGCTCGGCCACGCCGCGGGCCTTTTCCAGTTCGGTCGTCAGCTGCTTGATCTGCACCTGGGCTTGCTTGGCCTGGGCCTCGGCGGCCAGCCGTGCGGCACTGGCCTGGGCCTGTTCACTTTGCAGCGCCTGCAACTGCTGGGTGGTGCTGCGCAGTTGGGTACGCAGGCGCTCCTCCATGCCTTCGGCCGATGCACCGGTGGCAACCAGCAACAACAGCAGCCCGCCTATTCGCCTGTTCATGTGGCATCTCCCTGCGCATCAGAAGCGCGTGTTGAGTTCCAGTTGCATCACATCGATGTCAAACGGCGCGCCATACACTTCGGAGGCGCTCAGCCAACGGGCGCTGGCATAGATGTTCTTGTCGATGCCGTAGTTGCCGCCAATGAAGTAGCCCTTGGCGTTGGTGCCACCGAGGTGAAACGAGGAGTCGTTGAAGCCATCGGGCAAGGCATCCGGCTGGATGTACTTGTAACCGGCCAACACGTTCCAGTCGCCGCGCTTGCGCATCTCAAAGGCGTTGCCCAGGGTGAACTGCACCATCGCCGCGTTGCCGCCACTTTCAAACTGGCCATTGCTGTTGATGTTGTTGACGATCTGGCCTTCGCTGCGCTTGAGCATTTCGCCCTTGTCGTACGCCAGGTTGTGGATGTAGTTGCCCTGGGTACGCAGCTTGAAGTCGCTGGGCAGTTCGGTGTCCCAGGCCAGGTTCAGGTCCAGCACGTCGAACTTGGACGCCAGGCCCACGAACTGCGGTTGCGGGGTCAGGCCAGGGGTCGCCGGATTGGGCGCGATGTCGCGTAGCAGGAACACACTGTTGCCCTTCTGCATGAAAGCCAGGCGCGAGCCGTCGCTGTCACACGCAGGTTGTCCGGCCCATGGCGAGCAAGGGCTGGAGCGTTTACCTTCGATATCGTCGAAGTGGTAGTAGGCCACCGCGCCCTTCAGGTTGTTGCTGCGGTTGATCTTCCAGTTGGCGCCCATTTGGCCGCCGAACAACCATTTGGTGTCGCTGTCTTCCTTATCCAGACCGTTACTGCTGGCGGCGTCGGAGGTGTACTCCACCGGGAACGCACCCAGGGTGCCGAATACGCCCCACTCGTTGCTCAGCGCATGGTTGAAGTTGGCGGCGATACCGTCGAAGTTCAGGTCCGGGGAATACAGGATGTCGGTGGAATAGAACGGGTTGGCGAAACGCCCGGCAGTCAGGGTCAGGTCCGGGCTGGCCTTCCAGCTCATGTAGCCCTGGTCGAGCCAGATGTCCTTCTTGCCGAAGCCGCCGCCCAGGGTCTGGGTGGTGGACACCGGGTTGTTGTCGGAACCCGTACCGATACGGATGCCAGCGGTCCATTCCGGCGAGATCACCGCTTTCATGCCCAGGCGGGCACGCAGGCGGAACAGGTTCTGCCGGTCCTTGGTGGTATTGAGCAACGGCGGCAACTTGGTGTTGGTGTCTTTGTTGACGTCGTACGGGCCACTCTCGTTGAGCTTGGCGTAGTCGACGATTTCATTGCTGTTGTTACCCGAGAAATAGCGCGACTCGTCTCGCAGGCGGATATCGCCATCGAACGTGATGCGCGACACCCAGTCCGGAAAGGTATTGGGCTGCGCCCAGTTTTCCTGTTTGGCGGTGGCCATGACTTCAGCCTTGACCTGGTCACGGATCTGGTCACGCACGGCCTGCGGCACGTACTGCACGCGCACATCGCCAGGCGCTGCGGTCGGGCCGCTGGCAACCACCGGCGCGGCATTGGCCTGGCGGGCCTGCTGGGCTTGTTGTTCGGCCTGGGCGATCAACCCATTGGCGGCGTCCTGGGTCAATACACCTTGCTGCACCAGCAAACGGATCAAATTGATCGTGACGTTTTCCGATGGCGCAACCGGTGCTGCCGACGCCTGGCCGACCAGGGTGGCGATGACCATGCCGACCGCCAGGGTCAGTCGATTCACGGGGGAAATCATGTGTACGCAACTCCTGTCAAAAATGGGGTTTGATCAATCCGGGCGTCGGCCCTTGAGCGACAGCCGTACCGGCATCGTCACGGCGGCCGGTACGCGCTGCGTGGCATGGGGCGCACGCAACGCGGCGAGTACTTGTGCATCGGTCTCGGCGTCGCCGCTGGACTTCACCAACTCAGCCCGCGTCACCTGACCCTCGGCGCTCAACCATAAATCGGCCTGCACCGCGTAAGCCTTCTTGCGTAACTCCGGGTCTTCTCTCAACAGGCGCTGGAACACCCCTGCCAAATACTGCTTGTACGTACCGGTGCCCAAGCCACCACCGCCGGAACCGGCCATGCCGCCGCCCTTGCCCGCGCCGATGTTGAAACCGTCGTTACCGGACTGCGCATCGCCATCGATCTGCATCGGGTTGGCCAAGTCATCGGCCGGTGACGGCGGTGCTTCCTCTGCCGGCTTGACCTCTTCCGGCTCTGGGGTGGGCTCCGGTTCCGGGATCTTTTCTTCAACCTGAGGCTCAGGTTCCTTGGGCTTTTCCGGTGGTGGCGGCGGTGGTGGCGGCAACGGGATAATGGTCGGCACCTTCGGCGCTTCACGGCGCACGCCGCTCATGTCATTGGCCCACTGCCATAAGAACCAGGCAGCCACGGCGCCCAGCAACAGGCCGACGCCCCACTTCAATGGGCGCAGAGGCGGCTTGTTCTTCACAGGCAGGGGCGGCATCGGGATCTGTGCGGTCATGGCTCAGCCCTGGCTCGGTTTGCCGGTAACCAACCCGACCTGGGACAGCTCCAGTCGACGCAGCAGATCGAGCACCTCGATCACCTTCTGGTACTGCACCAACGCATCACCGCGCACGATCACCGGAAAATCCGGGCTCTGCGCCTTCTCGATACGCAAACGATCTTCCAGCTCGGCCAGGGTCACCGGGTAAGCATCGAGGAACACCTGGCCGCCATCGTTCACCGAAATGGCCTTGGTCTTGGCTTCGGACAGCGACACCGAGGCACTGGCCTTGGGCAGATGAATCTGGATACCCGAAACCTGGGCCGTGGCGGTGAGGATGAACATCACCAACACCACCATCAGCACGTCCACCAGGGGCGTGATGTTGATGCTGTCGACGGCGGCATCTTCGTCATCGTCGTGGGAGGCATTTACGCTAGCCATGGCGATTCTCCTCAGGCCGACACAGGGGCGTGCTGCTCGCGGCGGTGCGCCGTTTCGCTGGACTGGCTCTCGCCGTGCATCTCCGCCAGGCGAGTGATGAACTCGTCGACGAACACGCGCATATCGGCGCTGACTTCTCTGTTGCGCGTGATCAGGCGGTTGTAGCCAAACAGGGCCGGAATCGCGACGAACAAGCCCATGGCCGTGGCCAGCAACGCGGCGGCCATGCCCGGGGCGATGGCGTTGATGTTTACGTCACCGGCCATGGCCGTGCCGAGGAACACCACCATGATCCCCAGCACCGTGCCCAGCAGGCCGATATACGGGCCGCCGGCAATGGCGTTGGACAGGGTCGACAATTTGGAACTGAGTGCCTGGTTTTCCCGGGTGCGCACACCGTCCATGGAGCAGCGGATGGCTTCGATGGTGGCCGCCGACACCGACGACGTGTCGGCACCTTGGGCGCGGCGCGTGCGGATCTCCTTGATCGCCACGCGGTACAGGCGCCACAACGAAGAATGTTGCAGGCGCTCGGCCAAGACGGTGTCGTCGTAGTACATCTCCAGGCGGGTGCCGATTTGGGCAAATTCGCCGCGGAAGATCTCGTTGGCCGCACTCACTCGGCTGACCATGCGGTTCTTGCGCAGCATGATGAACCACGACTGGAACATCATCGCCACCAGCACCAGGATAATCACCCAGGCATCCACCGGCACGGCCTTGAGTAGGAAGCCCAGGCTGCCGAAACCGAAGCCCGACTGCTCTTCATCCACACCGTAAGCCACCAGTTTCGACTCGGCGCCCTGGGCACTGGCATCGGCCAACAACAGCGAGGCTGGGCGAGCGACCTTTGACAGACGCAACTCATCGATTGCCCCAGCGAACGGCTGGTGACCGCTGGCGGCTTCCGGAAGATCGGCACCAAGCGCCAATTGCGTATTGAACGCCGGCAGCGCCACCGCCAGGCTCGCCGTTTCGCGGCCATTGACGTACAACGCGATCTTTTCGCCCTCGGCGGTGAACGCCAGGTGCTGCCATTGGCCAGGGTTCAGCGGCTGGGTCGAGGCAGCGCGTTGGCCGTCAACCTCCACAAACGGACTGCCTTGGTTCACACCCAGCAACAGGCTGTGCGGTCCCTCGCGACGGGCCAACAGCACTTGTTCGCCACTGGCCTGGTCCAGACGCAGCCAGGCGCTGAAGGTGAACGCGCCACCGGCCGCGTGTTGCAACGACGGGCTGGCCGGCAGCAACAACGGCTGACCGCCGAACTGCAAGGCGCGACCAATCACACCGTCGATGCTGGCGCCGGTGGCATTCACGGCGGTGTTGCCATAGGCGGTGGTGTCCCGTGGCGGTGTGCCGTTGGCGCCGTCGAAGTGATACAGCGCGGTGTAGTTCGGGTCGAACGTCAGTTGGCCGTTGGCAGTGGACGGCGCTTTCTGGTTGCCGTAGTACATCCAGATGTCCTGGCGCTGGCCGCCTTCGACCTTGGGCACATCGACCCAGATCAGCGCCATGCCCATCAACGGGTCGAAGCTTTCGATCTGGTGGTTGAACACGGTCTTGTCATCGGCACTGACAAAGCGCAGGTCGGCGCCGTCATCCTTGACCCCATCAAACGTGAAATTGCCGGTGTGCAGGCGTACCAGCAATGCGGTACGGCCCAGGGCCTGGTTGATCGCCGCGCCTTGGGCGGTGGTGTCTACGGTGATCTGTTTGCGGTAGTGCCAGTCGTCCTGCCACCAGGCATGGGCGGTGGCTGGAAGCGTGAAGCCCAGGCAGATCAACAGGCTCAGGAATAGGCGTTGCATGGGTGAAGTCTCCGGAAGAAAAGGTCAGAAAGTCGCCTGCACACTGAAGTGCAGTCGCGAATCCTGTTTCTGGGTGTTCGGTCCATCGAGCAGCGGGTAGCCCCAATCCAGACTGCCGGATAACCATTTGCTCAAACTGGCGCGGGTGCCCAGGCCAACGCTGGCCAGGCTGTATTCGTCTTCTTGCTCGGCCAGGGGTTTTTGAAGGCGCAGGCGCGCACCTTCGGCGAACGCGTAGAAGCGCCATTCCTGCACATAGCTGCCGAGAAACTTGGCCAGGGACGGCGTGCGCATTTCCTGGGAAAACAGAATGCCCTCGTCCCCCGTGCGCTCCGCCGCCAGGTAGCCGCGCACCGAGGTGGCGCCGCCAGCGGAATACTGTTCGTTGGACACCAGCGGCCCGGAGGCGAGTTGGAAACCGCCCTTGGTCGCCGACTGCCAATCATTGGCGAAGGTGTAGGTGTAATTCGCGTCGCCCTTGAGCACCGCGAAACTCGGACTGGCCTTGTAGCGCTTGTACTCGAACTCCTGGGAGTCGCTGCCATAGCCGAAGAACGCGCGGGTGCCTACCACCAGGTTCAATCCCAGGCCCAGGCTGGATTGTTCGCTGTAGCGATAGCCGTTGTAGCCGAAGGTGAACGGCGCGTACTTGAGCGGCACCTGGTCGTTGCTGCTGCCCAGCCTCAGCTGTTCGTCAAAGTCCTTGAAGTCCACGCCGAAAGAGAACGAATTGGCCCATTTGTCACTGGCCGGCAGGTTGTAGATAGCCGACACGCCGTAGGAATGACCCTTGCCCAACACGTTGCTGCCGCCGATGGTGGCGATGTTGCTGTCGGACTGGTAGCCCGAAAATTGCAAGGTCCAGCGATCATTCAACGGTGCGCTATAGGAGCCCGACCAGACCTTGGCATTACTGCTGTCCTCGGGTGCTGTGAAGTAGGTCAGGGAAATGCTGTGGCCCAGTTGCCAGAGGTTGTCATAACCCACGGTCGCCACCGAGCGCAGCTCCTTGGTGTCAGCACTGTAGTCGTTGTTCAGGCCGATGCTGGCGTGCCAGGGGTTCTGGTCTTCGACCTGCAAGTCGACATCCATGGTGCCCGGGCGCTGCCCTTCGCGTACCAGCGGCGTCACCTGCCGCCCCACGCCGCGGTTGAGCCCGGCCAGTTGGGTTTGCACGCTGGCGAAATCGGGTACTGCACCCTCCTTGAGCGCCGGCACCTCTTCACGGATTTCCACCGGAGAATAGTGTTTGGCACCCACCACCCGTACCCGGCCGACCTTGGTTTCACTGACTTGCAGATAGACGATGCCGTCATCGACTTTCTGCTCGGGCAGCTCGACAAACACCGACTGGTAGCCACGAGCCTGATAGATTTTCTGCAGCGCGTCACGGGCGCCTTCGATATCACCGAGGGTCTTTTGCGGGCCGAGGAACGGGTACACCGCTTCCTCGATGGCGGCCGCATCGAGCACGGTATTGCCGCGCACGAAGTACTCGTTGACGTCTACCCGGCGTGCCGCGCCCTCTTCCTCGGCCAACGCGGGTTGAGCCAAGGCCCCCAGCGTCAGGCACAGCGCCAGCGTTGACTTGAACAGATGCTCCACACCGCCCCCCGGTTGTCTAAAAAAGAGTTGTCTAAAAAAGTTGTGCGCCTTCGCCGATTGCACGGCGTTCAGCCTGCTCAATTGCTGGTGGTCGAAAGATGGCTGTGCCGGGCCAGCCAGGTATGCAACAAGGCGAAGTTCAACGAGAACTCCGGCATGTGCAGCAAGGCGCCACAAAACACTTCACCGATGATTTTCTGGATGAGTTGCACCGCATGCGGGTTGTTGAGCAACGTGGCGATGTCGCGCTGCAGGGCGTGGATGCCCCACACCCGCTGGTTCAGGTCGAGGCCGACGAACCAGCGGAACAGCAGGTTGTAATTGAGCTGTTCATGCAGTTGCTGCTCGCTGGGTACCGAATACAGCAGTTGCAGCAGCAGGATGTGCACCACGGTGTGTGGCGCGATCAGCATGCCCGGCTCGGCCTGGAGCAGGTCGCGGTGCTGGTCGAGCACTTCGTCGATCTGCGGGCGCAGCAACACCAGAGAATGGCCGGCGGGGATGTAGCTGGAGACTTCCTTCAAGGCGCCCTGCCAATCGTCCTGGGAGACGATCCACACCCACGGCGCGCCGTAGCGGTACACCGAAACCGGCTTCTTGCGCGCGGCTTCGACGATCTTCGACAGGCGCTGATCGAGCTCCTGCATGCCGACTTTCGAGTAACGTTCCATAGTTCCCATGTGCCCCACTCCTGGCGTCCTGCTGACGGCTTTGGAGGGGACTTTTGATCGCCTCCAGCGCGTTACATAGGCAAGACGGGAGTGGGTGCGGGCTACCGAACTTTTGTCATGAAAGCTTCATTTGGGATTGATTGGGGGGCAATTTTTTAACTTGGGCTTGTTGTGTGTGTATCCGTTATTTGGGTAACGGCCTCTATTGGTTCCGCTCTTACAGCGGCTCACTTTTGAAAAGCGCAAAAGTAAGCAAAACGCTCTTGCCCCAACACTCGGCACCTCGCCTAGGCTCGGTGTGCCCGTAATTCGACATGGATTTGGGGGGCCGCCGCCACGCGCCATCCATGGCGCGGGGCGGCTAACCCGGCGTCCTGCCGGTTTACCCCCCAAATCCATGCCGAACTCCGGCCAGCGTGTTTAACGGGGCGCCTAAGATCAAAATCAAGATCAAAAACAAAGCCAGAACCAGAGCCAGAGCAGCATCAGATCTGCTTTTCTGTGGGAGCTGGCTTGCCTGCGATGCAGACACCTCGGTGAATCAGGTACACCCAACTGATGCCATCGCAGGCAAGCCAGCTCCCACATTTGACCGAGGTCGACAGCCAGAAACCGGTCGGCTCTAAGGCCGCCGCGCTTTTGCTTTTGATCTGGAGCGCCCCGTTAAACACGCTGGCCGAACGCAGGCTTGAATCCGTGGGCAACCCGGCAGGACGCCGGGTTAGCCGCCCCGCGCCATGGATGGCGCGTGGCGGCGGCCCACGGATTCAAGCCTGCGTTCGGGCACACCGAGCCTAGGCGAGGTGCCGAGTGTTGGGGCGAAGCGTTTTTGGTTACTTTTTGCGCTTTTCAAAAAGTGACCCGCTGTAAGAGCGGAACCAATAGCAGCCGCTACCCAAATAACGGATATGTCCCCAACCCCAAAGCAAAAAAAAACGGGGCAATCACTGATCGCCCCAAACGGTACATCGAGAGGTCCTTCCAAAACCCTTACAAATTGATCTGCCGCCGCTCCTCATCCGTCAACCGCGCCTGCGCCTGTTCACTCAACGGCCCCGCGCCCAACACCTGCACCGGGCTGTTCGGGTTGTAACCGGATGTCTTCTGCCGAGGCTCAGGCTCACGTGGCACTGGCTCAGTGCCAAACCCCAACACCTCCACCGTCACGATTGACGCCCGGCCCTGCTTCGCCGCCGCCTGCTGGCTGCGCGCGGCATCCTCCGCCGCCTGGGACGCCGCCGCTCCTGCCGCACTGGCCGAAGTCATCGCGCCAGTGTTCACCGCCGCCGTCACCGGCACACCGGACGATTTGCCTTGGGTCTGGATGTTCGCCGCGTTGACCACACGCAAGGCGGCGATATTGACGTTACCCGACACCCGAATGCCCGCTTCACCCGCATCGATGGTGCCCAATGGCGCGATCAGGTCGATATCTCCTGCCGGTACCTCCGGGATCGGGTTCAGCGTGGCAATCCCCGCACCGGTACTCGGTACTGCGGGCGACAGGTTCACGTTGCCCCAATTGTCATAGACCCGCCTTGGCGGCGTGTACACCACGGTGGTCTTGGAGCCCCGCCCGGCGTTGATATCGCCCTCAGCAGTCCAGCCCATGATGGAACCACCGAAAGTGGTCATGACGCGACTCTGGCCGAGCAATATGCTGCCCATGGAATACAGCTGGATATCCCCTGCTCCCTGGGTGATCACGCCTGCCGTCGACGGTGGCGCCGCACCTTCAATACCATACGTCTGGCTGCCTCCGGGGGTGAGCATCTGGATCGAACCGCCGAAGTCAGTGTGCACACCCGCACCGCCGAACAGGGTGATATCGCCCTGGTAGGTAATCGGGTTACCTGCCACGTCTTTGCTCGGGAACAGCGCGGCAATCGCCGCCCGGCCCCGCAGGTAGCTGCCTTGACGCACGCCGCCGTCCTGGTTGTATTCACGGCCGGCCGCCTTGAGCTCGGCAAAGTACACATCACGGGCAAATACCCGTTGTTGCTCGGCGGGCAGTGCGGCGTAATAAGCGCGGGCCTGCTCGCTGTCGCCGACAAAACCAAAGCGTTCAGCCAACCACGTGACCAGTTCCTTTTCGTAGGTCTTGGCGACTTTGCCACCTTGGATCGAATCGCTCGGTTGCGCCAAGTTCGCGGGGTTGAGGTAAGTCTCGACGAAACGCAGGTAGTCCGAGCCATTACGGCCCATGCCGGCCTGCATCACGATGCTCGCGCCCGGTCGAGTATCGCCGGGAGCCACTGGACCAATACTGGTCACACTGACCGCATCGCCCATATAGATATTGCGCCCCGCCGTCAGCTCCAGCAGACCAGGACCGGCCACCTGGAAGTTACTGAACAGAATGTCTCGTCCTGCCGACACGATCGAAATGTCGCCGGGATTATTGTGGATGAACAGGTTGCCCGTGGACCTGACGGAATCAATCGAACTGTCAGTGGCACTGCTGACGATATCCCGCCCCGCCATCATCCACACCGGGCCGCGACCTTCGTACCAGGTCAACCCGGCATGTTGCCCAGTGATATTGTTGAAACGGATGACCCGACCACTGTTCACACCCACCAAGTCCCCCGTCAGTGCATAGAAGCGCGACGGCTCGCCATTGCCGTTTGATACTGCCGTAATACTGCCTGGACCAAACGCAAACAACGGCAGGTTCGCGCCCGTGTTACCACTTTCAGACAGGTTGCTGGTCACCACGCGGCCGCCAATCAAACCTTCAAACCCCGGCCGCCCAGGCGTAGCCACCGCACTGAGGTCCGAGCCGGACTGGCTGACGGTCAGGCCACCGGCATAGATGGAGTCGTAGCCGAGCAACTGCAACTGCCCGTCAGGCCCGGGAGCCAACAACAGAGGCGCGGTGTTGAAGCCGTCCAAAGCCGACGAGGCCGCGGACTTGCCGTAGTAAATACTGCCTCCCGCCGCCGTCGCTCGCAGAATCGATGGATAAACCACTGCCAAATCACTCACAGGGCTGTTGGACAATGGCGTCAGGTTGCCCCCCGAGGAAAACAGGTCGATAGCCGTCCGCGCAGTCCATAAGGTGAACCAGCTGGAACCGGTGCCCTGCTGGCCGCCCTGGGTAAATGCTGATGCATTGGGCAACACTACACGCCCAGGGTCTTCGACGTTCTGCACGATCAGGTCACCCAGGGTCTGCACATTGAAGGTGGCATCACCTGGCACCAACGTCATTGCGCCACGGGAAACCCCACGCGTCGATACCATCGGGTCGAAGGCACGGGTTTCACCCGGGCTCTGGTCACGGGCAATGCTGCCATACACCAGATCGAGACTGCCCATCGAGCCGCTACGCACCTGCGCATGCCCACGAATGTCTGCCAGCACACCATTGCTGTGCCCAATACCCGTTTCGCCAAGCGGGTTCAACTGGCCGCCGACGCGCAGTTGCAGATCCCCCCCGCCGGTCAGCAACAGGCTACCGTCGCTGGCCACGCGACCAGTGCTGCCGACCGCAAGCACGAGGCCTTGGGTACGCGGATTCAATGTCGGGTCGGCGGCACCATTGGTGCGCGGTTTCAATAGCCCGGCATCCCCCTCCACATTGACGTTCAGATTACCGCCGCCCAAGGTGCCGAACCCGGTGAAACCCACCAACCGGTCGACCGGGCCATCGGCGGTATAGCTGCCGAAATTAATCCACCAGGCAGTCGGCTGCGGCTGCCCGCCTGTGACCACGTTCCCACTGCCCTGGCGCCATAGCCAGTTGCCGATGGCCGCCGAGTCATTGCCGGCGTCATTAGGGTCGGGGCGCAGGCTCGGTGAAGTGGAGCGGCTGGCAATGTTGCCAGTCAGGTTGCCTGCCACCGCGACCGTCAGATTGCCGCCCGCCTCCGGATACCAGGCGCGGTACAGGTTGTCGGTGGAACCATTGACGAATTTCTCAAAGTAGCTCTGAGGATCATTCAGCACGGTTTTTGTGTTGTTGAGGGCCTTGGGTTGGTTATACGGATCGCCCGACTGGGTCGCAGCAGAGGAAGTACCGGCCGTGTAGACCCCGTACAGGGAGTCCATGCTCAAGTTACCGCCGCTGAGCAACTCCAGGTCACCCGTGCCGGTACGGATCACGCTGAAGCGCGAGCTGGACGGTGTTGCCGCATACTCCTTGCCTGCCTGGGCTTCACAAAAACCCGGCGAATCACTGCAAAAGCCCTCAACGGAAGGGACGTTGTATTGATCGAGGAAACTCTGTTCGATCACCGTACCGGCCTTGACGATAATGCCGCTGTTGGCCAATGACTTCTCGGCCTTTTCGGTCCAGACATAACGGCTCAATACCGCACAGTAACCCGGGTTGTAGCTGCAGAAGTCTTCAATGCTACCCATGCCCAACTCATCGAGCAGTTTCTGGTCGACCGGGTCGCCCACCTTGACCGTGATACCGAGCCCCGCGAGGTCCGCCACCACTTTGGCAGTCCAGGTGAGTACGCCTTTGCTCGGCACTTCCTTGGCAAACATGCCGTAGTGACTGTCGGCTAGGCGCAGGTCACCTGTGCGCGGGTGGGGTTGCAGCAGGCGGCTGTCCGCCGCGTCGGTGTCGGCCCCTGCCACAAGGCGCAATGACCAGGATTGCGAACCCTCGGCAAGCATGGGTGAGATAGCCCACTGCTTGCCCTGACGCCCGGCGATTTCCGGACGCAGTTCTACCGAAGCCACACCGTTTGGCAACTTGACGTCAGTGCCGGCAGGGATCAACGCCCCACGCGGCAGAACCTGGTTGCCATTGAGCCTGACGACGCTGTTCATCAGTGTCCCTTCGTGTACCTGTGGCAGCGGCACGCCTTTGGGCCAGCGCATGCCAAGCAGTTGGGTACCTTGGGTCAACAGGCTTCCTGCATCCAACTGTGTGCCGGCAGCCAGGGTCTTGGCTTCGCTGAGCAAAGTGCCGGCCGCAAACAGAAGGGCGCCCGAGGCGTCGCGTACCGCCGCCGCCAGCACCGTGCCGGCCGGCAGTACCAAGGTCTGATCCAGGATAGCCATCACCGGCAAGCGAGTACCCGCCGCGACCATCAGCCCCCTGATACTCACGTCATAGTTCAACGTCGCACCCGCCGGGAACGCCGTGCCGTCGGCCAGGGTCACGCCGTTGCCTGGCACCACGATATCGCCACCGCTGAAATCCTTGCCGGACAGCAGCACCCAGCCTTTGTCATCCACGGTTTCCGGCGGCGCAGCGAAACCGTCGTTAAGGCTACCGTAGATATTCAGGTCGCCACCGGCACGCAGGGTCAGGCTGCCGGACTCACCGGAACCGTACACCGACGTTTTCTGGGTACGAGAGTTAAGGCTGGCATAGCGATAACCGGACAAGTCGATGTCACCCTGCACCACCAGGTCTCCATCCTGGGTGTTGCTGACGATTTCCACGCCGGGACGCAAGTGGAAGGCGTCGGCATAAGTCGCGTTGTTCAAACCAGCCAATCTGTTTTGCAGCAGGTCATTGTTTTGCAGTGCCGCATTGATGAATGCCGTGCTCAGGGCATGTTTGCCGTCCAGATAGGCTTGATCGATCACTTGGTAAGGGCGGCCGCTCGTCGTGAGGTCTGTTTTCACCGGCGCATCGTCGTAGCGCGCCATACCATTGAGGACGATTGAACGGGCACCTTGAATTGCCAGACGACCGCGAGCGTCGATGTTGACGTCATTGCTGCTGCCATCGGTGTTGATCAACCTTGGCGCATTCAACTCCAGGGTGCCGCGATTACGGCCATCATTGCCCTGTGCCTGTGTGCCGTGACGCAAGTCGATGCGCACACCATCGGCCAGGGTCAGCAGACCATCGCCGGAGCCCAGTACCACCCGCGCGCGGTTCGGTGAGTCGATGATCTTGCCGTAACTGTCCACCCGCAGCTGGCTGCCATGGGCATCCAGTACGGCCGTAGCGTCGAGGTTCAAGCCTTTTTTACCCGCGAGGTTGATACTGCCCACCCGCTCGCCGCTGGCGTCCACCAGGCCCGTGACCCGCAGGCTGCCGTGATCCACCGAGACATTGATCGTAGTGGCCTTGAGGTCATTGCCGATGGTCAGGTCGCCCTGTTTGAGCTGGAAGCTGCGTGCCCCGAACACCTGGCCTTCATTGAGACGCTGGTTGAGGTCGGCGAACGACTGGTTCAGCGCACCACCGCCCCCCAGGCGCTGGGCCTGGATTTCCACTGTACCGGCCAGATAAGGCACGGCAGTGCCCCCGGCGTCGTACGAGCCACTGCTGCTGCCGAGGATCTTGCCCAGCAGGTCGACGTTGCCTGCCGCTGCATCGGTCGCCACGGCACGCAGTGAGCCGGCCTGGTTGTACTGGGCCGACAGGTCAATCGTCGAGCCCGCCGCTTGGTGAATATCACCGTGGCGGCTGTCCAGCAATACATCGCCACCCCAGCCGTATTTCGTCACGTCATTGAACTTGATGCCACGACCGGCGACGTCGATTGAGGCAGCGTCAGTCAACACCACGTCACCCTGAGCACCTAGGCTGACTTTGCCGCTAGGCAGCACCACCGCACTGGCCAGGCGAATGCTTTCGCCTTGCAGGGCCAACTCGGCCCCCTGGCCATCAGCCGTACCACGCGGGCCTGCAGACGACGCCACATCAATCGCGCCGCCAGCAGTGATGCGGTTGACCGAGCCGGCCTCACCGGTCATCAACGGCGTGCGGAGGCTGAGGTTGCCGCCTTTGTACTGAAAACCCTGGACCGGATCGTAATCGCCCTGGCTCTGGTACACCGCCAGACTGCCCCTATGATTGGCGGTTATGCGCTGACTGGCATTCAGGTTGACGTCGGCAAAGCCCAGGACCAGGCGGTCGAAAGTCTTGGTCGTACTGGCCTGGGCAAATTCGCCATAACCGAATTCGATACGGTCGGCATTGACGACCAGGCGTCCGCTACCAGTGCCCGCGCCCCCCGTGATCACAGCACCCGGTCCGTTGGTCGCGCCTTGCCAGATCAAGTTGGCGGTGTGCACGGTAGCCACATCGTTAGTGTCACCGGCACCATAGATCGCCGGAGTCGACAGCATGAGGTTGCTCAGCAGCGATTTGCCGGTCACTGCGTCAAAGGTATCCAATGAGGTGGTGCCATAGAAGTTGAAACTGTCGCGAGCCGACAGCTGCAATGTCTCCAGGGCTGGGGCGCCGGACTGCGTGTCACCGCGTAGCAGACGGTCGAGCAGTGACTGGTTCAGAACCAGGCCAGCCGGCAAGCGCCCGGCTGCGGACATGGTGGCCAGGGCGTCGGCGCTGCCGAGGTTGAAGGTGCTCACCCCCAGATTGAGGTGACGGGTGCCGTAACGCACCTGATCGCCCAGTTCGAAGGTGTTGTCGGTCAATGCCACGATGCTGCCTTCGGAATACAGCCCGGTCTGCCCGCTACAATGGCCGCTGCTGCACACGCCGACCTTGACGCCACCGCTGATCACCCCGCCCGGCTGAACCTGGCCAATGATATTGAGCAAGCCATTGGACACCGCCAGTACGTTGGCGACCTGATAGATATAGCCATCACGGGCGTCATAGCTGGCCTTGCCACGGCCAAGTGTATTGATCGAAGCACCTTGCTCCACCACGATCGACCCCGTGTTGCTGACCAGGAAGACTTCCGGCGCTGCGAGTGTCACACCTTCGCGCAGCGTGACCGTGCTATTGGCGCCATTGAGGCCGCCGGCCAGGCCGATGAAGTTGCCACCTTGGCCATATGTCACCGCTGTCATACCACCAACCATCAATCGCGATGCGCCCAAGGCATTAAGGCTATCGGCGTTGAGGGTAATACCGGCGAAGCCTTTGGTGGCGGGCTGGCCAGCGGCGATCACTTCAATCCCGCCTCGGGCAGCATCAATCACCGCCACTGTACCGCCATAACCGCCCGCAGCAGCGTCAAACCGGCCGTTGCCCTGGAAGGTAAATGCATCCGCCTCACCGCCAGGGCGTATCGCCAGTTTCAACGTCTTGGCATCCGCTTCCAACAAGGGCCGTGGCACACCGAGCCTGGCTGCATCGGCCTTGGCAAACGCGGCATAACTGGTTTCGTTATATTGGGAATAACGGCGCAGGGTATCGGCCGAAGTCAGGATCAACGCGCTGTCGAGGCTGTTGCTGATCCCCGTATGGGCGACGGAAAGACGCCCGGCGGTGGCCCAGGAGCCGTTGCGCATCAACGTGGTCGCGGTGTCACTGCCCGGCCCGCTCAGGCCATTGACCTCAACGCGAAACGCACCGGGCAATAGCGCATACGTGGAAGGCATCAGGGTATAGGTGCCGGCGGGCAACCCTGGCACACCTGCGCCAATGGTGACTTGTTGGCCCACCAGCGGTGCAACGGCGCCGCCCTCCGGTGCCACGGGTGCCGCACCAGGTTGCACACCAGGCACAATGGCGTAAACCGGGTTGGTTGCCAGGCCCGGCAGCACAAACCCACCGTTGGTACCAAACTGCACCAACGGGTTGTAACGAGCATCCGTGGAACCACCGCGTCCGGAAATGAACCCTGCCCCCAATAGTTCCCCTCCACCGGACAAGTCCAGGGCCGCGTCGGGCATCACCGCCACCGACTTGCCTCCCAGGATGACACCGACGCTCAAGTCACTGTTGGTATTGGCCAAGCCACCTTGACCGAGGAATGTCACGCTCTTGCCGTTGTATTTATAGATTTGCCCATCCAGCGTACCGCCATAAGGCAATACCAGACCCTTGCCACTCACCGAGGTCACGCTGCCCGGCAGCAATTGCACGAGGCTACTGCCCATGCTGCCGATATCGATCAACCCGAGGGGCGCCCGCACCACGCCGCCCTGCCGAACCGTGGCGGCCCCCAGTTGCAGCCGCCCGAACGCCGAATAAGGCACGACCGCCTCCGTATTGCCTACGCGACCAATCGTCAACGTACGCAGGGGGTTGAACTCCAGGCCAAAGGCGACTGTGTTCGAATTACCCAGGTAACCCGCAATCACCCGGGCCCCCACTTGCGTGCCGGGGTACAGCTGCGCGGCGCGCAAAGTCATATCGCCTTGGGTGAGCAATTGGGTGTTAACACCTTGCACCACCTGATCGCCCCCCGCGAGAAAGCGCAGATCGCCTTGACTGGTCAGGTTGACCTGGTCGAAACCACGACGCTCAAGCCGGGCCAGGCTGGCGTTTGCCTGACGCAGGCTGCTGTGATTGCCAAACACCACGCTGCCCGCCACATCGATCAGGTTGCCGCTGGCATTGAACTGCGCCTGGGTGGCTCGTTGCGAGGGTTCAGGCAACACCGGCACCGGACGTACATAAAAGTCCCTGCCGGGTTCCTCCGGCGCCAGGATGCCTGCCAGCAACAGGTAAGGTGCGGACACGTTGACGTGCGTGTTGGCGGAGGCACTGTCACGCAAGCCATAGCCACGGCTATACAGGCGCAGGCTCTGCCCCATGTTCAATGTCACATCACCCTCGACGCTCAACAGGCCGTTGCTCAACAGCGCCAGGTTATCGAAGCCACCTGAGCTGACCTGATCCACGCCAAGGCGGCCGTGACCGTACTGCAGGCCGCTGGCCAACACCTGGGGATGACTCGTTTGACCCAGCACGAATTCGCGGACGTTAAGCACAGGGTCCGTGACCAATTCTTTCCTGTAGTAGGGGCTCTCCAACGCCACATTGAGGCTGCCGCCCGCAGCACCAACACCACCCGCCCTGGCGACAAAACTACCGTCCAGGTACAGGCCGTTATTGGACGCCAGGCTGATACTCCCGCCATTGCTGGCTACCTGCATTGCACCCTGCCCCGGCACATTCAGCATGGCTTGAGTACCGGACGCCTCCAGGCGCGCACCGTCGTGTACGACCACAAACAGATCGCTGGCCTTGGCAATGCCAGTCGCCAGGTCGATCTCGCCGCCGAGGCTGATCTTGCCGCCATCGCGCACCAGGCCATAGGTGCGTCCACGGTTGTCCACCGCTGTGGCTGCCCGCGCCGACACATCGATCAGCGCCTGCTCACCCAACCGGATCGACCGGTCGTGGCCGGCGGCATTCACGGCCTCCGACGCGGCCGTCGTCAGGCCACCCAGGCTGACGTTACCGCCCCAGGCGTTGAGCGTGCCGTTCAACGTCAGTTGGCCGACGCTGCGCAGATTGATGCCCTGGCCCGGGTCGACTGAAATCACCGCGCCCTGTCCCACAGTCAAGGCGGTGCTTGCCATCTGTGTGGCAGTGGTGTCCACAGTGCCGGCTGTCAAGCTCAGGCTGGCACCGCGCCGCTGGGTCAACACGCCCTTGGTTGCATCTTCCAGGTATAGCGGTGAAACCCAGCGTTCCAGGGCGATAGCCGGGTCAACGCCACTGGCTGTGGTCGATGCCTGTGCGCCCAAGCGGTAGGTCGGCAGGCTCACATCGACCCGTGTATCGTCAGTGACGAGCAGCCCTTCGTTGCCCGTGATGTCGTAGGCCGAGAACCCCTTGTCGAAGTCATTACCCGCCAGCTTCAAGGTGCCGGCAGCAGTGGCGCCGTCGCCGATCTGGACCTTGCGCGCCTGCAGCGCCAGAGTGCCGCCGCCGGTGACACCGTAGCCGCGAATATCGCCCCCCAAGTCCAACGCACCAAGAGCACTCAAGGTCACGTTGCCGCCCTTGCCGCCGCTGAACTGGCCATCCAGCCCGTAGGCGGCACCGGACGACACATCCACCGCACTGGCATTGGCCAGGCTCACATTGCCTGTGCTGCGCAACGAGACCTTGCCGCCGTTCAGGTAGGGCATACCCGCCGTGCTGGTCGGCGCCAACGGCAAGTTGCTCCAGCGCCCGCTGGCATCCAGCTTGACCCCCGCCGCAACGTCGATCGAACCATTACCTGGCAGGATCACATCGGCAACCGTATTGCCGCCAGCCAGGTTGACCTGGTTAAGCACGTTACCGGCATTGATACTCCCGCCGTGAGCAGTCAGATTGGCGTTGAGCTTGATACCGGGACCATAGAGCGTGATGTCGCCGCCGTCCGCCACGCTAAGCGCAGCATTGACGGTGACTTGCTGTTTGGCGCCTACCTTGAGCGAACCCAACTGGAAGCCATTGAGCTGGTCACTGTCGAGCAATATCTTGCCTTGTCGATCTACCGGCAGCACGGTGGAGAGGTCCAGGCCATTGGCAATATTCTGCGTGCTTGGGCCGATTAGCACTTGGTCGGTGTTGGTGCCCAACGCGTAACGCAAGGTACCGGTGGCCTTGTCATAGACCGGGGTGTATTGCCCGATGATCAATTGCGCCCGCTGGGCCCTGGCCTTCTGGGCTTGCTGGTAGCCATCAAGGTTAATGTTCGGTGCCTGGGTCTGGCGCTCACCCTGGAACACGTCACTGACCAATTGGCCCTCCAGCACCGCGCTGGCCGTGCCAACCACCAGTTTGCCGGCGTCCCGGCCGACGGTATAACCGGCCTCGTAGCGACGTTGCGGAGCAATCAACGGGTTGTAGTAGTAATCGGTACGTCCCCAGCGCGCGCTGGCGTCCTCGAAGCCTTTGTAGAGGCCGGAATAAAGAATATCCCCCGGCGCTTTCGACAGCTCATACAAACGCCCATCGGGACCCTTGAGCCAGGTTTGCTGGACATAACCGGCCTGCACATCCACGGTGCCCCCCGACAGATTGATCTGCGCCCCCTGCTGGGTCACCACATCCTTGCCGGTAAATGTCGCCGTGCCGCCCTGGGCCATCCACTCACCCACCGAGTGGCCTTGCGTGCCGAGGTAGCCCCCGACTTCCAATAAGCCGCCTGCGGTATACCAGCGATCCGTGGCGTAGCCATGAGTGCCCGCCGGTACAAACACCAACTCGCGCAGGTCGACCCACACATCGTTGTTGATCAGTTGCCCGCCTTCACGGTTGACCGGCGCATCGCGCTGCTCGTTGCCCTGCACATTGATCTTGACGGAGTTGGCTTCCATCGCCACCTTCACGCCAACGGCACCGGACACATCAATCGTCGCGCCATCGCGCACCAGACTGCGCTGTCCAGCGCTGACCGCTACCTGGCCGCCGGTGGCCAAGGTGATCGAGCCCTTCTGGAAATCCACGGTACCGCCGCTGACGATTTCGATACGCGACTGATCAGTACGGTCGGCCACGGTGCTCAGGTTGTTGAACTGGCTCGTGATCAGGTTGGCAGCCAGGCCATCGTATTTGGTCAGGCCGGCGTTCTTCTGGCTATCGAATGCCGTGCTGCCACTGGCATCCAGCATAATCGCGGTGGCGCTGCCCTGCCCCAGCGTGACGCTGCCGGTGGTGTCGTTGGCAGCGTTGAGCAGGTGAATCGTGCCACGGGTATCCACCGACGTGCTGGCCAGGGCGACAGCATTTTGCTGCACCTGGTGCCCGGTCAGCGTGATATCGCCGGTGGCGACCATGATCAAACCATTGTTGGTGACCGTGCCCGCCGCGCTGCCGGCCTTCAGGCGGGTTGCCACTTCATTGCCTCGGGTGGTCGAGCGGTCGTTGCCTGCCGTGCCGACACCCTTGCGAATGTAGAAACTGTCACCGGCTGCCAAGGTCGTCTGCCCTTTGGCGGTGATGATCGTACCGGCGTTCTCCACTTCCGCCCCCAGTAGCAAGGCATAGCCACCGGCGTCGGTGGATGTGACCGGGTTGTGGGTCTGGATCAACGCACCGCGCTGAACCTCGACCTTACCCACTGCATCGGTGAAGGTCGGTTGGGTACCGTTGGCATCCACATACAGACCGCGTTGGGTGAACTGCTCATCGGTGATGGTCGCCGCGGCCGCTACCAGGTTACGCACGTTAGTCTGGCTGGAGCCGCCGAACACCACACCATTGCGGTTCATGATCATCACCGTGCCGGTGCCCTTGATCTGGCCCTGGATCTGACTGGGGCGCGCATCGGGGTCGTTGACACGGTTAAGCGCCGCCCAGTTGGCCTGCTGCTGGAAATCCACAGTAGTGTTGCGCCCGACGTTGAAGGTTTCCCAGTTTAGAATCGCCTTGTCGGCGGTCTGCTCGATGGTCACCGTAGTCTGTCCACCCGCCTGGGCCTGGGTCGGGCCCTTGGCATTGGTCCAGCCTTGGCTCAGGCTGTTGTCGACCTGCAGGCCGCCTTTACCCAAACCATCTGGAACATTGGACACCTGTCCAAACGCGGCCTGGCGACCTGCCGCCTGCGCCGCTTGTTGGGCCGCAATGGCCGCGACGCTAGTATTTAGCGTGCTGATGGAGCGCGCCAACTGCTGTTTGACCTGCGCCTGTTGGTTCAACGACGGAATGCCCGGCAGTTGCCCCGCACCGGTACGTGCCGCGGTCGCCGCCTGAGCCGCGCCCTTGTCGGCAAACCAGCCGGAACTGAACGCCGTGGCCGCCTGTGCATTGCCCGCGATCATCAACAAGGCAATGGCATGGGCCAGGGGCTTGAGGCGCAGCACCGTCTGGGCATTTAGGCCTTGGGCTTTCAGGTTAACCGGTGATTTGCAGCGGACCATCGGGAATCATCCTTCTTTGTTATCGCCAGGGGCAAGACAGGCACACGTATGGGAGTTAGGCGGTTGGCGCAGGGCGGGACTGAACTTCTGTCATGCAAAGTTCATAGAGACCGGCTAACAACCTGCACAAACGAAAAATCAGCAACGGCACAAGCCGTTGCTGATCAGGTGTTGCGGGGGTTCAAGCGTTGGGTTACAGCGGACGACCGATGCCGTTGCAAACGTTGGCGTTACCGATGCTCAGTGCACTGGAGGCGGTCAGGAAGTTATCGTTGATCGCGGTTTTCCAGGAAGCTGGCAGTGGCACGAAACGGTTGTTGCGGATGGCGTTATCGTTGTTGGTGAGGGTGCTGTCGCCATAGTGACGAGTGAAGAAGGTACGGACCTGGGAGGTCTGGGTAGCGTCGGCATAGCACTGGCTGAAGATCAGGTTAGTGAAGCCCAGGATCGGGTAGCCAGTCGCTGGGTAAGCGACGACGCTTGGGTCAGCCGGGTTGGCAGCGGCGGCAAACACAGGCACCCAGGCGTTCTGGTTGGCGACGTTGGCGGCAGCCGGAACCGGTACGGCAGCGATGGCAGTGGAAACGTTGGCAGGCGCGGGCGAGACACCGGCTACCTTGGCAACCTTGGTGGCATCATCCAGACCGGCCAAAGTGGTGGCGGCGTAATCCGGGCTCATGTAGGTGATAGCGCCATCCTGGGCGTTCAGCGTATCCATGACGGCCTGGCTACCAGCCGCCGACAACGCGCCCGAAGGTACACCACCGCCGTAGCTGGAGGAGAACGTCGTGGTCACTGCGAAAGGCAGTGCTTCGGCACACTTGGCATTGAGGAAGCGAGTGAACAACTCAGTGGTGCCGCTCGATTCGCTGCGGTAAACGACCTTGATGGTGCCAGTACGACCTGAACCAGCAATCTGGCTCCAGTCAGTCAGGCGGCCAGAGAACACACCACACAGTTGGTTGACGCTCAGATCGACGGCAGCAGCGCCCGCCTTATTAAACGGAATAGCAACCGAAGTGGCGACCGACGGCACTTGGATCAACTTGCCCCAGCCTGGCTGGTTGTAGGTCTGGTAGTCCTGCAGCTCAGTCGCGGTCAGCTTGGAGTCGCTACCGGCCCAGTGCACGCTCTTGTTTTTAACGCCGGCCACGAACTGGCTGTAATCGTTGTTCATGAAAGCCAGTTTGCCTTTGCCACTGCCCACACCGATGTACGGGGCAAAACCGGCAGTCAGCACGCCAGCAGTCTGGTACAGAGGTTGTGGCAGGGTCGCTCCGCCGCCGTTGATGTCAGCCAGTGCAGCCTGTGCCGAGCACAGTGCAGCGAGGGTCATGGATACCGCGAGAACGTTGCGCTTAAACATGAAGAAGCTCCTTTCATCGTGTTTGTACGTTGAGGGGTAGATGGCTCTTGCATGACGCCATGGCTTCGATCCCAAGCCGTGTACCGGGGGTGGCGAGGGCTGAGGCCATGGGTAAGAAATTTCGCAGCATCCGATGACAGCAAAAGGAAAAAACCTCGGGAGGAAGCGCTTGATTTTGCAAAAGATTCTCGGGTGTTTCGGTCATGTTTTTGAGCGGTTTGGGCGTAGGTGACAGCGGGGTTTCAGTGCGTTTTTTCTGGACGCGGCGTGGGCTGTGTCGAAAGGCTTCGGATATGACGGAATGAGGAACCCGAGGTTGGGGGGCAGCCGTCGGGAATTCATAAGATGCTGTCCAATAAACATCATTCCAAATGTGGGAGCTGGCTTGCCTGCGATGATGGGGTTTCAGACAGCCCCTTTGCCACTGACCCACCGCCATCGCGGGCAAGCCCGCTCCCACATTTTTGATTTGTGTTTCTTCAGTGGTTAGGTCACCAGTTGGTTGATCTCGATGATCGGCAACAACACCGCCATCACAATCACCAGCACCACCGCGCCCATCACCACGATCATCAGCGGCTCCAGCAATGCCGTCATGCCCATGGCGCGGCGTTCGATATCCCGGGACAGGGTCTGCGCCGCACGCTCGAGCATCGGCGGCAGCGAGCCGGTTTTTTCGCCACTGGCGATCAGGTGGATCAACACCGGTGGGAAGACTTTTTCCAACGCCAGCGCCGGCGCCAGGTTCACGCCTTCGCGCACCTTCGCGGTGGCTTCGTTGACGCACTGGCTCAGGCGATCATTCGACAAGGTCTGGCGCGCCGCCTCAAGGGCTCGTAGCAACGGCACGCCGGCCCCCCCGAGGATCGCCAGGGTCGAGGCGAACCGCGCGGTGTTCAGGCCCAGCACGAAGCGCCCAATCAGCGGCAGGCGCAGCACCCGGCTGTGCCAGCTCAGCCGCGCCACGGGGTTGCGCAGGTACAGGCGCCACCCCCAGAAACCGCCGACGATCCCGGCAAAGCACAACCAGCCCCAGGCGCGGATAAAGTCGCTGGCATTGAGCATCGCCAGGGTCAGCCCCGGCAGGTCCTGGCGTGCCTGGGAGAATGCGCTGACCACTTGGGGCACCACGTAGCTCAACAGGAAAATCACGATGCCAATGGACACCAGGCCGACCACGCCCGGGTAGATAAACGCGGTCATGATCTTGCCACGCAGGTTGTTGCGTTCCTCGATGTAGTCGGCCAAACGCTCCATCACCTGGGCCAGATCGCCGGACTCCTCCCCCGCCGCGATCAACGCACGGTAGATCGACGGAAAATCCCGAGGCCGCGCCGCCAGGGCATCGGCCAGGCGCATACCACCACGTACATCGGCGCGCACTGCGGCCAGGGTCTGGGCGATATGTTTTTTCTCGGCCTGCTCCACCGTTGCGCTCAGCGCTGCTTCCAACGGCAGGCTGGCGCCCAGCAGGCTGGCCAACTGACGCGTGGCCCAGGCCAGGTCGTTATCCGATAGTTTGGCGCTGAACAGGCTGCTGCTTGCCGCCGTTTGCTGATTGCCTTCGATCTGCACCAGCAACGCGGTCAAGCCTCGACCTCGCAAAGTGGCAAACGCAGCGCTTTGGCTATCAGCCTCCACGTGCCCGGCTTCGACCTTGCCGCTGGCATCGGCGGCTTCATAGCGATAGCGATTCATCAGGCGTCCCGTGTCACACGCAGGATTTCTTCGGGCGCGGTGGTACCACTGCGTACCCAACGCTCACCGTCTTCACGCATGCTGAACATCCCGGCGCGGCGGGCGGCCAGGCGCAAATCCTGCTCGCCTGCGCCCTGGTGGATCAGGCTGCGTACGTCGTCGTCGACGCAAAACAACTCATGGATACCGGTACGTCCGCTGTAGCCGATCTGATTGCACTGCGCGCACCCCACCGGGCGCCAGGTGCCAGGTGCGGCCGGATCTTCCTGCTTGCAATGGGGGCACAGGCGACGCACCAGGCGTTGCGCTAACACACCCAGTAAGGAAGACGCCAACAGGAACGGTTCCACGCCCATGTCGATCAAGCGGTTGACCGCCGACACCGCATCGTTGGTGTGCAAGGTGGCGAGTACCAAGTGGCCGGTGAGCGAAGCTTGCACGGCAATTTGCGCGGTCTCCAGGTCACGGATTTCACCAATCATGATGATGTCCGGGTCTTGGCGAAGAATCGCACGCAAGGCCAGGGCGAAAGTCATGTCGATCTTGGCATTGACCTGAATCTGGCTGATGCCCGGCAAGTCGTATTCCACCGGATCTTCCACGGTCAGGATATTGCTGGTGCTCGCGTCCAGCCGCGCCAGCGCGGCATAGAGACTGGTGGTCTTGCCGCTGCCAGTGGGTCCGGTGACCAGCACGATGCCGTGGGGCTGGCGGATCAACGTGTCGAGGCGCGCCAGCAGCTGCGGCTCCATGCCCAGGGTTTCCAGTTGCAAACGCCCGGCCTGCTTGTCGAGCAGGCGCATCACTACCCGCTCGCCATGCCCGGTGGGCACCGTCGACACGCGAATATCGATCGGGCGCCCGGCCACACGCAAGGCGATGCGGCCATCCTGGGGCAAGCGTTTTTCGGCGATATCCAACTGAGCCATGATCTTGATCCGCGACACCAGCGCGCCATGCAGCGCCTTGCGCGGCGACACCACGTCGCGCAGGGTGCCGTCGACGCGGTAGCGCACCACGGAATGGGTTTCGTAGGGTTCGATATGGATATCACTGGCTTCGTCCCGGGCGGCCTGGGTGAGCAAGGCGTTGATCATGCGGATCACCGGCGCGCCGTCCTGGGTGTCGAGCAGGTCGGTGATCTCGGGCATGTCTTGCATCAGGCGGTCCAGGTCCACCTCGTTTTCAGCGGCACCGACCACGGCCGCGGCGCTGCCGGTGTCGGCGTAGGCGCTGGTGAGCAGGCCGTCGAGTTCGTCGTCGCGGACTTGTTCGAGATGGGCTTGGCCGAATTGGCGGTGGACTTCACTGATGGACCAGCCGGGGGTTGAGGGGCAGATGGTCAGGAGCATGCCTTGCTCGCTGGGGCGCAGGAGGATGCGTTGGGATTTGGCCCAGGCGTAGGGGAGTAGGCTCATGGTTTTGGCCCTTTTTTACGGGGTACATATCCGTTTTTTTGGTGAAGGCTGATATCGGTTCCGCTCTTACAGCGGCTCACTTTTGAAAAGCGCAAAAGTAAGCAAAACGCTCTTGCCCCAACACTCGGCACCT
>NZ_JBWKUX010000018.1:0-84898 GCF_059421065.1 Pseudomonas sp. GW821-FHT03A09 | reverse complement strand
CCGCTTATTGACCAGCCCAAGCCGGTCAAGCCATTGGCCGGCTGTACTGGGAGACGGCCAATCGATAGAGGGATCCTCAATTCGCAATAGCTCAATGAGCTTCTTTGGCCCCCATTTATCGTGGGCTTCTTTCATCGCAGCTATTCGAGCCAAGATCTCATCGTCGGTCTTGTTTGGGCTGTTATGAGGTCGCCGAGAAACCTCGGCTAACGACTTCAAATCGCCGTTATGCCGAGAGATCCATTTGTCTACGGTCGGTCGACTGACACCGAAGCGGCGGGCCAATTGGCTTTTCGTGAAGTTACCCGAAAGCCAGTCAGCAACCAGCTTGATTCGTTGGTTCATGGGGGACTCTTGGTTCCAGGGCATGATCAGTTACCTCCTGATCATGCGTATTAACCTGTAAACCATGTCCCCGGTGAGAAATGTAAACGATGTCCCCGGTTTGTACCGGGGCAAGCCCCCTCCCACATTCAGATCAATGGTGTCTGGGCTATTTGAGTACGATCAGGCGGTTCGGTAGCTCGTTGCGGGTTTGCGTCAACGGCACATGCACCTTCAGCAACTCACCACAGGCTTCAATGCAGGTGATAAACCCGACCAGCGTCTGCCCCTGTTTCACCTGCTGGGTGAACGTCTTGACGATCCCATCCCAGCTGCTGTCATCCAGGCGTTTGGAAATGCCATCGTCCACTAGGATCTCCACATACCGCTCCGCCTCGCTGACAAAGATCAGCACCCCGGTGCTGCCCAGCGTGTGGTGCAGGTTCTGCTCCAGGAACTGCCGGCGTGCCAGGTTGGAGGCCCGCCAGTGGCGCACCGAACGGGGGATCAACCGCGTGGTGACCTTGGGCAAGCGAAACACCAGACACAACACGATAAACGTCGCCCACTGTGCCAGCAGCAAGGTGTACATGGTCAGGTAACCGGACAAGTAATGCACCACGCCCGGCACCACCAACGCGATCAGGCTGGCCCACAACAGCGGGATGTAAGCGTAATCGTCGGCGCGGGCGGCCAGCACGGTCACCAGTTCCGCGTCGGTGTTTTTCTCGACGCGGGCGATGGCCTCGGCGACCTGGCGCTGCTCGTGTTCAGTCAGTAATGCCATGGTTGTAGATGCTCTTTTTCGTTATTGTCATTACCAGCCACCTGAAGCCCCGCCACCGCCGAAACCACCGCCGCCGCCACGGAAACCGCCGCCTCCCCCGCCACCACCACCGCCGCGTCCGCTGCTGCTGAGAATCGCCAGCAGGATAGCGCCCACCGGCAGGCCGAGGCGATTGCATAACCACAACACGCCGATCAGCAGGATGAACAAGCCGATGGAGAACCCGGGATTATCCTTGGCAAAGTTGGCATCAGCCACATGGGCCGGTACCGCCAGCGGCTCGCCGCCCACCACCTGCAACATCGCCGCCACACCATCACTGATGCCCTGGCTGAAGTTGCCGGCCTTGAACTTGGGCGCGATCACCTGGTTGATGATCACCCACGACTGCGCATCCGTCAGCACGCCTTCCAGGCCATAACCGACTTCGATGCGCAATTGGCGCTCATCCCGGGCGATGATCAACAGCGCGCCGTTATCCTTGCCCTTCTGGCCAATGCCCCACTGGCGTCCCAATTGATAACCGAAGTCTTCAATGGGCACGCCCTGCAAGTCGGGCACGGTGACCACCACGATCTGGTCGCCCGTGGTTTGCTCCAGTGCCTGCAGCTGTTGCGTAAGCTGCTGGCGCGTGGCCGGGTCGATCATCTGCGCGTTGTCCACCACCCGACCGGTCAAGGCCGGGAACGTCAGCGCCGCCTGGGCCACGCCCACGCAGGCCAACAACCACAGTGCCAAGCCTATCCGTAATAAACGCATCGACACCTCAGGGAAGCCTTATTTGAACTTCACTTGGGGAGCTTTATCGGCATCGGCGCTGGTGGCTTCGAACGTGGCGCGGATCGGCAGATCGCTGTACATGATGCTGTGCCACAGGCGACCCGGGAAGGTACGGATCTCGGTGTTGTACGCCTGCACCGCCTGGATGAAGTCGCGGCGGGCCACGGCGATACGGTTTTCAGTGCCTTCAAGCTGGGATTGCAAGGCCAGGAAGTTCTGGTTGGCCTTCAGGTCCGGGTAGCGCTCGGACACCACCATCAGGCGGCTGAGGGCACCGCTCAAGCCATCCTGGGCTTGCTGGAACTGCTTGAGTTTTTCCGGGTTGTCGAGGGTGCTGGCATCCACCTGGATAGAGGTGGCCTTGGCCCGCGCTTCGATCACGGCAGTGAGGGTGTCCTGCTCATGGGCGGCATAGCCCTTGACCACTTCCACCAGGTTGGGGATCAGGTCGGCACGGCGCTGGTACTGGTTCTGCACCTGGCCCCAGGCCGCCTTGGCCTGCTCATCCAGGGTAGGAATGGTGTTGATGCCGCAACCGCTCAGCACAGTGCTGATCAATAGCAGAGCCGCGGCCTTGAAGCCCCAACGGTAGGTGTGTGCTGCTTGCATGGTGTTTCTCCTGGCGAAACGGGATGGAATTTGACAGCTGACCCTATCGATCACGCGCTTGAGGCATAATCCGCGGCCACTACTGGATTGCATCAAGTCAATCAGCTAAAAGATGCCCAGCGCGAATAAGAGTTCAGAAGTGTGGTGCATTTTGCGCAATAACACTCGAACAACAACATAAGTTCCCCACATTTTGGCAGAACGGTGCATTTGCGCCGTGCAGTAAGCCGAAAAAGGATAGTCATGAAAAAGCTGTGTTTGCTCGGCCTTGTTGCCACGCTGGCCACTCACCCCGTCTGGGCAGAAACAAAGCCTGCTGCGCTTAAAGACAAGGACGCCTTCGTCAGCGACCTGCTCAAGCAGATGACCCTCGATGAAAAGATCGGCCAATTGCGCCTGATCAGCATCGGCCCGGAAATGCCACGCGAGCTGATCCGCAAGGAAATCGCCGCCGGCCGCATCGGTGGCACTTTCAACTCCATCACCCGCCCGGAAAACCGTCCGATGCAGGACGCGGCCATGCGCAGCCGGTTGAAGATCCCGATGTTCTTCGCCTATGACGTGATCCACGGCCACCGGACCATTTTCCCGATCAGCCTGGCCCTGGCCTCCAGCTGGGACATGGACGCCATCGGCCGCTCCGGACGCATCGCCGCCCAGGAAGCCGCCGCCGACAGCCTCGACATCACCTTTGCGCCGATGGTCGATATTTCCCGAGACCCGCGCTGGGGCCGTACCTCTGAAGGTTTCGGTGAAGACACCTACCTCGTTTCACGCATCGCCGAAGTGATGGTCAAGGCGTTCCAGGGCGTGAGCCCCGCGAATGCAGACAGCATCATGGCCAGCGTCAAGCACTTCGCCCTGTATGGCGCGGTGGAAGGCGGTCGCGACTACAACGTGGTCGACATGAGCCCGGTCAAGATGTACCAGGACTACCTGCCGCCGTACCACGCGGCGATCAAGGCCGGTGCCGGTGGCGTGATGGTGGCGCTGAACTCCATCAACGGCGTGCCCGCCACCGCCAACACCTGGCTGATGAACGACCTGCTGCGCAAGGACTGGGGCTTCAAGGGCCTGGCCGTCAGCGACCACGGTGCGATCTTCGAGCTGATCAAGCACGGCGTGGCCAAGGACGGGCGTGAAGCCGCCAAGCTCGCGATCAAGGCCGGCATCGACATGAGCATGAACGACTCGCTGTACGACAAGGAATTGCCGGGGTTGCTCAAGTCCGGCGAGATCGAGCAAAGCGACATCGACAACGCTGTGCGTGAAGTACTCGGCGCCAAGTACGACATGGGCCTGTTCAAAGACCCGTACCTGCGCATCGGCAAGGCCGAGGATGACCCGGCCGACACCTACGCCGAGAGCCGCCTGCACCGCCCCGAAGCCCGCGATATTGCGCGCCGCAGCCTGGTACTGCTGAAGAACCAGAATGAAACGCTGCCGCTGAAAAAGTCCGCGACCATTGCCCTCGTCGGCCCGCTGGCCAAGGCACCCATCGACATGATGGGCAGTTGGGCCGCTGCGGGTAAACCGGCACAATCGGTGACCCTGCTGGATGGCATGAGCTCGGTCATCGGCGAAAAAGGCAAGGTGATCTATGCCCGTGGCGCCAACATCACCAATGACAAGGCGGTGCTCGACTACCTCAACTTCCTCAACTTCGATGCTCCAGAAATAGTGGATGACCCGCGTCCTGCCCAAGTGCTGATCGACGAAGCAGTGAAAGCCGCGAAGAACGCCGACGTGATCGTCGCGGCGGTGGGTGAGTCCCGTGGCATGTCCCACGAATCGTCGAGCCGCACCGACCTGAACATCCCACAAAGCCAGCGCGACCTGATCAAGGCGCTCAAGGCCACCGGCAAGCCGTTGGTATTAGTACTGATGAACGGCCGTCCGCTGTCGATTCTCGATGAGAACCAACAGGCCGACGCGATCCTGGAAACCTGGTTCGCCGGCACCGAAGGCGGCAATGCCATCGCCGACGTGCTGTTCGGTGACTACAACCCATCGGGCAAGCTGCCGATCACCTTCCCGCGTTCGGTGGGGCAGATTCCGACCTACTACAACCACCTGACCATAGGCCGGCCGTTCACTCCGGGCAAGCCAGGCAACTACACCTCGCAGTACTTCGATGACATCACCGGGCCGCTGTTTCCGTTCGGCTACGGCTTGAGCTACACCACGTTCAGCCTGTCGGACATGGCGTTGTCATCCACTACCCTGAACAAGACCGGCAAGCTCGACGCCAGCGTCACGGTTAAAAACACCGGCAAGGTAGATGGCGAAACCGTGGTGCAGTTGTATATCCAGGACGTGGCCGGTTCGATGATCCGACCGATCAAGGAGCTGAAGAACTTCCAGAAGGTCATGCTCAAGGCGGGAGAAGAACGCACCTTGCACTTCACCATCACCGAGGAAGACTTGAAGTTCTACAACACCCAGCTCAAGTTCGCGGCTGAACCGGGCCAGTTCAATGTGCAGATCGGGCTGGACTCCCAGGATGTGCAGCAGCAGAGCTTTGAACTGCTCTGATGTAAAGCTGTAAATACGGTCAATGTGGGAGCTGGCTTGCCTGCGATAGCGGTGGTGAATGGTCCACCGCTTCGCAGGCAAGCCAGCTCCCACAGTTGGTCTCAGTTTTTAGGTTAGCCGCGTCTATCCAGCAGGTTGACCACCAACCGATCAATCCACCCCCACACACGCTGCTTCACCCGCCGCCATAACGGCCGCGCCTTCCACGCCTCCAGGCTCACCGCCAGGCTCTGGGCAAAATCCCGTTCGAAACTGCCCGCCACCGCTTGCGTCAACTCAGGGTCCAACGCTTCCAGATTGGCATCCAGGTTGAAACGCAGATTCCAGTGATCGAAATTGCATGAACCGACGCTCACCCAGTCATCCACCAACACCATTTTCAGGTGCAGGAAACACGGCTGGTATTCAAATATCTGCACGCCCGAGCGCAGCAAGCGTGGGTAATAGCGGTGCCCGGCGTAGCGCACGGAGGGGTGATCGGTCCGCGGGCCGGTGAGTAGCAAGCGTACCTCCACCCCCCGCGCCGCAGCTCGACGCAGGGCACGGCGCACGCTCCAGGTCGGCAAAAAGTACGGTGTAGCCAGCCAGATGCGGTGCTGGCTGCTGTTCAAGGCACGGATCAGTGATTGCAAAATGTCGCGATGCTGACGGGCATCGGCATACGCCACCCGGCCAAGACCAGGGCCCGTCGCCGGCACTTTGGGTAAGCGCGGCAGCCCGAAATGGCTGGCGGGTTTCCACTCTCGACGCGCCGCATTGGCATGCCATTGGCGGTCGAACAGCGCTTGCCAGTCCTGCACCAACGGGCCGTTGATGTGCACCATCACTTCATGCCAGTCGGCGCTGTCGTTGCCCGGTGTCCAGAATTCATCCGTGACACCCGTGCCGCCGACAAAAGCGCTGTGCTGGTCGATCAGCAATAGTTTGCGATGGTCGCGGTACAGGTTGCGCATCCAGCGGCGCCAGTTGAGGCGATTGTAGAAACGCAACTCGACACCAGCGTCGATCAAGCGCTTACGCAGCCCAAGGGTGAACGCCAGGCTGCCGTAATCATCGAACAAGCAGCGCACCCGCACCCCACGTTCGGCGGCCAGTACCAGTGCCTGCACCATGGCGTCGGCGCACGCGCCGGCTTCCACCAGATAGAGTTCGAGGTCCACCTGCCGTTCGGCACGGGCAATGCCCACCAACATCTGCGGGAAGAAAGTCGGCCCGTCGATCAGCAACTCGAAACGGTTGGCGCTGCGCCAGGGAAACACCGCGCCGCCCATGTCAGCGCGCCGAAAAGATCAGTACCGCACCCACCGGCACCGACAAACTGATCGAGCTGAGCCCCGCCGCCTTACGCAAGACCGCCACACCAGGCATCAGCTCGAAATCCTCGGCATGCACCACCACGGGCTCCAGGGTCACCACTTGGAAACGACGATCGTCCAGCCGCGTGGCCAGCAGCTCGGCACTGTAGGTCTGGGTCTTGCCATGCAGCGTGACCGCCAACGGCAGACGCAACTCCAACTGCGCGCCGGGGGCCAGATCGTTGATCGGTTGCAGGTTTATCTGCGCGTTGATCTGGGCGTCAGGGAAGGTCTTGATCTCAAACAGGTCGTTGCGCATGCGCTCATCGCGTAAGGGGATGCCACTGTTGATCGACTCCAGTTCGACCTCCAACTGCGCCGCGCCGTTGCCATCGACCTTGCCATGCAACACCAGGAAGCGATGCACTTCGGCGATTTCGGTGTTTTTGGTCGTGACGAACGAAAGTCGCGAGGATTCGTTATCCAGATACCAATCGGCATAAGCAGGCACAGAGGCGGCGGTCAGCAAGGCGAAGGCCAGGGGTTTGATTGACATTGAAGACTCATGGGACGAAAAACCTGCACGAACCTTAAGCGCAATGTCACAAACGACGCAAACCCAATATGGGACGCGGCTTGTGTGGGAGAGGGCTTGCCCCGATGGCGATGTGTCAGTCATAGATTTATGAATCTGGCACGCCCTCATCGGGGGCAAGCCCCCTCCCACATTGGATCGGTGGCAACCTCAGGCCAACGCCCGCTGCACTTCGTGCACGGTCTCCTGAAGGCTGGCCATGTGTAAGTTCAGCACTCGCTCCACCGGCGCCTGATGCATCGGCCAATGCAACGCCATGCTGCCCACCAGACGGCCATTGGCACGCACCGGCAGCGCCACCGCACGAATCAGGAACGGCAAACGCACCGGGTACTCCCAGTAACCTTCGGTGCGTTGGCCGAAGCCCTGGTGCTGGGTCTGCTCGCAGACATGGTATTGCTCGTCTGCCGCCACCTGGTCTCGGCCTGCCAGGCGCTGCACTTCATCAAAGGGCAATTGCGTGAGGCACGCCTTGCCCATGGCCGAATGAAACAGGCTGGCATGCTGGCCGACGATCTGGCAGTTGTTCGGGTACAGCTTGCGCAACACACCTGGAATCGCACTTTCCATGACCTCCAGGCGCTCGCCGTCAAAACAGGAAAGGTCCACCACCAAACCGGTGCGCTCGCTCAACTCCAGCAGCCAGGGTGCGGCGCTTTCCACCACCTGGCGCTTGAAACGTTGCTGGGTATCACCGAACAAGCGCTGGGCGCGCAAGCGATAACGTCGATCGCTCAGGCCACGATAGACCCAGCCCTGCTCCTGCAAGGTCAGCAACATGCGCGACACGGTGGCCTTGGGCAAGCGAGTGAGGTAGTGCAACTCTTCCAGCCCCAGGGCCTGGTGTTCACCGAGTAATTCGACGATTGCCAGTGCGCGCTCAACCGAGCGTACGGTGCCTGTCTCCATGTTCGATCTCCCGGTTGCCGATGGATGATCATTGTTCACAGCAAGATACAGGCCCGTCCCGCGTCAACCGGTCAATTCAAGACAAGCAGGCGGCCGCCTCTGCACCCATTGCGTCAGTTGTTCATGGGCATACGCCAGTTGCAGCACCGCGCGGTCGGCCTGAGCCGGGCCGATGATCTGCAGGCCCATGGGCAAACCCTGTGGGTTGAAGCCCAGCGGGATGCTCATGCTCGGCAGGCCGGCCAAAGTGGGGCCGATCACCACTTCCATCCAACGGTGATAGGTGTCCATTTCACGCCCCGCCACCTGGCGCGGCCAGGGTTGTTGTGCATCGAAAGGGAACACTTGGGCAGTGGGCAACAGCAGGAAATCGTAACGTTCGAACAACTTGGCCAAGGCGCGATACCACTCGCTGCGGTCTACCGACGCCTGATACACCTGCTGGGCACTCAAGCCCAGGCCGCCCTCCACTTCCCATTGGGCTTCGGGCTTGAGCAGTGCGCGTTTTTTCGGATTCGCATAGGCCGCGCCCAGGTTGCCCTGCACCAGCCAGTGGCGGTGCACCAGCCAACTGCGCCACAGGCGTGCCAGGGAGAAATCCGGCTGGCAAGGTTCAACGTCGCAACCCAGCGTAACGAAATCGCCGAGGGCTGATTCACACAGGCTCAGCACGCCATCTTCCATCGGCAGGTAACCGTTATAGTCACCGAGCCAGCCCAGGCGCGTGCCCTTGAAATCACGTTGCAAAGGTTGGCCCAGGATCGTTGGATCGTCCTTGGAAGACAACGGTACCCGTGGATCGTAACCGGCCTGGATGCTCAACAACTGCGCCACATCGGTCACGCTACGGCCCATCGGGCCTTCGGTGCCCAGTTGCTGCACGAACAGTTCCGGCATCGGCCCGTGGGGCACCCGCCCCTGGGACGGGCGCAAGCCAAATACGTTGTTGAACGCGGCCGGGTTGCGCAGCGAGCCCATCATGTCGCTGCCATCGGCCACCGGCAGCATGCGCAACGCCAGGGCCACCGCCGCACCGCCGCTGCTACCACCCGCGACACGGCTTGGGTCATACGCGTTGCCGGTGGTGCCGAACAGCGTGTTGTAGGTCTGTGAGCCCAGGCCAAACTCCGGCACATTGCTCTTGCCGATAATGATCGCACCGCTGGCCCGCACCCGCGCCACGCTGATGGCGTCTTCTGTCGGCACATGCTCGGCAAACAACGGTGAACCGAGGGTGGTACGCAAACCCTGGGTGGCCGCCAAGTCCTTGATCGCCTGGGGCATGCCGTGCATCCAGCCACGGGAACGGCCCTGGTCCAGCTCACGATCACAGGCCCGCGCTTCGGCCAGTACCTCATCGGCATCACGCAACGACACCAGTGCATTCACACCTGGGTTAAAGCGCTGGATCTGTGCCAGATACGCCCGCATCACTTCTTCGCACGATACCTGCCGTGCGTGGATCGCCCGCGACAGTTCAGTGGCATCCCAATCAACAATACTCAAGGCTTCACCTCACTCGAAAACGGCAGCGGCTTTTTGGCACGCGGCGCCTCATGCATGCAGTAAGTGCCCAGCAGCGTCAGCACGCAAGCGAACAGTACATAGAAAGATGGCGCGACCGGCGTACCAAGCACCTTGCTCAGCCATGTGACGATCAGCGGGGCAAACCCGCCGAACACCATGACCGCCACGTTATAGGCCACCGACACACCGGTCGAACGCACCTCAATTGGAAACTGCTCGGCCAACGCCGTCGGTGCCGGGCCAAAAAAACCGCCGATGGCGGTGCATAGCATCACCTGCATCACCAGCAAACGCTCGATGGACGGCGCGGCGGCCACCCACACATACAACGGGTAGACCATCACGAAGAACGCCAGGGTGAACGCCATCAACACCGGCCTGCGTCCCAGACGGTCCGAGAGCAAGCCCGACAACGGAATCACCACGGTCATCAGCGCCACGGCAAACATCTGCACCATCAGCACCTGGTCCAACGGCAGGCCGAGGTTCTTGTGGGCGAAGGTCGGCATGTTCACCAGCACCACGTAGAACGACACCGTCGCACCGCAAGCCAGGCCCATGGACACCAGGATGCTGCGCCGATGCTCGCGGATCACCTGCATCAGGCTCGGCGCCGGGCCAGTGGCCTGCTTGCGTGCTTCGATGAACTCTTCCGGGTCTTCCATGTGCCGACGAATCCACAGCCCCACCGGACCAATCAGCAAGCCCAGGACAAACGGCAGGCGCCAGCCCCACAGGTCGAGGGTTTCAGGGGAAAAGAAGTGCGTGACCAGCGCCACCATCGCCGCGCCGCCAAACACCGCCAGGCATTGCCCCACCAATTGCCACGAGCCATACAAACCCTTGCGATGGGCCGGTGCGCTTTCAACCAGAAATGCGGTGGCACTGGCGTACTCACCGCCGGTGGCAAAGCCCTGGAGCATGCGCGCCACCACGATCAGCAACGGCGCACCCATGCCGATGGCCGCGTAGTTGGGCGCGAAGGCGATCAGCGCGATGGACACGGTCATCAGCCGGATAATCAACTGCATCGCGGCCTTGCGTCCTTTGCGGTCGGAATAGATTCCCAACAGGATGCCGCCTACTGGGCGCATGAAAAAGCCCACGCCGAAAGTGGCCAAAGCCATTAGCAGCGAGGCGTATTCGTCCTCGGATGGGAAAAACTGTCGGGCGATGATGCTCGCCAAAAAGCCGTAGACGATGAAGTCATACCATTCCAGCGCATTGCCGATCACCGCCGCCACCACTTGGCGGGTGCGGGAGACGCCTGTATGTGAAGCCTGCATGAGGAACACTCCATTCAACCGATAAGGGAAAGGGTCCAGCGGCAGAAAAAGTGCGGTCGTCAGGCGGGCTTGAGCCAGCTCTCAGCCAACGCGCCCCAATAGGCGGCGCCGGTCAGCAGGATGTCGTCGTTGAAGTCATAGGCGGGGTTGTGGACCATCGGCCGTGAAACGCCGTTGCCGATAAACAGGTAGCTACCGGGGCAGCGTTGCAGCATCCAGGCGAAGTCTTCGCTGCCCATCAGCATGCGGGTATTGCCATCCACCGCCTCGTCGCCGAGCAAGGCGACACCGACCTGACGGGCGAATTCGGTTTCTTCGGGGTGGTTGACCAGTACCGGGTAGGCCGGGCGGTGTTCGACCTGCACGGTGCAGCCGAAGCTGGCGGCCTGGGTCTGGATGATGGCGTTGACCCGCTCCAGCATCTGTTCGCGCACCTTGGGGTTGAGTGCGCGCAGGCTCAAACGCAGCAACGCTTGCTGAGGAATCACGTTAGCGGCCTGACCGGCTTGCAGGGCGCCGACCGTCACCACGGCGGCTTCCTGGGTATCGATGTTGCGCGCCACCACCGTCTGTAATGCCATGACCATACTCGCCGCCGCCACCAGTGGGTCCACCGTCAAATGCGGCATCGACCCATGGCCGCCAACACCCTCGAGGGTCACGGTGAGCAAATCCTGGGACGCCATCATCGGCCCGACTTTTAAGCCCAAATGCCCCGCTGGCAAGCCCGGCATATTGTGCATGCCGAACAGGCCGTCACAGGGGAAGCGTTCAAGCAGACCGTCGGCGAGCATGGCTTCGGCGCCACCCTGACCTTCTTCGGCGGGCTGGAAGATCAGGTTCAAGGTGCCGTCGAACTGCCGCGTGGCCGCCAAGTAACGGGCGGCGCCGAGCAACATGGTGGTGTGGCCGTCATGCCCGCAGGCGTGCATGCAGCCGGCGTGCTGGCTGGTGTAGGCCGCGCCGGTATTTTCGATGATGGGCAAGGCGTCCATGTCGGCACGAATGCCCAGGGTGCGTGAGCTGCTGCCGTTACGCAGCACACCGACCACGCCGGTCTTGCCGATGCCGGTGTGCACATCAAAGCCCCAGTCTTTCAGGGATTGCGCGACGAGGGCCGAGGTGCGGTTCTCTTCAAAACCGAGTTCGGGATGGGCGTGGATGTCGTGGCGCACGGCGTGCAAGTCGCCGGCAACGTCGCTGAGCCAATCCAGAATGTGCTGGTGTGGGCGCATGGTGATTCTCCTCACAGGCGGGTGTTCCCGTTCTTGTTTGCTGCACACCGCCAGATAACCGCGATGTGGGCACGAGGACAATCAAAGGTGGTTCCACTCTGTGGAACCTCAGCGTTTTACTGTCGGTCACCAAACCTTGTGGGAGCGGGCTTGCCCGCGATGGCGGTGGATCAGTCACCACATGCATTGCCTGATCTAGCCTCATCGCGGGCAAGCCCGCTCCCACAGGGGATGTGGGGTGGGTCAGGGAATCAGGCGGCAGCCTTGGCGGTCGCCCATCCACCGCGCCGTGTGCGTACGCCCCAAGCCGCTGGCGGTGACTTCACTGCGCTCCGGGTTGTCCCTGAGCGCACTGGTGGGCACGTACTGCTTCACATACCCCAGGCAATAGTCGGCCGGATTGTTTTCCACGTACCGGCACGAGCAGTACTCCTTGGCCGTATACGCCGCGATGATGTCGGGGAACGCTTGCAGGTTGACGCGCTCATGCCACACCCAACCCAACAGGGCAAGCAACAGCAGCAGGAAAACGCTGATGAACGGGTGACGGCGGATCATGGCTGCACCGCCGCCAGCACGCGCTTGAGCAGTTCGTTATGGCGATAGCTGCCGTCGCGATCATCGCCGTAGCGCACGATCACTAAATGTTCGTCGGGCATCACGAACAGCGCCTGGCCCCAGTGGCCGAGGGCGGCGAAGGTGTCGGCGGGCGCATCGGGCCAGGGGCGCGGTTCGCCTTTGTTAAGCCACCAATGCCCACCCGGCACCGCTTCATCTTGGCCAGTTTTATAGTTGTCGAACGGCTGGCGATTGAAGGCGACCCACTCTTTAGGCAGCAACTGCTGATCACCCCAGCGCCCATCCCGCGCCATCAGCAGGCCGACCCGCGCCAGGTCGCGGGCAGTGAGGTAGGCGTAGGACGAGGCGACAAAGGTTTCATCGGCGTCGGTTTCCCAGGTGGCATTGTGAATACCCAGTGGCTTGAACAGCGCGTCCCACGGATAGCTCATATAAGCCTTGTGACCGAGCATGCCCTTGAGGGCGGCGGACAGGATATTGCTATCACCACTGGAGTAACGGAACGCCTGCCCCGGTGCGTTGACAGCCTCGGTGTCTGCCGCAAAGTCGGCCATATCGCCACGGCCACGGGTGTAGAGCATGGCCACCACCGAGGATTTCAGCGGGGCGTATTCATAGTCCTCCTGCCAGTCAAGGCCCGAGGCCCAGTGCAGCAGGTCGGCGATAGTCACCTTGGGGTGTTGTTTCATCGGTGGGTAAAAGCGCGCAGCGAGATCGGTCAGCTTGAAGCGGTTTTCGCCGTAGGCCACGCCAAGCACCGTGGCCATCAGGCTTTTGCTCACCGACCAAGTCAGGTGCGGCGTGTTAGCGGTGGTGGGCGCGCCGTAGCGTTCATAGATGATCTCGCCGTCGCGAATCACCAGCAGTGCGTCAGTACGGATGCCTTTACGGGTCACGTCATCGCGGGCAGGGAATGCGTAGGCGTTCAATGCATCGACAGCAGGGCCGGAAAGCGCGGCGCCATTGGCCCACTCCTTGTCAGGCCAGGTTTCGGCGTGGGCAGTAACGGTGACAAACAGCAGGGCGACGCACAGCAAGCCTCTGACCATAAACGCAGACTCAACGGGGGGCATTCAAGCCCGCGAGCCTAGCCGAGACGGATGACAGATTTACGACAAGAGGCCTGTCATCCAACCGTCACCGTAACTTCATGGAGATGACACCGGGGCTACATAGCCTGACTTTGGACAAACAAGTCGACCGGCCGAAAGTGGCTGGCACTCGGAGATTCGCCATGACTCAGATCGCCCGCATCAGCGACACCGGCAATGAACGCCGTCTGCAAGCCGAACGCCTGGTTGGCGCACAGGCGTTGCAGGAAGCCCAGGCCCTGCGGTTCAACGTGTTCAGCGGCGAGTTCAACGCCAAGCTGAAAGGTGCGGAACTGGGCCTGGACATGGATGATTATGATGTTCACTGCAGCCACATCGGCGTGCGGGATTTGAACAGCGGTCGATTGGTAGCCACTACCCGTTTGCTGGACCACCAGGCTGCCAGCACTCTGGGCCGGTTCTACAGCGAAGAAGAATTCAGCCTGCATGGCCTGCTGCACCTGCAGGGCCCGATCCTGGAAATCGGCCGCACCTGCGTTGACCCGGCCTACCGCAACGGCGGCACCATCGCGGTGTTGTGGGGCGAGTTGGCCGAAGTGCTCAACCAGGGCGGCTACAGCTACTTGATGGGCTGCGCGAGCATCCCGATGCACGACGGCGGCATCCAGGCCCACGCGATCATGCAGCGCCTGCGCGAACGCTACCTGTGCAACGAACACCTGCGTGCCGAGCCGAAAAAGCCTCTGCCGGCGCTGGACCTGCCGTCCAACGTCATCGCCGAGATGCCGCCATTGCTCAAGGCGTACATGCGCCTGGGGGCGAAGATCTGCGGCGAGCCGTGCTGGGATGAAGATTTCCAAGTGGCTGACGTGTTTATCCTGCTCAAGCGTGATGAGTTGTGCCCGCGTTACGCCCGTCACTTCAAGGCGGCGATGTGATGAGCCGCCTGCGCGTCTATGGGCGTATTGCCCGGGTGCTGCTGGTGGTGGCGCTGGGCTTGAGCATGGCCAGTGTGTTTGGCGTGTTCGAGCGTCTGGGCATCGCCAACTCGATGGTGCGGCGCCAGCGCTGGTCGCGTTTTTTCATGACGCGACTGACCAATGCCCTGCCCTTTCGCGTGACGGTTCACGGTGAACTGCCGCAAACCCCGATGCTGTGGGTAAGCAATCACGTGTCCTGGACCGACATTCCGTTGCTGGGCATGGTTACGCCGATGTCCTTCCTGTCCAAGGCCGAAGTACGCACCTGGCCGGTCGCCGGTTGGTTGGCGGCCAAGGCCGGTAGCCTGTTTATCCGCCGCGGTTCGGGTGACAGCCAATTGATCCGCAAGCAGATGACCCGCCATCTGGAGCAACAGCACCCGCTGCTGATGTTCCCAGAAGGCACCACCACCGACGGGCGCAGCCTGCGTACCTTCCACGGGCGCTTGCTGGCCAGTGCGATCGATGCCGAGGTGTCGCTGCAACCGGTGGCGATCCGTTATCTGCGCGACGGCCAGGTCGATCCCCTGGCACCGTTTATTGGCGATGATGACTTGCTGTCGCACCTGATGCGCCTGTTTGCCAATGACCAGGGCGATGTGGAGATTCATGTGCTCAAGCCGATTGCCTGTGCCGGGCAAGAACGTGCAGCGCTGGCGTTCCAGGCGCAGCAAGCGGTGCAGAAGGCGTTGTTTGGGCCGGTGCCGGAAGCAGAGCAAGAAGTTGCTCGACCAGCATTCGCAGCCTGAACACAGTTCAAAATGTGGGAGCTGGCTTGCCTGCGATAGCGGTGGTGCAGCAACACATGTATTAGCTGGCAGACCGTTATCGCAGGCAAGCCAGCTCCCACATTTAGACCACTGTGGTCAGGGAGTTTTGTGCGAAGGCCTGCAATTCGGGATAGAACACTCGAAAGTCTTCACTCAACGGCTCATAAAGTTCACGCAACTCCTGCATTGCAAATCTCAACTCCTCGGGCTGTGTCAGGCGCCGGGAGATCCCGCGCAGCACCTGCTCCATCACCGCGAACTCGCGGTATGAACCCAACCAGTCATCCGCCGCCATATAGGGCGCGATCTGCGCCAGGCGCCCTGGCAATTGCGGCTCGGCCGCCAGCACCCGGTACACCTGCGCGGTGAAGCGCTCCAGTGGCTGGTCGGCATACACCGACCAATCCCGCGCCAGGCAATGGTCGAAAAACACATCGAGGACGATCCCGGCATAGCGTCGGCGGGTCAGGCTGAAACGCGACAACGCCTCCCCTACCAGCGGGTGGCTGTCGGTGAAGCGGTCGATTGAGCGGTGCAGCGCAATAGCCGATTCAATTTGCGGGCTGAACTGGCCCTGCAAGCGGCCTTTGACGAAGTCGCCATACAAGCTGCCCAGCAGTTGTGCAGGAAGTTGGCCGCCCAGGTGCAGATGTGCGAGATAATTCATGCCGCGCAGTCTACCACTGCCACCAACGTATCGTTATAACCCGATATACCGAATTGACCGGTATTAAGACCAAAATCATATTGGTATATCGGGATATACCGATTTAAAGTTCGCCTCATCGCGATATAACGCTGCAAGCAACGAGCAACCGCCATGTCCATCGACCTCGACGAAATAATAAAAGCCCTGGCACACCCAGTACGACGAGACATCCTCACCTGGCTGAAAGACCCTCAGGTGCAGTTCCCCGAGCAACTGCACAACCACGAATACGGTATCTGCGCCGGGCAGATCGACCAACGCTGCGGCTTGTCCCAGTCGACCGTGTCGGCCCACTTGGCCACCTTGCAGCGGGCCGGGTTGATCAGCAGTCAGAAGGCCGGGCAGTGGCACTTTTTCAGACGCAATGAGGAAACGATTCAAGCCTTCCTCACTGCGCTTATCACCGAACTCAGCGCTGACGATAAAGCAGCGCTGTAACAAGGAAACGCAAATGCCTCTCTCGCTACTCATACTGGCCCTGAGCGCCTTCGCCATCGGCACCACCGAGTTCGTCATCATGGGCTTGCTGCCCGATGTGGCAGCAGACTTGGGTGTGTCGATTCCAGGCGCCGGCTGGCTGGTTACCGGCTACGCCCTGGGCGTGGCCATCGGCGCACCGTTCATGGCACTGGCCACCGCCAAGCTGCCACGCAAGGCCGCCCTGATAGCGTTGATGGGCATCTTCATTATTGGCAACCTGCTTTGCGCCCTGGCCAGCGACTACAACGTGCTGATGTTTGCCCGTGTGGTCACCGCGCTGTGCCACGGTGCCTTCTTCGGTATCGGTTCGGTGGTGGCGGCCAATCTGGTGCCGGCCAACAAACGCGCGTCGGCCGTGGCCTTGATGTTCACCGGTTTGACCCTGGCCAACGTACTGGGCGTGCCATTGGGAACTGCGCTGGGTCAGGAAGCCGGCTGGCGTTCGACCTTCTGGGCGGTGACGGTGATTGGCGTGATCGCATTGATCGGTCTGATCCGCTTCCTGCCCGCCAAGCGTGACGAAGAGAAACTCGACATGCGCGCCGAACTCAAAGCCCTCCAGGGCGCGGGCATCTGGCTGTCGCTGAGCATGACCGCCCTGTTTTCGGCGTCCATGTTCACCCTCTTTACCTACGTCGCGCCGCTGCTGGGCGATGTCACCGGCGTGTCGCCCAAAGGCGTGACCTGGACGTTGTTGTTGATCGGCCTGGGTCTCACGGTGGGCAATATCATCGGCGGCAAGCTGGCGGACAAACGCCTGGCTGCCACCCTGGTCGGCGTGTTCATCAGCATGGCGGTGGTCTCCACCGCGCTGACCTGGACCAGCGTCGCGTTGATCCCGACTGAAATCACCCTGTTCCTGTGGGCCACCGCCTCGTTCGCTGCCGTCCCTGCGCTGCAAATCAACGTGGTGACCTTCGGCAAGGCCGCCCCGAACCTGGTGTCCACCCTGAACATCGGCGCCTTCAACATCGGCAACGCCCTCGGCGCCTGGGTAGGCGGCAGCGTGATTGCCCACGGTTTCGGCCTGACCAGCGTACCGCTAGCCGCTGGCGCCCTGGCGGTGCTCGCCCTGCTGGTGACCCTGATTACTTTCCGTCAGAGCGGCGATGCCGACCTGGCCCCTGCGACCAACTGATCAACTTAATAGAGAAGGTGTTTTCCCATGACGACTATTTTCGATCCGATCAAACTGGGCGACCTGGAACTGTCCAACCGCATCATCATGGCGCCGCTGACCCGCTGCCGTGCGGATGACGGTCGTGTCCCCAACGCGCTGATGGCCGAGTACTACGTGCAGCGTGCTTCCGCTGGGCTGATCCTCAGCGAAGCCACCTCCGTGACGCCGCTGGGCGTGGGCTACCCGGACACCCCAGGCATCTGGTCCAACGACCAAGTGCGCGGCTGGGCCAACGTCACCAAGGCAATTCACGGCGCGGGCGGCAAGATCTTCCTGCAACTGTGGCACGTGGGCCGGATCTCCCATGAGTCCTACCTGAACGGCGAAACGCCAGTGGCCCCCAGCGCGATCCAGCCTAAAGGCCACGTCAGCCTGGTGCGCCCACTGGCCGACTACCCAACCCCACGCGCCCTGGAAACCGCAGAAATCGCCGACATCGTCGACGCCTACCGTGTAGGTGCGGAGAACGCCAAGGCCGCCGGCTTTGACGGTGTGGAAATCCACGGCGCCAACGGCTACCTGCTCGACCAGTTCCTGCAGAGCAGCACCAACCAGCGTACCGACAACTATGGCGGTTCCCTGGAAAACCGTGCACGCCTGTTGCTGGAAGTGACCGACGCCGCCATCGAAGTCTGGGGCGCCGGTCGTGTGGGTGTGCACCTGGCACCCCGCGCCGACTCCCACGACATGGGCGATGACAACCTGGCGGAAACCTTCACCTACGTGGCCAGCGAACTCGGCAAGCGGGGTATCGCGTTCATCTGCTCCCGCGAAAAAGAAGGTGCCGACAGCCTCGGCCCTCAGTTGAAAAAAGCTTTCGGCGGCCCGTACATCGCCAACGAACGTTTCACCAAGGACAGCGCCAATGCCTGGCTGGCGGCGGGCAAGGCTGATGCGGTGGCCTTCGGCGTACCGTTCATTGCCAACCCGGATCTGCCGGCACGCCTGAAGGCCGATGCGCCGCTGAACTCAGCGAACCCGGAAACCTTCTACGGCAAAGGCCCGGTCGGTTACATCGACTATCCGACGCTGGCGATCTAACCTAAATCGCAAAACAATGTGGGAGGGGGCTTGCCCCCGATAGCGGTGTGTCAGCCAATGAATCGGGTGACTGACACTGTGCTATCGGGAGCAAGCCCCCTCCCACATTTTGCTTTGTATAGTCCAGGAGGAAACACTCCTTCACAGCCTTGCAACAATATCGCTACAAAATACTTAGGCGGCTACCTATCAACCGCCCGCCAGCCCGTATATAAAGTCACCCCACCGATCAGGCGAAGGGACGATTGACTGTCTCTGGACTTTACTGTTGACACAACTGGATGCAATTACGCATTTTGTCTCAATTGCGCAGGCTGGGGCTCAGGCGCAGCATGTCCAGCCCAACATCAACCCAACGCTCAGCGTCCTGGTGTAGCTGGAAACTGTCGGGCACCAGTAGCCACTGGCCAATCAAGCCGTGGATGTAGGCATGGATGCACACCGCACCACGGGTGGTGTCCAGGTTCTCCGGAAGTTGCCCGCGATGGACCGCGTTGCGCAATGTCAGGCCGATGCGCAGGTTGCATTCAAGGCTATGGGTCTGGCGTTGGCGCCGCATGTCACACATTTCATCGGTGAACTCGCACTTATGAAACAGGATTTCGTTGATGCGCCGGGTTTTCGGGTCCAGGGCCACTTGATGATAAAGACGAATCAACAGCTTGCGCATACAGCCCAGCGGGTCGACTTCATCCTCGCTTTCACTGGCCCTGGCCAATTCGTCCAGGGGCTCGTGCAGCGTGTCCAGCAGCGCCTGGAGCAAATCGGACTTGTTGCTGAAATGCCAATAGATGGCACCGCGCGTCACACCGGCCAACGTGGCGATATCCGCCAGCGTGGTCCGCGCAACGCCGCGCTGATAAAAGGCTTGCTCGGCGGCCTCGAGAATCTGGCTGCGCGTTTCCTGAGCTTCCTCTTTGGTGCGACGAACCATGGCAGTAAAACCTCAATCAGGGTACCGGGGACTATCGTTAACGCAGAATTAATAGCGGTTAACGATCATCTGAATAATTGTGGGACGACACCGTCATGGGCGCCGAACGTACTAGAATCGAGGCTTTCGGCGGTGCTTTGTCAACATTCCGCGAAGCCTGTCAAGAGTTTACAAACAACCATGAACGTAAGTATATTGCGTAGCAAGCTACTTATCTACTCACAGCTTGTTTTTTACCCTTCCACACTGCTTGTGCGCATCCTGCGCGCCTGACCCGAGGATCTTCATGCAACTTAAGCCAGCTGTTACCGCTCTGGTTACTGCCGTCGCCCTGGCATCGCTGCTCAGCGGATGTAAAAAGGAAGAAGCGGCTCCGCCCGCTCAAACCCCTCAGGTCGGCGTGGTCACCATTCAACCGCAAGCCTTTACCCTGACCACCGAATTGCCGGGCCGCACCACGGCCTACCGCATTGCGGAAGTCCGGCCTCAGGTGAACGGCATCATTCTCAAGCGCCTGTTCAAGGAAGGCGGCGACGTGAAGGAAGGGCAACAGCTCTACCAGATCGACCCGTCGGTGTATGACGCCACCCTGAAAAGCGCACAAGCCAGCCTGACCCAGACCAAGTCCATCACCGACCGCTACAAGCAGTTGGTCGATGAGCAAGCCGTCAGCCGCCAGGAATACGACACCGCCGTGGCCAACCGCATGACGGCCGAAGCCAACGTGCAAACCGCCCAGATCAACGTGCGCTACACCAAAGTGTTCGCGCCGATCTCCGGGCGTATCGGCCGTTCTTCGGTGACCGAAGGCGCGCTGGTCAGCAATGGCCAGGCCGATGCCATGGCCGTGATCCAGCAACTGGACCCGATCTACGTCGACGTCACGCAATCCTCGGCTGAAATGCTGAAACTGCGCCGCGACCTGGAAAGCGGCCAACTGCAGAAAGCCGGCGATAACGCGGCCAAGGTCAAGTTGACCTTGGAAGACGGCACTCCCTACGCCCAGGACGGCAAGCTGGAGTTCTCCGAAGTCTCGGTTGACCAGACCACCGGTTCCGTGACCCTGCGCGCCGTGTTCCCCAACCCTGACCACACCCTGCTGCCGGGCATGTTCGTACACGCCCAGTTGCAAGCCGGCGTGAACAGCCAGGCCATCCTGGCGCCGCAACAAGGCGTGACCCGTGACCTCAAGGGTATCCCGACGGCACTGGTGGTGACCCCGGACAACAAGGTCGAGCAGCGCGTCTTGGTAGCGAACCGCACCGCCGGCGCCTACTGGCTGGTGGAAGATGGCCTCAAGGCCGGTGACCGCGTGATTACCGAAGGCCTGCAGTTCATCAAGCCGGGCATCGAAGTCAAGGTCAAGGACGCTGACAACGCTAAACCCGCCGGTACGGCTGCAGCGCCTGCTGCCGCTGCTGGTAAAGGGGAGTAATTCATGTCGAAATTTTTTATCGACCGTCCCATTTTTGCCTGGGTAATTGCCCTGGTGATCATGCTGGTCGGGGCACTGTCTATCCTGAAGTTGCCCATCAACCAATACCCGGCCATCGCGCCAACCGCCATCGACATCCAGGTGACCTACCCAGGCGCGTCCGCACAAACCGTGCAGGACACCGTGGTACAGGTGATCGAGCAACAGCTCAACGGTATCGACAACCTGCGTTATGTCGCCTCGGACAGTAACTCCGACGGCAGCATGACCATCACCGCGACGTTCAACCAGGGTACCAACCCGGACATCGCCCAGGTTCAGGTGCAGAACAAGCTGAACCTGGCGACCCCACTGCTGCCGCAAGAAGTGCAGCAGCAGGGTATCCGCGTGACCAAGTCGGTGAAGAACTTCCTGATGGTGATTGGTCTGGTGTCGGAAGACGGCAGCATGACCAAGGACGACCTGTCCAACTACATCGTTTCCAACATCCAGGACCCGATTTCGCGGACCGCCGGTGTCGGTGACTTCCAGGTGTTCGGTTCGCAGTACGCCATGCGTATCTGGCTCGACCCGGCCAAGCTGAACAACTACCAGCTCACCCCGGTAGACGTCAGCAATGCCATCGCGGCCCAGAACGTCCAAGTGGCCACCGGCCAATTGGGTGGCCTGCCTGCCCTGCCCGGCACTCAGTTGAACGCCACCATCATCGGTAAGACGCGTCTGCAAAGCGCTGAAGAGTTCGCCAAGATCCTGATGAAGGTCAACGCCGACGGCTCGCAGGTGCGCCTCGGCGACGTGGCGCGTATCGAGCTGGGTGGTCAGAACTACAGCATCAGTGCGCAGTTCAACGGCAAGCCCGCTTCCGGTATGGCCATCAAGCTGGCGGCCGGTGCCAACGCCCTGGACACCGGTAAAGCCATCCGCGCTACCGTGGCGTCCCTCGAGCCGTTCTTCCCGCCAGGCATGAAGGCGGTGGTACCGTATGACACCACCCCAGTGGTGACCGAATCGATCTCCGGTGTAGTCGACACCCTGGTCGAAGCGATCGTGCTGGTGTTCCTGGTGATGTTCCTGTTCCTGCAGAACTTCCGCGCCACCATCATCACCACCATGACCGTACCGGTGGTATTGCTGGGCACTTTCGGCATCCTCGCAGCAGCCGGTTTCACCATTAACACCCTGACCATGTTCGGTATGATCCTGGCCATCGGCTTGCTGGTGGACGATGCCATCGTCGTGGTGGAAAACGTCGAGCGGGTAATGGCCGAGGAACACCTGTCGCCGAAAGAGGCGACGGTCAAGTCCATGGGCCAGATCCAGGGCGCCCTGGTAGGTATTGCCCTGGTACTGTCGGCGGTACTGTTGCCGATGGCGTTCTTCGGTGGTTCCACGGGTGTGATCTACCGGCAGTTCTCCATCACCATTGTTTCGGCGATGGCGTTGTCGGTACTGGTTGCCCTGATCTTCACCCCGGCCTTGTGCGCCACCATGCTCAAGCCAATCGACCCGGAAAAACACGGCCAACCCAAGCGTGGTTTCTTCGGCTGGTTCAACCGCACCTTCGACAGCGGCGTTCAGAAGTACGAGCGCGGCGTGGGCGGCATGATCAAGCACAAGATTCCAGCGTTCCTGGTGTATGCGCTGATCCTGGCCGGCATGATCTGGATGTTCACCCGTATTCCAAGCGCGTTCCTGCCTGAGGAAGACCAGGGTGTGATCTTTGCCCAGGTACAGACGCCGGTAGGTTCGTCGGCTGAACGTACGCAAAAAGTCATCGACGACATGCGTGCCTTCCTGCTGAACGACAAGGAAGGCGAGCCAGGCGAAGGCAAGGCCGTGAAGTCGGTGTTTACCGTGAACGGTTTCAACTTCGCGGGTCGTGGCCAGAGCTCGGGCCTTGCGTTCGTGATGCTCAAGCCGTGGGGCGAGCGTGATGCTTCGCAGTCGGTGTTCGAAGTGGCCAAGCGTGCCCAGGGTTACTTCTTCGGGGCCTTCAAGGACGCCATGGTTTTCGCCATCGTTCCGCCTTCGGTTCTGGAATTGGGTAACGCGACCGGCTTTGACGTGTTCCTGCAAGACCAGGGTGGCGTCGGCCACGAAAAACTGATGGCTGCCCGTAACCAGTTCCTGGGTGCCGCGGCACAAAGCAAGATCCTGGCAGGCGTACGCCCCAACGGCGTGAACGATGAGCCGCAGTACGAGCTGACCGTCGACGACGAGAAAGCCAGCGCCCAAGGCATCAGCCTGTCCGAGATCCAGCAGACCCTGGCGATTGCCTTGGGTGGCAGCTACGTCAACGACTTCATCGACCGTGGTCGTGTGAAGAAGGTGTACGTGCAGGGTGACGCGGCCAGCCGCATGTCGCCGGAAGACCTGGACAAATGGTACGTACGCAGCGCCTCCGGCAAGATGGTGCCTCTGTCGGCCATCTCCTCGGGCAAGTGGATCTACGGTTCGCCGAAGCTCTCGCGTTATAACGGTGTAGCGGCGATGGAAATCCTCGGTACCCCGGCACCGGGTTACAGTACCGGTGACGCAATGGCCGAAGTCGAGCGTATTGCCAAGGATCTGCCGGCCGGTATCGGCTACTCGTGGACCGGCCTGTCGTACGAAGAACGTCTGTCCGGTTCCCAGGCGCCTGCGCTGTACGCCCTGTCGCTGCTGGTGGTGTTCTTGTGCCTCGCGGCACTGTACGAAAGCTGGTCGATCCCGATCGCGGTGATTCTGGTGGTGCCGCTGGGTGTGATAGGTGCTCTGATCGCCACGAGCTTGCGCGGCCTGTCCAACGACGTGTTCTTCCAGGTGGGCTTGCTGGTAACGGTGGGTCTGGCAGCGAAGAACGCCATCCTGATCGTGGAGTTCGCCAAAGAACTCCACGAGCAAGGCAAAGGCATCGTCGAGGCGGCCATCGAAGCGTCCCGCATGCGTCTGCGTCCGATCATCATGACGTCTATGGCGTTCATGCTCGGCGTACTGCCGCTGGCGATCTCCACCGGCGCAGGTTCAGGCAGCCAGCATGCGATCGGTACCGGCGTAATCGGCGGTATGATCACGGCCACTGTCCTGGCGATCTTCTGGGTGCCACTGTTCTACGCAACCGTGTCCTCCGCCGGTGAACGCAAGAAACCGGTGACTACTGAAACTCCTAAAGAGGCTGGCCAATGAGCAAGTCGCTACTTTCCCTAGCCGTCACGGCATTCGTGCTCAGTGGCTGCTCCTTGATACCTGACTACCAGCGCCCCGAGGCGCCGGTAGCAGCCCAGTTCCCGCAGGGGCCGGCGTATTCGTCGGCCCAGGCGCCGAGCCAGGCCGCTGCCGAGCAAGGCTGGAAGCAGTTTTTCCATGACCCGGCCCTGCAACAGTTGATCCAGACCGCACTGGTGAACAACCGCGACCTGCGTGTCGCGGCCCTGAACATCGACGCGTATGCCGCGCAGTACCAGATCCAGCGCGCCGACCTGTTCCCGGCTGTTTCGGCCACGGGCAGCGGCAGCCGCTCGCGTACCCCGGCCAAACTGTCGAGCACAGGCGAATCAGCTATCGCCAGCCAGTACTCGGCAGGCCTCGGGATCAGCTCGTATGAGCTGGACCTATTCGGTCGCGTACGCAGCCTGAGCGAAGAAGCGCTGCAGAAGTACTTCGCCACTGAAGAAGCACGACGCAGCACCCAGATCAGCCTGGTGGCCAGCGTGGCCAACGCCTACCTGACCTGGCAGGCCGACAAGGAACTGCTCAAGCTGACCCAGGACACCTTGGGCGCGTTCGAGCAGAGCTATAAGCTGACCTCGCGCAGCAACGAAGTCGGTGTGGCCTCGGCCCTCGACCTCAGCCAATCGCGTACCTCGGTGGAAAACGCCCGTGTGCAACTGGCTCGCTATACCCGCCAGGTAGCCCAGGACGAAAACAGCCTGACCCTGCTGCTGGGCACCGGCCTGCCGGCGAATCTCGCCAGCAAGCCGCTGTCGGATGACCTGCTCAGCGAAGTGCCGGCCGGCTTGCCGTCGGACCTGCTGCAACGTCGTCCCGACATCGTGCAAGCGGAGTACAACCTCAAGGCTGCCAACGCCAATATCGGTGCGGCCCGTGCGGCGTTCTTCCCCAGCATCAGCCTGACGGCCAGTGCCGGCACCGCCAGCCCGACCCTGGGCGGCCTGTTCAAAGGCGGCTCAGGCACTTGGTCGTTCGCCCCGCAGATCAACCTCCCGATCTTCAACGCCGGTAGCCTGCGCGCAAGCCTGGACTACTCGAAGATCCAGAAAGAGATCAACGTGGCCAACTACGAGAAGGCTATCCAGACCGGCTTCCAGGAAGTCTCCGATGGCCTCGCCTCGCGTGCGACCTACAAGCAGCAGTTGGATGCCCAGCGTGGCTTCGTCGCGGCCAACCAGGATTACTACCGCCTGGCCGAGCGTCGCTACCGCATTGGTGTCGACAGCAACCTGACGTTCCTCGATGCCCAGCGCCAACTGTTCAGTGCCCAGCAATCGCTGATCACCGACCGCCTGGCGCAGCTGACCAGCGAGGTCAACCTGTACAAGGCCCTCGGTGGTGGCTGGAGCGAGCAGACCGCGAAGAACGAGCCGCTGAAAGAAGAAGCACCGGCACTGAAGCTGTTCTGATAACGCCTGTGTGAACGAAGCCCACCTCTTGGTGGGCTTTTTGCTTTTTGTGGCCCGTCAACTTACGTTCGATCATCGCCCACTACCCGCTCTCCCCTACTTTCATCACGCCCATACCGCCAAGCACCATGGCCCGCACCTGCATAACCCCAATAACAACAGGTCCGACACCATGAGCACTCTCCACCCGCGCCAGCTGCTGCTGGCCACCGCTGTCGCCAGTCTTGCCTTGCCCGTCGTCGCCGAAGAACACGGCTTTCTCGAAGACGCCAGCGCCAACCTCAACCTGCGCAACTTCTTCTTCAACCGTAATTACACCAACCCGACCAAAGCCCAGGGTGGCGCGCAGGAGTGGACGCAGAGTTTCATCCTCGACGCCAAATCCGGCTTCACCCAAGGCACGGTGGGCTTTGGATTGGATGTGCTGGGCTTGTATTCGCAAAAACTCGATGGCGGACGCGGTACCGGTGGCACCCAACTGCTGCCGCTGGACCACGATGGGCGCCCGGCGGATAACTTCGGGCGCCTGGGCGTCGCGTTCAAAGCGCGCATCTCGAAGACCGAACTGAAGGTCGGCGAATGGATGCCAGTGCTGCCGATCCTGCGTGCCGACGATGGCCGCTCGCTGCCGCAAACCCTGCGCGGTGGGCAGGTCACGTCAAAAGAAATCGACGGCCTGACCTTGTATGGCGGCCAATTCCGCGCCAACAGCCCGCGTGACGACAGCAGCATGACGGACATGTCGATGTTCGGTAAAACCGCCTTCACCTCCGATCGCTTCAACTTCCAGGGCGGCGAGTACGCGTTCAACGACAAACACACCCAGATCGGCCTGTGGAATGCCCAGCTCAAGGACATCTACCGCCAACAGTTCGTCAACCTGATCCACAGCCAGCCCGTGGGTGACTGGACCCTGGGCGCCAACCTCGGTTTCTTCTATGGCAAGGACGACGGCAGCGCCCGCGCCGGCAGCCTGGACAACAAGACCTGGTCCGGCCTGTTCTCCGCCCGCTACGGCGGCAACACGTTCTATGTCGGCCTACAAAAGCTCACCGGCAACAGCGCCTGGATGCGCGTCAACGGCACCAGCGGCGGCACCCTGGCCAACGACAGCTACAACTCCAGCTACGACAACGCCCAGGAGAAATCCTGGCAAGTGCGCCACGATTACAATTTCGCCGCCCTCGGCATTCCCGGCCTGACCCTGATGAACCGCTACATCAGCGGCAACAACGTACACACCGGCACTATCACCGACGGCAAGGAATGGGGGCGCGAGAGCGAAGTAGGTTACACCGTGCAAAGCGGCACATTCCGTGACCTCAACGTGCGCTGGCGCAATTCCACGATGCGTCGCGACTACAGTAACAATGAGTTCGATGAAAACCGGTTGATCGTCAGTTACCCAATCAGTCTGCTGTAAACCGGCGCTTCACTTGCTGTATGGTGCGCGCCTGCCGCTGCTGACCGACCCAGCAGCGGCCTTTATTCGGGCCTGCGTACACCATGAAATCCTTCGTCTTAGCGACCGCCCTGCTAGCCCTGGCCTTGAGCCTTGGCGGTTGCATCAGCGCACCTATTCCCCTGACGCCGCAGACCGCACAGCGTTTGCAGGCCCAGGCGCCGATCCGATTTCTGCTGACTTTCGATGACGGCCCCAGCGCCTCGGGCTACAACAACCCGAGCCGCTCAGTGATCGCGGACCTGGCAAACAACCCGGTGCTGCCGGGCATCAAGGCGGTGTTCTTCCTGCAGACCGAAGCGTCGCGCTCCGGTGGCAACCCGCGAGGACACAAGACCATGGAGCGTGAATACGCGGCTGGGCACGTCTTGGCATTCCACACGGCCACCGCGTTCCACACCAACCACCGCTGGCTGAATGACGTCGAGCTGGAAAGCACCCTCACCCAAGGCGCCGCCCATATTGCCGCGATCACCGGCGCCCAGCCCACCCTGGTGCGCCCACCTTTCTGGAACTACGACAAGCGCACTTTGGCCGCCTATCAACGCCACGGCCTGCACGTATTGCTGACGGACCTGAGTGCCAATGATGGCAAGATCTGGGGTTTCAATGGCAGCCCGCGTCGCCGCGCCAATCTGTACCGGCAACTGTCGGTGGTGCGCGAACGCATTGCCCAGGGAGCGTTGCCGACAGTGGACGGTGTGATCCCGGTGGTGGTGACCTTCCACGATATCAACCGCTACACCGCGCGGCACATGCAGGAGTATCTACAGATCCTGATGGACAGCGCCCGCATCAACGGTATGAAGACTGCCGCCGAGCCGTTCTACACCGACCACGCCACCCTGGAACGCGCAGCGCTGGCGCGGACGGTCAAAGATGTGAATGAGCCGGTGCATCTGCCTGGAGTATGGAATTGGGTGTGGGACGCCGATTCCCACTGACACGCTGAAACCAATGCAGGAGGAGGCAAGCCCCCTCCCACATTTTTAAGCGCACTTCAGTCTTGGCGCGACTCGACCCCCAGCTCATCCCACACTGACTCGGCCAAGTGAAACGTCGCATTCGCCGCAGGAATCCCACAGTAGATCGCGCTCTGCATCAGCACTTCCTTGATCTCAGCACGCGTCACGCCGTTGCTGGCGGCGGCGCGCAGGTGCAGTTTGAGTTCTTCACTGCGATTCATACCGATCAACATAGCGATGGTGATCAGGCTGCGGGTGTGCCGCGGCAAGCCGGGACGGGTCCAGATGTCACCCCAGGCGTGGCGGGTGATCATTTCCTGGAACTCGCTGTTGAACTCGGTCAAGGCATTAAGGCTGCGATCGACATGAGCATCGCCCAGCACCTCACGGCGCACTTGCAGGCCGTCAGCGTAACGTTGTTTCTCGTCCACAAAAGACTCCTTAACGGGCCAGCAGAAATTCCAGCACACGGTCACTGAAAGCAGCACCCGCCTGGACGTTGGACAGGTGGGCAGCATAGAACTCGGCGTACTCAGCCCCCTTCACCTGATGTTGGATAAAGTGACCACCGGCCGGAGGGGTGACGGCATCTTCAGTGCCAGCAATCACCAGGGTCGGCACCTGGATCAAGGCCAATTGCTCACGAAAATCGGCATCACGCACCGCTGCGCAATTCGCGGCATACCCCTCGGGCGAAGTGGCCGCGAGCATGTCGGTAATCTGTTTGGCCTGGTGCGGGTTGGCCGCTGCAAAATCCGCGGTGAACCAGCGCGCAATCGACCCATCGCGCAGGGCGACCATCGCCGCCGCGCCATCGCGCAAGACCATCTCGATACGTGGATTCCAGGTATCCGGTGTGCCGATCTTGGCCGCGGTGTTGCACACCACCAGGCGCTGCAAGCGCTCACCGGCATGGATACCCAGCCACTGGCCGATCAGGCCACCCATGGACAGCCCGCAAAAATGCGCACTTTGGATATCCAGGGCATCAAGCAGCGCGATCACATCCTGGCCGAGTTGCTCGATGCTGTACGGCCCCGGCGTCACCAGGGACTTGCCGTGGCCACGGGTGTCGAAACGCAACACGCGAAAATGCTCGGTGAAGGACGGTATCTGGATGTCCCACATATGCAGGTCGGTGCCCAGGGAGTTGGACAACACCAGCACTGGGGCGTCGACCGGCCCGTCCAATTGGTAATGCAGTTCGCCCTCGGCGAGTTGTACAAAAGCCACAGCGTTCTCCTTACGCGGTCAATGCAAAATGATCGGCCACCGCGCGGGTCACCCACGTATGTGCCTGGCCCAGGTAGTGGGCCGGATCGAGTAATCGGTCCAGTTCGGTTGCTGACAATTGCGCGGTGATCTGCGCTTCGTCCGCCAATACGGCGCGCAGATGACGCCCGTCGGCGACGGCTCGCTTGCAGCATTGCTCCAGCAGATGGTGCGCGGTCTCGCGGCCCAGACGCTGGGCAAGCACGATGCTGACCGCCTCGGCCAACACCAGGCCCTGGGTCAGATCGAGGTTGTGCGCCATGCGCTGCGCGTCGACTTCCAGCCCTTCGCTCACCAGCAGCGCCTGCTTCAAGGCGCCGGACACCAGCCGGCAGATCTCCGGCAAGGTTTCCCATTCGGCATGCCACAGGCCCAAGCTACGTTCATGCTCCTGAGGCATGGCACTGAACAGCGTCGCCACCAAACCAGGCACCCGCGTGGCGGCGCTGATCAGCACAGCAGCGCCCACCGGGTTACGCTTGTGGGGCATGGTCGACGAACCGCCCTTGCCCGGCGCCGACGGTTCAAACACTTCCGCCGCTTCGGTCTGCATCAGCAAGCTGACATCACGTCCCAGCTTGCCGAGGCTACCGGCGATCAGCCCGAGTGCCGCGGCGAACTCCACCAGTCGATCACGCTGGGTATGCCAGGGTTGTTCGGGCAGGCTCAACTGCAACTCGGCCGCCAATGCCTCGGCCACCAGCATCGCCTGATCACCCAGTGCCGCCAGGGTTCCGGATGCACCGCCGAATTGCAGCACCAGCAGGCGCGGCTTCAGCTCGGCCAGACGCTGGCGACTGCGCGTCACTGCCCCCAGCCAACCGGCGATTTTCATGCCCAGCGTGACCGGTGTCGCGTGCTGCAACCAGGTACGACCGGCCAGAGGCGTGCTCGCAAAACGTTGCGCTTGAGCCGCAAGAATCCCGCCCAACTGCACCAAATCCGTCTCGATCAACGCCATGGCGCGCCGTAGTTGCAGCACCAGGCCGGTGTCCATCACATCCTGGCTGGTCGCGCCCAGATGCACATAGCGTTCGGCGCCGGCGTCTTCAGCGGCAATCAACTTGCCCAGCGCTTTCACCAAGGGAATCGCCGAATTGCCCGCCGTGGCAATCGCCACGCCGAGGGCATCCACGTCATACAGTGACGCAAGACAGGCCTGGGCAATCGGCGCCACGGCGGCCTGCGGAATCAGCCCGACCCGAGCCTCGGCCCGGGCCAGCGCCGCTTCGAAATCCAGCATGCCCTGCAGGCGCCCCTGGTCGCAGAACACCTCGGCCATGCTGTCAGCGGTGAAGTAAGCGTCGAACAGTTGATTGCTCGTGCGCAGTGTCATAACTCATCCCTAGAGATCGTGGTGCAGATACGCCGCCTGTTTCGGCAAACGCAAGCTGAACAGGAAAGCGATCGCCATCATCGCCGTGACATACCAATAGAAGCTGTTTTCCATACCGATGGATTTGAGGCTCAGCGCGACGAATTCCGCCGATCCGCCAAAGATCGCGTTGGCCACCGCATAGGCCAGGCCCACACCCAAGGCGCGGACCTGAGGCGGGAACATCTCCGCTTTGACCAGGCCACTGATCGAGGTGTAGAAGCTGACAATCGCCAGGGCCAGGGTGATCAGCACAAAGGCCAGGAACGGGCTGCTGACGGTTTTCAAGGTGAGCAGGATCGGCACAGTGAACAACGTACCAAGGCCGGCGAACCACAACATCGAGTTACGACGGCCAATCTTGTCCGCCAACATGCCGAACACCGGCTGCATGCACATGTACAGGAACAGCGCGCCGGTCATGATGTAGCTCGACGTCTTGGCGTGCATGCCAACGGTGTTCACCAAGTACTTCTGCATGTAAGTGGTGAAGGTGTAGAAAATCAGCGAGCCGCCGGCGGTGTAGCCCAGCACGGTGATGAACGCGGCCTTATGGTCACGGAACAAGGCGGCAATGCTGCCGGCGTCTTTGTCTTCGCGCATTTCCTTGCTGGTGGTTTCTTTCAATGAGCGACGCAGCAGCAGCGAGATCACCGCGGCAATGGCGCCGATCACGAACGGAATACGCCAGCCCCAGGCGCGCAGCTCTTCCTCGGTGAGGATTTGTTGCAGGATCACCACCACCAATACGGCCAGCAATTGCCCGCCAATCAGCGTCACGTACTGGAAGGAGGCAAAGAACCCACGCTGGCCCTTGAGCGCCACCTCACTCATATAGGTGGCGGTGGTGCCGTACTCGCCGCCCACGGACAAGCCCTGGAACAGGCGCGCCACCAGCAGCAGGATCGGCGCCCAGACGCCAATGTCGCTATAGGTCGGCAAAAAGGCGATGACCAGGGAACCGGCGCACATCATCAGCACCGAGATCATCATCGAGTTTTTACGGCCGTGCTTGTCAGCCACGCGACCGAACAGCCAGCCGCCAATGGGCCGCATCAGGAATCCGGCGGCGAACACGCCAGCGGTGTTGACCAGTTGGACAGTGGGGTTGTCCGACGGGAAGAACGCCGGGGCGAAGTAAATGGCGCAGAAGGCATAGACGTAGAAGTCGAACCATTCGACGAGGTTGCCGGAAGATGCACCGACAATCGCAAAAATCCGTTTGCTGCGTTCTTCTCCGGTGTAGTGACTCGTTGTTGTTGTCATGGTTTTTTCACTCAGTGGGAACGGTTATAGCCTAGACATACTTTGCAACAACCCTGTTCCGCAAGCAGACTTTTGGATATGCAGTGCCTGAGCGGTCCTCATCGGGGGCAAGCCCCCTCCCACCTCTTGACCGCGCCACCTATCAAATGTGGGAGGGGGCTTGCCCCCGATGAGGCCCGGGAGCCAACTCAATAATCGAAGAACACCGTTTCCTTATCTGTACCCTGCAAAATCACATTCCACTGATAAACACCGTCTGCATCCTGCCGGGCAATCAAGGTGCTGCGCCGCTCAGCAGGCACGCACGCCAACAACGGGTCATCCCCATTCATCGGCTCACCGTCAAAATAAATCCGCGTCAGCAAGTGCTTCACCAACCCCCGGGCAAACACCAGCACCACCAGGTGCGGCGCCTGGGTCGTGCCCTTCAGCCCAGGCACCGCGCCCGGCTTGATGGTGGTGAAACGAAACCGCCCTTCCCCATCCACCGGCACCCGGCCAAAACCTTCAAAGTTCGGGTCGATGGCCTTGGCCTGTTCATCTTCCGGGTGGTCATATTTACCCGCGGCATTGGCTTGCCACACTTCGAGCATGGCGTCGTTGACAACATCACCGTTGCCATCCACTACCTGACCGCTGATCGCCACACGTTCACCGAGGGTCGCCGGCACGGTCAAATCTTCGCGGTTCAGCCAGGTCAGGCCGATGTGGTAATACGGCCCGACGGTGTGGGACGTGGTCGCGTTGAGAGTCATCTCATTTCTCCATCGGCGTGGCGTCGCGGCCGCGCAGGACGATGTCCCAGCGGTAGCCGAGGGCATAGGAAGGAATGGTTTTTTCCAGGTCGAAGCTGGCGATCAGGCGTTGCTTGGCCGAGGTGTCCGGTACGCAGTTGTAGATCGGGTCGTATTCCAGCAGCGGATCCCCGGGGAAGTACATCTGTGTGACCAACCGCGTCAGTACGCTCGGGCCGAACAGCGAAAAGTGGATATGCGCCGGGCGCCACGCGTTGTGATGGTTGCCCCACGGGTACGCGCCGGGCTTGATGGTCTGGAACTGGTACCAGCCATCGGCGTCGGTGACGGTGCGGCCGGTGCCGGTGAAATTCGGGTCCAGCGGTGCGTCGTGCAGGTCGCGCTTGTGGTTGTAGCGGCCGGCCGCGTTGGCCTGCCAGATTTCCACCAGAATCCCCGGCACCGGCAGTCCGTTTTCGTCCAGCACACGGCCGTGAATGATGATGCGTTCGCCTTGGGGCTCGCCGTCATGCTGAGCGGTGAGGTCGTTGTCCTTCTCATTGATGCGCTCGGCGCCGATAGTCGGGCCGGTGATTTCCGACAAGGAATGGGGCAGAAACACCAAGGGCTTGGACGGCGAGCGCAGGTTCGTCGACTGGTAGGCCGGGTGCAGGTAATCAGGTTGAGTGCCCGCTTGCGGGCGCCGGTAACCGGGCTTGTCACTCATGGAGCAATCCTCTCTTATTAGATGCGTTCAATCGCCAGGGCCAGGCCTTGGCCGACGCCCACACACATGGTCGCCAGGCCTTTGCGGCCACCGTTTTTTTCAAGCTGATGCAGGGCCGTCAGCACCAACCGCGCGCCGCTCATGCCCAGCGGGTGGCCGAGCGCGATAGCGCCGCCGTTCGGGTTGACCTGGGGCGCGTCGTCGGCGATGCCCAACTCACGCAGCACCGCCAAACCCTGGCTGGCAAAGGCTTCGTTGAGTTCAATCACGTCAAAGTCGGTGACCGCCAGGCCCAGGCGCTCCACCAACTTGCGTACCGCCGGCACTGGGCCGATGCCCATCACACGCGGTGCAACACCGGCGCTGGCCATGCCCAGCACGCGGGCGCGGGCGGTCAGCCCGTGTTTTTTCACGGCTTCGGCAGACGCCAGAATCAACGCCGCCGCGCCGTCATTGACACCCGAGGCGTTACCGGCGGTCACGGTCTTGTCTGGGCCGTTGACCGGCTTGAGCTTGGTCAGCGCTTCCAACGTGGTATCAGCCCGTGGATGCTCATCCTGGTCCACCACGGTTTCGCCTTTTTTATGGGCGATGCGCACGGGCACGATTTCTTCAGCGAAGAATCCGGCTGCCTGGGCGGCGGCGGTGCGTTGCTGGCTACGCAGGGCGAAAGCGTCCTGGTCTGCACGGGACACCTGGTAGTCGTCGGCCACGTTATCGGCGGTCTGCGGCATGGCATCCACACCGTACTGCGCCTTCATCAACGGGTTGATAAAGCGCCAGCCGATGGTGGTGTCTTCCAGTTTCATGTTGCGCGAAAACGCCGCATCGGCCTTGCCCATCACGAACGGCGCGCGGGACATCGACTCGACGCCACCGGCAATCGCCAGTTCCATCTCGCCACTGGCGATGGCGCGAAAGGCAGTGCCAATCGCGTCCATGCCCGAGGCGCACAAACGGTTGAGGGTCACACCGGGAATGCTTTCCGGCAGGCCCGCCAGCAACAGCGCCATGCGCGCGACGTTGCGGTTGTCTTCGCCAGCCTGGTTAGCGCAGCCGAGGAATACTTCATCCACGGCGTTCCAATCCACCGACGGGTTGCGCTCGATCAAGGCCTTGATCGGCAATGCCGCCAGGTCATCAGCGCGCACGGTGGACAGGCCACCGCCGAAACGACCGATGGGGGTACGAATAGCGTCACAGATATAGACGTCACGCATCACGCTTCTCCGGGGGCTTGGCCGTGGGCGGCCGCCGTGCGGGCTTCGAGGTCGCGCAAGGCGGTCAGTTCGATGTCAGTGGGTTCGGCGGTGATGTCGACGTGCTCGGCAAAACGAATCGCCCAACCGGTGGCGGCAATCACCTGCTCGCGGGTCACGCCGGGGTGCAGCGCAGTGACCACAAATTCATGGCTGCCCTCTTCCGGCTCCATGATGCACAGGTCGGTAATAATCCCTACGGGACCTGCGCCCGGCAGGCCCAGGCGTTTGCGCGAATCGCCGCCTTCGCCGTGCCCGACCGAGGTGATGAAGTCCAGCTTGTCGACAAACGAACGCGCCGATTGCTTGAGGATGATCAACACGCTCTTGGCGGACCCAGCAATTTCCGGCGCGCCACCGGCACCCGGCAGGCGCACTTTGGGTTGGTGATAATCGCCGACCACGGTGGTGTTGATATTGCCGAAGCGGTCAACCTGGGCAGCGCCGAGAAAGCCCACGTCAATGCGCCCGCCCTGCAGCCAGTAGCGAAAGATCTCACCGGTTGGCACGACAGTATCGGCGGTCTCAGCCAACTCGCCATCACCAATGGACAACGGCAACACACTAGGCTTGGCACCAATCGGGCCAGACTCATAGATCAACACCACATCCGGCGACGAAGTCAGGCGGGCCAGGTTGGCAGCCTTGGACGGCAAGCCGATGCCGACAAAACACACCGAGCCGTTCTTGAGGCGGCGTGCGGCGGCGACGGTCATCATTTCGTTGGTCGAGTAAGCCATTAGTGGGCCTCCTGCGCGGTGGCCAGCTTGGCCTGGAATTCACTGAAATCAGCGGTGCCGTGGATGTATTGATCGATCCAGGCGGTAAAGGTCCCGCGGTCGCGGGCGATGGGGTCCCACGCTTGGTAGAAACGATTGTCACGTTCGGTGTAGCCATGGGCGTAGGACGGATGCGCGCCACCGGGTACATGGCACACCGCAGTCAGGGCCCAGGTCGGCAACACGCAGGCATTCATCGGCGCGTTCAGGTCATCGACGATTTCTTCGACGGTGACGATGCAGCGCTTGGCTGCCAACGCCGCTTCCTTCTGCACACCCAGAATGCCCCAGAGCAACACGTTGCCCTTGCGGTCGGCTTTCTGCGCATGGATCACGGTGACGTCCGGGCGTACCGATGGCACTGCCGCCAACACTTCGCCGGTGAACGGGCACGTCACAGTCTTGATCAACGGGTTGACCTTGGGCAGGTCGGAACCGGCGTAGGCACGCAGCACCGCGAACGGCAGGCCCGACGCCCCGGCGACGTAGGCATTGGCCAAGTCAGCGTGACTGTGCTCTTCGATCTCCAGCGGTTGCGGCCATTGCTTCTCGACCGCGTCACGCAAGCGATGCAGGGACCCCACGCCAGGGTTGCCACCCCAGGAGAAAATCAACTTGCGGGCACAGCCGGCACCGATCAACTGATCGTAGATCAGGTCAGGCGTCATACGCACCAGCGTCAGGTCTTTCTTGCCCTGACGAATGATTTCATGACCCGCCGCTGTAGGGATCAGGTGGGTGAAGCCTTCGAGCGCGACAGTATCTCCGTCATTCACGAAGCGCTTGACCGCATCACGCAGGGTAAGGATTTCAGCCATGGGGTTCGGGCTCCCGGTGTTGATCGAAAAAGGCGCTGAGGTGGCGCCGAAGTGCTTGAAGGTTAAGCCGGAGAAATGGGCCGAACAATCCGATAATCGACTCAGCGTTCGATTATCGAACGGATTGTTTGCAGGCTATCGTTTGCTCGAGCATGCCAATGTGGGAGGGGGCTTGCCCGCGATGGCAGCGTGTCAGTCGATACATTCAGTGACTGATCCACCGACATCGCGGGCAAGCCCGCTCCCACATTTTTTAAGCGTGCCTGGTCTTAAGTGGCATCGGCGTGGCTCACCATGCCCTTGATCACAACCGCAGTGGTGGCCAGCGCGGCCGGGATCACCAAGGCAGTCAGCACTTGCTCGAAATTCCAGCCCAGGCCGAGCAAGGTAGCGCCCATCCACGCACCGAGGATCGCGCCGAAGCGACCAATGCCAAGCATCCACGACACACCGGTCGCACGTCCTTGGGTCGGGTAGAAACGTGCGGCCAGGGATGGCATCGCCGATTGCGCGCCGTTGACGCACATCCCGGCGATCAGTACCAAGGTCGCCAGCAGCGTGATATTGCCCAGGCTCTGCCCCACTGCGTAGGCAAACACCCCGGCCAACAGGTAGAAAGTGCCGATGACCTTGTGCGGATTGAACCGGTCCATCGCCCAACCCACGCCGACGGCACTCAGTACACCACCGAACTGGAACAAGGCGCCGATAAACGCGGCCTGCTCCATGCTGGCGCCGCTGTCGCGCATCAGGGTCGGCAGCCAGCTGGTCAGCAGGTAAACAATCACCAGGCCCATAAAATAAGTGAGCCACAGCAACAAGGTGCCGGCGCTGTAGGTCCCGGAGAAGATCACTGCAAACACGTTGCGAGCCTTGACGGTTTTCTGCTCGGGCACGCTGAAACTGGTGGCCTGGGCGACGAGGTCGGGCGCGATGGGGGACAGGGTTTTGCGCACCTTGTCGCTGCCGCGATTGCGCACCACCAGATAACGCGCCGATTCCGGCAGCCATACCAACAACACCACTGCCAGGATCAACGGCAGGATGCCGCCGATCATCAACAGGCTGTGCCAACCAAACGCCGGAATCAGCTTGGCCGAGATAAACCCGCCACCGGCCATGCCGAGGTTGAACCCACAAAACATACTGGTCACCAACAGCGATTTATGGCGCTCCGGGGTGTACTCGGACAGCAGCGTAGTGGCATTCGGCATTCCTGCGCCCAAGCCCAGCCCGGTCAGAAAGCGCAATACCAGCAACTGGTCGACGTTAGTGCTGTAGGCCGACGCCAGGCTGAACGCGCCAAACACCAACACCGCGCCCACCAGCACTACTTTGCGCCCGAAACGGTCGGCCAACGGACCGGAGCCCAGTGCGCCGAACACCATGCCAATCAACGCGGCACTCATCACCGGGCCTAGACTGGCGCGGTCAATGCCCCAGTCCTGGGACAGCGCCGGCGCGATAAAGCCCATGGCGGCCGTGTCGAGGCCATCGAGGAAGACAATCAGGAAACACAGGATCACCACACGCCACTGATAGCGCGACAGCGGTTGGGTGTTGATAAAGGACTGCACGTCCAGATTCGTACCGACAGAAGGCTGATTCATTATTGTTATTTCCACACCGATGGGCGGGCCAACGACCTGAGGCCGTCATTATTATGGGGGGCAGCGATAGTGCTGCCGCACATTAATAAGCCAGGGGAAACACCGTCAATTGATCAAGCCGGGATCTGTGCGGTCACCGAACACTTAGGCAAACAACTGAGCGCTCAACTCGCGGCTGGCGCTGAGCATGCTCGGCAAGAAGCGCTGCTCCAACTCGCTGCGGCTAACCCGTCCGGCATGGGTGCTGACATTCAGCGCGGCCAGCACCTGGCCCGAGGCGTCATACACCGGCACGGCGATGGAACGCAGGCCTTGCTCCAGTTCCTGGTCGACGATGCACCAGCCCTGCTGACGTACTTGTTGCAGGCATTCGAACAACGCTTGGGGCGTGGTCAGGGTGCGGCTGGTCTTGGTTTGCAGGTCAGCGTGGTCGAGGTAGTCCTTGAGCGAGGAGTCGTCCAGCGCCGCCAGCAGGATACGGCCCATGGACGTGCAATACGCCGGTAAGCGCCCGCCCACCGACAGGTCCACGGAAATCAGGCGCTGGGTGGTAGCCGAACGGGCGATATAGAGAATGTCATCGCCTTCCAGGGTCGCCATATTGCAGGCTTCGTGGAGTTGCTCGCTCATGCGGTCCAGATAAGGCTGGGCCGACACCGCCAACGGCGTGGACGACAGATAGGCATGGCCCAGGGTCAGCACTTTGGGCAGCAATGAATAGGTACGTCCATCCGTGGTGGCGTAGCCGAGCTTGATCAGGGTATGCAGGCAACGGCGCACAGCGGCGCGAGGGATTTCGGTGCGGTGGCTGATCTGGGCGATGGTCAGGTGGCGCTTGCGCTCCTGGAATGCCTGCACCACGGCCAAGCCTCGGGCGAGTGACGTCATGAAGTCCGGATCACCCGTGAACGCCTGGATGCGCTTGGCCGGTGACGCCACGATCGGCGGCGCCACTGACGCGAAGGAGTTGCGCAATTGATCGTTCATTTCAGGGTCCTTTCTCTTATTTTCAACCGCAGGGAGGGTTGGCGGCTATTACAAGCCGCACCGACCGAGATGTACAAGGTGGCCACGGCAACATTGGGCGATTATCGGACGATCATGCGATTATCGCAATTTGGTCAGTGCGCCACGTTTCATTCGTGCACGGTGAACCTATAAAGAATGCGTACTCGGCACTTATCTAAATGAGTGCAGACTTTATCGCGCCGTCTTTTTGAAAAGGCCGGCACGTGCATGTAACAAAACCCTCACACGACGTTGACGATTTTTAACTTCATGATGATAGTGTTATTCAAATGCCTCGCTATAATGCAGCCTGTGCAGAGGTCGGCCCGGTATTGATGTCGGGATTGGAGCTCACCAGGCGTTGCGGGTTGTAGGCATTGCCGGTCACAAGTAGTCGCTTGCACGATCTTGCCCTTTGGCGCCTTTAACAAACTTGAACGGTTCCACTGTTCATATGGAAATAGCCCGAGGACGACTTTCAGGCGCGACGTTGCACAATAAATAAACTCAACTTAATTAGGTAACACTGTGACGAAAGACGAACTGCGCGCGGAACTTGAGCGCCAGGAGCAACGTTACAAGGACGTTTACGGCGGGGAAGTCACCACCTACGCCGCCCAACCTGAGCCGGAACGCAAGCCATGGCGCAAACGAGCCAGCCTGCTGGATCAGGCATTTGCCCAGGAAATTCAAAAGATTGAACAGGAGCTCAAAACCGAAGAGCCATAAACCCTTCGACGCGAGCCTTGCTGGTTTTGCTGTCTCCGCCGGTCCACCCTCGGCGGAGAGCACCTCCTTTCCTCCAATTGGTCAGCGTCCTGCTGCTACCAACGAAATTTCATACAAATGTTTCAGACATGACATTTGAATGACAAAACCCCGCTCTCTCGGCCTCGTACTTTATAAATCAAAGACTTGCCAAGCCCCCGAAAAACCTGGGATGCGCGCCCTTTCGCGGTGCTTTTTCAATGAAGGTTGTTACCGATGAGCAGCTAATGCATCGATTACTGAGGTTTTCTGGCATAATCGCGCCCCCTTACGACCGGGTCAGAAAACCTTCATGATCGATTTATTCAGCGGACTGGATGCTTGGGTTCTAGTGAGCCTGTTGCTCGCCCTGGCCTTTGTCCTCGCCTTCGAGTTCATCAATGGCTTTCATGACACCGCTAACGCGGTGGCCACAGTCATCTATACCAAAGCCATGCCGCCGCACCTGGCCGTGTTCTTCTCCGGGGTATTCAACTTCCTCGGCGTGTTGCTCGGTGGTGTGGGGGTCGCCTACGCCATTGTGCATTTGCTGCCGGTGGAGTTGCTGATCAATGTGAATACCGGCCATGGTTTGGCAATGGTCTTCTCTTTATTGGCCGCGGCGATCACCTGGAACCTGGGCACCTGGTACTTCGGCATCCCTGCCTCCAGCTCCCATACCCTGATCGGCTCGATCCTCGGCGTCGGACTGGCCAATGCCCTGATCAACGACATTCCCCTGGCTGACGGTGTGAACTGGCAGAAAGCGATCGATATCGGTGCGTCCCTGGTGTTCTCGCCGATGGCCGGTTTCCTGGTCGCAGCCTTGGTGCTGATCGGCCTGAAATGGTGGCGCCCGCTGTCGAAGATGCACAAGACGCCGGACCAGCGCCGCAAGCTCGACGACAAGAAACACCCACCCTTCTGGAACCGCCTGGTCCTGGTGATTTCGGCCATGGCCGTGAGCTTCGTGCACGGCTCCAACGATGGCCAAAAAGGCATCGGCCTGATCATGCTGGTGCTGATCGGCATCGTGCCGGCACAGTTCGTCCTCGACCTGGGCAGCACCACTTACCAGATCGAACGTACTCGCGACGCGACCGTGCACCTGAGCCAGTTCTACCAGCGCAACAACGCCACTCTTGGCGAGTTCCTGGCGTTGGGCAAAGGCGTGAAGGACGACCTGCCGGGCAAGTTCCAATGCAACCCGCAACAGACTGAGCCGACCATCAACGCCCTGATGGAAACCTTGAAAGGCGTCTCCGACTACCACTCGCTGACCTCCGAGCACCGCATTGAAGTGCGCCGTTACCTGCTGTGCCTAGACGACACCGCGAAGAAAGTCGGCAAGCTGCCAGGCTTGGATGCACGCGAGAAGTCCGACCTGGACAAGCTGCGCAAGGACCTGACCGCCACCACCGAATACGCCCCATTCTGGGTGATCCTGGCCGTTGCACTGGCCTTGGGCCTGGGCACCATGGTCGGCTGGAAGCGCGTGGTGTTGACCATCGGCGAGAAGATCGGCAAGCAAGGCATGACCTACGCCCAGGGCATGTCGGCACAGATCACCACGGCGAGCATGATTGGCCTGGCCAACATCTTCAGCCTGCCGGTTTCGACGACCCACGTGTTGTCGTCCGGTGTAGCCGGCACCATGGTTGCCAACAAGAGCGGCCTGCAAGGCGGCACCGTCAAGACCATCCTGATGGCCTGGGTGCTGACCCTGCCAGCCACGGTTGGCCTGTCGGCGGGGTTGTTCTGGCTGGCGTCCAAGGCGCTCGGAAGCTGATAGTTTCCCGGCCATGAAAAAAGGTGCGATCCGCGAGGTTCGCACCTTTTTTATTTCACGACTTTAAACTCGTCGCGGTCCAACTGTGGGAGCCGGGCTTATCCGGCTCCCACAGTTAATCTTCGTTTGTTAAATAGCAGGCAAAAAAAAGGGCGACCGAAGTCGCCCAAAATGCCTTGCGTGCTCATGTAATCCAGAAAGACTTACGGTTCTTTACGCTTGTTAGCGTCCTTCCAGATAAAAATCCCAAACCCTACAAAGAACAACACCATGAGGCTGACCGTCAGCACTCCGGCAAACACCACATTATCGAAAAACATGACCGGCCTCCTGCTCATGCCCTGTTGCGATAGGGCTAAGTTAAAGGAGAAGGCGGATTGGAAAATTGACGGGGATCAATGTCGCCCGCAACGGGGCGTAAAGAAGGGCAATAACTGACCTGTATCAACAGATGCAGGCAGTTTCAACGCTTTTTCGGTTTGCTCTTTGGCTTTTTCTTAACTTTCCCAAGGGGCATCGCCTGTTCAAACGCCTGGCGAACTTCATTGAGGCGTTTGTCATTCAGGTCATGCACACGCTTGGCACGTTCGGCATTCAGGTCGATCAGCTTGTCGTCTTCACTCATGGCTTGGCTTACGTCGTGGCGGGAATCGCTCAATAATGCGGCCTCCCCCGCTCAACGGCAAATCAGCGGGCGACAAAAGGCAGGTCATCACCCAAAATCGGCACTTCCCCCTGACTCCGGAGGCGCACTCAAGTGGCATTGCACAAGGACCTTCCGCCATTGTTGGCCCTGCGCGCATTCGAGGCGGTGGCGCGGCACTTGAGTTTTATCAAGGCGGCCAACGAGTTGTCGGTGACCCAAAGTGCGTTGAGCCACCAAGTGCAAAAGCTCGAACAACACCTGGGCAAACCGCTGTTTATCCGACGTACCCGGGCGATTGATCTGACACCCGACGGCCAGCATTACTACGACGAAATCCGCCCTGCCCTGGACGTCATCGCCGCTGCCACCCGTACGCAGCGGGTCGCCCCCAACCACACCGTGCTGCGCATCGGCCTGCTGGCTTCCTTCGCCACGCTGTGGCTGGCCCCACGTATGGCCGGTTTTCTCAACCGTTACCCACACATCCAGGTGGAGTTGTTGCCGGCGATTCAGCTAGCCAACGTCGCCGCCGCCGAAGTCGACCTGGCCATCCGCTACGGCAAGGGTGACTGGCCCGATGTGCAAGCCATGCGCCTGATGGATGAGGCAATCTCACCCGTGTGCAGCCCCGCTTTCAAGGCCAGCCAACTGCATAACGGCCCGTTGTTGATGGCCACCTCCCATCGTCCATTCGAATGGACGGACTGGTCCGCGCATTATCACATCGACCTCGCCGGCCACCCCCGCGTGGTGTTGCATGACTACAACATCGTGGTCGAGGCCGCCGTGGCCGGCCAGGGGATCGCCATGGGCCGCCACCGGCTGATCGAGCGCAGGCTCTTGGATGGCAGTCTGGTGGAGGCCTTCGACTGGCCGCCTTATCAAAGCGACATCGGTTACTGGCTGATCACGCCCCACGGCCCCGTCAGTGAAGCGTCCAGATGTTTCAGTGATTGGTTGAAGGAAACCTGCGCGCACGCGTGAGTTTTTTCGATACGTCGCGTGAGATCTATCCGTTTGTCGTCCATCGCCACGCGCGACATGCTCAAACCTCTTGAACCAGGAGGATTCACCATGAGCGACTCGATCCGCCAACGCGTGCACGCCCTCGGCCTGACGCTGCCCACCCCCAGCCAACCAGCCGCCAACTACATCAACCACGTCATCAATGGGAACCAGCTGTTTGTCTCCGGACAAATTCCGTTGGTCGACGGCAAACCCGCCTTTGTCGGTCGGTTGGGCGAATCCCTTAGCGACGAAGAAGGCACCCAGGCGGCGCAGTTGGCGGCTCTGGGCCTGCTGGGGCAATTGAGCCACGCCCTCGGTGATGATCTGTCGCGCCTGGTGCGCACTGTGCGCGTTGGGGTGTTCATTGCCAGCAGCGGCAGCTTCACGCAGCAGAGCGCGGTCGCCAATGGCGCATCGAACCTGCTGGTCAACGCCCTCGGCGACAAGGGTCGGCACGTGCGCACCGCCGTGGGTGTATCGAGCTTGCCGGCCGGCGTCGCCGTGGAGGTGGATGGGATTTTCGAGTTGCTGCCATGAGCCCGCTCGACGTCCAACACCTGCGGGACGCAACGCCGGGTTGCCAGTCGGGCCTCGTGCATTTCAATCATGCCGGTGCCTCTTTGCCAAGCCAGGCGACCCTCGACGCGATCATCGATCAGTTGCAACGCGAAGCCCGCGACGGCCCCATGGAAGCCGGCGAGCATGGCGCGGTGCTGGTGGAAAAGGCCCGGCGCGCTGCCGGGCAACTGCTCAATGCCCCAGCCGCGTCCATCGCCTTTGCCAGCAGCGGCTCGACCGCGTGGAGCATGGCGTTTCAAGCCCTGGGTGCTTGGCATCCCGGCGACCGCATTCTGGTGGGCCGCCAAGAATGGGGTGGCAACCTCGCCAGCATGGACCTCGCGGTGCAAGCGGGTGCGCGAGTGGATGTGATTCCCTGCGATGAAAGCGGCGCGGTCTGCCCTATAGCACTGGAGTCGATGATCGACTCGAAGGTGAAGCTGATCGACCTGACCTGGCTGCCCGCCAACGGCGGCCTGATCAATCCGGCCCAGGCGATAGGTGAAGTGGCCAAGCGTCACGGCATTCCTTACGTCATCGACGCCGGCCAGGCTGTCGGCCAATTGCCAGTGGATGTGCAAACGCTGCACTGCGATGTGCTCAAGTCCGCTGGCCGCAAACACCTGCGCGGGCCACGGGGTACGGCGCTGCTGTACGTACGACCGGATTTCCTTCAACACCTGAACCCCGCTCAACGGGATGTATTTTCAGCCCCCTGGACCGCCGAAGGTTTTGACTTGCGTAACGACACCCGACGCTTTGAAACCAGCGAAGCGTCCTATGCCCTGTTGGCGGGATTGGGCAATGCACTGCAAGAGATCAACCGGCTGGGCGTGGAGCGAACCTGGGAAAGGGTCTTACAACTGAGCGGGCACATTCGTGAGGCATTGCGTGAGATTCCTGGCATCTCCCTGCATGACTCAGGCGTGATTCATTCAGGCTTGATCGCCTTCAACCTCGCAGGCTGGGACGCCTTCGAACTCAAGCGACGCCTGGGGCTCAAGCGCATCAATATCGGTGCCAACAGCGTGGCGTATACCCCTTTGGACATGCAGGCACGTGGGTTGAGCAGTATTGCGCGAATCTCCGTCAGCCCTCTCAACAACGATCACGACATCGAGTTGCTGATAGCGGCACTGCGGGAGCTGAGCGACTAGACCTCGACGTCCACCCACAACCCCTGGCGTGGCGCATCTTCGATCAACGGGGCAACCGGCACGGTGTTGTCGGCATTCAGCACATCCCCGGGAACCGGCAGGTGCTGTTCAGGATCTTCGCCGGCTTCGCGCCGACGTTTTTGCTGCTCTTGCTGGCGGCGCTGTTCTTCGCGCAACAGAAAGGTCGACTGCTCCGCGTCGCCCTTTTTCAGGTCGATCGTGCTCTCGTTGGAGCCCGCTTGTACGGGCACCACCGGTGGGATATCCGGCTTCTGGCGCACCGGATCGAGTTGCGAGGTGACCGGCACGACACTGACGGGCAGCATGGGTGGCAACATAATGTTTATTCTCCTGATCAACAGGCTGTCGGCGGGCCACGGGGCGACTTGAGTGCCCACTGGCCAAGCTGTGACCCAGTCGACACTCGTGAGTGCCCGCCATCGGTCGATTCAACTTTCGGACCGCCACTCAAACAGAGTAGTTTTTGTCAGAGTCCTTTGGCTGAGGGCCGTGTTCCGTTAAGATAGTCGGCTTTTTCACGGCGGGAGTCAGGCAGCATGGCGCAGCAGTATCAACCGGGGCAACGCTGGATTAGTGACAGCGAAGCAGAGCTGGGGTTAGGCACCGTTCTGGCACAGGACGGGCGCTTGTTGACCGTGCTCTATCCGGCCACTGGCGACACTCGTCAGTATGCGCTACGGAATGCGCCCCTCACTCGCGTGAGGTTTTCGCCGGGTGACACCATCACCCATTTCGAAGGCTGGAAAATGACCGTACAGGAAGTCGACGACGTCGACGGCCTGCTGGTGTACCACGGCCTCAATGGGCAGAACGAGCAGGTCACCCTGCCAGAAACCCAACTCTCCAACTTCATCCAGTTTCGCCTGGCCAGCGACCGCCTGTTCGCCGGGCAGATCGACCCGCTCGCCTGGTTCTCGCTGCGTTACCACACACTGGAGCATACCAGTCGCCAATTGCAGTCCTCGCTGTGGGGCCTGGGCGGCGTGCGTGCGCAACCGATTGCCCACCAACTGCACATTGCCCGCGAAGTCGCGGACCGTATCGCGCCACGGGTATTGCTGGCCGACGAAGTAGGCCTGGGCAAGACCATTGAAGCCGGTTTGGTGATCCACCGCCAACTGCTGTCGGGCCGCGCCAACCGTGTGCTGATCCTGGTGCCGGAAAACCTGCAGCACCAGTGGCTGGTGGAAATGCGCCGCCGTTTCAACCTGCAAGTCGCCCTGTTCGACGAAGAACGCTTTATCGAAAGCGATGCCGCCAACCCGTTCGAAGACACCCAGCTGGCGCTGGTCGCCCTGGAATGGCTGGTGGACGACGAAAAGGCCCAGGACGCGCTGTTCGCCGCAGGTTGGGACTTGCTGGTCGTCGACGAAGCCCACCATTTGGTGTGGCATGAAGACAAGGTCAGTCCGGAGTACGCGCTGGTCGAGCAGTTGGCCGAAGTCATTCCCGGCGTACTGCTGCTCACCGCCACCCCGGAGCAGTTGGGCCAGGACAGTCACTTTGCACGCCTGCGCCTGCTGGATCCGAACCGCTTCCACGACCTCGCCGCCTTCCGTGCCGAGAGCGAGAACTATCGCCCGGTGGCCGAGGCCGTACAGGAGCTGTTGGACAAAGGCCGCCTGTCGCCGACCGCACACAAGACCATCCAGGGTTTCCTCGGCGACGAAGGTGAAGCCCTGCTCACTGCCGTCAACGATGGCGACACCGAAGCCAGCGCCCGCCTGGTGCGCGAGCTGCTCGACCGCCACGGCACCGGCCGCGTGCTGTTCCGTAACACCCGTGCTGCCGTGCAAGGTTTCCCGGAACGCAAGCTGCACGCCTACCCGCTGCCGAACCCGGACGAATACCTCGAATTGCCCTTGGGCGAACACGCCGAGTTGTACCCGGAAGTCAGTTTCCAGTCGCAGCCGGACATCGAGGAAGACAATCGCTGGTGGCGCTTCGACCCACGGGTCGAGTGGCTGATCGACCAGCTGAAAATGCTCAAGCGCACCAAAGTCCTGGTGATCTGCGCCCACGCCGAAACCGCCATGGACCTGGAAGATGCCTTGCGCGTGCGTTCCGGCATCCCGGCCACGGTGTTCCACGAGGGGATGAACATCCTCGAACGTGACCGCGCCGCTGCTTACTTCGCGGACGAAGAATTCGGCGCCCAGGTGCTGATCTGTTCGGAAATCGGCAGTGAAGGCCGCAACTTCCAGTTCTCCCACCACCTGGTGCTGTTCGACCTACCGTCCCACCCCGACCTGCTGGAGCAGCGGATTGGCCGTCTGGACCGGATCGGCCAGAAACATGTGATCGAACTGCACGTGCCATACCTGGAAACCAGCCCGCAAGAGCGCCTGTTCCAGTGGTACAACGAGGCATTGAACGCCTTCCTCAACACCTGCCCGACCGGTAACGCCTTGCAGCACCAGTTCGGCCCACGCCTGCTGCCGCTGCTGGAAAACGCCGACGACGGCGAGTGGCAAGCCCTGATTGACGAGGCCCGTGCCGAGCGCGAGCGCCTGGAAGAAGAGCTGCACACTGGTCGCGACCGCCTGCTGGAACTCAACTCCGGCGGTGCAGGTGAAGGCGATGCCTTGGTCGAGGACATCCTTGAGCAAGACGACCAGTTTGCCCTGCCGATCTACATGGAAACCCTGTTCGACGCTTTCGGCATCGACAGCGAAGACCATTCGGAAAACGCACTGATCCTCAAGCCCAGCGAAAAAATGCTGGATGCCAGCTTCCCCCTGGGCGACGACGAAGGTGTGACCATCACCTACGACCGTAACCAGGCGCTGTCGCGTGAAGACATGCAGTTCATCACCTGGGAACACCCGATGGTGCAGGGCGGCATGGACCTGGTGTTGTCCGGCTCCATGGGCAATACCGCCGTAGCGCTGATCAAGAACAAGGCGCTCAAGCCGGGTACCGTGTTGCTCGAACTGCTCTACGTCAGTGAAGTGGTTGCACCGCGCTCGCTGCAACTGGGCCGTTACCTGCCACCGGCCGCCCTGCGCTGCCTGCTGGATGCCAACGGCAATGACCTGTCGGGCCGTGTGTCGTTCGTGACCTTGAACGACCAACTGGAAAGCGTGCCACGGGCCAGCGCCAACAAGTTCATCCAGGCTCAGCGTGACCAACTGACGCCACGGATCAACGCCGGTGAAGAAAAGATCACCCCACGTCACGCCGAGCGTGTGGCCGAGGCCAAGCGTCGCCTGGCGGCGGACACCGACGAAGAACTGGCGCGCCTGACCGCGTTGCAAGCCGTCAACCCGACGGTGCGTGACAGCGAGCTGGTGGCGCTGCGCAACCAACGTGAACAAGGTTTGGCCATGTTGGATAAGGCGGCGTTGCGCCTGGAAGCGATTCGGGTGCTGGTCGCCGGTTGACCACTGTTTGAAGCAAAAAGGCCCGCGCAATGCGGGCCTTTTTATTTGCCTCAAGGGCCTCATCGGGGCAAGCCCCCTCCCACATTGAACGGCATTCACACATCTGAATATGTGAACCCAATCCAGTGTGGGAGGGGGCTTGCCCCCGATGGCGGTCTCAGGCAGTTGCCGCCGAAGCGGGCACCTCCACCGCACTCAAGCCCTCCTTCATCTTCTTGGCATCCCGCACAAAACTGCGAGAAGCCTGGAACAGGAACAGCATGGTCAGGAACAGCGCCACTGGAATCAGGTACATCGCGTCGTGCAGGCCCACAGCTTTATAAGCTTCGGTCATCTGTTCGGCACCCGCCGCGTACATGGCCGAGTGGGCAAAATGATCCGACAAGCCACCCACCACGATGGGCCCCATGCCGCCACCCAGCAGGTACAGACCGGCAAAGAACAATGCCATCGCCGTGGCCCGCAGGCGCGGTTCGACCACATCCTGGATCGCCGTGTACACGCAGGTGTAGAAGTTGTAGGCGAACAACCAGCCGACACTGAACAGCGCCACAAACACACCAATCTCAATACGCCCCGCATGCAATGCCCAAGCGGTGGTGACGGTGGAGATGATCAGACTGCACGCGGCAAACAACAGGCGGCCATTGGCGACCCGCTGATGGATCTTATCGGCAATCCAGCCACCCAAGGTCAAGCCTACCAGGCCGGTCAACCCGACGATGACCCCAGTGGCCACGGCCGCGTCCTGCAGCGGCATCAGGAAGTAGCGCTGCAGCATCGGCACCAGGAACGAGTTGCACGCATAGGTGGCAAAGTTAAAGCACAGCCCGGCCAACACCAGCCACAGGAAGGTCGGCACCGCCAGTACGCGACGGATCGGGCGGTCGACACGTTCCTGGGAGACTTGCACGGTTTCCGCCGCGCCACGCTTGGGCTCCTTGATATAGAACATGAACACCGCCAGGATCAGGCCCGGTACGGCGGCGATAAAGAACGGTGCACGCCAGCTGTCAAACGCCTTGACCATCGCGCCGATGGTGAAAAATGCCAGCAATAGCCCCAGTGGCAGGCCCAACATGAAAATGCCCATGGCCCGCGCCCGACGGTGTGCCGGGAACAGGTCGCCGATCAGCGAGTTGGCGGCGGGCGCATAGCTGGCTTCGCCGATACCAATGCCCATGCGCACCAGCAAGAACGTCCAGAAACTGCCAACCATGCCGTTGATCGCGGTCAGCCCGCTCCAGACGAACAAGCCCCAGCCCATCAGTTTGCTACGTGAGCCGGTATCAGCCAGACGCCCCAGCGGCAGGCCGGCAATGGCATAAACGATGGTGAATGCGGTGCCAATGATGCCGAGCTGGAAGTCGCTCAGGTGCCATTCCATGCGGATGGGTTCGATGATGATCGCGGGGATGGTACGGTCAAAGAAGTTGAACAGGTTGGCGAGGAACAGCAGGAACAGAATGCGCCAGGCATTCGTCGCTTGGGTCGAGTTCTGCATGGGTCCGTCTCTTTTATTGTTATAGGCGCTGCGATGCCCGATGCATCCCGCCCGGCACCTGCAACATAGTCAGGCTGACGACAGTTGTCTGTAATGATTCGTAAAGCTGATAGGGCATGATTTCACCCGTCGGTACGGGACTTCACCGATACAAAATATAAGTGCTCGCCCCTCTTCCCAACGGCCATGGCACGGATAGAATGGCGAGCCTTCCGAAACATCCCACTTCTACTTTTCTTATCGATGACGCCCATGTCCGAAGCCAGTCCGTGTCTGAATTGCGGTGCCTGCTGTTCATACTTTCGTGTGTCTTTTTTCTGGGGCGAGTGCGCCTCATCGGGTGGCACAGTACCCGATGACTTAGTCGTACAGATCAACCCCACTCGTGTGGCGATGATCGGTACCGACCAGAAACCAGCGCGCTGCTGTAGCCTGGAAGGCGAGGTGGGCAAAGCCACTAGCTGTACAATTTATGAGCAACGATCGAGCCCGTGCCGTGAGTTCGACGCGTCGTGGAGCCAGGGCGTGCAAAACGTCGATTGCGATGCCGCACGTGCCGCGTTCGGCCTGGCGCCCCTGGAAGCACCCAACTTCGAACTAGAGCTTCCCATCAGCGCTTAGCATCAAACGCTATGGATGACATGCCAAAATAATTGAGATCAAAGTGCCATTACTGATGGCGAATCCCGCGTGGCTTCTATACTCGTCTTCATAGGTCATCGCCTCAGGCTGTGACGTGACGCTATGACGGGGCATGCTATGGAATGGCTTGGTTTGCATTTTTTTACCGACCTTCCAGATAACGGGCATTTATTACTCAATTGCAGTCATAACCCTTTTCTGGTGCTACTGGCGTATCTGGTCGCTTGCGCGGCCGGGTTCGGCACGCTGGACATGGCCGAACGCGTCGGCCATGTAGAAGACCCCACAGCCCGCCGCCATTGGCGCTGGCTGGGGGCTGGGTGCCTGGCAGGCGGTATCTGGTCGACGCATTTCATCAGCATGCTGGCTTTCCAAGCCCCCATCGCTATTCATTACGAATTGCTCATGACGTTCGCCTCGCTATTGATCGCTCTGATCGCGTCGCTGTTCGCCATGCAAACCCTCAGTCACCCTCACCTGCGGTTCCGCCAATACTTGCTGGCGTCGGTATGGATGGGGCTCGGTATCGCCCTGATGCACTACGTCGGCATGTCGGCCATGCGCTCCCAGGCCCAGGTGTACTTCGAGTCGGGATTGTTCATGGCGTCGGTCGCTATCGCCATCGGCGCCAGCCTGGCCGCGTTGTTGCTGTCCAGCTACCTGCGCACCGGCGCCGGCGTGTTCCATCAACTGCTCAAATACGCCGCCAGCCTGGTGCTGGGTGCCGGCATTCTCAGCATGCACTTCACGGGCATGGCCGCCATGCAAATGCTGGTGCCTACCGGCGCTGATCTGTCACAGCCACTGGACAACAACCCTATTCAGCTCGGCCTGTCCGTGGCTGTAATCACGCTACTGGTCATCGGTAGCAGCGTCAGTGCAGCCTTGGCGGACAAAAAACTGCAGCACAAGGAACGTGACCTGCGTCGGGTCAACGCGCTGCTCAGCGAACTCGACCAGGCCCGCGCATCGCTGCAACAGGTCGCCCATTTCGACGCACTGACCAGCCTGCTCAACCGCCGGGGGTTCAACCAGATCTTCGCGGAGAAAGTCGCGGAAAAAACCGCAAACAACGGCATGATGGCGGTGATTTTTCTCGATATCGACCACTTCAAGCGGATCAACGATAGCCTGGGGCATGACGCCGGCGATCAGTTGCTCAGGGTGCTGGCCGGGCATATCAAGAGCTCGGTACGCAGCCATGAGGATGTGGTCGCACGCTTTGGGGGCGATGAGTTCTGCATCCTGATCAACATCCACCACCGTGATGAAGCGCGCCATATGGCCCAGCGCATCATGCAAAAGATGAAAGACCCGATCGAACTGGCCGGCCGGCGCATGGTGATGACCACCAGCATCGGTATCAGCCTGTTTCCCGATGACGGCCTGACCTGCGATGAGCTGCTGAAAACCGCCGACCTCGCGCTTTACCAGTCCAAGGACGCCGGCCGCAACAACCTGAACTTCTTCAGCTCCAACCTGAAAACCCGCGCTTTCCTTGAACTGCAATTGGAAGAGGAATTACGCGCGGCGCTGCGTGCGCGCAACGAACTGGTGCTGTTCTATCAGCCGATCTTCGACATGAAACTCGGCAAGGTCACACGCCTTGAAGCCCTGGTGCGCTGGCAGCATCCGCAACATGGGCTGCTGGCACCAGAGCGTTTTATCGGCATCGCTGAAAACAATGGGCTGATTGCCGAGCTGGACCACTGGGTGCTGCGCCAGGCCTGTCACGACCTGAGCTTGCTGTCTGACCGCGGCTATACCGAACTGACCATGGCCGTGAACTGCTCGGCCTTGAACCTGGCCCGTGATGAATTGGCCGATGAAATCGAAGACGCCCTGCGCTTTGCCGGGATCGCGGCCAACCGCCTGGAGCTGGAAGTCACCGAAAATGCGCTGATGGGCAATATCAGCAGCACCTTGGCGCTGTTGCGGCAAATCCGGGCGCTGGGCGTATCCCTGGCCATCGATGACTTCGGCACCGGCTACTCATCCCTCGCCTACCTCAAGCGCCTGCCGCTGAACACCTTGAAGATCGACCGCTCCTTTATCCAGGACATTCCCAAATCCACCGCTGATATCGAAATCGTCCAGGCGATTATCGGCATGGCCCATACCCTGCACCTTCAAGTGGTCACCGAGGGCGTGGAAACCCAAGCGCAATTCGAGCTGTTGCTCAAACATGGCTGTGATTACATTCAAGGCTACCTGCTCAGCCCGGCGGTGCCTGCCAGTGACATCATCGGCGTAATGCAGGGCATCCAGATGCGCAACCCGCTCTACCCGCTCAGCGTGGAAAGCAACAAGGATGCGCCGCCGCAAAAAGAGCCCGCGCCCGGGCGCATCGGCTCTGCGTCCATCGTGAGACCAATTCGCTGACGCCGTTTTTTTGGCATTTCGCCATCATTCGCCTAAAGAACACCGACGAACGGCCGATCCATCAGGGTCCGGCCGGAATTCCCCTGTAAACACTTGGGTCAAACCCAGCCGTCCCGGACTCAGACGCACTGTAAAGTCGCGAACTTTCATTCAGTGATGGCTCCTCGATGTTTTGCGGCCATCCGTCCAGGTACATGGCGCCCAATGACTTCCAAAAACAATTCTGCCACCGTGATTCCCGACGTGTTGCCGACAATGCCTGCGGAAAAACCCGCCGGTTACAAGCCATTGAGTAGCGCTCGCCCGCTGGCCACCCAGCAGTACTTGTACTTCACCGAGACCAATACCGACCGCATCCTCGACAACCTCGACGGCCTGCGCGACATGGTGTTCCCACGCCCACCCCAGCAGGAAGGCGACGGCGATCTGCGCGGCGAGCAGGAATTCCCGTCGGTGTGCCTGATCGGCCTGGGCCGCTGCGGCTCCAACATTGCCCTGGACGTGGCGGAGTTGGTGTACAACGCGCGCAAGTTCTACTTGAACGAGTTCAGTACCGAGGATAAATCGCTGGATAAGGGCTACAGCCCGGCCCAATGGATTCGCAACAACCTGCGCCTAGGCGGTGGCAAGGCCACCAAGCCTGTGTTCCTGGTTGAACCCCTGGTGATGCTGGGCGACCTGGACAAGGACATCGCCGGGCGCATCCGCTTCTCGCGCAAAGGTGAAAAAAGCGGCTTCCTGCGCGACTACAGCAAGATGAAAATCATGGACCTGTCGGAAGTCCATGCCGGGGGCGCCGGTAACGCACCGATCCTGGGCCAGTACCTGGCCAAGATTATCCTCAACAAAGACACCCAGCGTTTCTCCAGCCCCGACTGGAAGATGATCCACTCCTACCTGATCGACTCCTGCGGCATCAAGGCCAACCAGTCGCGCCTGTACTTCTCGATCTTCAGCGCTGGCGGTGGTACCGGCTCGGGCATGGCTTCCGAATTCGGCCTGGCCCAGCAACACTCGTACATGAACAAGACATTCGATACCAAGCCTGCCGACGAGCACGACAGCAAGAGCGGCCACGCCTTTGTATTCGAGCCGATCTTCACCAGCGGCATCTGCGTGCTGCCGAATATCTCCGACCACCGTAGTGAAATGTCCGAGGCGCTGCACATCAACGCCGGGCGCCTGCTGTGCAAATACTTGTCGGAAGAATGGGACTTCTCATACAACTTCGCCAATGAAGACAGCAGCGAAGCCAGCGTTAAAGGTCGTATCCGGCCGTGGAACGCGATGATGCTGATCTCCAACGACATCATGCGTTACGCCGAAGAGAGCGACGACGGCAACATCCAGAACATTGATGTCAATGCGATGGAAAAGCACGCTAACCAGTACATTTCCCAACAGATCTTCAACATCCTCACCGCCCAGGCGGTCACCACCGACTACGACCAGAACTACTTCCGCCGCGCCGGCATCGACATCGGCGAAACCATCCGCCTGGACGCCAACGACCTGTTCATGAGCCTGGCCGGCCCAGTGGCGATTGCCTATGCCGAATCGGTCGTGCCGGAAACTCCAGCGCCGTCCAACGACAAGTTCAAGGTGTTCGACAAAGAGCCGCAGCGCCTGAACATCGACGACCTGTTCTTCCGCTCCATCGACTTGCCGCACTTCAATAAAGTCACCCAGGCCATCGAAGGCATCAGCCTGCTGCCGATTGAATCCAAGCGCTACAAGGCGTCGCTGGAGCAGTACAAGAATTCCGGCTATGACGCGGCGGCACTGCATGACCTGCATTTTTTCAAGAACTGTTCGTCGGTGGTGTCCATCGTGTCGCTGCCCAAGGATTACAAGCTGTCCTACATGGACCTGAACCGGCTCAAGACCCACCTCAACAGCCTGTTCCCCAACACCACGCTCAAGCGTTATGCGTTGGTAATAGGTGCGTCGGCCAACCTGTCGCTGACCACCTTGATCGCCAAGAGCCCGTGCCTGTCGGACGATTTCCTGACCTTGATCGTGGCGTTCATCAAGCGCTGCTTTGCGCGCAACCCTTACCGCTTCGATGACACGCTGGACAACTCGATCCTGGACTTCATCATCCATGAGGACTTCGACGAAGATCGCATCGATGAATTGCTCAACGAGTTCGAGAACCCGGCAAAGATCCTCGATACCAACTGGTATGCGATCAAACCGATGTACGAGAAGAAGTACCGCGAGTTGATCAACGACAAAGAGAAGTTCGTGTCGATCAATGACATTCGCCTGTCACGGGACTGCGTGAAGAAGGCGATCAAGTACTTGCGCGAGATCTATCGCCACCGGATTGGCAAGACCAAGGTCATTTCCTTGAACAACCATACCGGTAAGACGGCCTAGACCGCGTGGCCTTTATCGCAGGCAAGCCAGCTCCCACACTTGGAATGCATTTCAAATGTGGGAGCTGGCTTGCCTGCGATAGCGGTCGGCAAAACAACAAATATCTCCAGTCCTGCCACACCCAGAAACAATTCCCCTAGCCTTTGGCCCTGCGCAAAACTGTTCCCGTTACGTGCGCGTCACCCTCACCTGTGACCTTTCTCTACGGCAAGATGCCATCACGGCTTCAGCGGTTACTCGGCTACACACTTGTACCGCGAAAAAACATGCACCTTTTTAGTGCTGGCTTTTCTTACAGCGCCCTTTCCTGGATCAGAATCCACGGCGAAACCACCACCGCCCACAGGCTCGGATCACGTTCCACCAGGTCCAATGCCCGCGTTGCAGACACTTCGCCAAGGCTCCCGGCAGCCAGCCATGCAGCGACTTTGTCGCGGTTATCCTCGGCCATACCCTCAGCCGCCTCGATCAAATCCAGGCCGGCGTCGACCCACAATAGGGCACCCTTGGCAAAGAACGGTTCAAGCTCCTTCCAGGAAATTTCAGCGGTTTCACCGAGCAGCTTGGCATAGAGGGTGCTAGGTTCTTGCGTCATGGGAATTCACCTTGGGAAAAAATCGGCGCAATCATAACGTCGTGGCTCTTGCAGAAAAACCCAGGCTAGAAAAACCCAGTAGCAAATGAGGCACCGATAGAAAGGGTCAGGAAAGCCAAGGATTGCCCGAAACTCTGGCACAACCCCGCCGCAATTCTGTCTTTTTCTTTCATTTAAGCGACACGCTCGGGTTTTGCCCCCAGCAGCCAGCTTTTCAAGCGATCAACCGGCGCTCTACACTGTACCGGTACAGTTGCCAGGGCACTGCCGGGGAGATATCCGAGATATCCGATCCGGTTCTGCAGCTCACAAGGCCGCTAGAACTATAAAAAATACAACAGTAAGAGTGGAGCACTATGAATAAGGCTACTAAGCAGATTTCCAAACTGTTTGCCGCTATGGTCCTGGCTGGGGTTGCCGGCCATTCGTTCGCAGCCGATACCATCAAGATCGGTATCGCAGGTCCTAAAACCGGTCCTGTCACGCAATACGGCGACATGCAATTCATGGGTGCCAAGCAAGCCATCAAAGACATCAACGCCAAGGGCGGCGTAGACGGCAAGATGCTTGAGGCCAAGGAATACGACGACGCTTGCGATCCGAAACAAGCGGTTGCCGTTGCCAACAAAGTGGTCAACGACGGCGTCAAGTTCGTGGTCGGTCACCTCTGCTCCAGCTCCACTCAGCCCGCTACCGACATCTACGAAGACGAAGGCGTGATCATGATTACCCCGGCTGCCACCAGCCCGGAAATCACCGCCCGTGGTTACAAACTGGTGTTCCGCACCATCGGCCTGGACAGCGCCCAAGGCCCGGCTGCCGGCAACTACATTGCCGACCACGTCAAGCCGAAGGTCGTTGCCGTACTGCACGACAAACAGCAATACGGTGAAGGTATCGCCACCGCCGTTAAACAGACCCTTGAGAAGAAAGGCGTGAAAGTCGCAGTCTTCGAAGGCCTGAACGCGGGTGACAAGGACTTCTCCTCGATCATCCAGAAACTCAAGCAAAACAACGTCGACTTCGTTTACTACGGCGGCTACCACCCTGAGCTGGGCCTGATCCTGCGCCAGTCCAAGGAAAAAGGCCTGAACGCCAAGTTCATGGGCCCTGAAGGTGTCGGCAACGACTCCATCTCGCAAATCGCCCAGGACGCTTCCGAAGGCCTGCTGGTGACCCTGCCGAAATCCTTCGACGCAGACCCGGCGAACAAAGCCATTGTCGACGCCCTCGTAGCAGACAAAAAAGACCCAAGCGGCCCGTTCGTGTTCCCAGCCTACTCGGCCGTTGAAGTGATCGCCGGCGGTATCGCCGCTGCGAAAAGCGAAGACACCGCCAAAGTCGCTGCGGCCATCCACGCAGGCACCTTCAAGACCCCTACCGGCGACCTGAGCTTCGATGCCAAGGGCGACCTGAAGGACTTCAAGTTCGTGGTCTACGAATGGCACTTCGGTAAACCAAAAACCGAAGTTTCCCCTCAGTAAGCCAGGCGTTACTGGTCAACAAGCCCACTGTGCAAGCAGTGGGCTTTGTTTTACGAGGTTTATGGGCCTGTCACCCGCGATCCGGGCGCTGGCTCACCTGAAAATCTTAAAACCGTCACCAGCGGTTCGCTGGCAAACGCTTTGTGCAAATGTGCTCACAGAACACAGCGCAGGGCCGGAACATGACTCCACCAGTGAAATGCGTATCGGGTTTTTAGGAGCGCTGTAATGCCTGAGATCTATCATTTTTTCCAACAGCTGGTTAATGGTCTGACCATTGGCAGCACCTATGCCTTGATAGCCATTGGCTACACAATGGTTTACGGCATCATTGGAATGATCAACTTCGCCCATGGCGAGGTATACATGATTGGTTCCTACGTGGCTTTCATCGCCCTTGCCGGGCTGGCCATGATGGGTATCCACTCCCTGCCGCTGTTGATGACCGCCGCCTTTATCGCGTCGATCGTCGTGACCAGTGCCTATGGCTACAGTATCGAGCGCGTTGCCTACCGTCCCTTGCGTGGCAGCAACCGTTTGATCCCACTGATTTCCGCCATCGGCATGTCTATTTTCCTGCAAAACACCGTATTGCTGTCCCAGGACTCCAAGGACAAGTCCATTCCCAACCTGATCCCGGGGAGCATCTCCTTCGGCCCAGGCGGCGCACAAGAAGTGCTGATTTCGTATATGCAGATCCTGGTCTTCGTCGTCACCCTGGTGGCCATGCTGGGCCTGACCCTGTTCATCTCCCGCTCCCGTCTGGGGCGCGCCTGCCGGGCCTGTGCCGAAGACATCAAGATGGCCAACCTGCTGGGTATCAACACCAACAACATCATCGCCCTGACCTTCGTGATCGGCGCCGCACTGGCAGCCGTCGCGGCGGTACTGCTGAGCATGCAGTACGGCGTAATCAACCCCAACGCCGGTTTCCTGGTAGGCCTCAAGGCCTTTACCGCAGCGGTATTGGGCGGCATCGGCAGTATTCCGGGCGCCATGCTCGGCGGGCTGGTGCTAGGTGTGGCCGAAGCGTTTGGCGCCGATATCTTCGGCGACCAGTACAAGGACGTCGTGGCGTTCGGCCTGTTGGTTCTGGTGCTGTTATTCCGTCCGACCGGCATTTTGGGCCGTCCGGAGGTTGAGAAAGTATGAGCAGATATCTTAAACCGGCGTTCTTCAGCGCCTTGCTGGTATGGGCGGTGGCCTTCCCGGTACTCGGCCTCAAGTTGAGCATTGTCGGCATCAACCTGGAAGTGCATGGCACTGGTCCCGTGACCCTGAGCATCATCGCCCTGTGCTCGGTGCTGATGTTCCTGCGTGTGCTGTTCACCCAGCAGGTCGGTGCCTTGTTCAAAGGCAACCGTGGCCCATTGGTATCGCCCAAGGTCAGCCAGTTCCTGACCCTGCCGCGTACCCAGCGCTACATCATCATCGGGCTGATCATTGCGGCGCTGATCTGGCCATTCTTCGGCTCGCGCGGTGCAGTCGACATCGCCACCCTGATCCTGATCTACGTGTTGCTGGGCCTGGGCCTGAACATCGTCGTGGGCCTGGCAGGCCTGCTCGACCTCGGTTACGTGGGCTTCTACGCCGTGGGTGCCTACACCTACGCGCTGCTCTCGCACTACCTGGGCTGGGGCTTCTGGATCTGCCTGCCATTGGCGGGTATGGCGGCGGCCACATTCGGTTTCCTGCTGGGCTTCCCGGTGTTGCGTTTGCGCGGTGACTACCTGGCCATCGTGACCCTGGGTTTCGGTGAAATCATCCGGTTGTTCCTGCGTAACCTCACCGATATCACGGGTGGTCCGAACGGGATCAGCAACATTCCCAAGCCGACGTTCTTCGGACTGTCGTTCGATCGCAGCGCGGCCGAGGGCATGCAGACGTTCCACGAATACTTCGGGATCGACTACAACCCAGTGAGCAAAGTGGTGTTCCTGTATCTGGTGGCACTGTTGCTGGCACTGGCCGCCCTGTTCGTGATCAACCGCCTGCTGCGCATGCCAATCGGCCGCGCCTGGGAAGCACTGCGCGAAGATGAAATCGCCTGCCGTGCCCTGGGCCTGAACCCGACCATCATCAAGCTTTCCGCGTTCACCCTGGGCGCTGCGTTCGCCGGTTTCGCCGGCAGCTTCTTCGCCGCACGCCAAGGCCTGGTGACCCCGGAGTCGTTCACCTTTATCGAATCGGCGATCATTCTCGCCATCGTGGTATTGGGTGGCATGGGTTCACAGTTGGGCGTGATCCTGGCGGCAATCATCATGATCCTGCTGCCCGAAATGATGCGCGAGTTCAGTGACTACCGCATGTTGATGTTCGGCGCCCTGATGGTGCTGATGATGATCTGGCGTCCTCAAGGCCTGCTGCCCATGCAACGTCCACACATGGAGCTGCGCAAATGAGCCGCGAGATCCTGAAAGTCGAAAATTTGAGCATGCGCTTTGGTGGCCTGCTCGCGGTCAACGGCGTAGCCCTGACCGTCAAAGAGAAACAAGTTGTCGCGCTTATCGGTCCCAACGGCGCCGGCAAGACCACGGTGTTCAACTGCCTCACCGGTTTCTACAAACCAAGTGGCGGCAGCATCCTGCTGGACGGCCAACCGATCCAGGGTCTGGCCGGTCACGAGATCGCCCGCAAGGGCGTAGTACGGACATTCCAGAACGTGCGGTTGTTCAAGGACATGACGGCAGTCGAGAACCTGCTGATCGCCCAGCATCGTCACCTGAACACCAACTTCTTCGCTGGTTTGTTCAAGACGCCCGCGTTCCGCAAGAGCGAGCGCGAAGCCATGGAGTACGCGGCGTATTGGCTGGACAAGGTCAACCTCACCGAGTTTGCAAACCGCCCTGCCGGCACCCTGGCGTACGGTCAGCAACGCCGCCTGGAGATCGCGCGCTGCATGATGACCCGTCCGCGGATTCTCATGCTCGACGAACCGGCCGCTGGCTTGAACCCCAAGGAGACCGAAGACCTCAAGGCGCTGATCAGCGTGTTGCGTGAGGAAAACAACGCCACGGTGCTGTTGATCGAGCACGACATGAAACTGGTCATGAGCATTTCCGACCACATCGTGGTGATCAACCAGGGCACGCCGCTGGCAAACGGGACACCGGAGCAGATCCGTGACAATCCCGAAGTGATCAAAGCCTATTTGGGGGAAGCGTAAAATGCTGCAATTCGAAAACGTTTCCACTTTCTACGGCAAGATCCAAGCCCTCCACGGTGTCAACGTGGAAGTGCATCAGGGTGAAATTGTCACCCTCATTGGCGCCAACGGTGCCGGCAAGTCGACTCTGTTGATGACCCTGTGCGGTTCGCCACAGGCTCACAGCGGCAGCATCCGCTACATGGGTGAAGAGCTGGTGGGCCAGTCGTCGTCCCACATCATGCGCAAGAGCATTGCGGTGGTGCCGGAAGGCCGCCGCGTGTTCTCGCGCCTGACGGTGGAAGAAAACCTGGCCATGGGCGGGTTCTTCACCGACAAGGGCGACTACCAAGAGCAGATGGACAAGGTGCTGCACCTGTTCCCAAGGCTCAAGGAACGCTTCAGCCAGCGCGGCGGCACTATGTCCGGCGGCGAGCAGCAAATGCTCGCCATCGGCCGGGCGCTGATGAGCAAACCCAAGTTGTTGCTGTTGGACGAACCGTCCCTGGGCCTGGCACCCATCATCATCCAGCAGATTTTCGACATTATCGAACAACTGCGTAAGGACGGTGTGACGGTGTTCCTGGTGGAGCAGAACGCCAACCAGGCCCTGAAAATCGCCGACCGTGCCTACGTGCTGGAGAACGGCCGGGTGGTGATGCAAGGTACTGGCGAGCAGTTGCTGACCGACCCGAAAGTGCGTGAGGCGTACCTCGGGGGCTAAAGCCGGTAGCTGCATGAACCGGATCTAAAAATGTGGGAGCAGGCTTGTGTGGGAGCTGGCTTGCCTGCGATGGCATCACTGCGGTGTGACTAACACACCGAGGTGCCTGCATCGCGGGCAAGCCCGGCTCCCACACAAGCCTGCTCCCACATTTGTTTTGTGCGGTCCTTAAGATTTCTTTTTTAAATTATTTACGATGGGCTTGTAACGAAATTCGTCCTGCTGCCTCTAGTGGGGTAAGCAGGCAATCATGCCCGCCATAACTACCCACTGCTGGAGATACACCATGACTACTAAAACCCGTTCGCTGTCCGCCGCTACCCTCGTCCTGGCTCTCGGTTCGGCCCTGAGCCTGTCCGCCATGACCAACATGGCCCACGCTGACGAAGCCAAAATGGACAAATGCTTCGGTGTCGCCGAAGCCGGCAAGAACGATTGCGCCGCAGGCGCTGGCACTACCTGCGCCGGTACCTCCAAAGTCAAAGACCAGGCCAATGCCTGGAAACTGGTACCTGCCGGCACCTGCGACAAGACCCCAAGCGCTACCTCACCAACCGGTTTTGGCCAGGCTGCTGCCTTCACCGCCAAGTCCTGAAACCCGACACAGCCTGAGTACGGATGATGACGCTTTTCCCCCAACACACGGTCTCGCCAGCTCAGGTGCCCGGCCTCCCCCATAGGGCCGGGCTGGGGCTGAAGAACGAGCACTTCATCGAAGTGCTCGAAACCTCGCCCGATATCGGTTTTTTTGAAGTGCACGCCGAAAACTACATGGTGGCCGGCGGCCCGTTCCATCACTACCTGGGTTTGATCCGCGAGCAGTACCCACTGTCATTACATGGCGTGGGGCTGTCCATTGGTGGCGAAGGCCCGCTGAACCGTGAGCACCTGGCACGGTTGGCCAAGCTGATCGAACGCTATCAACCCCACTCTTTTTCCGAACACCTGGCCTGGTCCAGCCATGGCCCGGTGTTTCTGAACGACTTGCTGCCCCTGGCCTACGACACCGCCACCCTGAACCGGGTGTGCGAACACGTTGATCAGGTACAAAGCGTCCTCAAGCGCACCCTGTTGCTGGAGAACCCGTCGACGTATGTGCAGTTCCAGCACTCGACCCTGGACGAGATGGACTTCATCACTGAAATCATCCGCCGCACCGGCTGCGGTCTGTTACTGGACGTCAACAACGCCTACGTATCGTGCATCAACCACCAACGTGATCCACTGGCCTACATCAACGGGCTGCCGTTGCATGCGGTGGGTGAAATCCATCTGGCTGGCTTTGCCGAAGACACCGACAGCCTGGGCGATCGCCTACTGATTGATGATCACGGAGCCCCCATCGACAACGCAGTGTGGCAGCTTTACGAGCAAGTACTTACACGTATCGGCCCGGTGGCCACGCTGATTGAGCGGGACAACCAAGTGCCGGCCTTCAGCGTATTACTCGCCGAAGCCCAACACGCCGAACGGTACTTGGCGCAGGTGACCCCATGAGCCTTCATGACGCATTTGCCAGCGCCCTGCTCTCGCCCGACATGGCCTGCCCCGATGGCGTGTTCAGCAGCAACGGCGCCGACCCGGCCAGCCGCTTTGTGGTGTACCGCAACAACGTGCACAGCTCGTTGATCAATGCGCTGGCAACGGCTTACCCCGTGACGTTGCAACTGGTTGGCGAGGAATTCTTCCGTGCCATGGCGGGGCTCTTCGTACAGGCCTGCCCGCCCACCAGCCCGTTGATCAGCGAATACGGCAGTGCATTGGCTGCGTTCATTCAGGACTTCGAGCCGACAGCCAGCGTGCCCTATCTGGCCGATGTCGCACGACTGGAGCGCCTGCGGGTACGTGCCTATCACGCCGCCGATGAAGCGCCGATGAATCGGCAAGCCGTTTTGCAGGCACTGCAAACGGAAACAAACCTGGGGGCGTTACGCCTGCAACTGCATCCGTCCCTCGCCACTCTGGACTCTGCCTACGCAATCGTCGGCATCTGGTCAGCACATCAGACCGAAGGTGAAATTGCCAACTTCCACCCCTGGCACGCCCAAGGTGCCTTGGTGTTACGCCAAGGGCTGACAGTCAAGGTGTTTGCCATCGACTCAGGCGCAGTCACGTTCATCAATAGCCTGAACCAAGGCGCAACGCTGGAAACAGCAGTGGAACAGGCCCTCGAAGGGTCGACCGAATTCGATCTGCACCAATGCCTGAACCTGCTGATCAGCTACGACGCCATCACTCATTTGCATACCAAACAAAAGGTCTCGCCATGAACTCATCCCCTTCGTGCCTGGTTAAACGGGCCATCGCGTTGTTCGAGAAGATCCCCTACAGCCTGATCGCCTTTCTCGCTCGCTTCTCCATCGCCGCGGTGTTCTGGAAATCCAGCCAGACCAAAGTCGAGGGCTTCGCCATCGATCTGATCAGCGGCACCTTCCAACTGGGCGAGCCGCGACTGGCCGCCTCGACGCTGCCGCTGTTTCGCAGTGAATACAAGGTGCCCTTGCTGTCGCCGGAAATAGCCGCGCATATGTCCGCGTTCGCCGAGCACTTTTTCCCGGTGTTGATCCTAGTGGGCTTTGCCACACGTTTCTCGGCATTGGCGTTGATTGGCATGACGCTGGTCATTCAACTGTTCGTCTACCCGGAAGCCTATCCGACCCACGGCACCTGGATCGCGATACTGCTGCTGTTGGTCGCAAAAGGCCCTGGCCGCCTGTCCATCGACCACCTGATCGCCCGCCGCTACCGCTGAAGTCGGTCCAGGGTTTCGCCGCTGCGCTTGAACCAGTCCACCAGGTAATCAGCCAGCACCTGGGTTCGGCGCGGCAACCCACCCTGATAAGGATGCACCAGGTACATCGGCAGGCTGCGTGTTGAATAGTCACGCAGTAGCCAACGCAAACGGCCGTCAGCCAGTTCTGCGGGAAGCACGTAGGACGGCAGGCGTGCGATACCGGCGCCTACCAGCGCGGCCTTTTTCAGCAGGTTGTAGTGGTTGGAGGCAAAGGTGCCGCTGACCCGCACCCGCAGCAGCTCGTGTTGCTGGTGGTACAACCACTCCTCGCGCCCGCTGTAGTGGCTGTTGAGCAAACAGGCATGTGTTGCCAGATCCGCCGGGGTCTGCGGCTCGCCGTGTTGTTCCAGGTAGGCCGGGCTGGCGCAGGTCATCTCGTGCCAGGCCAGCAGTGGTTTGGCGACCAAGCGCTCATTCTCGATGGCACCGGAGCGTACGCCCAGATCAAAGCCGTCCCGGGCCAGGTCGCGGTAGCTGTTATTCAGCTCCAGCTCGATCTGCACCTGCGGATATTGCTTGGAAAACTCCAGCAGCAAACCATCAAAGAAGGTTTCCCCCAACGACACCGGAACCGTCATACGCACGGGCCCGGCCAGGTCGTCCTTGAGCCGCGCCAAGGCCTGACGGGCACGTTCCACTTGCACGACCAGCGCTTGCGCCTGGGGCAGCAACGCCGCACCGGCAGCGGTGAGGCTGAGCCTGCGCGTGGTGCGATGCAGCAACACCACGGAAAACTGTGCTTCCAACTGGCTGATACGCTTGGATAGCTGGCCTTTGCTGCACCCCAACTGCTCGGCCGCGACGGTGAAGCTACCCGCTTCGATCAGTACGGCAAAGGCCGCCAGGTCATCCATCTCGCTCATGGATTGTTTCCATTTGAAAACCAAAGGTTGCCTATTAGCGCGTTTATCCACCTAAAAAGCCACACTAGACTGAACCTTCACTTATCTCCCCGGAGGAACAGCACGATGAAAATCCTATTGATTGGTGCCAGCGGTACGGTCGGTTCGGCGATCAAGGCGGAACTGGCGCAGCGTCACGAAGTGATCAGCATCGGTCGCAGCAGCGGCGATTTCCAGGTCGATATCAGTGACAGCGCATCGATTCGCAAACTGTTCGAACAGACCGGTAAGTTCGATGCGCTGGTCTGCGCGGCAGGCAGCGTGAACTTCGTGCCGCTGGGGGACATGAGCGAAGCCGATTTTGAACTGGGCCTGCGTGACAAGCTGATGGGCCAGGTCAACCTGCTGCTGATCGGCCGTGAATACGCCAACGACGGTGCCTCGTTCACCTTCACCAGCGGCATCCTCAACCGCGACCCGATCCGCACCGGCGCTTCGGCAGCACTGGTCAACGGCGCACTGGATGCCTTCGTCAAAGCCGCCGCGATTGAATTGCCACGCGGCCTGCGCATCAACTCCGTGAGCCCGACTGTGCTACTGGAAGCCATGGGCAGCTATGCACCTTACTTCCGTGGGTACAAACCGGCACCTGGCGCCGACGTGGCATTGGCCTACGCGAAAAGTGTGGAAGGCTTGCAAACCGGTCAGACCTTTATCGTGGCTTGAATAGGCTACCTGTCAGAATTGACTGAAGCTCGTGGGCGGGGTTGTGATGCGGCGCACGTCTGCGTAACGTGGCGGCAATTGTCCGGAGACCCAATAATGCGTGCCGCCCACAGCCTTGTTCTATTAGCCCTGCTCCCCCTGTTCGCCGCCTGCCAGATATTCGACAGAGAACCCTCCAAACCATCTCTCGCCGGGCTGACCCGCATGCAGGGCGAACTCACGGCGGTCGGCGGCAAACTGCTGTTCCAGCCGTGTGGCGACAAACGTAACTACGTGGTCAACGACAGCGGAGGCACCAGCATCCTGCAGGAAGCGGCTTCGCTGGCCGGCGAGCAAGGCGCGTTGTTTGCCGACCTGCGCGGCAAGTTTTCCGGGGTCGCCAGCGGCACCCAGGGCAGCGTCGACCTGCAACAACTCTACCGCGTCGAGCGCTCGACCTCGGCCTGCGACGACCCGGACTTCAAACGCATGATCCTGCGGGCCAACGGCCACAAGCCGACCTGGGTGATGAAAGTCACCGCCAAGGGCCTGGTGCTGGAACGCGAAGGCCAGCCCCCCCTGGCGGTGCCCTATGTAGAAGAACAAATCGGTGACGGCCGCTTCAACCTGATGACCGAAGCCAACAACCAGCACGTGGAGTTGTGGGTGGCCCCGCAGCGTTGCGTCGACCCGGTCAGCGGTAGCCTGCAACACATGACCGCCGAGTTGCGCGTCAACGGCCAGGTGCAGCGCGGTTGCGCGTCGTTCGGCGGCTCGCGCGACGACTGACGCCACGCCATGCTGTTTTAACATGACGGGAAACCGCCATTGGGGCTTATAATCGCCGGTTTGCAAAACAGCCGGCCTCCTTGCCCGCCGCCTACCGGACCCTGTCATGTTACGAATCACCGAACTCAAGCTGCCCATCGACCATCCCGAAGAAGACCTGCGGCCTGCCATCGTGCAGCGCCTGGGCATCGCCAGTGATGACCTGCTCGATTTCACCCTGTTCAAGCGCAGCTACGACGCCCGTAAGAAATCGTCAGAGCTGTGCTTCATCTACACCATCGACCTGAACGCGAAAAACGAAGCCGCCCTGCTGCTCAAGTTCGCCGACGACCGTAACGTCAACCCGGCGCCGGATGTCAGCTACAAGGTGGTCGGCCAGGCACCGCAAGACTTGGCCGAACGGCCGATCGTGGTGGGTTTTGGCCCCTGCGGCATCTTTGCCGGCCTGTTGCTGGCGCAAATGGGCTTCAAGCCGATCATCCTCGAGCGCGGCAAGGAAGTCCGCCAGCGCACCAAGGATACCTGGGGCCTGTGGCGCAAAAGCGTACTCAACCCTGAGTCCAACGTGCAGTTCGGTGAAGGTGGCGCCGGGACCTTTTCCGACGGCAAGCTGTATAGCCAGATCAAAGACCCGAAATTCCACGGGCGCAAAGTGCTGCATGAGTTCGTCAAGGCCGGCGCGCCGGAAGAAATTCTCTACGTCAGCAAGCCGCACATCGGTACCTTCCGCCTGACCGGCGTTGTGGAAAACATGCGCGAGCAGATCATCGCCCTGGGCGGTGAAGTCCGTTTCGAGCAGCGTGTGACCGACGTGCTGATCGAAGACGGCCAGTTGAACGGTGTGGTAATCGACGGCGGCGAGCAGATCCTCTCCAAGCACGTGATCCTGGCCCTGGGCCATAGCGCCCGTGACACGTTCCGCATGCTCCACGAGCGCGGCGTTTACATGGAGGCCAAGCCGTTCTCCGTTGGGTTCCGCATCGAACATCCGCAATCGCTGATCGACGCGGCACGCCTGGGCAAATACGCCGGGCACCCGAAACTCGGCGCCGCCGACTATAAGCTGGTGCACCACGCCAAGAACGGTCGCTCGGTCTACAGCTTCTGCATGTGCCCGGGCGGCACAGTGGTCGCGGCGACATCTGAACCGAATCGTGTTGTCACCAACGGTATGAGCCAGTACTCGCGTAACGAACGCAATGCCAACTCCGGCATCGTGGTCGGCATCACGCCTGAAGTGGACTACCCAGGTGGCCCGCTGGCCGGTATCGAGCTGCAGGAACGCCTGGAGTCCCACGCGTATATCCTCGGCGGCAGCAACTATGAGGCGCCGGCGCAACTGGTCGGTGACTTCATCGCCGGCAAGCCTTCAACGGCCCTAGGCAGCGTGGAGCCGTCCTACAAACCCGGCGTTTCGCTGGGTGATCTGGCCCTGGCCTTGCCGGACTTCGCCATCGAGGCCATCCGTGAAGCCTTGCCGGCCTTCGAGAAGCAGATCAAAGGCTACTCACTGCACGATGCGGTGCTGACCGGTATCGAAACCCGCACATCGTCGCCGCTGCGGATTACCCGTAACGAATCGATGCAGAGCTTGAACGTGAAAGGTCTGTTCCCGGCCGGTGAAGGTGCAGGCTATGCCGGTGGGATTCTGTCGGCGGGTGTCGACGGGATTCGGATTGCCGAGGCGTTGGCACGGGATATGTTGGGTATCGAGGCCTAAGCGCTCTACTGCAATGTGGGAGCTGGCTTGCCTGCGATAGCGGTGGTTCAGTCGATATATTCGTCGACTGACACTACGCAATCGCAGGCAAGCCAGCTCCCACATTGGTTTCAGCGGTGTGTCAGATATTCGCGCGCAGGATCGTTTCCGGCAACGGTTCGCCTCGCTCTACACTGGCCGCAACGGCCGCAATCAAACCGCTCAACTCATATCCCTGAGCGTTAAGCCAAGCCTGATCGTAATAGGTAGTGGCATACCGCTCACCACCATCGCACAAGATCGCCACGATCGACCCCGACTCTCCCGCCGCTTTCATCTGCTGCGCCGCCACCAGGGCACCCACCAGATTGGTCCCGCTGGAGCCGCCAACCCGCCGCCCCAAACGCTCGGCCAGGTAATGCATGGCCGCCAACGACAACGCATCCGGCACCTTGACCATTGCATCAATCACCTTGGGCAAAAAGGACGCCTCGACCCGCGGCCGACCAATTCCCTCGATCCTTGAACCACAGTCCAGGCGCAAGCTGGCATCGCCACTCTGATAGAAATCGAAGAACACCGAGCGTTCGGCGTCGGCGCACAGCACGCGCGTGCAATGTTGACGGTAACGCACATAGCGGCCCAGGGTCGCGGTGGTACCGCCGGTGCCAGGGCTGGAAATCAACCAGCTCGGTTCGGGGTAATGTTCGAAGCGCATCTGTTGGAAGATCGATTCGGCGATGTTGTTGTTCGCCCGCCAGTCCGTAGCTCGCTCGGCGTAGGTGAACTGGTCCATGAAGTGACCGCCACTCTCCCGCGCCAAACGTTCGGATTCGGCGTAGATCTGCGTCGGGTCCTGTACCAGATGGCTCTTGCCGCCATAGAAGGCGATCTGGGCGATTTTTTCCTGGGACGTGGTGGCTGGCATGACCGCAATAAACGGCAGGCCGAGCAGACGGGCAAAGTAGGCTTCCGAAATCGCCGTCGAACCGCTGGAGGCCTCAATCACCGGCGCGCCCGGCTTGAGCCAGCCATTACACAGCGCATACAGGAACAGCGAACGAGCCAGCCGGTGCTTCAGGCTACCCGTGGGGTGACTGGACTCATCCTTGAAGTACAACTCGATACCCGGCAACCCCGGTAATGGCAAAGGGATCAGGTGCGTGTCGGCGCTACGCTGGAAGTCCGCTTCAATGATACGTATGGCTTCGCGGGCCCAGGTACGGTGGTCGCTCATAAGGTGGATCTCTAAAGGTTTCAGCCCAAATTCTAGGGGGTTTCCTACACTGCACACAGATACAGTGGCGACTCAATTGGACACACAATTGCTAGGCTTTGGCGCATTACCGATCCTGCCTACTGCTTATAACAAATAAGAATATAACTTTTGTTTTAACAACTAACGGTACGGGTTAGGGTACCCACCTATTGAACTTGAATTGGAGAGCATCCCTTGCCTCTGCGTAGCACTTTCACCCGTTTCTTCCAGCTGGAAGCCGCCAGCGGTCTGTTGTTGATCGCTGCCGCCGCTTTGGCGCTGATCATCAACAACTCACCGTTGTCACACCTGTACAACGCCTTTCTCGAAGTACCGGTAGTGGCACAGATTGGCGCACTCAAAATCGCCAAGCCCGCTCTGCTGTGGATCAACGACGGCCTGATGGCCCTGTTCTTCCTGCTGATCGGCCTGGAAGTGAAGCGAGAGCTCCTCGACGGTCACCTGTCCAAGCCGTCGCAAGTGGTGTTGCCCGGTGCGGCAGCCATTGGCGGCATGGTGGTGCCGGCGTTGATCTATTGGGCGATCAACAAGGACTACCCCGCCGCCATGTCCGGCTGGGCGATCCCCATGGCCACCGATATCGCCTTCGCACTGGGCGTCCTCGCGCTACTGGGCAAACGTGTGCCGGTATCACTGAAGCTGTTCCTGATGACCTTGGCCATCATTGATGACCTCGGTGCAATCATCGTCATCGCGTTGTTCTACTCTGCGGACCTCTCCGGCGCCTCCCTGGCGGGTGCGGGCGCTTGCCTGATTGCCTTGATCGCGATGAACCGGCTGGGTGTGATCAAGCTTGGGCCGTACCTGATCGTCGGCCTGATCCTATGGGTATGCGTGCTCAAGAGTGGCGTGCATGCCACGCTGGCCGGCGTGACCCTGGCCTTCTGCATTCCGATGCGCACCAAGAATGCCGAGCCTTCGCCGCTGCTCACCCTGGAACATGCCCTGCATCCGTGGGTGGCCTACGGCATCCTTCCGCTGTTCGCGTTTGCCAATGCCGGGGTGTCCTTGACCGGCGTCAGCCTGGACAGCTTCACCCACCACGTCCCCATGGGTATTGCTGCAGGCTTGCTGATCGGTAAGACCATCGGTGTGTTCGGCTTCACCTGGCTCGCCATCAAGATCGGCCTCGCGGCCCTGCCCAGCGGCGCCAACTGGGGCCAGGTGTTCGGTGTGGCGATCCTGTGCGGTATCGGCTTTACCATGAGCCTGTTCGTCGGCTCCCTGGCGTTTGTGCCGGGGGCCAGTGAGTTCGCGGGTGAAGACCGAATGGGGATTCTGACCGGATCGATCCTGGCGGCCTGTATCGGCTATGCGGTAACAGCGATGGCCAGTCGCAAGAAAGCCTGACCGCGTCTGAAACACCTGAAAACCCCAACCGGGCATCCGGTTGGGGTTTTTCTTTTTCTGCCTCCAGCCCCTGGCCAGTAATCCGTCTGCACCCCCTAAAGACTTTCGGATTTTCGCCGATCAACGAGTGTGGCGATCCGATTGTTCCCGTCTGGAACACCCGCCCGACCGTGCTTCCCAACGCATTTCCAGCCCGAGCGACAATCCCATGTTCCTGAGAAATATAAGAATCGCAGCCAGGGCCTTCATCGGCTTCGCCGCTATTGCATCACTGAGTGTGTTTCTCGGCCTGTTCGCCCTCAAGCAGATCGGTGAAGTGCAGGCCCAGGCTGCCGACATACAGAACAATTGGCTGCAACGCGTCAGGCTGCTGGCCCTGGCCAACGCTTCGCTCGACCGGTTTCGCCTAGGGGAAATGGCGCACATCCTGTCCTCAAGCGATGCCGACATGCAGACCTACGAAGACAAATCCGCTGGGCGCCTGAAAGCCGTCAAGGAACAGTTGGCGCAATACGCCGCGCTGCTGAGCACCCCCGAGGAAAAATCCCGCCTCGACGTTTTCAATCAAAGCCTGGATGAGTACGCGAAAAACCACACCGAAATGCTCAAGCGCTCACGCTCGGGCGATAAAGCCGGCGCCCGCGACTTTCTCAACAGCATCCGAGAAAGCTACGAGCACATGACCAAGAACTTCGACCAACTGATCGACCTCGCCAACAAAGGCGCGGAACAAGCTGGCCTGACCTCCGTAGGCGCTTATCAACATGCCGTGAAAGGTATCGCGCTCGTCATTCTGCTGGTGAGTGGTGGCACCGTGCTGGTGGCTTGGTTGCTGACCCGAAGCATTACCGGTCCGATCAATGAAGCGGTGCAGGTAGCCGAAACCATCGCCAAAGGCGATCTCACCCACCCCATCAACCCGACGGGCAATGACGAGGCCACGCGCTTGCTCAGGGCCCAGGAAACCATGCGTGACAACCTGGTGCAGACCCTGCGACAAATCACCGGTTCATCCAGCCAACTTGCCGCCGCCGCCGAACAACTCAATGCCGTGACCGCCGAGGGCAGTCGGGACTTGCAACAGCAACATGGCGAAATCGAACAGGCCGCCACCGCCGTCACCGAGATGACCACCGCTATTGAGGAAGTCGCGAGGAACGCGGCTTCAACCTCCGACCTCTCCCAAGAGTCGCGCAGCATCGCCCTGAAAGGCCAGCAGCGCATGGTCGAAGCGCTGAATGCCATCCAGGCCCTGACCCGTGGCGTTGAAGTCAGCTCCGAGCAAGTGGGTAGCCTGGCCGAACAGGCCAAGGACATTGGCAAGGTACTGGATGTTATCCGCACCATCGCCGAGCAAACCAACCTGCTGGCACTGAACGCGGCCATCGAAGCCGCCCGCGCGGGCGAGGCTGGCCGTGGGTTTGCAGTGGTCGCCGACGAGGTTCGCGCCCTGGCCCACCGCACGGCTCAATCGACCCAGGAAATCGAACACATGATTGGCAGTATTCAGTCCAACACGGCCAGCACTGTGCATACCATGCTCGACAGCAGCAGCATGACCCAGCAAACCCTCGCGCTGGCCGAACTGGCACAACAGGCGCTGGCGGATATCCTGACGGCCAACAATGAGATCAACGACCGAAACCTGGTCATCACCACAGCAGCGGCCGAACAGGCTGACGTTGCCCGAGCGGTTGATCGCAATTTGCTGAACATCCAGCAATTGTCGATTCAGTCCGCAGAAGGTTCGACCCAAACCACCAGCGCCTCGCAATCCCTCGCCAGCCTGGCGCACGAGTTGAATACGCTGGTGAAGCACTTTCAGGTTTGAGCGCTCGGCCCAGAAAAACAAAAAGCCGCCTCGGTCTAAACCGAGGCGGCTCCACTTCTCAGACCTTATCGGTCATCAAAGCTGTCCCGCAGAAACGTCCATACGTGATAAGCACGCAGGCAGTTCACTACGAGGTTCCACGTACGTCGTGCAAACTTCGACAAACTCGGCCCTCCGTAAGTTAGGCCTAACCTCCAGCACACTTACCGGAACATGTGAGCCTTCGGATGCTGTCATTGCGTCCTGTGAGGGGGCTGGGTTGATAGGCCTGCCGCATGAATCCGGCACGGATTACCAGCCCGTGGCGGCTGGTCCAAAACCTCGCGCATTGACCCAACCAACCCACAGAATGACGAACGAGAAACGGAGACGATATTATCTGAGCACTCGGGTTGAAGGTGTGACCAAGCGCGACCGAGCGGTATGAATAGCGCTTGAAATTTATTGCCATTTTTTGCTGCCAACACTGACAAAAAAAGTTTCAGAATCGATGTTCACCGCTCATCGCTGAGCCTTGCATCACACCTTTTGCGAAAGTAGTATCCCGCCTATGTCATTGCGTCCTGTGAATACGCAACCTCAGCCAAAAACTGGGTTTGCAATAAAAAACCGCCCTACTAAGGCGGTTTTTTATTGCCTACGTTTCTTACTTTATAAAAAGGCGTTCAACTCAGCTTTTCTAAGTAAAAAACTCTGATCCAAAAACACAAAACCCCAACCGGTCACCCGGCTGGGGTTTTGTGTTTCTACAACCGACGCTTACTGAGAAACGCGGCTTTGACCGTTAACACTCATGATGCGCACGCGTTGACCAATGCGGAAGATTTCATTCGGGTCAACGGCCTGAACGTAGGCGCGCATGCTGCCATCGTCTTCGCGAACGGTGATTTCGACGCCCTGGGTACGGGTCAGGCCTTCTTCGGCAGCGGAGCCCAGCAGGCCACCGGCAACAGCACCGATAACACCCGTCACGATACTGCCACGGCCACCGCCGATAGCGCTGCCGCCAACACCACCAACCACGGCACCGGCAACGCTGCCGATTGGGGTCTTGGTGCCTTCGATTTTCACCGGACGCAGAGATTCAATGGTGCCCATGCGGACGGTCTGTACACGACGCGCGTCATCACGGGAGTACGAGTCGCCGGTCAGACTCGAGGCGCAGCCACCCAACAGCAACGACAGGGTGGTAAAGCAGGCAACTAGTAAAACGGACTTACGCATAGCATCAACTCCAAAGGACAGGGCTTCATTAAACGCTGCGGCTCGACACCTGTCACGGCAAGCCCGGCAGAAAATTGCTTTCATTCAGCCCTAGTACAGACTGCCAGTACCAGAAAACTCGACGAATGGTAGCACTTACCACGCTCCAGAGGATGTCATGGACGCGCTCATCAGTGTAGTCGGCAGCCAAAAACACCTGAAGCCTCTTGAATCGAGGCTTCAGCGTGGCAGACAACAATCAGAAAGGGATAACTCAGGGAGCCAGACGCTCGCGGACCCAGTCGGTCCCTTGCAGGCGATAGTTCAGGCGATCATGCAGGCGGCTGGCGCGGCCTTGCCAGAACTCGATGCGCTCCGGCAGCAAACGGTAACCACCCCAATGCTCAGGGCAATCGGGCTGGCTGTCGTTGAAACGCTGCTCAGTGGCCTTGATCAACGCCTGCAGCTCCTCACGGTCGCGAATAACCCTGCTCTGCGGGGACGCCCAAGCCCCCAGGCGGCTGCCCAACGGGCGAACCTGATAATAGGCATCCGACTCTTGCGGCGTGACCTTCACCACCCGCCCTTCGATGCGCACCTGGCGCTCCAGGGTCGGCCAGAAGAAGGTCATGGCCGCGAACGGCCGCGCCGCGAGTTGTTCACCCTTGGCGCTCTGATAGTTGGTGAAGAAGGTAAAGCCCTGTGCATCCAGGCCCTTGAGCAACAGGATACGACAGTGCGGCCGACCGTCCTGGTCAACCGTGGCCAAGGTCATGGCATTGGCCTCCACCGGGGGCTGCTCGGTTTTCACCGCATCAGCAAACCATTGGTGGAACAAGGCAAACGGTTCGTCTGGGGCCTGGGCCTCGTTCAAACCGTCCCGTGTGTAGTCACGGCGCATATCCGCCAGTGCCTGGGTCATGCGGCTTTATCCTTCTGGTTCACCGAATCAGTTTTTTGCCTGCTCGTTCGAAACAGGCGCTGCGGCTTTGGCTGGAGCCGCCTTTTTCGCAGCCGGCTTGGCGGCAGCTTTCTTGGCGGCAGGCTTGGCAGCGGTTTTCTTGGCCGGAGCCTTTTTCGCCGCAGCAGCTTTCTTGGTGGCTGGAGCAACTGGCGCCGGAACGTCCTGCACAGCGATCATTTCAGCCTTCGGCGGGTTAGCCGAGTTGTACTTGCTCAGCAAGGCCAGCATGGTGGTGCGCTGGGTGAACATGATTTCCATGCGACGGTTCAGGGCACGACCCTGGTTGCTGTCGTTGGCGGCACGTGGCATCAGGTCGCCCATACCGCGCAGCATCAGGCGGTCCTGCTTCAAGCCGCTGAGGCTGAAAATCGAAGCGATGGACTGTGCACGCTCCTTGGTCAGGGCCTGGCTTTGCGGTTCGGCACCATTGGTGTCGACGTGGCCCAGTACCAGCACGGCAGTTTTCGGGTCGCCTTCAACGGCCTTGGCCACACGGGTGAATGGGCCCAGGGTCACTGGCAGCAACATGGCCGGGCGTTTCGGGTTGTAGGAACCGTCCACCGGCGCAATGACCACCAACACGTTGTCGCGACGCTCAAGTTGCAGGTTGCTGTCCTTGATCGCGGTGCGCAGGCGCGGCTCGTAGTCGTCAAGCCAGGCTTGGGTGATTTTCGGGTCCGGCATCGGTACGTTGGTCACGTCGACCTTGGACAGGGGTTTTGGCTTACTATCGAACGGCCACCACCAGTGAGCTTCCGTGTCGGTCTTGGCGACAGCAGGCGCAGTGGCTGCCGGAGTGGCGGCCTTGAGGTCGGCTTTCAGGTCGGCCTTGGCATCGGCGGCCTTTTCGTCGGCGCTTTTGGAGGAGAACGGCCACCAGCTGGAGCCGGTGTCGGCCTTGGCTACCGGAGCCGGCGCTTGAGCAGCGGCGGCAGCTACAGGAGCGGAAGGCTTGGCGCCCGGGGCAGGCTTGGCATCCGGTTTGGCGTCGGTTTGGGTCACTGCCTCCTTGGTAGCAGCCTTGTCAGATCCAAATGACCACCAATGCCCACCTTCGGCATCATTTTGTGGAGTTTGTGCGCAGCCAGTAATAGTGAGGCACAGCGCCAGTGCCAAGGACTTGTTCGATAACATGAGATATCCACAAAATGAGAAAAAACCGGAGGGTCTGGATGACCCGTTAAACAGACGCTTAAAGAACATTAAAGTTACATCATTTCGTTCAGCGTCTTCTTATACGTGCCTTTGTAACAAAAAATTGTGAAACAGCAAGCGATTTACAGACAACCGGCCAATATTCCGACCAACTTCTGCGCACGCGGGTCCATAAGTACGTAGGGGCCCAGTGTATTAGTCACAAAACCGAACGCTACATCATGTTCCGGGTCGGCAAAACCCACCGAGCCGCCTGCCCCAGGGTGCCCAAACGCACGCGGGCCAAGGCCGAACGTAGCATTGGGCAACTGCGGCTGATCCAACATGCAACCCAGGCCGAATCGGGTTTGGGTCAATAAGGTTTTATCCGGCCCGATACTGTGTTCACGGGTCAATTGTTCGAGCATGTCGCTTTCCAGCAAACTACCGTCCAACAAACCGCTATAAAACCCCGCCAGGCTACGTGCATTACCGTGACCATTTGCCGCTGGCTGCTGCATGCGTCGCCATTCAGGCTTATTAGTGCTGGTGAGAATAGACGGTGGATTGGCAAATGCACGGGTCGTCATTGCCGCCGGTTCGCGCATCATTACTTGCAACAATCTTTGTGCGGCTTCGTCACCCATGTTGCCTTTACTGCGCGCTACATGGGCGACACGATAAAACTCTTCATCCGCCAAGCCCACATGGAAGTCCAACCCCAACGGCCGCGCAACCCGCGCCACGATGGATTCCCCCGGCCCACGCCCGTCGGCACGACGCAGTAATTCGCCCACCAGCCAGCCGTAGGTGATGGCCTCATAGCCATGCCCTTGGCCGGGCGTCCACCACGGGGCTTCGGCTGCCAGGGTGTCGACCATCAACTGCCAGTCGTACAGGGCTTCGATCGGCAGCATTTCGCGGATCGCCGGCAACCCGGCCTGGTGACAGAGCAACTGGCGCAGCGTGATGGCTTCTTTGCCAGCTGCCGCAAACTCGGGCCAGTAATCGGCCACGGGAGCATCCAGCGTCAGCTTGCCTTCGGCCACCAGTTGCAAGGCCGTGACGGCGGTGAAGGTCTTGGTGCAGGAGAACAGGTTGACGATGGTGTCGCTGTGCCAGGCCTCGGCCCCGTCCTTATCGGCAGTGCCGGCCCACAGGTCGACGACGGTTTCACCACCGATCTGGATGCATAGCCCGGCGCCTCGTTCCTGCGGGTCATCAAACAACGCGGCGAAGCCTTCGCGTACTGCTTCGAACTGAAGTTCGTAATGACCCTGAATCTGCACCTGAGCGCCCTCGAAAAACACCGTAAAAAGTGGCCGACATTGTTCCAGCCATTGTGGGTTTTGTGAACCCGTCACCGATCAATCAATGGCCATTTCCAGCGTGTCCACCGGCATGCCCGGCGCCCTGCCCTGCCCCTTTGCCCTCGTGACCCGCCTTGCCACCTTCACGTTCACGCACCGCGCCAGCCGCCTTGGCTTTCTCCGCCTCCTTGCCCAGTTGATCGACAGTCGCCAGGTTGCTCTTACGCACACTCTCGACAAACCCCTGGAACGGCACATCGGTGATGCCAACGAGGCCAAAATGGCCGTTCTCGCCGTCCAGCAAGCGGCCGGTCACCGGCTGGTCCAGGTACTGGAACCAATGCACACCGACAATCGACGGCTCGGCCATGGCCTGTTTGAGGAAGTTGCTGTACGCCGCGCTGCGATCTTCCTCCTTGGCCAGCTGCGTTACACCGCCCCAGAACGGGCCACGGTCCGCCGAGCCGAAGTTGAATTCTGTGATCAATACCGGCTTGTCCAACGCGCGCAAAGCGGCAAAGTCGTAACCGTCCTGAGGCTTGAGGGTGTACATATTGAAACTCAGCACATCGCAATACTGGGCGCAGGACGCCACGGCTTCAGGGGTGCTCACGGCATAACGGCCGCCCAGCAGCAACTGGTTGGGTGCGTGCCATTTCAGTGAGTCGGAAATGGTCTTGAAGTAGGCATCGGCGAAGGTCTTCTGGAAATACTTGAAGTCCGCTTCGATTTCCGGATGCTCAGGGGTCGGCATCGGCGGCACGAAACCAGGGTCTTCCATCAGCTCCCATCCGGACAAGTGGATGCCCCAGGCTCTCGAAAGTCCCTCTTCGTTGCGGTACTTATCGCGCAGTTGCTTGAGGAACGCGCGCTTGGCCGGTACATCAGTGGTCATGCGCAACGTGCCGTAGGCCAGCGCGTAACGGGACTGCGGATCATCCCCCGGACCGGCCCAGGCCAGCTCGTTGTCCGCGAAGTAGCCGATCAGCCATGGGTCATCACGATGATCACGGGTGGCAATGGCTACCGCGCGTTCGGTGGCCATGGCAAAACGCGGGTCGAACGGGTCGGGCATGCCGCCCCACCAGTCGGTACCGGTACTGATGCTGGCGTAATCGCCGACGATCGACAGCGGCAAGGTGTAAGGCACACGATCAGCGTTGGCCAGGCCCGGATCGCTCCAGTTGCCTACGGTGTTGAAGCCCCAGGCTTGCAGGCGATCAAGGGTATGGCTGACCCAGCGTTTCTGGTCGAAACCTTCGGTGCCATAGGTGCGTTGCAGGTTGGCACCATAGAAATCGTACCAACGCCCGGCGCCGAAGCTGCGGCCTTCACCTGCACCGTTGCCGGTGCGGTTATCGCCGCTGCCGTAGTACTTGTCGAAGGGCTCACCGGCCTTGGGTAAGGCAGCAAACATCCACTCACGACCGGCCACATAGGTCTGGCTGTTATCCGGCGCGACGGTATTGACGCCCAAGGAGTAGAACGGGTGGCCTTCCGGCGTCACCAGATACCAGCGTCCATCGCGTTTCTCCGTGCGGAAAAAACCACTGGCGTCGAATGCCGGGCCTTTGTTCCAGCCGCCATATTGATCCAGGGACGATTTGTCACGTTCAGCCAGCCAAACCTTGAGTTGCTGTTGCTCCTTGGCGGCAGCGGCCTTGAGCTGCTCGTCGCTGCCGACCTTTTCCGGCCAGCGCGCACGAGTGGACTGGCCATAAGCATCCACCAGGTCACTGTAGGCCGCCTTCAGCACCGGTTCGCTGTCCTGCACGCCAAAGCGTTCCAGCAAAATGCTTTGGGCCGCATTGGGCTTGATCATCGACAAGGTCACCGACGCCACCTGGCTGCGGTCGATTTCCCCCGCACTGGCGGCCAGCAGCACACGCTGGCCGTCAACGCTGATCGGCATCGGCGGGCCGGCCTTCATGCCCTGGCTCAGCGGCGAATTGGCTTGCAGCGGGATCAGCAGGGTCTGGGCCGGGCCGGCCGGCAGATCGATGCGGCTGACCAAGGTCTTGCCGTCCGTACTCTGCACTTTGACGTAGAGCGTCAGCGCCCAGTCCATGGCGCTTTGGATACGCAGGCTCATGGCACCGTTCTGGGACCAGTCCCATACGCCGGACTGTGGGCTGAGCACCAGGCTCGGTTCGGCCGCCGGGTTGAAGGTGATGCGGCGCAACACTTCGCCTTCGGGAGTTTGTTCGGCGTTGTATTGCGGCAGGCTGGCATCCTGGGTCGCCACCTTGACCACATCGGCAGGCCGGACGAAGTTGAACAACGTTTGTTGCCCGGCCGGCGCGGCCATCAAGGGCGCGGCGAACAGCAGGGCAAAAAGGGCGGGCAGCGTGCGAATCATACGAACAAGGTTCTCCCAGACGGCCGATGAATGGCCTGATGACATAGTTGAGATAGACCACGAAGTGGGCGAAACCGCCCACTGTAGCTTAAGAAATTTCGCGCCTGAACGGCGGCAAGGCATTCAGGATAGCCTTGCCATAGCGCTGGGTGACCAAGCGCCGGTCGAGCAAGGTGATGGTGCCCCGGTCCTGTTCGGTACGCAGTAAGCGACCACAAGCCTGGACCAGCTTCAAGGACGCATCCGGCACCGAGATTTCCATGAACGGGTTGCCGCCACGGGCTTCGATCCATTCGGCCAGCGCGGCTTCGACCGGATCATCCGGCACCGAGAACGGGATCTTGGCGATCACCACGTGCTCGCAGTAGGCACCGGGCAAGTCCACGCCTTCGGCGAAACTCGCCAGGCCGAACAGCACGCTGGAATCGCCGCCATCGACCCGCGCCTTATGTTTGTTCAGGGTTTCCTGTTTGGACAGGTTGCCCTGGATAAACACCTGTTTGCGCCAGTCGCGGTCAAGACCGTCGAACACGTCCTGCATCTGTTTGCGTGACGAAAACAGCACCAGGGTGCCTTTTGAACCTTCGACCAAATCAGGCAGGTCACGGATGATCGCAGCCGTGTGCGCCGCGGCATCCCGTGGGTCAGCCTTGAGGTCCGGCACCCGCAGCACACCCGCGTCGGCATGATGGAACGGGCTCGGCACTACGGCGGTGACGGCCTTTTTCGGCAGCCCGGCGCGCATGCGGAAGCGGTCGAAGGTGCCCAGGGCCGTCAGCGTGGCCGAGGTCACCAGGCAGCCGTAGGCCACGTTCCACAGGTTGCGGCGCAACATTTCGGCGGCGAGGATCGGGCTGGCGTTGACCTCGATATCGAACAGCGCGCCACTTTCCGACAAGGTCAGCCAACGGGCCATGGGCGGGTTGTCTTCCGGGTCTTCGACGGTAAAGGCGGTCCACAACTCCCAGTTGCCCTGGGAACGGGACAACAGGCTGCCAAACAGTGGGTACCATTCTTCGGCCTGGTTGCTGGCGATGCCGATATTGACCTCACCGTCCATGCCTTCTTTGAGCAAATCAGTGAGACGGGTGAACAGGTCGGTCAGGCGAGAAAAACCCTTCTTCAGCTCAATGCCCATTTCACGCATGTGTTCGGGGATCATCCCACCGACAAACCGGTGACGTGGCCGCTCGCGGCCTTCCACGTCTTCGCCGGGCTTGAAGTCGGCCACCTGTTCACAGGCGCTGAACATGAATTGCTGTTGGGTCTTGATCTCCCGCGCCAGCTCCGGTACCTGTTCGATCAATTTGCCCAAGTCGCCGGGCAGCGGATGCTGGGCCAGCAACTTGGTGAGGTTCTTGGCGGTGGTTTCCAGCCAGTCGGCGGTGGAGCGCAGGCGCGTGTAGTGGGCGAAGTGACCGATGGCCTTGTCCGGCAGGTGGTGGCCTTCGTCGAAGACGTAGAGGGTGTCGCGCGGGTCCGGCAGCACGGCGCCCCCACCCAGGGCCAGGTCGGCCAGGACCATGTCATGGTTGGTGACAATCACATCGACTTTGCCCATGCCTTCGCGGGCCTTGTAGAAGGCGCACTGGCCGAAGTTGGGGCAATGACGGTTGGTGCACTGGCTGTGATCGGTGGTCAGGCGCGCCCAGTCGGCATCTTCCAGGGCGGTGGGCCAGCTGTCGCGGTCGCCGTCCCATTTATTGCCGGCCAGTTTCTCGATCATGCTGGTAAACAGCTTCTGGCTGGCCTCATCGACCTCGATCTTGAAGCCTTCTTCTTCGAACAACTGTGCAGTGGCGGTTTGTGCGTGGCCTTCCTGCAACAGCACGTCGAGCTTGGACAGGCACATGTAGCGGCCACGGCCCTTGGCCAGGGCGAATGTGAAGTTCAGACCGCTGTTGCGCATCAGGTCAGGCAGGTCTTTGTAGACGATCTGCTCTTGCAGGGCGACAGTCGCGGTGGCGATCACCAGGCGCTTGCCGGCGGCCTTGGCGGTGGGAATCGCAGCCAGACTGTAGGCTACGGTCTTGCCAGTACCGGTGCCGGCCTCGACGGCCACGACCGCAGGCTCACCCTCGCGGCGACCTTCGTCGTCGGTGTCGATATCCCCGAGGACCTTGGCCACTTCGGCAATCATCAGGCGCTGCCCATACCGCGGTTTCAAGCTCTTGGCTTCGAGAAAACGCGAATAGGCGCCCTGGATCGTGGTTTTGAGTTCAGTGCTGATCATGGATAGTCGGGCGCAAAAAACGCTGGATAAATTTTCAGTGGTTCGGATCGGCGGCTATCATACCCCGCTAATGAATCCCGCGCAGAACGGAGTACCACAATGACCGTGTTCAGTCTCACCTATACCCTGCATGTACTGGCCGCCCTGATCTGGGTCGGCGGCATGTTTTTCGCCTGGATGATCCTGCGCCCCGCCGCCATGGCGGCACTTGAGGGCCCTGCCCGGCTCAAGCTGTGGGCAAATGTGTTTCAACGTTTTTTCGTGTGGGTATGGGTAGCGGTGCTGGTTTTACCGATAAGTGGCATCGGCCTGCTGCAATTGCGCTTCAGCGGTTTTGAGACGGCGCCACGTTATGTGCAGGTGATGATGGGCTTGTACCTGGTGATGACGGCGCTGTTTATCCGTATCCAGGCACTGAAGTTCCCGGCGTTGCGCGCGGCGGTGGCGGCTGAGGATTGGCCGGCAGGTGCGGCTGTATTGGGGCAGATTCGCAGGTTGGTGGGGATCAACCTGATTGTGGGGTTGGTGGTGGTGGCAGTGGCTTCGGCTCGGCCGATGTTCTGAAACGACCTTTAGTCCGCTATCGGGGGCAACCCCTCCCACACTTGAAGTGCGAACACCGTCAAAATGTGGGAGGGGGCTTGCCCCCGATTACGTCAGCCCAAACGGCTCAGAGCCGCTGAATGGTCACCGCACCCGCAGGCCCCGCAGGCCCCGGCTGCCCTTCCAACCCTGGCCGGCCCTTCTCGCCGCCATCGGCGCGGTACACCAGGCAGCCTTTGGATTGCCCACCTTTGCCAGGTTTGCCTGCCGTACCGGCTGCACCACCCGCCCCGCCATCCACCCAGATCTTGATCTGTTCGGCGGGGTAGCTCTGCGGCAGTTCAACGCGCACCTGCGCACCCGCCGCGCCCGGCAGGCCATCACCGCCATTATCACCATTGGCGCCACGCCCGGCCGAACCCCAGGTGCAACCCGGGTCCACGCCGTTCGCGCCATCCAGGCCCGCATAGCCTTGGGCACCGGCGCCACCACGGGCATCTACCGACAATTCCTCAGCGGTCAAGGCGTTGATGCGCAAAGTCAGGTCACGCCCCGCTTTAGCAGGCCGCTCATGGGTGCCGGGAGCACCGCGTGAAGTGATTTGGCTGCCATGCTCCAGCTGCGCCTGGCGCACCTGCAATTGCAGCCCGGTATTCCCGGGGGCGATGGTGATTCGCGCCTCACGCCCCAGGTGCAGTTCATCCACCGTGATCTGGCTGATAGTGGCCGGAATCAACAGCGTGCCGTAGTCCGCTACGTCCAGTCGCTCCAATTGCAGCACGCTGGTGCTGCTGGGTAACCGCATCAATGAATTGGTGTCGACGCTGACGCTCTGGGCCAGAGCAATGGGGCTGACCAGCAGGGCCAGCAGAAAAACCTTACGCATGAATGGCCTTCTTATTGTGTGCAGGGACGGACGCACAGTAACGACTTCTACAGGCGATATGCCAGTGAAGGATAAAAAAAGCCGAGATTTCGGCGAAGATCGCCGGAAAGCCCCTGTGGCATCCACAGGGGCAGGGACTGTCAGCGGTTGATCTGGATTTCCACGCGGCGGTTCAATGCACGCCCTTCAGCGGTTTTGTTGTCGGCCACCGGATGGCTTTCACCGGCACCGGCCACCGACACGAAATGACTGCGAGGCACACCCTGGCTAATCAGGTACTCAACCACCGAGTGGGCGCGTTTATCCGACAGCTTCTGGTTGTAGGCGTCTTTGCCGACGCTGTCCGTATGCCCGGTCACTCGCAGCTGCGCGCCTGGCGCTTCTTTTTTCAAGCGAGTGGCAATGACATCCAGCTTGGTTTTGTCCGCCGCCGTCAACTTGGCCGAGTCGAACTGGAAATGCACATCACGGATCACGATGGTTTCTTCCTTGACCACCACGACCTCCTCCACCACTGCCGGTGGCGCAGGCGGGCACCCATTGGCGTCGACCTGTACGCCTTTAGGGGTTCCAGGGCACTTGTCACGGCTGTCCGGCACGCCATCGCCATCTTCGTCGCCATCGCCGTGTACCCAGCAATAGGCACCCGCCATACCGCCAATCAGCAGCGCGCCGTAGCCTGCGTAGGCCGAGCTTTTGGTCGCGCCGACCGCCGCGCCGGTCACGCCGCCGACCGCGGCACAGGTGGGCCAATCGGTTTTTTGCAAACCTGCGCAACCTGTCAATACTCCGGTTAGCAGAACCAAGGGTAGAGCTGTCCGCATGATGCTCATCTGATTTCTCCTGAGGGGATCGGCGGGGGCCGATGGGTGGAGTAAAGACGGCTCTTTTCATCTGCGCCAGTACGCCGCACCCCCGTATTCATTGAGGATCGCGCCTTCGCCGGGGTTTTCGCACCCGCCCGCTCTAGGCCCGCACGCTCAGCCGCGCTAGTCTCTACAGTCCTGATGTGAGGATCTCTGATGACCGCTGGTATTTCTTCTCGTACACCCCAGCAAGCCTTGGCCGCCTTGCTTGATCTTCAAGGCCCAAAACGCCTGTTGCTGTTGGGGGCCAGCCAGTTCCCGGCACTGGACGACTTCCAGCTGGCGCACCCTGACACCCAGATTTTTTGCGCCGCCCCAGGGCCATTACCGGAAGAACTGGCCGCGCAGCGGTTTGACCTGGCGCTGGTCGTCGACTGCCTGGAGCACCTGTCAAAACCGCAGGGCTTGACCTTGCTCGGTGGTATTCGCAATCTCAATGCAAGCCGTATTGCGGTGCTGGTGGACTTGAGCGCCTGCGGCTGGAAAGAAACCGACTTCTTCTCCCTGGCCCTGCAGGCAGGCGAGCGGTTCCAGCGCGACGAGCAGGTGCTGACGCTGTTCACCTACGATCTGCTTGACTATAAACAGGTGCCGGACTGGCTCAACGCCCGCTTCTGGGCCAACCCGGAAAACTTCGGAAAGTATTGGTGGTAACCCCATGTTCTGACACCTTGCAAGCGTTAGATTCCCATTGTATTAGATGACAGCCCCTTACGAACTCATAGCCTGAGTTGTTGATTAAGGGGCGATCTAATGGCCCTGAATCTGTTAAAGCAGACAAAAGGGATTGGGTGTCTGATCAACGTAAGGGATGGCAGATGGAGCTTGTGAGGGCTACTCAAGATTTTGTGATTGATGGGCAACCCTACCCGGGATTTCCCATTCTTCTGTGGGATTCGATGGAGAGTTGTATCCCCGCCAATCAGTTCTTCTGAATCGCCCCTAGTTTTGTAGACACCTCCATGCCTTAAACTGAGGCCCATTAGGAGGTGCCATGAGCAACCCGCG
>NZ_JBWKUX010000017.1:0-130450 GCF_059421065.1 Pseudomonas sp. GW821-FHT03A09 | reverse complement strand
GCCAATCTCCTGTGGGAGCTGTCGAGCTTTAGCGAGGCTGCGAAGGCGGCGGCACAGGCGAACTATTCATCGGCAGTGCCGCCCCCTTCGCAGCCTCGCTAAAGCTCGATATCCCCCACAGGCTTTTTAGAAACGATCCAAACGATAGGCTCCCTGAGTCGGTAAACCCAGGTGCAACTGCTCAGGCTTGAGCAGTTGCACGACCATTTCCGCCGTAACCGCCGCCTGTGTCAGCCCCAAGTGCTGATGACCGAACGCAAGCAACACCTTGCCGTTGCATACCCGATCAATGATCGGCAGCGAGTCGGGCAGGGACGGCCTAAACCCCATCCAGGGCGTGGCGCCTTGCGCACTCAGGTCGTGCCGAAACAAGCCCTGGCTCAAACGGTGCAATTGCCAGGCACGTTGCATATTGGCGGGACGATCCAATCCGGCAAACTCAACCGTGCCGGCCAGGCGCAGGCCGCCGGCCATGGGCGTCATGATGAACTTGCGCTCAAGGGACGTGACCGCAAACGGCAGGCGATCTCGTTCTTGGGGCAGCATCAAGTGATAGCCTCGTTCGGTATCCAGTGGGACTTTTTTGCCGGTCAACGCAGCCGTGAGCCGGGCCGAGTGCGCACCACACGCGATCAGCACCTGGCGTGCCGTCACCACGCTGTGGTCGGTCATCAGCGAGACGCCGTCGTTCTCGACACGCCCATCCACAACGCGCTGCTTGATGAACTGCACACCCTGGACCTTGGCGGCCTTGACCAACTCGCCGACCACTTGGAAGGGGTCGATAAAGTGCCCGGTGCCTGGAAAAAACAGCCCCCCTTGGATATCGTCGCTCAACTGCGGCGCTGCTTGGCGCACCGCATCGCCCGACCATAAATCCACTGCCACGTTTTGCTGTTGCATGCGTTGCTGCAACGCCTCAATGGCTGCGCGGGATTCGGTACGCTCAAACACCAGCAGCGAGCCGTCCTCACGCAGCAGTTGCGGCTGCTCGATCGAATGCAACAAGCGTTGCCATGCACCCAGGCTGGCCTCATTGAGTGCACGGATACCCGCCACCGTACGCCGGTAACTGGCCGGGCGCAGGTTCAGCAGCAACCGCACGAACCAGGGCAGGGCACGGGGCAGGTATTTCCAATCCAGGCGCAGCGGCCCCATAGGGTCCATCAGCATGGCCGGCAGGCGCTTGAGGATCGACACATCGGCGATCGGAAACACCTGCTCCGTCGCCAAGTGCCCGGCGTTGCCATAGGAGGCGCCCATCCCCGGCGCCTGCGGGTCGATGACCACGACGCGGTAGCCCTGACGCGCCAACTGCAAGGCACAGGCGACGCCGATAATGCCTGCGCCGATGACGGCGATATCGGCGGTATGGGTGTCGGACATGGCCTAGGCCTCTCTCTGGCCGTTGAGCAGGCGTCGCAGCAGCAAGGGGTTGTCCTGGCGCAGCGCTTGGGGCAGCAACGTATCGGGGAAGTCCTGGTAACACACCGGCCGCAAAAACCGCTGGATCGCCGCAGTACCCACCGATGTGCTGCGCGAGTCGGAAGTGGCCGGGAACGGCCCGCCGTGGACCATGGCATCACACACTTCCACGCCGGTCGGCCAGCCATTGACCAACAAGCGACCCGCCTTGCGCTCCAGGATGGGCAGTAAAAGCCTGGCGTGCTCCAAGTCGCCTTCATCCAGATGCAAAGTGGCCGTGAGTTGGCCTTCCAAGTGCTCCGAGACTTGGCGAACTTCCTCCGCGTCGGCACACACCACCACCAGGGACGCTGCGCCAAACACTTCGGCTTGCAGGTGCTCATTCGTCAGGAAGGCGCTGGCCTGGGCGACGAACAGATGCGCCCGGCCCTGGTTCGGGCCGTCGGCCGGTAAACCTTGTGCGGCGATCTCGGCATGACCGGCCAATGCTCCCACGCCAGCCGAGTAGGCGCTGAAAATACCGGGCGTCAGCATGGTCTGAGCCGCGCATGGCGAAAGCAGCTCCCGTGCCGTGCCGATGAAACGCTCCAGTGCCTCTCCGGCAATGGCAATCACCAGGCCAGGGTTGGTGCAAAATTGCCCGGCGCCTTGGGTCAGTGAGGTGACAAAGCCTTGGGCCAGACCTTGCGCACGCGCTTGCAGCGCGGCGGGAAACAGATACACCGGGTTGATCGAACTCATTTCCGCATACACCGGAATCGGCTCTGGCCGTGCCTGGGCAGCTTGAGTCAGCGCGATACCACCGCTGCGTGAGCCGGTAAAACCGACGGCTTTAATGCGTGGGTCACTCACCAGCGCCATACCGACTTCGCGGCCGGAACCGTACAGCAGCGAAAACACGCCCTCGGGCAAACCGCATGCTTTTACCGCTTGGGCCAATGCACGCGCCACCAACTCGCTGGTGCCTGGATGGGCGCCGTGAGCTTTGACAATGACAGGGCAACCGGCCGCCAAGGCCGAGGCGGTATCGCCACCCGCAACCGAGAATGCCAGCGGGAAATTACTCGCGCCGAAGACGGCCACCGGCCCGAGCGGTATATGGCGTTGGCGCAGGTCTGCCCGAGGCAGTGGTTGTCGTTCAGGCTGGGCAGTATCCACCCGCACATCCAGCCACTCACCGGCCCGTACGGTACGTGCGAAGGTGCGCAACTGCCCGCAGGTACGGCCTCGCTCGCCAAGGATGCGTGGGCGTGGCAGACCGGTTTCGGCCACGGCGCGTTCGATCAGCTCATCGCCGAGCGCCTCGATATGGTCGGCAATGGTTTCGAGAAAGGTAGCGCGAGCCTCCAGGGAGGTTTCGCGATAGATGTCGAACGCCGCCCACGCCAGGGCACAGGCCCGTTCGACGTGTTCGCCACTGCCGCCGTGGTAGGCGGGTTCCAGCGGTGTGTCGGTGGCGGGATTGATGGCCCGGATCGCTTCGCGATGGCCAGACACGGCGTGTTGACCGATCAGCATACTGCCCGTCAGAGTCATGGGGTCGTCCTGTTAAAAAAGGGATTGGCCGCCGTGGCAGGCACGGCGGCGCGAAAGGGTCAGGCGAGGTTCTGTTCGGCCGACCAGTTGGCGTACCACTGGCGGAACAACGCGTACTGGTTCTCGGCGTAACGACGCTGGGCATCGCTGAGCACATCGGTTTCGTTGAAGTGCAGGGCGTATTGCCGGTCACCGTTGAGCACCATCAGGTGCTTGTAATACAGCACCAGGTCGCAGCCTTCATCGAAGGACGACAACACGGCCAGCGCCGCTTCCAGCTCACGGGCCAGGCGCCGCGCCTTGGCATCACCCTTGGCGGCTTGTTTGCTCAGGGCCACCAATTGCAGCACTTCCCGCGGCAGGGCATTGCCGATGCCGGTGATGGCGCCGGTGGCGTTGCAGTTGACGAAACCATGGACCACTTGGGTATCGACACCGACCATCAAGGTCACGTCATCGTCCTTGGAGGTGATGTTTTCCGCTGCATAACGCAGGTCGGCACCGCCGCCGAACTCCTTGAAGCCGATGAGGTTCGGGTGTTCGCGGCGCAGTTCGAAAAACAGATCGGCACGGGTGGCGAAGCCGTAGTAAGGGCTGTTGTAGATCACCGCGGGCAGGTTGGGCGCCGCCTTGAGGATCGCGGCGAAGTGGGCCTTTTGCGCCGTGGCGCTGGCACCACGAGACAGCACGCGTGGAATCACCATCAAGCCATGGGCGCCGACCTTGGCCGCATGGGCCGCATGGGCCACCGCCTCACGGCTGTTTACCGCGCCGGTACCGACAATGGTCGGCACGCCAGCGGCCACCAGGCGCGCCACACCTTCCTGGCGCTCGGCTTCAGTGAGCAGCGGCCAGTCGCCCATGGAGCCGCAATACACCACGGCGCTCATGCCGATATCGATCAGTTCACGGCCTTTGGCAACCAGTGCGTCGAAGTCAGGTTTGCGTTCTGGGGTGCACGGGGTCATCAGCGCGGGGATGCAACCGGTGAAGATGTTATCGCTCATTGTTTTAGCTCCGTTCAGTTGAGTAAGTGGGGGCTCAGATGCCCCAGGCGAAAGGGTCCTGCGCGTCGATCAGCAAGGTGCTGTCGGCGGTCATGTAGGCGCGGCCGGTGATGTACGGGCGTACGTGTTCGCCGTCCCATTCATAACGACCTTCGAATTGGCTGCCGGTGATGCTGGCTTGCACCCAGGTGTCACCCACCGCGAGTTTTCCATCGGCGGCCAGGCACGCGAGCTTGGCGCTGGTGCCGGTACCGCAGGGCGAACGGTCGTAGGCGCCGCCAGGGCACATGACGAAGTTGCGGCTGTCGGCTTGGGCGTCGTCGGCGAACAATTCGATATGGTCGATCACCGCGTCATCCGCGCCAGAGATGCCCTGGGCCTGCAGGGCCTTGAGCATCGCGCGGGTGTAGTCGCTGAGGGCGTCGACGTTATCCATCTGCAGCCGGTGGCCGTGGTCCGACACCAGGAAAAACCAGTTACCGCCCCAGGCGATATCGCCGCGCACGACGCCGTGCCCAGGCACATCGACCGGGACCCCCTGGCGATAGCGGTAAGCGGGTACGTTGCGCACCGTTACGGCGCCGTCAGCATGCAGCGTGGCCGCCACCGGGCCGACCGGCGTGTCGATCTGGTGCACACCCGGTTCGATATGGCCCAGGTGGTGCAACGAGGCCACCAGGCCGATAGTGCCGTGGCCGCACATGCCGAGATAGCCGGCGTTATTGAAGAAGATCACCCCGCAGGTCGCGCCGGGTGTGATCGGTTCGCAGTACAGCGCGCCGACCAGTACATCGTTGCCACGGGGTTCCAGCAGGCAGGCGCGGCGCCATTGATCGTGATGGGTGCGCAAATGTTCGAGTTTTTCGGCGAGGGTGTTGCCGACCAATTCAGGGAAACCGTCCATGACCAGGCGCGTAGGTTCACCGCCGGTGTGGGAGTCGATAACGTGCAGGCGTTTCATAGAGCGCTCCATCAATGGGTAGCCGGGGACAGTGGGGCGCTGTAGTGCGAATCGCTGACGGCTTCGCTTTCGTCGTCTTCGTTTTCCAGGCGCACCAGGTGTGCCGGTACGCCGGTGGCAGCGCCCCAGTAATAGATACCCAAGGCACAGGCGGCGACGACCAGCGTGTCAAACGGATGGCTGATCACGCCGATGCCACCGAAGCTGCCGAGCTTGGAAAGGAGGATGGTCACCGCATAAAAACCGATCAGCCAGGCCGACGAACGCACTTGCTGTTGGATGTTCAGGTGCGCGGTCGGCACCCAGCGAGCACACAGCAGGTACACCACAAACATCAGGATTTGCAGGCCAAGCAGCCAGGACACGGTGCTCCAACCGGACCAGTACACGATCAGTGCGGCGATGATGAACGACAGCGGGCCGAGTACTGCCATGCCCTTGACGCGGAACGGGCGCACCATCTGTGGCGCATTACGACGCAGCGCGGCGACGGTGACCGGGGCCACGGCGTAACTGAGGATCAGCGCGGCGGAGACCACATTGATCAGCGCCTCCCAGGACGGAAACGGCAGGGTCCAGAACACCGACAAACCAAAGGTCAGCCACAGCGCCGGGCGCGGGATGCCGGACTTCTCGTCAATGCGGGTGAAGATCTTGAAGAAAGTGCCGGTCTGCGCCCAGCCATACACCACACGCGGGGTAGCGTTCATGTAGATGTTGCCGCAGCCGCTGGGTGAGATCACCGCGTCGGCCACCACCAGATACGCCAGCCAACCCACACCCAACGCCAAGGCAATATCGCGATATGGCAGCGCCAGTTCCTTGCTGATCCCGGCCCAACCGTTGGCAAGCATTTCCGTCGGCACGCCACCGAGGAACGCGGTTTGCAGCAACACGTAGATCGCGGTGGACAGCAACACGGAAAGGATCAGCGCAATCGGAATCGTGCGTTGCGGGTTCTTCACTTCACTGGCGACCGAGATGATCGGCGTGAGGCCCAGGTACGCAAAGATCACACCACCGGCCGACACCGCCATCTCAATGCCCGACAGGCCAAACGGTGCGAAGCCATGCACCTGGAAATTCGCCGGCTTGAAGAAGGTGAACAGCACGCCGATCACCAACAGCGGCACGATGAACTTGAACACACTCACCAGGTTATTCGCGATGGCGAAGGTCTTCACGCTGCGGTAGTTGAGGATGAAAAACAGGCACAGCAAGGCAAATTGTATCAGCCAGCCGAGGGTGGTCGGGTCGCTGGAGCCCGCCTTGGTCAGCTCGGGAAACCATGCCGCCGCGTATTGGCGCGAGGCGACCACTTCAATCGCCACCAGGCTGGAAAACGCGATCAAGGTGATAAAACCCATCAAGTAACCCAGCAATGGGCCATGGGAGTACACCGGGTAACGCACCACACCACCGGCGCGGGGCAATGCGGCGCCCAATTCGCAGTACACAATGCCCAGCAGCAGCACTGCAAAACCACCCAGCAACCAGGAGAAAATCCCCGCAGGACCGGCGATGGCAGACACATGGCTGGCCGCGAATAACCAGCCCGAACCGAAGATGGCGCCCAGCCCGATAAAGGTGAGGTCCATCAGTGAAAGTTGTTTCTTGAACTTGCCTTGAGCAGACATGGCGGCGCCTTCTTGTGAGTTATTGGATAGGCATGCAGTGGCGCTATCCTGAACCCATCAAGGGCGTGGTGATTGATGTTTTGCGCAGGTGAGTATGACGAATTCGGCACAATTCTCTGTGCTCGACAGCGCCTCGGGCATGGGGCAATCTGCTCGAAAAAACCGGAGGCTATCCCATGTTGCACACTGCGTTCGCCAGCCTGTGCCAAGGGCGCGAGGCCCATCGCCCCGAGAGCATCGAACAGTTGTTGAGCGGTGTGGCGCAGCTGTTGCCGATGCTGGATGTGATCCCCAACGCCACGATTTTCATCAAGGACGTGCACGCCCGCTACGTGCTCGCCAACCGTACCTTGGTGCAACGCTGCGGCCTCAAACAGTTGCAACCGCTGTTGGGCAAGACCAGCGCCGAAGTCTTCCCCGCGCAACTCGGGCCGGGTTATACCGAACAGGACCGGCGTGTGCTGGAGGAGGGCTTCGTACTTGAGGACCAGTTGGAATTGCACCTCTACGGCACTCGCGAACCCGGTTGGTGCCTGACCCATAAATGGCCGTTGTATAACCATCAAGGCCAGATCATCGGCTTGGCCGGCATTTCCGTCGACCTGCAATCGGCCAGCGAAACCCACCCAGCGTATCAGCGCCTGGCCGCCGTGGATGACTACATCCGCCAGCATTTCAACCGGCGCGTCACCTTGGGCGAGCTGACCCGAATCGCCGGGATTTCCGTGGCGCAGCTGGAACGCTACTGCAAACGCGTGTTCCACCTCACACCCCGACAGATGATCCAGAAAGTCCGCCTGGAACATGCCCATCGCTTGTTGCATACCGAGTTGCCGATCACCGACGTGGCGCTGCAATGTGGCTACACCGATCACAGTGCATTTACCCGCCAGTTCAAGGCGTCCACCGGGTTCACACCACGCCAATATCGCCAGCTGGAATAGTCACCGCCATCGCAATGCAACGAATGGCTGCTGTCGACCCTCCTATGCTTACCAAGGCCCTTTTCACCACACAGGTATCAGGCTTATGACGGCGACGGACAACGATCATGTGAACTGGCTGGTTGGACAATCGATGCTGCACGCGGCGCGCCAGCGGGCCAGGCTCTATTCGGGGCAGGGGCGCTTGTGGCAGCAGCCGTACGCGCAGACGCGGCCCCGTGATGCTTGCGCGTTGTCGTCGGTGTGGTTCACCGCTTATCCGGCTTCGATCGTGACCCGTGAGAATGGCACGGTGCTGGAGGCGCTGGGGGACGAGACGCTGTGGCATGCCCTGTCGAAGATCGGCATCCAGGGTATTCACAACGGCCCGCTGAAAAAATCCGGTGGTCTGTCGGGCCGCGAATACACGCCGACCATCGACGGCAATTTCGACCGGATCAGCTTCGAGATCGATCCGCAACTGGGCACCGAGGCGCAGTTACAGGCGTTGACGCGCATGGCGGCGGCACACAATGCGGTGATCATCGATGACGTCATCCCATCCCACACCGGCAAGGGCGCGGATTTTCGCTTGGCCGAGATGGCCTACGAAGACTATCCCGGCCTTTACCACATGGTGGAAATCCGCGAGGAAGACTGGCCCTTGCTACCTGACGTTGCCGAGGGGCGCGATGCGCAGAACCTCAGCCCGGCGCAGGTGGACGCGCTGCGTGACAAGCATTACATCGTCGGTCAATTGCAGCGGGTGATCTTCTTCGAACCGGGCGTCAAGGAAACCGACTGGAGCGCAACGCCCGTGGTGTTGGGTGTGGACGGCAAGCCGCGGCGCTGGGTGTACCTGCATTACTTCAAGGAAGGGCAGCCGTCACTGAACTGGCTCGATCCTTCGTTCGCCGCGCAACAGATGATCATCGGCGACGCCTTGCATGCTATCGATGTGATGGGTGCCAAGGTCCTGCGTCTGGACGCCAATGGCTTCCTGGGCGTGGAACGCAAGCTGGATGGCACGGCCTGGTCGGAAAGCCACCCGCTGTCGATCACCGGCAACCAGTTGTTGGGCGGTTCGATTCGCAAGGCCGGTGGCTTCAGTTTCCAGGAGTTGAACCTGACCGTGGACGATATCGCCGCCATGTCTCACGGCGGTGCAGATCTGTCCTATGACTTCATCACTCGTCCGGCCTACCAGCATGCGCTGCTGATGGGCGACACGGAGTTTCTGCGGCTGATGCTGCGCGAAATGCACAGCCAGGGCATCGACCCCGGCTCGCTGATCCATGCGTTACAGAACCACGATGAACTGACCCTGGAACTGGTGCATTTCTGGACCCTGCATGCCCACGACAGTTATCTCTACCAAGGCCAGACCTTCCCAGGCAACATCCTGCGCGAACACATCCGAGAGCAGATGTACGAGCGCCTCGCCGGTGAGCAGGCGCCGTATAACCTCAAGTTCGTGACCAATGGTGTGTCCTGTACCACGGCGAGCATCATTACGGCTGCACTGGGTATTCGTGACCTAGAGGCAATCACGCCTGCGGATATTCGCCAGATCCGTCAGGTGCATTTACTGCTGGTGATGTACAACGCGATGCAGCCCGGAGTGTTTGCCTTGTCCGGCTGGGACCTGGTGGGCGCGTTGCCGTTGGCGGCCGAGGAGGTGGCGCATTTGATGACGGACGGCGACACCCGTTGGATTCATCGCGGCGCCTATGACCTGGTGGACCTGAACCCGGATGCCGAGCGGTCGGCGGGGCAGATGGCGCGCTCGCGAACCTTGTACGGCAACCTCAATGAGCAGTTGCAGGACCCGGAATCGTTTGCGTCGCAACTGCAAAAAATCCTCGCGGTGCGCCGCGCCTACGACATCGCGGCCAGCCGCCAGATCCAGGTGCCAGACGTCGAGCATCCAGGCTTGTTGGTGATGGTCCACGAACTGCCAGCCGGGAAGGGCACGCAGATCACGGCGCTCAACTTCAGCGCCACACCCCTTACCGAGACGTTGCATCTGCCCAACATCGGGCCTGGGCCTGTGGTGGATATCATCAATGAGCGAGTCGAAGGTGACCTGACGGCCGAGGGGGCGTTCACCATCACGCTGGATGCCTATGAAGGCCTGGCGCTGCGGGTGGTGAACCATTCACCGATGCTTTAGAAGCAGTCATGAGATGGCAACGGGGCACTGTCAGACTCCGGCATCCGCACTCGGATGTGCTTTGCTCAGGATTGAATCATGCGTCGCTCCATTGTTTTGTTGCTGGGCCTGTGTGGGTTGTTGCCTGCGTTGGCCCTGGCTGAACCTGCGGGCTTCACCACCCAGGAGGTGCATTTCTCCAACGCTGGCATCACGCTGTCCGGCACGGCTTTGCTGCCCGAACACCCGGTGGCTGGTGTCGTGCTCGTGCATGGCTCCGGTCAGGAAAAACGCATGATGAAGGTCGCGACGCTATTGGCGGGACGCGGTATCGCGGTGCTGACCTACGATAAGCGCGGCGTCGGCCAGTCGGGCGGTGTTTACGCCGGGCCAGAGGTCGGCACCAACAACCTCGATGCGACCAATCTGGACACCTTGGCGGGGGATGCGAACGCAGCCGTCACCGCCTTATCAACCCAGCTGGCAGCCGCCAGGGTGCCGCTTGGACTGGTGGGGTTCAGCCAGGCCGGCTGGATCATTCCCATCGCCGCCGAGCACAATCGCGCGGTGAACTTCATGGTGTTGTTCAGCGGACCACTGCTCACGACGCGTGAGCAATTGCGCTTTCAGTTTTTGACCCAGGGCAAGGCGGATTTCTGGAGCCAGCACAGCGAAGCCGAGGTTCGCCGGCACATCGCTGAAGACCCTGATCGCTATGAGTTCACTGACACCGACCCGCGAGTCTCACTGGCCAAGGTTTCAATCCCCGGACTGTGGTTGTTGGGCGGCAAGGATCTGCAAACGCCGGCATTCGTGGCGATGGAACAGCTGGATGCCATGAAGGCTAACGGCAAGCCATTCGAATACCGGCTGTACCCCGAGTTGGGTCACAACGTCTCGCCCGGTGGTGCAGGCCAGTCGGTTGAGGACGCGATTGAATGGATCAAGCACTTGAAGCCTGTCGCCCGCTGAAGGCGGTCATTGGGCATCGTGGAAAATGATACCGAGGGTTCTGCGTTCACCGCGATGAAGGCGGCTTACCCCATGACGTACCGTCATTCGGTAATACCCTCGTGCCGACTGCGTCGGGCGACTGTTCACCGCAAAAATCACCGCCTGGCCCTGGCCGATCGTGACGACCTCCACCTGGCCCGGCTTGTTGGAGGCGGTTTGGGCAAGAATGAATTCGCCGCCGTCGAAATCCACGCCTGGCTGATCCAGCAGGAACACCACCTGAAACGGAAACACCTGCTCGCCATACAGGTCTTGATGCAGACAGGTGTAGTCGTTTTCACGGTAACGCAACATCAACGGCGTGGGGCGGCACTGGCCTGCCTGATGACAGGCCGCTTTGAACGCTGTATGGGTCTCGGGAAACCGCTGGCCGACTTTCAACGCCGAGTGCCAGCGGTTGGCGATGGGTGCAAGGTGGCTGTACAGGCGAGTTCGCAAGTCTTCGACGAGGGGCGGCAGGGGATATTTGAAATATTGGTATTCCCCCCGGCCGAAGGCGTAGCGCTCCATGATGATACGGCTGCGAAAGTGAGTGTCATCGGCATAGAGCGCTGCTAACTGCTCGCAGTTTTGTCGAGTGATCAAAGGCGCAAGCAGGGCAAACCCGTCGTTCATCAAGGCTGTTTCGACGGCGGACCAGTCGATATTCTGCAAGTCGGTTTGAGTGGTCATCAGAGCTCCTGAAGTTTCCATTGGCGATATTCGACAGGCATGCAGATGGCGCAGGGGCGATAACCGGCCGCGATGGCACTGGCTTCGTCGAGAAAAAATACGCGGTCCTTCACATAGCCTCCGCGGGCAATAGCCCTCAATGCGGCGGGGCAGTCGAGCTTTCCATAGCGTTTGCCGCGCCGATGCCCCCCCAGCGTTCCGGGCTGCCGGCTCAGGCAGGGTTTGCCAGCGCTGCCCAGCAGCGTCCACTCACGCGGTTCGGTCATGGCGTGGCGCTGGAGCGAAATGAAACCCCAGGGAAAACCCAAGGCGTTCGCCGCTTTTTACCCGGCTGATGGCGTGCTTCATATTGACCTGGTAGTAACCCTTGTTGCCTTTGAACGGGCGTTGAGCCGTGGTGATGATTGCCAGATCGCCCCGACGCAGTGGCACCACCATAGGACGCGATTGCATTCTTGGGCGCTGTTCCGTGAGGACAAATTCACCGCCGGTGAAGTCCTTGCCGACGCAGGACAATACGGCGACCAACTGGAATGGAAAGATGTATTCGCCGTCGGCATCCTGCCCAAGCGACAGGTATTGCGCCTCACGCAAGCACGTCAGATGGGAAAGCTCGTGCTGCTGCCCGACAGCCAAACAATGTGCCTCAAACTCCGCTAGTTGCGGCGGGAAGCGGTAGGTCAGCTGACGTATTGCATGCCATTGGTTGGCAAGCTGCGCCAACGGAGGATAAAAGCCGCGTTTAAGGTCGTTCATCCAGTCTGGGAGCTGCTTGCGCACAGCACGCTCGTCAAACTCATCACCGCCAAGAAAATCCCGAAGCACGGCAAAGCCTTCCTGACTGAGTTGCAGGTGAATCCGGTGCCAATCAAGGCATTCGATGTCGCAAGTGATGGGGTTCATGGCGGGCTCAGTCAATCAAGCGATGGGTTCGCGTTTGAGCCAGTGTAGAAAGCGGGGGCGTTGCATAAACTCCGGTTCTTGCGCTGTAAATCGATCAAGTGCAACTTACAAACCTTTGCGAACGTTTGGAGAACATGGATGCAATCTCTGCCCCTCTCTGCGTCAATCGTGGGTGAGCTCATTGAGCTACGCCCGCTGCAAGCCGAGGATTTCGACGCGCTATACCTAGTCGCATCCGACCCATTGATCTGGGCCCAGCACCCGAGCCCGACGCGTTATCAGGAGGCGGTCTTTCGCCAATGGTTTGATGAGGCCATGAAGTCCGAAAGCGTGCTGGTCGTTATCGACCGCGCCAGTCACCAGGTTGTCGGCAGTTCTCGTTATTACGAATTCAACGAGCAAACCCGTGAGGTGGCGATTGGGTATACGTTCTTGGCGCGGGAGAAATGGGGCGGTGGGGTGAATGGCGAGCTCAAGCGCCTGATGCTCACGCATGCCTTCCAGTGGGTCGACACCGTCTGGTTTCATATTGCGGGGCAAAATGTCCGTTCGCAGCGGGCCATGGAGAAAATCGGCGGGACGTTCTCCCACACGTCGATCAAACAGCTGGCCGTCGGCACCCAGGAGAACTTCTTTTATAAAATCGAACGCGCCACGTTTGAGCTGCGTAACTCGGTGGCCGCTACCTGATTCAGGCTGGGTGAGCCGGCTCGGCCAGCGCCAGTACCTGCTCGCGGAACACACTCACGATCGGGCGCAGGTCAACCTTGTGCCAGGCGGCCCATAGCCGTACGCAGGGTCTGAACCAGTCCAGCTCACGCAACACCACCGTCGGGCCTGCGCTGGTGGCCAGGCTGCTCTGCACCATGGCCAAACCCAACCCGGCAGACACCAGCCCCAGCACGCTCAGCGGGTCAGTAGCCTCCAGTGACAGGCGCGGGACGAAACCGGCATCGGCGCAACGGGCGATGAAATCGTCGCGTTTGTTGATTTGGTCGGGTTGGCCGCCCGTGATGATCCACTCCTGCTCGTGCAGGTCGGCGGGGGTGAGTTCGGCCTTGGCTGCCAATGGATGCTCGGCCGGAATGGCCAGCAGCATGGGATCGTTCAGCACGGGCAGGGCGATCAGGTCGGGGTCGTTGTCGGGCGCGGGCTCGCAGACCAGGGCGATGTCCAGGCTGCGCTGGCGCAGGCCTTCGAACTGTTCGCGCGGGGTCATGTTGTAGAGGGCGATATGAATCTGCGGGCGCTCGCTACGGATCGCCCGCACCGCGCCTGGCAGCACGCCGGCATGGATAGCGTGGTTGACGTAGCCGATGCACAGGCCACCTTCCTCGCCGCGCCCCAGGCGTTTGCCCAGGGACTCCAAGCGCTCGGCGTGCTTGAGCAGGCCGCGCGCTTCGGACAGGAAGGTGCGCCCATCGGCGGTGAGGAACAACCGCTGGTTGCGTCGTTCGAACAAGGCCAGGCCCAGGTGGTCTTCAAGTTGAGCAATTTGCCGGCTCAGGGGCGATTGAGAGATGTGCAACTGCTCCGCCGCACGGCCAACGTTTTCGCATTCGGCGACGGCGACAAAATAGCGCAGCTGACGTAGATCTTGCATGGCACCTCCTGATGATTGCCTTACCTTTTACTCGGGTGTTCCGGGCTTGACCAGCGTACCTGGGATCACAACAGGTCAGTATTAAACGGCCGGCACCGGCGGCAGGGCATTGATCAAGCCTTGCTGACGCAGGTCGTTCCAGAACGCGGCAGGGATCACCGCGCTCAGCGCGGCGTGGTCCTCGTTGGCGTGCAGTGGGCGTGTGGAGCCGGGGATCGCCGCGACCACGGCCGGGTGGGCCAGGGCAAACTGCAAGGCGGCGGCCTTGACGTCGACGCCATGGGCACGGGCCACTTCACGGATGCGCTCAAGCTTGTGCAGCACTGGCTGGGTCGCCTTCTGGTATTCAAAGTGTTCACCCCCTGCGGTCACACCCGAGCTGTACGGGCCACCGACCACAATGCCGACGCCTTGCTCCAGTGCTTGCGGCATCACGCGTTGCAGAGCGCGATCATGGTCCAACAACGAGTACCGGCCGGCGAGCAGGAAGCCATCGGGCTGCGGTTCGTTCAGGTCCAGGGTCAATTCGATCGGCTCGACACGGTTCACACCCAGGCCCCACGCCTTGATCACGCCTTCTTCACGCAGGCGAGTCAGCACCCGGAACGCGCCTTTGCGCGCGGTCTCAAAGCGCTCCAGCCACTCGTCACCGTAGAAGTCCTGGGCGATGTCGTGAATCCAGACAATGTCCAGGCGATCAGTTTTCAGGCGGCTCAGGCTGTCCTCGATGGAGCGCAAGGTGGCGTCGGCGCTGTAGTCATTGACGATGCGGTTGCGGTTGCCGTGTTCGAACAGGCCGCTCTTTTCGCCCAGCTCACGGCTGCTTGGATCTTCCAGTTCATCCAGGATGATCCGGCCGACCTTACTGCTCAGCACATATTCGTCACGGGGACGGCCCTCCAGGGCATCACCCAGGCGTGACTCGGAAAGGCCTGCACCGTAGAACGGTGCGGTGTCGAAGTAACGCACGCCATTGTTCCAGGCGGCATCGACCGTGGCTTGGACTTCGGCCTGCGGTACGTTGCGGAACATATTGCCTAGTGGCGCGGTGCCGAAGCCCAGCGGGTTGGCGATCAGGGATTTGAGGTTCATCTGTATTTTCCTGGTAAGGGGAGCGGGTTATGAACTCCGATGGCGGCAATCCTATGTCGCGCCTCCCAAGACCGTCCAAGTCATAATTCGACAGACTTGAGACCTTTCGTGCATTTTTACATTCAGTTTGCAGACTCAAGATTGATCTCGGTCAGGTGATCGCCCTGACTCGCCCTCTACCCTAGTGCCTCCATCAAAAGGCCAGGGACGGCTGAATGAGTGCCTCTGGCCGCGCACTCTCAAGGAAGAGTCTGTCATGCGATCAATGAAGATCATCTTGTTGTCATCGGCGTTCAATGGTTTGACCCAGCGGGCCTGGTTGGACTTGCGGCAATCGGGTTACGACCCCAGCGTGGTGGTATTCACGGATGAGGCCACGGTGTGCCAGCAGATTGAGGCATCGGCGGCCGATCTGGTGATCTGTCCCTTCCTCAAGGACCGAGTGCCCCAGCAGTTGTGGAGCAACCCGGATCGACCGATTGTGATCATTCACCCGGGTATCGTCGGTGACCGTGGCGCCAGCGCGCTGGACTGGGCCATCACGCAACAGGTCAGCCGCTGGGGCGTCACGGCGCTGCAAGCGGTGGAGGAAATGGACGCGGGGCCGATCTGGTCGACGTTCGAGTTCGACATGCCCGCAGATGTGCGCAAGTCCGAGTTGTACAACGGCTTAGTCAGTGATGCAGCGATCCATTGCATCCGCGATGTGGTGGAAAAGTTCGCTGCTGGTTTCGTGCCCACGCCGCTCGATTACACGCAGCCCAACGTCATCGGGCGTTTGCAGCCAAATATGAAACAGATAGACCGCGCCTTCAGCTGGCATGATTGCGCCCGGTTCATCAAACGCAGCATCGACGCCGCCGATGGCCAACCCGGCGTGCTGGCGAGCCTCCATGGTGGGCAGTATTACCTGTACGACGCGCACCTGGATTCACGCAGCGGTCTGCCAGGCGAGATTCTCGCGGTGCAGGACGATGCAGTGCTGGTCGCAGCCGGCGATCAGAGCGTGTGGATCGGCTCGCTCAAACGCAAAGCCCAACCAGGGGAGGAGACCTTCAAGCTGCCGGCACGTCATGTACTGGCCGGGCAGTTGGCGGATGTTCCAGTGCTGGCGGGCTCGATTACCCATGAGTTGATCTATCAACCGATTCGTTATCGAGAATCGGGTGAAGTCGGTGAGCTGACCTTCGAGTTCTACAACGGCGCCATGAGCACGGAGCAGTGTCGGAGACTGGTCGCGGCGTTGCGTTGGGCCAAGGCGCGGGACACCCAGGTGCTGTTGATCAAGGGCGGGCGTGGAAGCTTTTCCAATGGCGTACACCTCAATGTCATCCAGGCGGCGCAAGTGCCAGGGCTGGAAGCCTGGGCCAATATCCAGGCCATCGACGATGTCTGCCAGGAATTGCTGACAGCACGGCAACTGGTGGTCAGCGGCCTGACCGGTAGCGCCGGAGCCGGCGGTGTGATGTTGGCGTTGGCGGCCGATGTCGTGTTCGCACGGGCGGGCGTGGTGCTCAATCCGCATTACAAGACCATGGGCTTGTATGGCTCCGAATACTGGACCTACAGCCTGCCTCGCGCCGTCGGCAGTGAAATCGCGCACAAGCTCACGGAAGAATGCCTGCCGATCAGCGCCGTCCAGGCCCGGCAATGGGGCATGGTCCAGGACATTGGTCCACGCTGCCCGAGTGAGTTCGGCCCGTGGTTGTTGCAAGAAGCCAGGCGTGCATTGACCGAAGAAAAATACGCCTCACACCGCGCTCGTAAAGCCAGTAGGGATGTCGAGCAGATTGAGCTTTGCCGTAACCACGAGTTGGCACAGATGGAGTTGGACATGGTGCATAACCGCCAACAGTTCGCTGAAAAGTGCCGCAACTTCGTGTTCAAGCGCAAAACCTGCCAGACCCCGCAGCGCTTGATTGCGCCATGGGCATTGGCGCGTGAGAGCGTGCTGTTTGCCTGATGGGCCACTGGGTCGGCGTCAATAATGCTGAGCGATGGCCAGTAATAGCCCGAAGCCCACCAGCAGCCCGCCAAACGCGCGGTCAATCCAGTGCCGAGCGACCATCAACCTCTCGCGCACCTTCCCGGTGGAGAAGCACAGCGCGACGAGGCTGAACCACACGGCGTGCGCCCCGGCGATGAACACCCCATAGGCCATTTGTACGGTCAGGGGGGTGTCGGGGCGCACCACGCCCATGAACAGGCTGACGATGAAAATCGATGTTTTCGGGTTCAGCGCGTTCGTGAGAAATCCGGTACGTAACGCGGCCCCATCAGACAGGGCGGGTGGTGGTGTGCCTGGTTGGTCGATCATTGGCTTGGCCCGCAGCATGTGGACACCCAGGTACACCAGGTACGCAGCACCGGCCAGCTTCAAGGCATTGAACAGCCCAGGCGTCTGTTGCAGCACTAAACCCATTCCGACCAGCGTATAGCTCACGTGGACGAACACCCCCATCCCGATTCCCACCGCGGTGAGCACGCCTGCGCGCCGAGACAACAACAAGCCGTTGCGAGAGACCATGGCAAAGTCCGGTCCAGGGCTGACACAGGCGAGTAGGGTAAGGGTGATTACTGCTATCCATTCGTTCATGCTGTACCTTGTTGTTTTCAGTGGTAAAGCAATGTTTACAGATCATATTCCCCGGGACTAACGATGATTTCTGAAGAAAAGGGTGACTCCAACTCACTGAACGCTGATGCTCGCATGCCTTCCTTGCTCGCGTTACGGTGCTTTGAGTCAGCGGCTCGGTTTGAAAACTTCGCTCGTGCGTCTGACGAATTGCACCTGACGCCCGGCGCTATCAGCCGCGCGGTGCGCTTGCTTGAAGAAGACTTGGGGGTGGAGTTATTCGAGCGGCGTAACCGACGGGTCTTTCTAACGGAGGCGGGAAGACGTCTGGCGAAAACCGTGAGTGAAGGGTTTGGGGTGATGAGCCAGGCTGTTCGCGAGATACGTACCGACGCCCGGCGTGCGCGGCAGCTGGTGCTGTCCTGTGAGCCAACCTTGCTGATGCGCTGGTTGATCCCGCGCTGGAGTGACTTTCAGGCACGTCATCAAGGGTTGGACATCCATTTGGTGGCCGGGGGCGGTGCGTTTTCATTCGATCATGGCATCGACCTGGCCATCCGCCGCGACGATTTTCCGCGTCCCGACACTTATCACGTTCAGACCTTGTTTCTTGAAAAGATCGGCCCTGTGTGCCGGCCGGAAAAGGTCGATCAGTGGTTCGACAAACGCCGCAAGTACCTGCGCGCCTCGGCCCCGTTGTTGAAAACCGCTAGTCGCCCTACAGCCTGGAACGAATGGGCGAGCGCAAGCGCAGTCCCCACGCCAGTGGCGCAGATGCAAACGTTCGAGCACTTTTACTTCAGCCTACAGGCCGCGATCGCTGGCCTCGGCGTAGCCATGGGCCCCTGGCATCTGGTGCGCGACGATATCCAGAGCGGTGTGCTGGTGGCGCCCTTGGGGTTTGTCGAGGACGGCTCGCGTTATTGCCTGCTGTCTCCCGCGATGCTTAAGTCGGGTAGTTTGGAAATGGAGTTGCTTGAGTGGTTGCAGTTGGCCGATGACTCGGTATGTTAGAAGTCGTTAGCGCTGCTTCAATGCCTCTTCAATAAGTGCTGAGGGATCAATGGCATAACCCTTTTGACCCAACAGCTTATAGAAATCCTTATTGCTGTTATCAAACACAGCCAGGTTTGATGTTTTGACGCCAGCCTTGTCCAGCTCCTGTAGAAGAAGATAGATAATAGGTCCTTGTGCCCATACAGCTTGTTTAAACTTTATGCCGCTTTCAAAATCAGTGCTCAGTTTTGTAATGAGCGGCGGCCCCATTTTTTTCTGGATGGCCTCAAGCAAATGGTTGTTCTGTGACGGCGAGTAGATTCTCAATTCATACATCGTCAGAATTTCTCCTTCTTCAGAGTAATGAAAAATCACCTTGTTTTTCATGTTGTCAGATTCGCCAGAGAGGGCTAGATCACTATAGATCAGAAATTGGGGTGAGACGCTTTCTGTTCTCTCATATCCCCATAATGTCTTCTCATCCGACGAAACTGCATTGGCGCCAGCTTCCACGTAAATGGATTTTATATTTTCTTTGAATGTAAGTTTCGCCAAATCAAAATGTTCGGAGTTGGAGTTTGAGTTTGAGTGTTGTATTGATTTATGCTCACCTGCCTCGTCATTGGTTTTTGAAAAGCAAATTGGCGACATGACGACCAGAAGAATGACAAGGGCAATTTTTTTCATGTGTGTTCCTTCACGTGATTGCTTGGATTGATTTTTTGACGCGACGATGGTCAATTAAGCACAGGGGATCGCTCAGGTCAAAGGCTCTGGTGTGTATACAGGCATCCATCATGGTGCTGTAGCTGGGGGGGCGCAGCACTGCGTTAGGCGTTAAGGGGGCTAGAAAGCTAGGGGTAGTAGTGTGAACCATGAGGTCAAGTTGTGTGGGGGCTATAAACCTCTATGAAAAGCATATGTCAGAAAAAAATGTACGCCAAACTTGTTGGCGCACACGTAACAATGAAGGTCATAAATAAGGGCGTCAAGTCAGTTGTAGGTCATGGTGAAGGTCGCCGTGGCATTAGCCGTGCCAGCAGTGACCCTCGGAGCCGTTTGATAATATTGTGCAAAAAGAATAATCCAAGATACTCCATCATTGCCAGCTGTTCCCCTTGAAATATTCGTACCTAACTCTACGACTGCCCCATTATATGTCAATATTATTCCCACCCCGCTGGCAGCAGTGCCAGTGGTGGGTGTGTCGATGGCCATTACTCCTGGTATTCCAGAACTGTCAGCGGTCGCATCCATCCTGAAATTGATCTGCGTACCAATATTGCAGTCAAGTGTAATTAAGACTTGAGTCGGTAACCCTCTGGTGCCTACACCTGTGAAAGTGCTGCGTTTTACATTCCCCATGGGGATATTGATGTTTTTATTGGTAACGGTGCATCCGGAGTCAACAATCCTAGATGCCGTCAGATTGGCCGTATAAAGAAACTGCCAGCCACGGATACTGGCTCTGACAAGTGTCCCCGCCGATAGTTGCCCAGAACCGGCGTCGGAGGCTATTTTAACTAGCTCAAATGTCACATTCCCCCATGACCCACCGCAATAGTCCGCAGTCCCTCTGCATGCGCTATTAGTTAATATTCGATCAAATGGCCCGCTACCAAACCGACCAGCTGTTGAACCAGCTCCCGGAGTGACGATTCGAATGGCATAGCCGGGCACACCTGATTGATAAAGAGTCTGACCACCGTAGGAAACCGCTGGTAATCCTGGCGAGCGCCAATCATGTTGGTTGAACGTTGTGCACCCTGTAATAAAATAACCACGGCTGCCAATTAGTGTTGACGTTTTCGAAGCTACCACCGTGCCAACGGGGGTGGAAGGTGGAACCGTCACGGTACCGAAGTTAATCGCCTCTTGCGTGTTGGCAGAGTAACCGGAAGCAAAGGTGCAATCGGCATACGCTGAAATGGTGACGGAAGCCCCTCCAAGTGCGAGCACTGCCAGAAGTGTTTTCTTGAATATGTTCATATCGTGCATACCTGATATTTATTTAGCCCAATGAGCTATTGGCAGAGAGTATTAAATGTCTGCACCGATGATGTTGTGTCAGCGGCTGGCAAGTTGAATTTCACCGAGCACTGTTGATTAGCCGCATCGCCCCACTTGACATTCAACTGGCCTTTTTCCGGCACACCACTCAGGTACACCTGGCCATCCGAGCCGACGATGCCGCTGTTGTCCATGGCATCGTCCCCTTGCACCAGTGAGGCAGTTGCGCCAAACGGCACCGGTTTGCCCAAGTGTGTCAGCGTCATCAGCACGCGGCTGCCCATACGGGTCTTGAAGTTGGCCAGCACCACTGCGCCGTTGGTAGGAATAACCGTCAGGGTGTTGGTATCGATGTCCACATCCTCCGGCAGCGTCTCGCTGTCCAGTGCGACACGGTTCTTGCGATAGGTACTGACGTAGGGCACCACCGCGTAACCGCGCGAGTCCGTGCGTACCCCAGTGTTGTTTTGCACCTTCACATCTGCCGCACCGGGTGCGCGGACCAGGGCGATGGTCTCGCCTTGCTCCTGGGAGAAGGTCACGCCGTAGGGGTGGGCCACGATCCCGCCCTGTGCCCCATAGTTCACCTGCTGCGAACTCTTGTCGTAATTGTAGCCGGCCCGTGCTTCGCCATAAGCGCCCTTGTAGCTGGCGTTGGCACTGCCGCTGGCGCCGATACCCTGGTTGGCATAGCCCTGCTGTACGTTGTAGTTCAGGTTGTTGTCCGCCAGGGCGGTACCGCTCAGGCCCACATCCTGGGTGGTATTGCCCTTTTTGCTGGTGTTGAGGTTGTAGCGAGCCCAGCTGTTCGGCAGCACTTTCTCCAGCGGTACCTGTACGTTGAAGGACAGTTGTTGATCCTTGCTGTTGCGACCCCCATTGACTGGCGCCTGGGTGTAGGTGTAGTCCACGCCGTAGCTGACACCGTTATGACTCAGGTTGTAACCGGCGCTTACGCTGCGCTCGTAACCCTTTTGTCGCCAGAAGTCCTGCTGATAACCGTTGATATAGAAGTTGCCGTAGTCGCCCAGCGACTGGTTGATATTGATCTGCGCCTTGCTGCGTTTGTTATAGGTGCGGCGCCAGTCGTTGAAGTTGCCGGGGTCGATTTCATTGGCCTCCTGAAAGTCGTAGTAGCCGCTGGTGGAGTAACGGTAACCGGCCAGAGTGAAGGTGGTGCCGGAGGCCGCGATGTCCTTGGCGTATTGAATGCGATACGACTGTCCGTTATGACGGGAGCCGTCGCGCAATTCGGTCTTGGCCTGGGTCACATCGGTGGACAGTGAGCCCCAGTCACCAAATCCATGGCCAATACCCAGGCTGGCGGCAGAATATTTTCCGGACGCCAGCAAGCCACCGTACAGCGTCGAGTCGTGAGGCATACCGTAGATCAGAGTGCCTTGTGCGAAGGTCGGCTTACTGCTCTCACTGGCGGTTGAGCGGTACTGACCCGCGGTCACCGAATACTTCAGACGCCCTTCACGCAGCATGACGGGCACGGCGGAGAACGGCTGAAGGGAGCGTCGCTCAGTGCCGTCGGCTTCGGTAATGGTGACTTCCATGTCACCACTGGACGAAGTGGGGTACAGGTCGGAAATGGTGAAGGCACCGGCTGGCACATAGGTCTGATAGATGATGTAGCCATTCTGGCGCACGGTGACCTGGGCGTTGCTCTGGGCAATACCGCGTACCACGGGTGCAAAGCCTTTCAGGCTATCGGGAAACATGTTGTCGTCCGAAGCCAGCTGCGCCCCTCGGTACTGGACACTGGTGAACACATCGCTGGGGGTCGAACTGTCACCCAGGGTCAACTGACCCTTTAGCGCGTGAATGTCTCGCTGGGCATAGCTGTTGACGTTGTCCCAACTGCTTTTACCGTTACTTTGGTTGTTGTAGGTGGAGTAGTTGCGCAGCCGCCATGCCCCCAGGTTCAACCCACTGCGCAGGTTCAGGTAATAGCTGTCATCGGTTCCCGAGCGGTTGTCGCGTGAAGTACTGGCGCCGCTGAAGTTGTAGTTCAGCAGGCCAGCCGTCAGTCCTTGGTCCCAGGTACTGGGGTCTACGTAACCACGGGCTTCGCTGGTGAGCGCCGCTTGCGGAATACTGAGGTCCAGGCGCTGTTCACCGAAGTTAAGCCGACTGCTGGCGTCCGGAATGTAGTCCTGAAGCTTGGTGATGGTTTGCGTGGCTGGCAACTGCTGCAGTGTCGGGAAGGCTTCGAGTTTGACGCCAATATCTTTCAGTTGATCTGGCGTCAACTCGGGCTGCAACGTGCCCTCGACATTTACAAAGTTGACATCGCGATTGTCGACTCGAGTGCCGTTCAGGAAAATATCAACCCGGTAGGCACCGGGAAGCTGCCCGCCCTGACTGGAAAAGTGCTCGAGGTCAATAGACTGCTGGCCGGGAGTGTCTACTTCCAATGCATGAGGGTTGAAGTAGTCCGCCGCCAATACCGAGGCGGGTTGCAAAGTCATTCCCAACACGAACTGGGCCGCTATCAATGTTGCTAGGTGAGTGGAAGTGAACGTATATGAACGGCTACCGGCTTTGAGCTGTGACCCTGGGTTCAAATGATGTTTTTCCATGTCAACAAACTCCACTCAACTTTATGACGAGCAAGCCACTCCCACTGACCGCGGATAGTTGATCCAGTGGACGGATATTTAATTAAATAAGGAGGAGTGATGCGGGCCGCTGAACTTAATCAGAGCGGTGAGCTGGCATCCGCAGAAATACCACCGAAATCGTTGATCGCCTGCCAACTTACGGCACCGGTTGCACCGTCCGGAACTGTCCAGGTCAGTGAACTTTGTGGCGCTACCATACCGGCGCTCTTGATCTCTTCCTTACCCACGCTCACCCGATAAAAGGAAACGTGATAAGGCGTTGGGTTATTGACCAGTAGTTGGTTGCCGGAGCGGCTAAACTTCAGGGCCTTATAAGCATCATTCGCAGAACCTGGCAAACCTGCTGGGCGGTAGAACAGTTTGATACGGGTTTTAACCGCTATCTGCAGTTGGTTTTCGTCGGACTTTTCCGAAGATGGAATCGACTTGATATTTACCCAGAATACGGATTCCTTGTTTTCTGGAAAGGTGCCACCGGTACGGATGATGCGCAGCACGTTTTCCTGCCCGGCATCGAGGCGAAACAGTGGCGGCGTCATGATAAAGGGCGCCTTTTTCGTGTCGCCAACTGACGGATCCTCGATCCAGGACTGAATCAGGTAGGGCGCGTTTTTATCCGGGTTCATGACGGAGATGGAGGCTTCTTTTTTCGAGCCGTCATAGACCACGCGAGTTCCGCCTACCACTACGCCGGCCCATGAGGTCTGGGCAATACTCAAGAGACAGCCGGCGATACATACGGATTTGAGCCAATGCATTGATAAGTGCTCCTTGAATTGCTCACTCATTCTCTGTTTTTCCAGAAAGGAGAGGGCAGTTTAATCATGCAGTCATGCCGGGCATTAAATGAATTAATGCCCGGACTGTGCGACTTAGTTGTAAATAACAGTGAAGTCGCTGACGGCGTTTGCCGAACCAGCCACGACAGCAGCGCTAGTAGCAACGTACTTGGCAATGAAGTTGAAGGTGGTGTCAGTAAGGGTCGACAGTGCCTGACTTGGCGATGCGCTACCCACCGGGATTTGGGTAACAGCGTCCTGCTGATACAAGCCGATACCAACACCGGTCGCCACGCCAGCACCGTTGGTCAAAGCCAGCAGACTGCTGTTTGTAGGGTTGGCCGGGCCGTCGAATTTGATGGTGGCGCTGGTGACGGCTGCAGGGCAAGCGGTCAGCACAATGTTGAAGCGAGTTGGTGCCGAGGTAGCACCCACAGCACTCAGGGCCGAGGAGGCGACGGTCCCCATAGCGACGGTCTGGGTAGCCGTGCCGGCAGTGACGGTGCACGCAACGTCGGTAATAGTGCCAGTGAAGTTGATGGTGCCATCAGCGGCGTTGGCCATGCTAGTAAATGCCGAACCAGTCAACAGCGCCGCAGCGATTAAACTCTTCTTCATAACGGTGTTCCTTTCAGATTAAGTAGGTTCTCGTACATAGTTTGGTTATCTCTAAAAAAAGCAGACACTTAACCATTACTTTTTAAGCTTTGTACTCAGGCTGACGGGTTGTATGTGTTATCAGTCGGAGTCCGAACTCTCCTTGCTCTGGTAGAAGAGTTGTAGGAATTTTCTCAGTTTTTGAAGGGGGTTTAGAGGTGCGGATTCCGCAGGATGTGTAGGAAATTTCCCAGGCGCTAGCCGGTACTAATGTCGAGGAGTATCCGGTCGCCAAAGATACGACGCCGCAATCCGGTTAGATCAACCGTTGTATCGAGGTGATCATTCCCAGTGGCGCGTCGGTGGTGGATGGCAGCGGGGGACTACAGCAGCGAGAGGCTTTTCGAATCCGTAGGTAAACGGACTCCCGTGTTCTGCGCTTCTCGACTGTCGGTGAAGGGAGGGGCTCGGTGGATACCGAGCGCAACCTGCATGGAGCCATATGTCCGCTACTAAGCGGTTTTTTATTCCTCATGCCCCGCGGAGTCGAGCGCATGTGAGGTTTTCGCGCCTTCGTCGCCTGGATTCCGCACATCCTGCTCAGATCGAACGATCGATATATGTTTGGGGGCCGTAACACCTATAGACACATAGTTACGATCAACCTTGGTTACTTTGATTTGGATTTCATCGCCGATGTATAGGCTTTTATTGGGTGTTCTGGTGACGACTAGCAATGGATATCCCTTCTGATTGGCTCCTTGTATACATGGGATTAATTGCATGAATTTGGCGTAAAAGAAGTAGGAGAATTCTGATATATCGGAAGAAAAGTCTTGCCTGATTCATCACTCCTTGGCCGTGGCCGACCCTACTGCGCGACCGAATAGCGGAAAGCTGGCAAGGACTGTCGAATGAGTTGTGAAGGTCGCCTTGACTCTGATGCTACTTCAGGGTTTTTAATCCTGAAACACACTCACTTGGAGGCACTTACATGAGCTTTTTAAAGCGGATGCTCGGCGGGCACCATAACCGTGGGCATGGCGGTTCGCACGGTGGAAGTTATAACGAACGGGGCGATGGCCAGCAGGTTTCGGGTACCCCTTGCCCCGGTTGCCGGACTATCAATGTTGGTGGTGCGCGGTTTTGTCGGCAGTGTGGTGATTCATTAGTGCCGGCCAGTTGTGGGCAGTGCAATGCATCTATGGCCGCAGGGGCAAAATTTTGCTCCCAATGCGGTGGCGCTCGGGTATGAGAATGGGTGGCTCCGTCCGTTGGAGGTCCTGCACGAACAGTCGGACACTGGTGTTCGGTCGGTCGGATGCCGGGGGAGGGGAGTTGCAGGGCAAGGTATGAAGTTACGGAGCAGAAAAGATAAGGGCTTGCATGAAGTTCATCATGCAAGCCCTTGATATCTATGGTGCCCGAACCCGGAATCGAACCGGGACGCCCTTACGAGCGGGGGATTTTAAGTCCCATGCGTCTACCAGTTTCGCCATTCGGGCGGTAGCGCGGTGTAGCAGGGTTGGGAATATATAGAGCCTGGCTCGTTGGTGCAAGGTTCTTGCCTAAAAGCCGTGCTAAAAAAGCTTGTGAGATCAGTGATCTACAAGGGATGAGGGTGCTTGTTGATGATTTTCTACGACGCCTGCCAAGGTGGACGCCTCACCGTTACGACTCCAAGCGGTGCACGGCATTCGGTTTTATCAGAGGTCGCTTCACGTTACCCTGTGGCGTCCACAATCATAAAAAGGAGTGAGTGATGAGCGTCGAAAACCAGCCACTTGAAGGCAGTTGCCGCTGTAACCGAGTGCGCTTCAGTGTCAGCTTGCCTGCGGTGATCACCATGGTCTGCCATTGCAGCGGTTGCCAGAAAATGACCGCCAGCGCGTTTTCCCTCAGTGCCTTGATTCCTGCCAGTGGCTTCACCGTCACCCAGGGTTGCCCGGTCATCGGTGGGCTGCATGGTGTGGACCGTCACTATTGCTGCCCTCATTGCATGAGCTGGCTGTTTACCCGACCCCATGGCATCGACGAGTTCGTCAATGTGCGCGCCACCCTGCTGGATAATGCCCACCGCTACGTGCCTTTCATGGAAACCTGGACCTGCGAAAAACTGCCCTGGGCTTCCACTCCAGCCGTCGAGAGTTTTGCACAATTGCCTGAACCCCAGGATTTTCCCCGCTTGTTGCAGGCTTACGCCGAGTTCACCTCAGTCAATCAATGCCAATAGGTCGGTAACGCCGACGTCCACACCCGCTTGGGTCAGCAGCGTGCTGGCCTGGCCCCGGTGATGGGTCTGGTGATTGAAAAAGTGCACCAGCACGCTGAAGAACGGCTTGTTGGCGGCGATGCCGCGCATGTTGTGGTACTGCAGGCGATGCTCCAGGTCGGGCTCGCGCAAGGTGTGGGCCCAATCGATGATCAGTTGATCCAGCCAGGCACGTCGGGTCGAAAGCTCACGGATATCCGCGAACGCCAAGTGCTTCAGGTCGGTGGGAGTGGCGATCGAGCTCAAGGGCGCCAAGGCAGTAAAGCCAGCCGGGTGCTGGGCAAAACGCTTGAGCCACACGGTATCGCCCAGTGCCAGGTGATTCAGAGTTCCGAGGATCGAACCGAAAAACGCCTGTCGGTCCGCGCTCAACGCAGCGTCCGACAATTGGCCGGCTGCGGCATAGACCTTCTGGTTCATCCACTGGTTGTAGTTCGCCATCAATGCAATGTGCTCGATACGGTTCACCTGCTTTCTCCCTCCAACGGCACGGTGATGCCATCATAAGGTGTGCCCGCCCGGTGGTCATGGTGTTCCGGCACTGGCAGACTATGGTTGTTGAACGCCAATATTGCGCCCTGGGAGGGTGAACCATGAACACCAGCGATCTACTGGAACAATTGCTACGTGCAGGGCAGCAAAACGGCAGCGCTTCGGGCGGCGGTGGGTTGGGCGGGCTAGGCGGGCTGCTTGGCGGGTTACTCAACAGTACGGGCAATAACAGTGCTCCGGCCGGTGGCGGGCTGGGTGGTTTGCTCGGAGGGCTTGGCGGGTTGCTGGGCGGTGCGCCTTCAGGTAATGCAGCTCCGCAGCGTTCCGGTGGGATGAACTACGCGGCGCTGGCTTCGTTGGGGATGATGGCATTTCAGGCGTATCAGACTTGGCAGAGCCAGCAGTCGACTGCGCCACAGCAGGCCATCCAAACGGTTGACCAACTCGACGGGGCAGATGCCGAAGCCCATAGCCATGCCGTGTTGCGCGCATTGATCGCGGCAGCCAAGGCCGATGGCAAGATCGATGAACAAGAACAGCAGATGATCTCTGCCGAGATAGGCCGTCATACCGATGACCCTCAGTTGCAGCAGTGGCTCGACGCCGAAGTCGCCAAACCACTGAATGCTGAGGATTTTGCCGAGTATGCCCATGACCCGGCATTGGCTTCGGAGATCTACCTGGCCAGCGTGATGCTGGTCAATGATCAACAGGACGCGGAACGCAATTACCTGGATGAGCTGGCAGGGCAGTTGCAAATAGACCCGCAGTTGCAACTGCACTTGGAGCAACAGGCTAAAGCTTAAAAGCGCACGGTGGCGCCGGTCGTCAGCCACTGATTGTGATCACCGGTGAGGCTTTGCCCCACCACCAAGTCTACGTCGACCAGCTTGCCCAAGTGAAAGCGCGGCCCGGCCTGCCAGGCCTGGTCGCCACCTTCCTGGCCGTAGCGCTCACCGATCAGCGTGAGTGCTTCTGCCACCTGGTATTCGAAACCGGTGCCCCACGTCAGGCGGTGATTTTGCTCGCCGCCATTGTAGGCGTGGGTCCAGCCGCCATTGAGGTTCAAGCGCAGGGCTTCAACGGGTTGCCAGGTCAGTGGCACGTTGAGGTCGGCGCCGTCAAAGGCATGTTGGCGATCCAGTGCAAAGTGGCTGGTGGCGGACACCGCCAACTGCAATCCCAGGTCTTGCCGTGACCACACTTGCGCCTTCACTTGCGGGCTGACTTGCGTCTCGGCATCCCCCGCATTACTGGCGCGAGACAGCGCCGCACTCCATTGCACCGAAGGCAAGGCGCTGAAGGTGCAGGCTGGGTTCAGGGTTTCGTTATGGATATTGCCTTGGTGCCGATTGGCGGTGTACCAGGCGTCGACATTGCATTCTCCCGGATCGTTGACGGCTCCGTCATCGACCACATAAGCGCCACCGGCTGCGTGGGCCTTGGAGAACAACGCGATGAGTAAAATAAAGCCCAAGACTGTGCCGATGAAAATCAGGTTGCGTTGCAGTGCGCGCCGCTTGGCCGGCGGTAGCAGCAACAACGTGTGACGAGCCCCCCGATAGTGACGTGCGCGATATTTGGCAAACCCATCAGGGCGATGAGGGGTGTGTTTTTTGTGCATGATGCACCTCGCTTGAATTCAGCTTTCTACGGTCAGCACCGAAATGCCACTGGCTTTGGCCTGGCAGACCAGCTCCGAGGTGTCATCACCGCCCGGTAGGGCGATGATCACGTCGGGGCGGCTGTCGGTCAGCATGAAATGGTTGCGTTGACGTTCCGCCTGCTTGCCATGGCGTTGCCAATTGGGCGGGTAACGCACCACGTCGATGCCGATTTCCCGCGCCCATTCCTCGATGTCACTGCCGAGGAACTGGTTGCCGCCGTGAATCAATACCTGCACCGGGCGCAGGCGGTGGTAAGCGTCCAGCACTTGGCGGGACTTCTTGGTGTCGGCGTAATGACGACCTGCACAGATCAAGACGCGCATGATTTGAATCCTTGTGATGCACGGTGGCGACCGGGCGGCCGCCACCGTTTAAACGGCGGGAGCGATCAGTACCACTGCTTGAAGCGACGGATGTAGATCGTTTTCATCAGTTGGGCTACGCAGCAGTAGGCGAGCAGAGTGCCGACCAGCCATGGGAAGTACGCCAGCGGCAGCGGCTCCAGGCCCACCAGGGTGCCCAGCGGCGAGAACGGCACGTAGATCCCCAGGGCGATCACCACACAGGTCATCATCAGTACCGGCCACGCCGCCGTGCTCTGGAAGAACGGGATCTTGCGAGTGCGCAGCATGTGCACCACCAGGGTTTGCGAGAGCAGCCCCTCGATGAACCAGCCGGACTGGAACAGGGTCTGCATTTCCACGCTGTTGGCGGAGAACACGTACCACATCAGCGCAAAGGTGGTGATGTCGAAGATCGACGAGGTCGGCCCGATCCAGATCATGAAGCGACCAATGTTTTTCGCATCCCACTTGCGTGGCTTGGCCAGGTATTCCTTGTCCATCTTGTCCCACGGCAAGGCCAGTTGGGAGATGTCGTACATCAGGTTTTGCAGCAGCAGGTGAATCGCCAGCATCGGCATGAATGGAATGAACGCGCTGGCTACCAGCACCGAGAACACGTTGCCGAAGTTGGAACTGGCGGTCATGTTCAGGTACTTCATGATATTGCCGAAGGTTTCGCGGCCTTTGAGCACGCCTTCTTCCAGCACCATCAGGCTCTTTTCCAGCAGGATGATGTCGGCCGATTCCTTGGCGATATCGGTAGCGGTGTCGACCGAGATACCCACGTCGGCATCGCGCAGCGCCGGCGCATCGTTGATGCCATCACCCAGGAAGCCCACGGTGTGGCCGTTGGCTTGCAGGGCCTTGAGCACCCGCGACTTCTGCAGCGGTGTCAGCTTGGCAAACACCGTGCGCTCTTCCACGCGGCGCAGCAGGGTAGCGTCGTCCATCGCTTCGATTTCAACGCCCAGCAGTGGCTCGCCGGGTTCAAGACCGACCTGCCGGCAGATCTTGGCGGTGACCACGGCGTTGTCGCCGGTCAATACTTTGACCGCCACGCCGATCTGTTGCAGTGCGGCAATCGCCGGGCCTGCGGTTTCCTTCGGTGGATCGAGGAAGGTCAGGAAGCCCTGGATCACCAGGTTGCGTTCATCGGCGGTGGTGTACTGCTGGCGTGCCAGGGATTTGGGGATATTGCGGGTCGCGACCACCAGTACGCGGAAGCCATCCTCGTTGTAGTCGTTGGCCAGGGCCAGCAACTCTTCGCGGCGGCGATCATCCAGCGGCACGGCATCGCCACCTTCCATCACATGGGTGGAAATGCCCAGCATCTCTTCCACGGCGCCTTTGCACACCAGCAATTGGTCGCCGGCAGTGTCCTTGACCACGATCGACAGGCGACGGCGTACAAAGTCGAATGGCAATTCGTCCACTTTGCTGTAGGCAAACGGTACTTGGAACTTGGGGTTCTGCTCCGAGAACTGCACCACGGCCTGATCCATCAGGTTCTTCATGCCGCTCTGGTGAAAGCTGTTGAGCCAGGCCAGGGACAGCACCGCGTCATCACGTTGGCCAAAGGCGTTGACGTGGTGTTCGAGGATGATCTTGTCCTGGGTCAGGGTGCCCGTCTTGTCGGTGCACAGCACGTCCATCGAACCGAAGTTCTGGATCGCATTCAGGCGCTTGACCACCACTTTGCGCTTGGCCATGGCGGTAGCGCCCTTGGCCAGGTTGGCGCTGACGATCATCGGCAGCATTTCCGGGGTGAGACCGACCGCTACCGCCAGGGCAAACAGGAACGCATCGCCCCAATCGCCTTTGGAGAAGCCATTGAGCAGGAACACGATCGGTACCATCACCAGCATGAAGCGTATCAGCAGCCAGCTGACACTGTTCACGCCACGGTCGAAGGCGGTTTGCACGCGGGAGCCGACAATCGCCTTGGCCAGGGAACCGAAGTAGGTGCGCGGCCCGGTGGCGACGACCACGGCTTTGGCACGCCCGCTGACCACGTTGGTGCCCATGAAGCAGATGTTCGGCAGGTCCAGCAGGTTGTCTTGGCCGGCCGCCAGCGATGACGCCGACTTCTGCGTCACGTCACCCAACGTGTCGTACTTCTCCACCGGCAAGGCTTCGCCGGTCAGCACGGCCTGGCTGATGAACAGGTCGCGGGATTCGATCAGACGGATATCCGCCGGGATCATGTCGCCGGCCGACAACTGCACAATATCGCCGGCCACCAGCTCGCGCATCGGCACTTCACGCAGGACCGGCTGGGCGCCCACTTGCTCGCGGCGCAACACGGTGGCGGTAGTGCGTACCATCGCCTTGAGGGCTTCGGCGGACTTGGCCGAGCGGTGCTCCTGCCAAAAGCGCAGCAGGCTGCTGAGCAGCACCATGGTCATGATGATAATGACCTTGGTCGGGTCGGCTTCTTCACCGTCCTGCATCGGCAACCAGCAGTCGGTGACAAAGCTGATGCCGCCCAGAGTCAGCAATACGTAGATGAACGGGTTGTTCAGTGCCTGCAGGAACTGGACGATGGCGTGAGGCGGCTTGTCGTGGGCCACTTCGTTGTAGCCTTCACGTTGCAGGCGTGCCGAGGCGTCCAGTTCGGTCAGGCCATCCTGGGTTGCCCGCACATTGGCGAGGGTGGCCGACAGGCCGTTCTGGGCTTCGCGGGCGGCACGCATCGACAGTTTGGTGTCGGTCGCGGTGCCATTTTTCTTGTGCAGAGGCGTGTTTTTTACGGCGCTCATTGTCTGTACTCCTGTCGCCAATTCTCGACAAAACATACCCGGTACTTACCTGATTGCAGGCGAGCGAAAGCATGCCGAGCCGCGGACTTCGCGATCGGTTTAAATAAAGTGCTTAATAACTTTTACAGGGCCCGCTTAGTGCGCGTTAATTAACTAGCGCGCAGCGGGCTACTACTGGATTTGTTCATAAAGAACTCCAGGCGATTAATCGGGAAAGTTGTGGTTTCCAGCAGGCTCAGGCTGTGCGAGCGCTCACGTAGAGGCTAAGCATCAGGCTCGCTTGAACGAGGCCGGAAACGATCCGTCTCTGAGGGTCTTGAGGGTCGGCGTGATCCCAGTGCTGAACCAGTTGGCCAGTGGTTGGGCAGATACGCCAGTGCGCCAGCATTGGCGCTGGGCGAACGTCGGGGGAGGGTGCAAAGGCTGAGCGGGTAGGCGAGAAGCCTACGGGCTCACGGCACAGCTTGGCGCGCAGGGCCGAGGCCAGCGAGCGAATATCAGGCAAAACAAACAGTTGAAGGGTCATAACACACCTCGGGACCGGACGGGCGACCGGCGAGGCAGTTACGGTGGAGCATCAAGCTCTAGCGCAGCTTACCGGACCGGGGAGGCGAGTCCTGTCATATTCTGGGTTTGGCGCCCGATGCCCGCCAAGGCGGTGCTCGGACAGCGACTAGATACTGTGTCCATTGGCTTCTTTTGTGAGGTTTAAAAAAGGCCCCAGTTGCGGGCAGGGGCAATCTACTCAGCTAGTTACAAAATGTCAACGCATGATTAATTAAATTACCCTGCGTTCAGAGTTCATTCAGACAAGAGGCATCGGTAAGTTGCGATATATATAACTTCACAGGCCAAGTGTGGCGAGGTACGCGAGATACAACAATACCAATCCACAGGTGCCATAACTGATTCGTTGCCACAGCGGCGATGCGTTCTTGCGCAACAGATTGACCAAGGTGGCCACCACGAAGCACGACAACACCGAAGCCAGCATGAAACCGGCAAAAAACATCAGGGTCTGCCCATGGCTGGGTGTTGCACCGACAATCCCGGACAACGCGCTGCCGAGGGCGCCCCAATACACAATGTTCTTCGGGTTGGCCAGGGAAATGGCGGCGCCCACCGCCAGTGCATTCTGCCCGGATCGGGCGGGCGCGGCGTGTGCTTGCGGCAAGTGCCAGGCGTCGATGAGACCGCGTACGCCCAGCCAGGCCAGGTACACCGCGCACACCACCGTCAGCGGCACGCGCACGGCGTCATGCTGGACCAGTAAGGCAATGCCGGTGAGGCCGATCACCGCCCATACGGCATCACCCACCAGGGAGCCGAACTGAACCAGCAGGGCCGGAGTGAAACCGTGGAGCAAGCCTCGGCGCAACGTCTCGGCCAGCACCGCACCGGGTGAGAGGCAAAACACGAAACCGAATACCAGCGCGTAGAAAAAGATCGTCAGCATGCCCGCGTCCTTTCAGGAAAGTGCGAAAGCATACGCTGGCAAGGGGGCTCAGATCGACCGTTGATTGACCCGTTGCGACAGCTCGGCGGCGCTTTCCTTGCGTTCCGAATAACGGTCGACCAGGTCCGGGCGATCACGTAGCAACACGGTGAATCTCACCAGTTCTTCCATGACATCCACCACGCGGTCGTAGAGGGCCGAGGGTTTCATACGGTCGTGTTCATCGAACTCCATGAAGGCCTTGGGCACCGAGGACTGGTTAGGGATGGTGAACATGCGCATCCAACGTCCCAGCACGCGCAACTGGTTGACGGTGTTGAAGGATTGGGAGCCTCCGGACACTTGCATCACCGCCAGTGTCTTGCCTTGTGTTGGGCGCACCGCGCCGAGAGCCAGCGGCACCCAGTCGAGTTGCGCCTTGAACACGGCCGACATCGAGCCGTGGCGTTCAGGCGAACACCAGACCTGGCCTTCGGACCATTGCATCAGGCCCAGCAGTTCCTGGACCTTGGGGTGGTCGCTGGGGGCATCGTCAGGTAAGGGCAAGCCCGATGGGTTGAAGACTCGTGTCTCGGCGCCAAAGTGCCGTAGCAGGCGTTCGGCCTCTTCTACCAACAAGCGGCTGAATGAGCGCGACCGCGTTGAGCCATAGAGCAGCAGGATACGTGGTGGAGGAGTCGGGCCGCTATGCAACGCGTTTGATAGAGTGGTGTCGAGATGGGGCAGCGTAGTCATGGTATCCTCCCGCTACAACGCGGCGATACGGTCGAGTTCGACCTTGAGTTCAGTGGGCTCGAGATGGGCAAATGGCAAGGCGAAAAATGCCCGGCATCGAGTTTCGATAGCTTCCAGTGTGGCGTTGAACGCCGCGTCGATATGCGCCTCGTCACCTTGCACATCGGAAGGATCTTCCAACCCCCAGTGCGCCTTCACTGCCGGGCCGAAATACATCGGGCACGCTTCACCGGCTGCCTTGTCGCACACGGTAATCACCACATCCGGCGGGCTGTCTTCAAAGGCGTCATTGCCCTTGCTGTAAAGCCCTTCGGTGCTGATGCCGGCCGCCTGCAGCGTGCTCAGGCTGCGGGGCAAGACCTGGCCCTTGGGGAAACTCCCGGAGCTGATCGCCTCAAAACCCTCGGGTGCAAGATGGTTGAACATCGCCTCGGACAAAATGCTGCGGCAGCTGTTGGCGGTACACATGAACAACACTTTCATTGCAGCATCTCCTTCAGAAACTCAGGCGCAGGGCGAGGGCGGCCAGGGTGATCAACAGCACGGGCAAGGTCAGTACGATCCCGACCTTGAAGTAATAACCCCAGGTAATGGTGATGCCTTTGCGCGCCAGGATATGCAGCCACAGCAACGTGGCCAGGCTGCCGATAGGCGTGATTTTCGGGCCAAGGTCGCTGCCGATCACGTTGGCGTAGATCATCGCGTCCTTGATCACGCCCACGGCATGGCTGGACTCGATGGACAGTGCACCAATCAACACCGTCGGCAGGTTGTTCATGGCGGATGACAACAACGCCGTGAGCACGCCGGTGCCCAGGGCTGCGCCCCACACACCATAGGTCGCGAAGGTGTCGAGCCAGGTGGCCAGGTAGGTGGTGAGGCCGGCATTGCGCAGCCCGTAGACCACCAGGTACATGCCCAAGGAAAAGATCACAATCTGCCAGGGCGCTTCCTTGAGTACCTTGCGTGTTGAAATCTTGTGGCCTTTGGCGGCGATGACCAGCAGGAGCAGGGCGCACACGGCGGAAATTGCACTGATGGGAATGCCCAGCGGCTCCAGGGCGAAACAGCCGATCAGCAAGATACCCAGTACCCACCAACCGGCGCGAAAGGTCGCGCGGTCATGGATGGCGCTGGCCGGGTCTTCCAGGTCGTCCGGGTTATAGACCTGCGGGATATCGCGGCGGAAAAACCACAGCAGCACCGCCAGGGTCGCTGCCACGCTGACGAGGTTCACCGGCACCATGACGGCGGCGTACTCGTTGAAGCCGATCTTGAAATAATCCGCCGAGACGATGTTCACCAGGTTGGACACCACCAGCGGCAGGCTGGCCGTGTCGGCGATAAAGCCGGCGCCCATGACAAAGGCGAGGGTGGCGGCCGGGGAAAAGCGCAAGGCCAATAGCATCGACATCACGATGGGCGTGAGGATCAGCGCCGCGCCGTCATTGGCAAACAGCGCCGACACCAGGGCACCGAGCAGCACCATATAGGCAAACAACCGCCGCCCGCGCCCACGGCCCCAGCGCGCTACGTGCAGCGCCGTCCAGGCAAAGAAGCCGGCCTCGTCGAGCAACAGGCTGATGATGATCAGCGCCACAAAGGTGCCGGTGGCGTTCCAGATGATGTGCCACACCACCGGGATATCGGCCAGGCTGATCACGCCACAGGCCAGGGCCAGGATTGCGCCCAGGGTGGCGCTCCAGCCGACGCCGAGGCCTTTGGGCTGCCAGATGACCAAGACGATGGTGAAGATAAAAATCGCAACAGCGACAAGCATGAATAAACGCTCCGATGGCTCAGCAGCAGGTGCCGGCCCGTTGTGGTCTGTCGCCCATTGCATCCAGACGCTGCGCGTCGGTGTGCAACCATGGCTGGTTGGCTTGCAGGGTGGTGTCCAGCACATCGGTGACCCACTGGGGCAGTGCCGGATTGATTCGGTAGTAGATCCATTGCCCCTGGCGACGATCCAGCAGCAACCCGCCGCTGCGCAGTTGCGCCAGGTGACGGGAAATTTTGGGCTGGCTGTCGTCCAAGGCATGGATCAGTTCACATACGCAAAGTTCGCCTTCGCGCAGGATCAATAACGTCAACCGTGCCCGGGTGGCGTCTGCCAGGCATTTGAACAGGCTGGGAGGAGAGATGAGGTCTGACATGATCAGGGCCTTTAAACATATGTTTATTCGAATATACGAATAACCATATATGTAGGTCAAATCCTGAATCCGATTGACATGGATCAACCCCACGCCAATCGACCACAAGTGTTTGAAATTAAAATGAAACACAAGTGTCCTAAAGTGCCTGCCCATTGCTGATGAAGGAAGACTCCGCGTGACCCGTGCCACTCGCAACCTGCGCAAGACCCTCGACGCCGTCGCGGACAACAACGAAACCGCCGCGTTTGACCTGATGCGCGCCGTCGAAAAACTCGGCGATGAAGTGCTGCGCCAGCGCCTGCTCAACACCATTCACCGGCTCAACCAGGATGCCTACGAGCTGCGCGAAGCGCGTGACTCGGTGGAGCTGGTCTCGGTAAAACTCGCCTGAGCACGATCGTTCAAGACAACCCCCGTGTGACGCAGGCATGCTTGTCGACTGTCTGTCGATGAGCCGTTTCCATGCCTACCGCCTTACCTCATTACGCCTTCGCTCGCGGCGCAATCGCTGTCATTCCGTTATCCCTGGCCTGTGCGCCGTGGGGGCTGCTTGCTGGCTCCATGGCGATCGATGCGCAGTTCACGCCACTGCAAGCCCAGGGTTTGTCCGCCATTGTCTTTGCCGGTGCCGCGCAGTTGGTGGCGATTGGCATGGTCAAAAGTGGTGCGAGCCTGATTTCCATCGTGCTGACCACGTTGCTGCTGACATCCCAGCACTTGCTGTATGGCATGCATATGCGCCCGACCTTGTCGTCGCTCAACGCCCGCTGGCGCATCAGCCTGGGCTTTCTGCTCACCGATGAATTCTTCGCCCTGGTCAATCACTATGACCGCCAGACGTTCAACCGCTGGTACGCCCTGGGCGTGGGCCTGACGTTTTACATCGCCTGGAACCTCTTTACCCTGGCTGGCATCGTGCTCGGCAAAAGTATCCCCGGGCTGGATCAACTGGGGCTGGAATTTTCGATTGCCGCCACCTTCATCGCCTTGATCACCCCGGTGGTGCGCGATGTACCGACGGTGGTGTGTGTGGCGGTCTCTCTGTTGTGTTCGGTATGGCTGAGCTTTTTGCATTGGGAGTCGGCGGTGGTAGTGTCCGGCTTGCTGGGGATGAGTGCAGGCTATGCGTGCAAGCGGTTGGGGGTAGGGCAAGCATGATCTACATCATGATAGTGACCATGGGCCTGGTGGTGTTTCTCAACCGTTACCTGTTTATCGAACCGCGCCTGCCGGTGCGCCTTAACCGTGGCGCCCGGGAGTTCCTGGGGTTTGCGGTGCCGGGCATGCTCACGGCGATTTGCGGGCCGATCATTTTTCTGGCCGATCATCGGCTCAACTTGAGCCCGACCAACCCGTATTTGCTGGCCGGTATCTGCGCGGTGGCGCTGATGTATTGGACACGCAACGTGTTGATTACGGTGCTGCTGAGCATGGCGCTGTTCTATCTGTTCCGCTGGTGGTTCTGAGGCACAGGCGAAAAAAAGCCCGCGGGAGGGCGGGCGCAAGGGAGACTTCTTAAAAATGAGCCCGGCAACTATAGGCGTCGCCTTTGGCTTTTACCGTGAAACAAAGTTCATGCACGCGTCAGTTAAGCCTGCGGCGATGGTACAGTCGCGGTTTTTCCAAGGAGGCGATGGCATGCGTAAGGTAGTAATGGGCGTCATGGTGGTGGCAGCACTGTCCGGGTGCGCAGGCACGAAGATGAAAGAGGCACGTGCAGGGCAGCCCTACAAAACCCTGGCTTCGGACAAGGCCCCACTGGTGGTTGCCCAATGCGTGCAGTTCGGCTGGCAGGACGAGGCGGTGTTCGGCGTTGACGCCGGTGGCTTCAAGGAGCCGTTGGAGTCCGGTGGTTTCACGGTGTACACCACTGACGGCGCCTATTTTGTAGACGTGCGTGCGGTGGGTGCTGGCTCTACCGTCAAGTACTACGCGGTCGAGGACAATATGCCTGCCAAACGTCGCCAAGCGGCACTCGCAACTTGCCTGTAATACGTTGCCTTAGTGTTATTCGGAAATGCCTGGCGGGACAGCTGCCGAGCATTGGCCTATGATTCATTCGCTCGCTCGACGTGATGGCTCTTTACCGGTACACGGATGTCGAGGCCGAAACGTCGAGCGAGCCTCCTTCCTCCTTATCGCGGCATGTAGCCCAAATGCCAGCGCCGGGGAATCCACAGCGACACCAGTCCCAACACGGCTGCCAATGCGCCACTGGCCAGCAGCGCCCTGAGCCCCCATTGATGCTCCAGCACGGCACCGATCACCGCGCCGACGAACATCCCTGCCCAGGGGATCAATTGCATCCGCCAACCATGGCGTCGCTCGCCCAGCATCCAGCGCCCCAGCCCCCGACCAAAGCGTGACAACGCCCCTGTCACATACGTCAGGCCGACAGGCAGGCCGTTGACCTCTTCCACGGCGGCATTGAGCATGCCCATGGCAATGATCGCCGCAAGCAGCGCCGGCAATGTATCCGCGAAAGGCCACAAGCCGGCGCAGCTCAATAGCGCAGCAATGCACAACAACAACGGCATGGCATGCCGGCGGCCGAGGCGGCTGACCACCACACCCAAGGCATTACCGACGACGAACGTTGCGACCAGTAACAGCAGGCGCCCGGTGAGGCCAAGATCGCCGGCGCCAATGGCCACGGCCAGGCGTGTCGTGTTACCGCTCATGAACGAGACAAAATCCCCACTGGCCATGAACCCGATGGCATCGGTCATACCGGCCAACACCGAAAGACTGGCCACCAGCAGCAAGCCGATCCGGCCACGCCAGCGTTGGCGATGGGCGAGTACGGCGTTGGCATAAGGTCTGTGGGACGAAGGCAGCATGGGCCGGGCTCCTCGGTGAGATTATTCGGCCACTACCGTAGGAGGCTTTGTGCGTGGGTGCAATGATCTCAGACACATTCCAATCGCCAGCCGGTAGGTTGCCATTCCAACTGATGCGTCGGCCTGATTGCCTGTACAAACGCCTCGTCATGGGAAACCACCAGCATGGCCCCGGTAAACCTTGCAGTGCTCGTTCAAAGGCCAGCACGGATTCCAGGTCCAGATGGTTGGTCGGCTCGTCCAGCAGAAACAGTTGCGCCGGGATTTTGCGCCACAAGGCAATCGCCATCGCGGCCTTCAACCGCTCACCGCCGCTCAACTGACCGGTGGGCTGGGTAACGCGCTGCGCATCCAGTTGCAGCAAGGCCAGGCGCGTGCGCAGTTCGGCTTCGGCCAGGGGCGTGTCGAGCAGGTTGAGCTGTTCGACGATGGAACGTTGGTCGTCCAGCAGCGCCAGGTGTTGATCGATATACGCGCTGGGTACGTGCACCGCACATTTACCGCTGATCGCGTGCCAGTGCCCAGCAAGCAGTTTGAGCAACGTGGATTTGCCGCAACCGTTCGGTCCGCGTATCGCCACACGTACAGGCCCCATGAGGTTTAGCGTGAGGTAGGCAGAAGGCTGCCGTGCATCGAGCCACGGCAATTGGGCCTGCGCCATTGTGATGACGTGTCGGCCATTGGGCAGCGTCGAGCCAGGGAGGGCGAGCAGGGTGGGTGTGTCATCCACCACGCGCTCGTAGGCTTGGCGCACTTGCTGGTCGAGGTGGTTTTTATGGGCGTAATGAGCGCTGCGCACAGTGCTGACGATTTCCGTGGCGGCGCCTTTCCATCTGGCCTTGGTGAACCGGTCAACGTTGGCAGTTTCCGCATGCTTGCGTGAGCGGGCGGCGTTGCGTTGCAGGCTGTCGTGATCTTTTTGCAGGCGCTTGCGTTCGCGGCTGCGTTCAAGCCTGGCGTGTTCCAGGGCTGCAACCGCCGCGCTCTGTTCGGTGTCGCGTTGCAGGCGGTAGGCATCGTAATTGCCGCCATATACCTGCATGCCCAGGGGTGAGAGCTCGATGATGCGCGCCAGGGTGTTGAGCAGTTGTCGATCGTGGCTGACCACCACCAGCCCGCCACGCCACTCATTCAGCGTGTGCAGCAGCCATTCGCGGCCGGCGCTGTCGAGGTGGTTGGTGGGTTCATCCAACACCAACAAATCCGGAGCGGCCAACATGGCGCCAATCACCGCGACCCTGGCCAGTTGCCCGCCACTTAGTTGATCGGCCGGCGTATCGAAGCCAATCGCCTGCAAGCCCGCAGTATCCAACGCTGAGCGCAAGCGCTCGGCCAAGTCCCAGCGGTCGTCAATCAGCTCGAAATCATCCGCACGGGCCTCGCCCGATGCCATGCGCTCAAGCGCGGCGAGGGGTTCGGCGGTGTGGGTGACATGGGCAATGCTTTCGCCCGGTTGAATACTCAGGCTCTGCGCGACGTAGGCTACACGGGCGTTGCCGTCGCGTGTGCCGGAGGAGGGCTTGAACACCCCGGCGATCAGCTTGGCCAGGATACTTTTGCCACGCCCGTTACGCCCGACAATCCCGGTGGGCGTGTGATCGATGGACAGGTTCAGGTCTTCCAGCAAGGTGTCGCCATCGGCGAACTGGAAAGACAGGTGTTGCAGGGAAACGAGTACGGGCAGCCGGTTGACGTCAGTCATCAGCACCTCCAAAAAAATGTCGAACAGGCCAACAAGCTCGCCAGGCGGCTCGTTGCAGATACATTTTGGAAGGCTTAGTTGTTCACGTCGGCGGTCATCCCGTAAGTCAGAAGGGACGCAAAGGCTAACCTGCCTTGGCGCTCTTGGGCAAGTCCGCGGCCCTGCGCGGCCGTGCCTAATAGTTGTTTACGCCAGCACCGCCACGGCCTTGATGTGTGCCCACAGTGTCTGGCCGGGGTGCAGTTGCAACTGGTCGCGGGAGAAACGTGTGATACGCGCCAGCAACGGCGTGCCACCGGCGTCCAGGCGTACCAGTATGTGGGCGCTGTTGTCCGCCGAAATCTCCTGGGTGACCGTGACCGGCAAGCGGTTGAGGATGCTGCTGTGCTCCCCAGCCTGCAGGCTGAGGCTCACGTCTCGCGCCTGCACCTTGATACGCAGCTGTTTGCCCAGCGCTAGCGGTGCATGAGCCACACGCATGGACAGCAGGCTGTCGGGCAGTTGCAGTGTGAGCAACTGGTAGTGCTGGTCATACGCGCTGACCACACCATTGATTACCACGCCAGCGTCATCGCCCAAGGCCATGGGCAAGTCCAGGCGTGCCAGGGTTTCGCCTATGGGACCGCTGGCCAGAGCTTTGCCGTCACTGAGCAGCACGATGTGATCGGCTAGCCGCGCCACTTCATCCTGGGCATGGCTGACGTACAGCACCGGAATGTCCAGTTCGTCATGCAGGCGTTCCAGGTACGGCAGGATTTCACTTTTGCGCTGACTGTCCAGGGCCGCCAGGGGTTCATCCATCAACAACAATTGAGGACTGGTGAGCAGCGCGCGTGCGATGCCGATGCGTTGGCGCTCGCCGCCTGACAAGTGCTGCGGATGGCGGTCGAGCAGGTGGCCGATGCCCAGCAGTTCGGTGGCGTGAGCCATATCCACCCGGCGCTGCGAACGGGGGATGCGTTTGAGACCGAACTCCAGGTTGGCGCGCACCGACAAATGAGGAAACAGGCTCGCCTCCTGAAATACATAGCCCAGGGCGCGTTTATGGGGCGGCACGAACAGTCCGCTCCGGGTGTCTTGCCAGACTTCATCGTTGATCTGGATAAACCCGTTTTCCGCCCGTTCCAGACCGGCGATACAGCGCAGGCATGTGGTCTTGCCAGAGCCGGAATGCCCGTACAACGCCGTCACGCCACGGCCCGGCAGGTGCAGGTCCACATCCAGGGCAAAACCCGAATACTTCAGTTGCAGGCGTACATCCATCATTGCGATCAGCTCCAGCCCATCTTGGTTTTACGGCTGGAGTACAGCGCCAGCAAGACAAGGAACGCGAATACCACCATGGCGCCGGCCAACCAATGGGCCTGGGCGTATTCCATGGCTTCGACGTGGTCGTAGATCTGCACCGAGACCACGCGGGTTTTGTCAGGGATATTGCCGCCGATCATCAGCACCACACCAAACTCACCAACGGTGTGGGCAAAGCCGAGAATCGACGCGGTGATAAACCCCGGGCGTGCCAGGGGCAAAATCACGCTAAAGAAGGTGTCCCATGGATTGGCCCGCAAGGTGGCGGCCACTTCCAGTGGGCGAGTGCCAATGGCAGAAAAGGCGTTTTGCAACGGCTGCACCACGAACGGCATGGAGTAGATCACCGAGCCGATTACCAGCCCGGCGAAGCTGAAAGTCAGGGTGCCTAATCCCAGCCATTGGGTGAACTGGCCGAAATAGCCGTTGGGCCCCATGGTCAACAGCAGGTAAAAGCCGATGACCGTCGGCGGCAACACCAACGGCAAGGCGACAACCGCCCCAATGGGGCCGCGCCACCAGGATTGGGTGCGCGACAGCCACAGGGCAATTGGAGTGCCGATGACCAGCAGGATCACGGTGGTCAATGACGCCAGTTTGATGGTCAACCAGATCGCGGAAAAATCGGCACTCGTCAGCGGCATTTAGTGAGCCAGCTCGTAACCGTAGGACTTGATCACCGCGGCGGCTTTCGGGCCTTTGAGGTACTCGACCAGGGCCTTGGCTGCGGCGCTGTCCTTGCCTTTGTTGAGGATCACGGCGTCTTGCTTGATCGGGTCATGCATGGACGCCGGGACGATCCACGCCGAACCGCTGGTCACTTTGCCGTCCTTGTAGATCTGCGACAGCGCGACGAAACCCAGCTCGGCATTGCCGGTGGACACGAACTGGTAGGCCTGGGTGATGTTCTGGCCTTCGACGATCTTATCCTTGACCTTATCGGTCAAACCTTCCTTGGCCAGCACTTGGGTAGCGGCCAGGCCGTAAGGGGCGGCTTTCGGGTTGGCGATGGACAGGTGCTTGAACTCATTCTTCTTCAGCACATCACCTTTGGCATCCACGTAGCCATCTTTGGCCGACCACAGGGCCAGCGTGCCGACCGCGTAGGTGAAGCGCGAGCCTTTGACCGTGTCGCCTTCGGTTTCAAGTTTTTGCGGGGTGGTGTCGTCGGCACTCAGGAACACTTCGAACGGGGCGCCATTCTTGATCTGTGTGTAGAACTGGCCGGTGGCGCCGTAGGCCGCGACCAGTTTGTGCCCAGTGTCTTTCTCGAAGTCGGCGGCGATGGCCTGGATCGGCGCGGTGAAGTTGGCCGCGACAGCCACTTGCACTTCGTCGGCGTAGGCGGGGCTGAAAGCAAAGGCGGCGATAAGGGTGGCCAGGGCCGTGGGGGCCAGGCGAGAGGCGCGGATCATCATGAAGCAGCTCCTTGGGGGTGTACGGCTTGTTATAGGTAGAAGGCTTTACCGCTATGTATGGGAATATATAGCGGTTGGCCATTGCCGGTACAGTGCAAAGTTGCCCCAGGTGTCAGTTCTTTTGGAGTTTGACCAGCGTCTGCTCGGCCAACTCGCGCGTCAGCTCGTAGGTGGACATGTCTTTGCCCAGTCCCAGTGCCTGACCGGACCACAAGTTACTGAAGCCCGCTTCATCCTTGGCTTTGAGCGGCATCAAGGCACCGCCGGACCGAGGGAACGCCGGAGCCGCCGGGTTGATCGGGCCAAGCTCACGCATCACGCGGTTGACGATGCCCCGCGCCGGGCGCCCGGTGAACAGGTTGGTCAGTGCTGTTTCGCTGGACTGGGCATGGCGCAACGCATGGTGGTGGGAAGGGGTGACGTTGGCTTCGGGCGTGAACAGGTACGCGGTGCCAATCTGCACGGCTGAAGCGCCCAAGGCGAACGCCGCGACAATGCCCCGTGCATCACCAATGCCTCCGGCGGCAATCACCGGCACGCTGACGGCGTCGACGATTTGCGGCACCAGGGCCATCAGGCCGATCTGGGTATTGAGGTCATCGCTCAAAAACAGACCACGGTGCCCACCGGCTTCGATGCCCATGGCAATGATCGCATCGCAGCCGTGCTGTTCCAGCCAGATGGCTTCCTCGACGGTAGTGGCCGAAGAAAGCACCTTGGCACCGGTGGCTTTTACCCGATCAAGCAAGGACTTTTCTGGCAAGCCGAAGTGGAAACTGACCACTTCCGGGCGAAACTCTTCGACCACCTTACACGCGGCATCGTTGAAGGGCGCACGACTGGACTCTGGGGTTGGCGCATCAAAATCGGCGCCCAGTTCTCGGTAATAAGGCTCCAGCAAATCCTTCCAATGGCGGTCACGTGCGTCATCAACTGCTGGTGGTTGATGGCAGAAGAAATTCACGTTGATCGGCCGTGCGCTGGCTTGGCGGATTGTGGCCAAGGCTTCGCGTAATTGCTCGATGCTCAGTGCGGCGGCGGGCATTGAGCCCAGCGCGCCCGCACGGTTCGCAGCGATGACCATGGCGGTAGTGGTGGCACCGGCCATCGGGGCCTGGATGATGGGCACTTCGATGCCCAGCAGATCGAGAATACGGGTGTCTGGCCAGGTGCTCATGGATGTATCTCCAGCTTCAGTAAGACTTTTCGCTGTTTTAGCAGGGCACTTGGCGGGCGGCCAGTCTGTTTTATTCACTGGACGTGAGTGACATTTCGTGAAGGGCGAGCATCCGGCCTACATCCTGTGGTTTTATGAGCGGACCTGAAGCTTAAAAAGGAGAGGGCTGTGCAAGCGATCAAGGAACAACGGGTGGGGGCAATCAGGGTGTCCGGGTTGAGCGTGCGGACACGCAATGCCGATGAAATGCAGCCCTCCAGCGCGAAAATTGGGCCGATGTGGCAACGGTTTTTTGGCGAGGGGCTTTACCAGGCCATTCCGGGCAAGCAGCCAGAGTCGCCCGTGTACGGGGTGTACAGCGGCTATGAGTCCGATGCGAGGGGGCTGTTCGATGTCACCGCAGGGGTTGCGACCCATGCAGCGGCCCAAGGTTTCGAAAGCCTGGTAATCGAGCCGGGGCGCTACTTGGTGTTTGAGGCCCATGGGCCGATGCCGGATGCAATCATCCAGGCCTGGCAGCGAGTCTGGACCTACTTCGAGCAGCCGGGCGTCGAGTCTCGCGCGTTTGTGACTGACTTCGAGGTCTATCAGGCGGACGAACAGGCGCTGATTTACATCGGCATCCGTTAAGGGGTGGTTTCCCGTTCCAACAGCTGCCGCTTGCGCTCCACGCCCCAGCGGTAGCCTGACAGCTCACCGTTACTGCGCACCACGCGGTGGCAAGGAATGGCCACCGCGAGGCTGTTGGCACCACAGGCCTGGGCCACGGCACGAAAGGACTTGGGCGCGCCGATTCGCTGGGCAATTTGCGCATAAGTGGCGGTGGTGCCCACCGGAATTTCGCGCAGCGCTTGCCATACTCGTTCCTGGAAGGCCGTGCCGCGCAAGTCCAAAGGCAGGTCCAAGCCCAGGGCAGGTGCCTCGATGAAGCCCACGACGTGGGCGATCAGTTGTTCGAACTCCCGATCCGCGCCCACCAGTTCTGCTTTGGGGAACTGGTCTTGTAGGTCACGCACCAGCTTGTCCGGGTCGTCTCCCAACAAAATCGCGCACACACCGCGCTGACTCTGTGCCACAAGAATTGCGCCCAGCGAGCACTGGCCCACGGCAAAACGAATGGTGCTATTGGTGCCGCCGGCTTTGAAATCGCTGGGCTTCATGCCTAGCAACTGGTCGGCTGACTCATAGAATCGGCTGTTGGAGTTGAAGCCTGCGTCGTACAACGCATCGGTCACTGAGTGCTGCCCTTTCAGGCCGTTGCGGACCTTATGTGAGCGCAACGCGCTGGCATACCCCTTGGGCGTCAGGCCGGTGATGGCTTTGAACACGCGATGAAAATGAAATGAACTCAACCCGGCTTGACTGGCGAGCGCTTCGAGGCTGGGTGGCGTTTCGGCCTGTTCGATCTGCCGACAGGCCGCGGAGACCAGTTGTGCATGGTGGGCCGCCACTTGGGTCTGGTCAGCGGATGCGCGCTTACTGGGGCGATAACCGGCGGCTTCGGCGAGGGCGGGGCTGTCGAAGAACTCGATATTCTCCGGGCGTGGCAAGCGCGAAGCACTGCTGGGGCGGCAATACACGCCGGTGGTTTTTACGCCATACACAAACAGCGTGTCAGCCTTGGCATCGCGGGCAACAATGGCGGCCCAGCGGGGGTCTTGTTCGTTGTTCATGGCCTGCACTCTTGACGGTTCACGGGCAGATTAGAGGCACAGTTCACGCTCGGCACTCGCAAGCTTGCGGTCAAATTAGCCGGCGATGCGAAAGGTCAGGTTGATGCGCTGCGGGCCCATCACGGGGTGCACACCTTGCTTTATCGGCATCACTCCATGAAAGCGCAAGCGATCGACGCCACCCCATACCACTACGTCGCCGTGGAAGAGCGAGATTTTTTGTGTCTTGTCGCTGCGTTCATGGCCGCCGAATAAAAAAATGGCCGGCAGCCCAAGGGATACCGAAACCACGGGGGCGACATAGTGGCGTTCGTTTTTGTCCTGATGCAGGGACATCTTGGCGCCTGGCACATAGCGATTGATCAGGCAGGCATCCGGCGCGAAGTCGTGGAAGCCGGCCTCGGTTGCTGCCAGGGTGGCCAGCTGGCGCAAGGTATCGGGCATCACTGGCCAGGGGGCTTGGCTGCGCGGGTCGACCGGGCTGTAGCGGTAGCCGGCGCTGTCGGTGGTCCAGCCCAGCTCGCCACAACTGCTCAGCGCCACCGACATGGTAAAACCGCCTGGCGTTACCATCTTTCGAAACGGTGATTGCGCCAGCACCCGGCGCAACTCAGGTAGCAGGCGATCCATCCAAGGTAGGGCATAACCCCTGAGCACATAAGCCTCTGCGCCAATCTGTTCACGCCCTTCAGGTTGTTGCAGGGCATCATCGGCGAACAAATCGGCAGTAGGGCCAGGCATGGCTTACAGCGCCTTGCTCACGTTGATGTCAGTGATTTCGTCGCTGGCATCATGGATTTTCGCCAAGGCTTGCTTGGCTTCTTCCACGCTGTTGCTTTGCAATTGTGCGAACTCGAAGCGGCGTTCACCGTTGAGCTTGTACTTGATGACGTATTTGGTCGTGGTGGTCACGGTTCTTTTCCTGTCGAGTGCTCGGATCAGCTCAGTTTGGAGCTGGTGCGACGAACGATGCGAATCTTGTGGGACAGCGCAGGTTTGCGGGTAACGCTGATGGCGCGACGCGTGACGACATCCAGGGTAATGTTCCAGAAACCGGTGCTGGGCGCGGTGATTTTCGCCGGGAATTTATCGAAAGCGCCGCCATGGTAGGTGTGGCGGCCGCCATTTTTGAAGCTGCGGAAATTGGCGTCGCTCATGAGGCGGATGTTGCAGGTCTGCGAGCATTCGATGACGACAATGTCTCCCTCGTTGAGGTGCTCGCGCTGGTGAATGAATTTCATGGGGTGTCTCCAGAAGGGCTTTTTCTGAAAAATCAGAATGATACGTAGGTTAAGATAGAGTTTATCAGCCCCAGCGCGTTTATTATCGGGCCGTCGTCGACGACTTCGACAATTTAAAACAGTTATTTACCGAGTTTTCAGGGATAAATCCTACATTGGCGGGAGAAAATTCCTATCTCCGCTGTCGTAGGGTCTTTATCGGAGGTTTAAGTATGAAGTGGAGTGTGTTGGTTCTGGCCTTGGCGTTAGGTGGGTGTGCTTCGGTTGCAGATATCAAGCAGACCCCGCCCACCTTGGTGGTCATCTCAGGGAAAAAGCCACCGGAATATGCAGCCTGTGTAGTGCGCAAGTTGGCTGCGACTCGCCGGCCGCCACAAATCGAACCGCATAAGGATGGTGTGCAGGTGATTGTGCCGCAGAAATTCTCGGCTGACCCTTCGGCGATCTTCGAGATTGAAGAGCGTTCCAGCGGCAGCAGTATCAAACTCTATGAAAGCATGTCCAATGTGCCGATTCGTCCGGGCGATATCAAGAAAGCCGGGGAGGACTGCATTTCCGGTTGAGGCTTGGCCTGCGACACGCTTGAACCCGATAAAAAAGCCTGGTGTTGCGAGTGCAACGCCAGGCTTTTTTTTGCGTAGCGTTTGGGTGTTGTAGCAATAGGATCATTACCCTACCATTTGTAGGTTTATGCACTTAAGAACTAAGCATATAACTATAAAAATGGAGCCGTGATGATGTCTCTGGAACGAGTATTGATAGGCAGTGCGCTGTTACTGCTGCTGGGTAATGCCCATGCACTGGATGGGAAGAAGATTTTCAACGAGGGCGGTTCACAGCCAGGTGCGATGCCCTGTGTGGCTTGCCATGGTGCCGACGGGCTGGGTCTTGCCGCCGCAGGCTTCCCCCGATTGGCGGGTTTGCCGGCAGAGTATGTGCGTAAACAGTTGGCTGATTTCAGCAGTGGCGCTCGCAGTAATCCTGTGATGCAACCGCTGGCGAAAGCCCTGGATGACGCGCAAATCGCAGCCGTGAGCCAAGCCGTCGCGGAAATGCCTTTCACCGCACCCGCGACGGTACATCGCAGCGAAATGCCCAGCAATGCGGCACAGAAACTTGCCCTGCAAGGTGCCTGGGAGCGGCAGATTCCGGCCTGTGTCAGTTGTCATGGCCCGGCGGGTGTCGGTGTGGGGGATGCTTTCCCTCCTTTGGCCGGACAACCGGCTGCCTACCTCGCAGCACAGTTGATGGCATGGCAGAACGGCAGCCGTCGTAATGACCCCAATGATTTGATGGGGCATGTCGCCAAGGCCCTTACCCCCGAGGAAGTGCAGGGTGTCGCCCAGTATTTCGCGGCGTTGAGCACGGAGGCCAAGCCATGAAGCTTTATATGTTTGCAGGTCTGCTGATGGGTCTGCCGGTTCACGCCGCACCGATCGCCATGGAAGACCAGTCTCAATTACAGCCATCTGCGGCGCACACGACCGTCGCTCAGTTTCAACCGCCTCAAGAGAGTGAGCTGCCCGACAATGCCTATGGCAAATTGGTCAGGCAGGGATACGCGCTATTTGTCGACACCAAACGCCTGGCACCGCAGTTTGTCGGTAACGGACTCAACTGCAGCAATTGCCATTTGGATCAGGGACGCCTCGCAAATTCGGCACCGCTGTGGGCGGCTTACCCGATGTACCCGGCCTATCGAAAGAAGAACGACAAGGTCAATACCTTCGCGGAGCGCCTGCAAGGCTGTTTTCAGTTCAGCATGAACGGCGGCACTCCGCCGGCAGCGGACAGTCCCGAGATTACGGCACTCTCTGTGTATGCCTATTGGTTGGCCAGCAAAGCCCCTCTGGGAGTCGAGCTGCCAGGGCGCGGCTATCCGGATGTGGCACAACCGGCCAAAGGTTACAACCTGGCCCAGGGCGCGGAGGTTTACAAAGGGCAGTGCGCGGTATGCCACGGTGCCGAAGGGCAGGGGCAGAAGGTCGCTGACAGCTTCGCCATGCCGCCGCTATGGGGTAAAGACTCCTACAATTGGGGTGCCGGAATGCATCGGATCAACACGGCAGCGTCTTTCATCAAACACAACATGCCGCTGGGCAAGGGGGGCAGCCTGAGTGACCAACAGGCTTGGGATGTAGCGGCGTATGTGAACAGTCACGAGCGTCCGCAAGATCCGCGGCTGGTGGAGGGCTCGATAGAGAAGACCCGGCTGAAGTTTCACGCCAATGATGGCGTCAATCTTTACGGGCAAACAGTAGACGGCGTGCTGATCGGGCAGGGCATCCGTTAAACTAGCGGGTATTCAATGCAAAGATGCCGCTCAACCCCTTGGGTTTGCGCGGCATTTGTCTTTTTTGGAAAGCCCGTTATGAAGCGTGAACACGTCAAAACCCGCCATGCCGAAGGCCAGATCTCGGCCACCCATGTCATTCAAAACCCTGCCGACCTGGGCGAGTGGATTGTATTTTTCAAAAAAAGCGGCGGTCGCAGTTACTTTCTGGTGGATGATCAGGATGAAGTCGAGTCATTCCCACGACTGGATGACTTGATTGAAACGCTGCGTGGTCTGGGCATCAAGTTTGCCGAAGTCCACCTTTAGGCATAGCGCTTATTTACACACCACGACGACGCTACGGCTTTTGAAGTTGCCGACGTCTTTGCCCAGGGTCTTATCGGCCTCTTTCAGTGACGGCGTACCTTCGGTGCCGACGATGCGGTAACCGGTGCCTGCACAGGATGCGTCGGCTTTTTCGTAGCAACTGGCCCACGAATTGGCCTCACCCGAGCAGTCGATGGTCAGCCCCTGCTCACCGTTTTTCAGGTAGGTGTCGGAGGTGGTGGTGCAGCCGGTCATCAGTGCCAGTGCTGCAGTCAGTGCCAGAGTCTTGTTCATAGTGAGGTCATCGAGGTGTGGGAGGGCGCTGACACGGGTGTGGGGCGGTTGCGCGCAATTATAGCTAACGGCCACCTGTGCAGTCTCACAAATAAGCGTTGAGACTGCACTGCCTATGACGTGAGTAGCCTTTGGCGTATGTTATGGCACCCCCATCACGAGTACACCGCTCCCGGTTATCGACCCTGCGGCAGGTAGGGAGCTCGCTCGTCGAACGAGAGAGAACGTCACATCGTCTCCTCCCACGCTGTTGGTTATCTGGGTCAGGAATGAACCGTTGACTTGAACCGCATTCCCCCCGCGCACCATGGCCGTGCCGACGTCCGGATTGGTCATCCTCAGAAGGCGTGTATTGAACGACGAGGGGGTGCCTTTATAGGTAATGGTGATTGGCGAGGTAATCCCGCCGTCCGGGCACGAATAAGTGAGTCGACGGTTTTGGGTAATAGGTGTTGTCAGCGGATCGGTGCCTATGGCTCTCTGGGCAACAGTGCCGAAGTTTACCTCGATCGGATTGTTGTTGTTGATCGTGCAGGTTGAGGGGGAGATGGAGAAGTTGTTGGCGGCCGTGTATGTCAGCGCGAGCGTTGAACTTCCGCCACTGTAGTTGTTGGTCTGGAGGAGATTTAACCTTCCGAGGACATCCCCGATTCGAATATCGATAGGGTTCGTCGGATTGTTGCGTACCAGAATATAGGGCGTTACATCGACCGGAACGCCGAGGCGATTGTTCGGCATGCTATTGATACGGATGTCATTCGGGACGGGGGTGTTATGGTAGGACCCATTGATTCGCAGGCCAGTACCCTGGCCGCTGAATTTCGGGCCGGGCACCCAAGCCGGGCCGACTCTTGCCGACGTGTTCCAATAGTCCGTATACCAAGGTTGGCTGGCCGGAAAGTAGGAAAAGCGGCACTCAAGCCTCACCCCTTCGAGCATGATACGGGTTCTGTCCGCACCCAGTTGAACAGTGACAGGAACTTGCAGGTTTATCGTGCCGCCATCACCGACCACGATCCACCCTCCGCCATTCACCCGGCAATCCGTTGCGTTCGCGGTCGTCGCCAAACCCATCAATACGAGAAGCACTGTGGCTCCATAGAGTCGTTTCATTTTTATATCTCGTTGCTCATTTATCCGGGCGTCGCTCCAGCAAACGTGTGGAACGTGCTTTAGCGTTACCAGAACAGATTCGAGGTTTGTCTGAGCCGGTCAGGGATAGTCCAGCGTGAAAGTAGAGGTCACCGTGTACGCACCATGTCCAATGGTCTGATCCCTGATGGCATCCGGCTCGCCCCGCACATACGCCTTGAGATCAATGACATTGCTGCCATTGCTCAATACCTGCTCATCGCTGACTATATTCACAGGCAATGGCTTGTTGCTCGGCGTTTCCAGTCCGACCGCAATCCCCGAGGCGCCACTGCCACCATCCAGCGCGAACAAACCCGGCAGCTTTATGTTTTCCGTACCGCCGAACTGGATGGTGACGGTGTTACCGATCGTGGTGTCGCAGTTATCCAGATGCACCTTGAACCCCTTACCCTGTGTGCGTGTGTTGATGTAAAGGTGCTTGCTGGTAACGTCCCAGAGTTCAAGGGTGATGGCCTCGTCACCGGGTCGGATGGTGCACGCCTCTTCAACCAGATTGCCCTTGAAACTCAGGTTGTCCGCCGCGCTCCCTTTTGGCATCACGCCGATGGTCAGCAGTAATGCGAGCCAGGCACATGACCACCTTTTATAATCCATTTCATGTCGCATAGACGCTGCTCCTACTCGTATTCAGCCAGTAGCGTGGCTACCGCTGTAAACCTTGCGGGGGGAAGGGTTGCACCGGGCTGTTTGACGGGTACGACTTCCAATACCGGCGGCGACGACAGGGTGATGTCCAACGGCGTATTGAGTGGAAACGGCACGCTGTTCTGAAAAAGGCGAATGCCTAATGCAGGCACACTGGTCTGTACCGCTGCGCCATCAAACGCCGTCGCTGTGCCGTTGACACTCAACTTCAGCGCCCAGGGGAGGGTGGCGGGGCCGCAATTGATGGTGTAGCCGAGCCCTCTGCGGTACTTCACTCCGTCGACTCGCTTTACGCCCACATCGCCAAAGTCGACTTCAATCGTATTGCCCGCATTGATCGTGCAAGGAGGAGGCTCGTTTAGCGTCCCGCTGAAGGTCAGGTTGGCCGATACGCCGCTGCTAAGGCCGATGGAACACACGGCGAGCAATGCTCGCTGCTGCCAGCATCTCATTGATCATTCCTCTTCATTGATAATCGACCACCAGTGTGGCGGTCCGCATCAAATGCCCCTCCCGTCAGTGTGCTGCCTGCCCGTTTGACGGGCACTGCCTGCACGACCGGAAAGTTTGGGTAGGTGAAATTCACGGTCCGGTTCAAAGGCCAGGCGACGCCATTCACAAACAGCTTTACGCCAAGGTCAGCCTTGCGAGTCATGAGCACGCCACTGTCAAACGAAGCGCCTGTACCCTTGAGTTCCAGGGTCAGTGCATTGCTGAAGGGTGAGTTGCACGTGACGGTATAGGGCACGTCTCGCCGATAATTGACCCCGTCAACCCGCGACGTCAGTAGATCGTTGCCAAAAGGCACATTGAGCGTGGTGCCGCTGTTGATGACACACGGTGGAGGCGCGATGATCACCGCGCGGATGGTCAGGCTGGTATCGGCCTGCGCACCCTGGCTGGCGGCCCACAACAGGCTGCCCCCTATAAGAGCGGCCCGAGGGCCGGTTGATTTCGCCATCGTTCTGCCCTTACTCATAATTGAGCCTGAAATCCACCACGGCCCTGAATGCCCCGCTGGTCAAGGACGCTGAGGTGCGGGTGGGTTGAACATTCCAGGTTTGGGTGTTGCTGCCCAGTGGCAAAAACAAAGGTTCGCCCCTGGAGCCCAGCTGTACATCGCGGCCCAAGGCATCAGTCAGGCGCAGCCCCATTCCTGTGATGCCTTGTACCTTGACCAACCTTGGATCATCGGCGTCGGCGGGCGCGTAAAACGCCACCGACACCACGGGTTGAAAGGCACTCCACACCAGGTTTCCCGTACGCTCACTGCGAATGCCGCCGGCTTTGCGTTGGCAATCGGAAAAGCGCAGTTGAAAGGCTACCGGGCTGGCCTGATCGCCAGGACGTTGCAATTGGTTGGTGGAGACGACACCCAGATCAATCGTTTGATGCAGTGAGGTCATTTCCAGGCTGCACGGGGTTTCGTGCATAGCCCCACTAATATTCAACATCCCGTTCATGCCCTCGACATCCTTGGCTTGCGCGCTTCCCATAGAGGCCAGCAGCAGTCCGCCCAAGAGCTTCATGTTGTGCGACTTCATGACATTCTCCGGCCGGTGCTACTGATTAGGCGTCGATGCTTGCGGGTTCACCTTGCAGATGTTGCCGCTGCAACTGAAGGGCATCAGTGGGCGTCCGCCGTAATCGTTCACGTAGGCCAGGTACGGGGTTGTGCCGAGTTCTTTAGCGGTTGGCCCCAAGGTCAACGCCCCTTTGGGCGGTATCATCAAAGGCTCGAAACCCGGTACGGTTTTACCGTCCTTGGCGTTGCGCGCATCCACCAGTGTCACGTAGTAGGGCGTCGGGTTGTTCACCTGATAACGTTCGCCTTCGCGTGTAAGCGTCAGCTTTTCCTGCCATGGGTTGGACAGGTCTTGCTGGCTAGGGGTGATGGCTTGCGGCCGATAGAACAATTTGATCCGGGTCTGAAGCGCAATTTGCAGGGTGTTGGGCTTATCGCTGCGTGGTGGAATCTCCCTCAGGTTGAAGTAATAGACCGTCTCTCGATCTTGCGGCAACGACTTGGCCGCCGGTAATGCTTGCACTTTCAACTGGCTCTGTTTGCCAGGTTCCAGGCGTTGGACCGGTGGCAGTACGATCAAGGGTGAAGTGATTTTCTGGCCATCTTCATCCTCAATCCAGCCTTGGGCCAAATACGGTAACTGAGTGTTGTTGTTGGTGATGTTCACGCTGGTAGCCTCTTTGCCACCATCGAAAATCACTCGGGTACGGTCCAGGCCAACAGCGGCATTGATATTCTGGCTCAAGCCCAGGACCAGCAGCGTGCAGGCCGATAGGGTGAAGCGTGTGTTCAGTGTCATGAGGATGTTTTCTCCGTATCGGTACGCTTGCCAGTCAATGACGCTGGCTCAGGCGAGGATTGATCAATGGCTACCATCCGGCAGCCCAGTTGCAGGGCATCAGTCAGGCCGTCAGCGGGTAATGCGACCGGCAGAGTGAGGGTGCAGCGCTCGGTGCCACCCCAACTGACGATCATTTGTTCGCCGGCCTGGATACCGCTCAGGTAGACACTGCCGCCGTCATTCACGATGCCGGTGTCCTGCTGCTTGGCGTTTTTCACCGTTGCACCGAAGGGCGGTGAACCGCCGTCTGGCAGACGCAAAACAGCCATTGCTTTTTCACCGGCAATCACAGGGAGGGATCGATATCCAATCGCGCCTTCGGTGAGCGTCAGTTGTGTGACGGATTGAGTGGCCTCGACATTGCTCGGCAAACTCTCCAGATCGACACTGGCCGCAGTGCGCAGGTAGCTACCGACATCAGAAATCACCGCTTTACCAAAGGCATTGCTGCGGGTCGTTGCGCCGTAACCGCGTATCGGCACATCGGGTACACCGCCGGTATCGACCATCAGGCGGGTACCACCAGTACTGTTGGTACGATGCAGTGCCGCGCCATAGGGCGTGAGCGTGGCACCGCCGCGCGCGGACACACTGAGGCTGGAATAACCGCCTTCTTGCTTGCTGGCGGCCAAGTCGATGTCAGCCTGATCGCCGATATGACTCAAGTATCCGCTGGCTGCCTTGTTGCTGGCACTGAGCTGGTAGCTATTACGCTCATCAAGGCGGTCGCTGTAGCGTGTTGTCAGGCCGTTATTGCCCTTGGCTCTGTTGGCGTCCATCGACAGTGTGCCGGTGCGGCCAAACGGCAGGCTGACCGTCAGCGAGACACCGTTATCCTTATAGTTGTATTCCTGAGTGCGATGCATATTCAGGGATAAGTTCATGTTTTTGACGGTCCCGACATTGAAGTAGCGTGACATTGCTAAGTTCCAACGCTGTGTGGCCGGTCGCCCCCAATAAGTTTGTTTGTTGTAGCTGGCGTATACGGTGGCGCCCAGATCACGAAACTGTTTATTGATCGTCGCGGTATACAGTGCCTTGCTATCGCCGATCGGTCTCCACTCCTTGGGCAGCTCTCCGAATGGATCGCGTCCGGCAAGTTCACCATTCATTCCGTAATGACGGGCATCCAGGTATTCACTCATGCTCAAATAGTTCTTTTCGGAAAATCGATAACCGGCGAACGTTATTTGGCTGTCGTACTCTTCAAAATTCTTGGAGTATTGAAGACGGTATGATTTGCCCGAGAACGTCTCATACCAAACATTTGCGCGAGCGTGAGTGACGTCCAGCGAGAGGGCGCCGAATGCCAACAGATCACGGCCTGCCCCGACAGACAGTGCACGGTAGTTGTTATCCGTCATGCCGCCGCCATACAGCGACCAGCCATTACTGACGCCCCACGAAAACTCCCCCGTACCGAAAAAATCATCATCGGCGCCGTAATGCAGGTTGGACGGTCGTCCCATCGCCACTTTGTAGCGAACGTGGCCGGGACGAGTCAGGTAGGGCACGCCTGCGGTGTCGAACTGGAAGGTGTGTACCGAGCCATCTTGCTCTTCGACCCTTACATCCAACCGGCCCGTCACCGCGTCATTCAGGTCTTGAATACGAAAAGGCCCTGCAGCGACCAGCGTTTCATAGAGCACGCGTCCTTGTTGGCTGATGATGACCCTCGCATTGGTTTTAGCCACCCCGACCACTTCCGGCGCGTAACCACGCAAGTTGGGCGGCAATTGGCTTTCATCCGAGTTGAGTGAGGCACCGGTAAAGCGGAAGCTGTCAAACAGATCTGAGTACAGGTAGTTCTCTCCCACCACCAACCGTGCCTTCAACTCAGGGATTGCGCGGTACGCGTAGTACCGACTCCATTCCAATCGCTGACGCCTGGACGACTCCTCGCGGTCCTGGTCGACTCGACCCTGCCAATCTGCCCTCAAGCGCCAAGCCCCAGCATTGGCACCGATTGTTCCGTTACCGCTGATGTTGTTACTGGTCCCGTCGTTCTTTTGGTAACTGCTTTGCGCAGTCATGTTGTAGTCAACCAGCAGCCCTGGCACGCCTTCATCCCAACGGGAGGGCGGGTCCCAATTGATGGCGCTGTATTCCAGGTAGGCCTGGGGGATATTGATGTTCAGTGTGGAGGTGGCCAAGTCGCCACTGACTTCCATGCCTGGCAGGCCCTGAACATCCAGGCACTCCCCGGTTTTCCACCAAGTAATTCTGGCGGTCTCAGACACCTTTAGCCCCAACTGATCTACTAGGCTGCGTGATAAGCAGGCCTCACTTCCTTTGGGATCATCATCAGGTGGGTAAAACGCCACTGATTGCTCGGAAACAGGCTGATTATTTATCTGTACAGCCATTGAGTAAGTGCCCGGCAGAATAAATCCGCTGCGCGCAAACTGGGACAAGTCAATATTAGAACGATCACTGAGATCAAGAACGTCGGTATTGAATTCTATATCCCCAGCCCCCAAAGCCGTTCCTGCCAGGGATATCAACCCGCCAAATAGCAGGCTCGGGCGGAGCGTTTTGTTGATCTTCGACGCATTCGGCATGACAGCAACCCATCAATGTTCAAAAATATTCCAACGTAAACTTCACTGCCGCGTTGTGAGCACCGGGTAAAAGTTGCAGCCCATTGCCGACCAGGCGGAGCGTGTAGTTCAGTGTCATGTCACCTTCATTCAACGGATGTGGAGCCATTTGCTCACCCGGGACACTCTCCTGACCCGCGGCATCCCAAATATGAAAGGCAACCCCCTGTGAAAGACCTGAGGCAGCAAACGAGCGGCCATCCCTGTCACGAGGGCCGTCAAACGTGACTCGCAGATGTTCCCAGTCAGGCAGACTTGCACCTGGGCGGTTCGGGTCGGGACGGCTCAACGAGCAGTTGACCAGGCGCAGTTGGAAAGGGTGTGGCGCGCCCAACGCATTTCGTAAAAGCCGGCCGATGGGTTCTGGAGGCATCTCGATCGTTTGATCGACACTGGACAGTTCCAGGCCGCAGGCGGAATCAACGATCTCTCCGCCCAGCGTGACGACACCATCGCCTTGCCCCTGCGCAATCACATAAGTACTGATGAACATCATCAGTGAAGTGGTAATAGCGAGGTTTATGGATGTATTCACCGTTATCTCCCACCAGATTCCCCCGCCATGTTGAATGGCGGGGGAAATACTTACTGATAAGCCAGGGTGAAGTTGGTGACCGCTGTGAAATCACCAGGCACGATGGCGCCTGTGGCAGCACCTTGAACGTAGGCACCGAACTGCAGTGTGTTATCACCGGCAACAATGGCTTGTGGCTTTGTCGGCACACCGATTTCAATTGGAGTACCGCCATGCGTCACCATGACGCCGATGTTGCCCGCGCCACCCACGACACCGATTGCACCAGGAACTGCAGTTGATGGCGCAGCGGTGAAGGTAGTGGTCACGGTGTTGTCAGTAAGGCCTGTCAAATCACAGCCTTCAAGTTCGATCGATACAGGCCGGGCATTGGATTTCCCACCATTTTGCAACTGATGCTTTGCAATCGCCCCCAAGTGAACTGACTGATCCACGGATTCGGGCTTGATAGAGCAGGCTCCCGAGTGAACAGACCCCAAAAACGTAACCGTTCCATCTGCCGCTTGAGCAGTGGACATCGACCCCACGAGCAGACTGATAGCCAACAGCGCAGTTTTCATTTCAGTTTTCATTTGCAAAGACCCATTTATTAGTAAAAGTCATTAAGAAATCCCGTCTCGGTTGCGAGAGGGACTTACCAGGCATACAGCAATGGTTCGCGCCATTCAGAGCCTGTTGTTACTGCTTCGATCTGTCCCGCTCTAGAACAGCGATCACACATTGCATTGTTTAATGCGAAGCTCATGTGTGCCCTGCAATCGCTCGATTCCAGCTTGAGTGGTTGGATTTTTCCAACTATTTGCATTGCTATTGCGGGGCTCTTTCGAAGCCAGGTAATTGTTCGGTTTTGGCTTGAGAAAGTAAGTCGCCAGATTCGCTTAATTGCGTAGTTTGAATATGTCGGAATGTGTAAAAGGGTTATGGCAATTTGCCAAAACTTTAAATTTGACTGTAGGAAATTAACTACGTATTGCTTGTTGGGGGTGTTTGGCTCAGGTGATAACTGTAAGAATAAGATTACGGATTTTAGAAAAGCAATGGTGGCTAATATGCTTTCGCTCAATTAATGCGTGATCTTTTTTGCTAAAAGACCTGGGTTCGAAAAAACGAACCCACAAAAAAGCCCCGATCAACGGGGCTTTTTGCACAACGCCTTGGAGCTTACTTGCCCTTTGGTCGCTTGCTCGATGCGTGGCCGGCTTCATCCACAAATACTTCAGCGACTGCAATCGCTTCACGTTCAGTTGCGAATGCCCCGGCAACGCTATCGCCGTGGAAGTTGATCAAGTGCCAGCCGTCCGCTCGCTGCGTGATCAGGTAGCCGTTTACGCCTTTGGGTTCTGACATCTATCAATCTCGTGGTGTGGTTCAAGCAGGTCATGATAGCGCCAAATGCGCTGGAGGCGTGCAAGTTGTTGCAGGCCCGTGCCCTGCATGAAAAACCGTGCTAAAACCATGGAAGGCCTGTTAAACATGAGGTTCAAGGTGAGGATTGTCGTGCCGCAGGGAACACCGTGTGCGGGATCCGCGGAACTTACGTCGACATTTTTTCTCTTAGATGACATCGCAACGCCAGCAGGACCCATTGTAAGGTGGCTGCGGCCTGATTAGACTGCGCCGAATTCCGTACGCACAGCCCTTTGTAAGGACTCATATGATCAAGAAATGCTTGTTCCCAGCAGCCGGTTACGGCACTCGCTTCTTGCCAGCGACCAAAGCCATGCCCAAAGAGATGCTGCCGGTGGTGAACAAGCCACTGATTCAGTACGGCGTCGAAGAGGCACTGGATGCTGGCCTGAATGAAATCTCCATCGTGACCGGCCGTGGTAAGCGCGCGCTGGAAGACCACTTCGACATCAGCTATGAGCTGGAAAACCAGATCAAGGGCACCGACAAGGAAAAATACCTGGTGGGTATCCGCCGCCTGCTGGACGAGTGCTCGTTCTCCTACACCCGTCAGACTCAGATGAAAGGTCTGGGCCATGCGATCCTGACCGGTCGCCCGCTGATCGGTGATGAGCCGTTCGCCGTGGTCCTGGCGGATGACCTGTGCGTCAACCTGGAAGGTAAAGGCGTGCTGGAGCAAATGGTCGACCTGTACAAAAAGTACCGTTGCACCATCGTGGCGGTCCAGGAAGTGGACCCATCGGAAACCAACAAGTACGGCGTGATCGCGGGTGACGAAATCGGTGATGGCCTGATCCGCGTGCGTGACATGGTGGAGAAGCCGGCACCGGAAGACGCGCCGTCGAACCTGGCAATTATCGGTCGTTACATCCTGACCCCGGACATCTTCAAGCTGATCGAAGAAACCGAACCAGGCAAGGGGGGTGAAATCCAGATTACCGACGCGCTGTTGAAGCAAGCCAAAGACGGTTGTGTGATTGCCTACAAATTCAAAGGCAAGCGTTTCGACTGCGGTGGCGCTGAAGGCTACATCGAGGCGACCAACTTCTGCTTCGAGCATTTCTACAAGACTGGCAAGGCCTACTGATTTCAGTAGCCCTGCTCTGTAAAAAGCCACCTTCGGGTGGCTTTTTCGTTTTTCCGCCCCATGTAAGTCGGTATGCTGATGTCCTGCCGAGGAGAGTGAAATGGCCTACGATTTTGACCTGTATGTAATTGGCGCCGGTTCAGGTGGCGTTCGCGCAGCACGCTTTGCAGCGGGCTTTGGCGCCAAAGTGGCAGTAGCCGAAAGCCGCTACCTGGGCGGCACGTGTGTGAACGTCGGCTGTGTGCCGAAGAAGCTGCTGGTATATGGCGCGCATTTCGCCGAAGACTTTGAGCAAGCCAGCGGTTTCGGTTGGTCGTTGGGTGAGGCGAACTTTGACTGGGCGACCTTGATCGCCAATAAGGATCGCGAGATCAATCGCCTCAATGGCATTTACCGCAACCTGCTGGTCAACAGTGGCGTGACCCTGCATGAAGGGCATGCGCGCCTGGTTGATCCGCATCAGGTGGAGATCAATGGCGAACGCTTCACCGCCAAACACATCCTGATTGCCACGGGCGGCTGGCCGCAGATTCCGGAGATTCCTGGGCGTGAGCACGCTATCGGTTCCAACGAAGCATTTTTCCTGAAAGAGCTGCCCAAGCGTGTGCTGGTGGTCGGCGGTGGTTATATCGCCGTCGAGTTCGCGGGCATTTTCCATGGCTTGGGCGCGCAAACCTCGCTGTTGTATCGCGGTGATCTATTCCTGCGCGGTTTTGACGGCGCGGTGCGCAAGCATTTGCAGGAGGAGTTGACGAAACGCGGCCTGGACCTGCAATTCAACGCCGATATCGAGCGTATCGAGAAGCAAGCCGATGGAAGCCTCAAGGCCACTCTGAAAGATGGTCGTGTATTGGAGGCCGATTGTGTGTTCTACGCCACGGGTCGCCGTCCGATGCTGGACAACCTGGGCCTGGAAAATACTGGCGTCACGTTGGACAAGCGCGGCTTCGTTGAGGTGGATGACCTGTACCAAACCAGCGAACCCTCAATCTTGGCGATCGGCGATGTGATTGGTCGCGTGCAATTGACGCCGGTTGCCTTGGCCGAAGGCATGGCCGTAGCGCGCCGCCTGTTCAAACCGGAGCAGTACCGCCCGGTGGATTACGCGATGATCCCGACGGCGGTGTTCAGCCTGCCGAACATCGGCACCGTCGGCCTGACCGAAGAAGAGGCGAAGAAGAACGGCCACAAGGTGCAGATTTTCGAAAGCCGCTTCCGCCCGATGAAGTTGACGCTGACCGATTGCCAGGAGAAAACCCTGATGAAGCTGGTAGTCGATGCCGACACCGACAAAGTCCTGGGTTGCCACATGGTCGGCCCGGACGCTGGCGAGATCGTCCAGGGCCTGGCGATCGCGCTCAAGGCGGGCGCGACCAAGCGGCATTTCGACGAGACCATCGGCGTGCACCCTACGGCGGCGGAAGAGTTCGTCACCATGCGCACGCCTGTGGCTGAGTGATCAGGCGTCGGGCGTTGCCTCTGGCTCCGTTGCAGCGACGGCTGCCAGGTGCAATGCCTCGATGCTGGCCTGGGCCTTGATCAGGTCCAGCTCCAAGGTTTTGTTAGCCTGTTGGGATTCGCCGAGTGCTTGTTGGCGTGACTGACTCTCAAGCAGCGCAACCCGCAAACGCTCCTGGAGCAGGGTGCGCTCGCTCTCAATCAGGTTGACCTGTTCGCTCAGTTTGAGCAGTTGGGCCTGTTCCTTACGGTTTTGCTCGTGCTGGGCGGCCAATTCCTTCGACGTGACGCGATGCTCGATCAGCAGTCGCTCATTGTCGCGATGCAGTTGGGTGATTTCATCCTGTCGCACCAGGGCGCTTTGCTGGGTTTGACGCAGTTCCGCCTGGAGCTGTTGCAGTTGGCCTTCGTGGCGTCGTTGCTCCTGCTCTCGCTGCTCCTTGACCGCGTTGCGGTAGTGCTCAAGCGCATCGCGGGCGTGCAGGTGCTTGTCCTCCAGTGAGCGGATCTGCTCGTCCTTGTCGTTGATCCTCAATTCGTAGTCACTGCACGCCTGGCTGAGCCCCGCATTGCGAGTTTGCTCGGTCTGCAGGCTGGTGTTGGCGGTTTGCAGGTCGGCACTTTCTTCGGCCAGGGCAGCGCCCTGGATATCGAATTGTTGCTTGAGTTGACTGTGCGCTTCTTCAAGCGTTTGTACCTGGGCGAGCAGGGCGGCTTTCTGTTGCTCGAATTGCGCCAGGGCCAGGTCGATAGGCTCCTGGGCCTTCTCTTTAAGGCGCTGGGCCAGGCGTGCGACCAGTTCGCCAAGCTCGTCATCCAGGGGCGCCTCGGTAATCGTCAGGCGGTTCTCGCTCTCATCCAGTTCTTTCAGATATCGATGAATCGTGGTTTTCGAGCCGGTGTTACCCATCTCGATACGCACTGCGTCAATGCTCGGGTTTTCGCCGCGGGCCAGGATGGCCAGGCGTGCCGTTTGAACTACCGCTTTGTTGATGCCGCCACGAGCCATGGGGTCTCCATCGATTTAATAATGTGGTACATGGTATGTATATACATACTATAACATGAATAAAAATCCTTTGAAATTCATTAGTTAACAAATGGGATATTGGCGTATTATCCCGTGTCAAAGCCGTTTTGATCCCTGGAACGCACCACAGCAGTACGAATAGGGCCCTCATGAGCGATCTGGACCGTTATCTCAGCGCCGCTACTCGCGATAACACGCGACGCAGTTATCGCGCCGCCATCGAGCACTTCGAAGTCACTTGGGGTGGATTCCTGCCAGCCACCAGCGATAGCGTGGCCCGCTACCTGGTGGCCTATGCCGGCGTGCTGGCGGTCAACACCTTGAAACTGCGCCTCTCGGCGTTGGCGCAGTGGCACACCAGCCAGGGGTTTGCGGACCCAACGAAAGCGCCGGTGGTGCGCAAGGTGCTCAAAGGTATTCGCGCCGTGCATCCCGCACAGGAAAAGCAGGCTGAGCCGCTGCAACTCATACACCTCGAGCAGGTGATTGCTTCCCTCGACGCCGAAGCGAAGGACGCCAGCAATACCCAGGACATACCCCGCTTGCTGCGCGCCAAACGCGACACGGCCCTGATCCTGCTGGGGTTCTGGCGGGGTTTTCGCAGTGATGAATTGTGCCGCCTGGAAATCCAGCACGTGCGAGCAGTGCCAGGGGCTGGCATCACCCTGTATTTGCCGCGCAGCAAGAGCGACCGGGATAACCTTGGCAAGACCTACCAGACACCGGCGCTGCTGCGCTTGTGTCCGGTACAGGCATACAACGAATGGCTCAGCGCATCAGCCTTGGTGCGTGGCCCGGTGTTTCGTGGCATTGATCGCTGGGGCAACCTGGGGGAGGAGGGGTTGCACCCTAACAGTGTGATCCCGTTGCTGCGCCAGGCCCTGGAGCGTGCGGGTATTGCGGCTGACGCCTACACCAGCCACTCGTTGCGTCGGGGCTTTGCCACCTGGGCTCATCGCAGCGGCTGGGATTTGAAGTCATTGATGAGTTACGTCGGCTGGAGCGACATGAAATCTGCCATGCGCTATGTTGAGTCGGCGCCCTTTCTCGGCATGACCTTGGCGACGTCGCCGCTGCTTTGAGATTTCTTCTATTAATACAGTCACCTGATAGAGAAAGCCAATCGTCAGCATCAGGTTTGCCAATGAGCCATCAGCCGAGAGAGTGGGTAGGATTCACTTCATCAACTTCTTAAGCCCTTCTACAAACCCTGACGGAGAGTCAACGATGCCTATCATCAACAGCCAAGTAAAACCGTTCAAAGCTACCGCATACAAAAACGGCAACTTCGTAGATGTGTCCGATGCCGACCTGAAAGGCAAGTGGTCCGTTGTGTTCTTCTACCCAGCCGACTTCACCTTCGTTTGCCCAACCGAGCTGGAAGACCTGGCTGACAACTACGCCGAGTTCCAGAAACTGGGCGTCGAGATCTACAGCGTGTCCACCGACACCCACTTTGCCCACGCTGCCTGGCACAACACTTCGCCAGCCATTGGCAAAATCCAGTACACCATGATCGGCGACCCAACCCTGACCATCTCCCGCAACTTCGACGTACTGATCGAAGAAGCTGGCCTGGCGGACCGCGGTACCTTCGTGATCAACCCAGAAGGTCAGATCAAGATCGTTGAACTGAACGACGGTGGTGTTGGCCGTGACGCTTCCGAGCTGCTGCGCAAAATCAAAGCCGCTCAGTACGTAGCTGCCCACCCGGGCGAAGTGTGCCCAGCCAAGTGGAAAGAAGGCGAGGCCACTCTGGCTCCGTCCCTGGACCTGGTCGGCAAGATCTAAGTCTGTGAAGCATCAAGGGCGGATTACCGCACCTACTCAGTAAGCTGCACCGCCCTCAAAAACGCCCGGGCGAGATTCGCTCGGGCGTTTTTTTATACCCAGAATTAAAGGAAATCGCCCGTATGTTGGACGCCAATCTTAAAGCTCAGTTGAAGTCATACCTGGAACGGGTCACCCAGCCGATCGAGATCGTCGCCTCCCTCGACGACGGCGCGAAATCCCAGGAAATGCTTGCTCTTCTGCAGGATGTAACCAGCCTCACCACGCTGATTACCCTGAAAACCGATGGCAATGATGCGCGCAAGCCATCGTTCTCCATCAATCGCCCGGGTGCCGATATCAGCCTGCGTTTTGCCGGCATCCCCATGGGCCATGAATTCACTTCGTTGGTGCTGGCCTTGCTGCAAGTCGGTGGCCACCCGTCGAAGGCCAGTGTCGAAGTGATTGAACAGATCCGTGCGTTGAAAGGTGAGTTCAGCTTCGAGACGTACTTCTCGCTGTCGTGCCAGAACTGCCCAGACGTGGTCCAGGCGCTGAACCTGATGGCCGTGCTCAACCCGAACATCCGCCACGTCGCCATCGACGGCGCGCTGTTCCAGGCCGAAGTCGATGAGCGCCAGATCATGGCGGTGCCAAGTGTCTACCTCAACGGTGTGAACTTCGGTCAGGGCCGCATGGGCCTGGAAGAAATTCTCGCCAAACTCGATACCAGCGGCATCGAAAAAGCAGCCGAGAAAATCAGCGCCAAAGACGCGTTTGATGTACTCGTGGTCGGCGGTGGCCCAGCCGGTTCTTCGGCAGCCATTTACGCTGCACGTAAAGGTATCCGCACCGGTGTGGCGGCTGAGCGTTTCGGCGGGCAAGTGTTGGACACTATGTCCATCGAGAACTTTATCTCGGTGCAGGAAACCGAAGGCCCGAAACTGGCCAGCGCATTGGAAGCCCACGTGCGTCAATACGACGTAGACATCATGAACCTGCAGCGTGCCAGCCGCTTGATCCCAGCGAAAAATGCCGGTGAGTTGCACGAGGTTCACTTTGAAAGCGGTGCGACCCTCAAGTCCAAAACCGTGATCCTGGCCACCGGTGCCCGCTGGCGCGAAATGGGTGTGCCTGGCGAGCAGGAATACAAGGCCAAAGGCGTGTGCTTCTGCCCACATTGCGATGGTCCATTGTTCAAAGGCAAGCGTGTGGCAGTCATCGGCGGCGGTAACTCCGGTGTTGAAGCCGCTATCGACCTGGCCGGTATCGTCAGCCATGTCACCCTGCTGGAGTTCGACAGCAAGCTGCGCGCCGACGCCGTATTGCAACGCAAGCTTTACAGCCTGCCGAATGTTGATGTGATCACCAGTGCGCTGACCAGCGAAGTCAAAGGTGATGGCCAGAAAGTCACCGGTCTGGCGTACAAGGATCGCGACAGCGGTGAGTTCAAGACCATCGACTTGGAAGGCATCTTTGTGCAGATCGGTTTGTTGCCCAACACCGATTGGCTCAAAGGCACTGTCGAACTGACACCTCGTGGCGAGATCATTGTCGATGCGCGTGGCGAGACTTCACTGCCAGGCGTATTCGCCGCCGGCGACGTGACCACTGTGCCGTACAAGCAGATCGTGATTGCGGTAGGCGAGGGGGCCAAGGCTTCGCTGAGCGCTTTCGATCATCTGATCCGTACTTCCGCTCCGGCGTAATACCGAGCCCGGAAATGAAAAACCCCATGAGCGATCATGGGGTTTTTGTTTACAGCGGCGCTGGCTGGATGATCTCAACCCAGTACGCGTCCGGGTCTTTGATGAAGGCCAGGCTCTTCATGCGGCCGTCGCTCAGGCGCTTCTGGAAATCACAACCCAAGGCTTCAAAACGCTTGCAGGCAGCGACGATATCCGGCACCGAAATGCAGATATGACCAAAGCCGCGCGGGTCGGTGTTGCCGTTGTGGTAAGCGAAATCAGCGTCGTTTTCGGTGCCGTGGTTGTGGGTCAGTTCCAGAATGCCGGGAATCGACTTCATCCACTGAGTACGCGCAGCGGCATCGGCCGGGATCTGGGCCTTGTCCACCAGGGCCAGGAAATACAGGCTGAACTCGGCTTCCGGGAAGTCGCGTTTTTCAACCAGGGAGAAGCCCAGCACGCGGGTATAGAAATCCAGCGACTTGGTGATGTCTTTGACCCGCAGCATCGTGTGGTTGAACACGAAGTTCGAAGTGGCGGTGTCAGGCTGGGCGGTGACGCCTGGGAAAGTATTCAGATCGTGCAGGCTCATGGGCCCTCCAGAAAAAAATGGGGCAAACTCGACTTCCGTATGAGGTCAGAGGAGCCGGGCGGTTCCTTGGCTTGCGGCAAGCGTCCATGCAGCCGGGCCATGATACGCAAGCCATGCACGCTGCGCCAAATGAAAAAGCCCGCACGGGCCTTGCGACCTGCCAGGGTCAGGCTCAAACTTCAACGCTTGAATCCTGGGTGCTTCTTGCAATGATCGAATTTCGTAAACCGCTGTTGGGCTCTTTGTGTTTTCTGTTGGGCAGCTCATGGGTGCTGGCAGCTGATCCGGAAATTCATTGGCCCAGTGGTTGGCAGGTCGAGGAGGTCATGCCTGACGGCGAAGTGCCCGCAAACCCCTTGGCCGTTACGCGGCAACGGGCGATCAAGAATGATGAAAATGGCTCGACCTTGATGGTGATGGAGTTGACCGCTACGCCGATAGAGGCCGGCCATAAAGTTAATCTTCAAGGTGTGCTGTTGGAAATGCGTAAATCGATCCAGAAGGATTTCGCTCGGGGTGGTTATCAAAGCGTGTGCAGCAAGATGCACCCCACAACACTGAGTCGTCTGGACGCGCTTGAAACTACTTGTGTGATTACCGAAAATGGGCGGCACGTACTGTCGCAAACTTTAGTCGGTGCTGTTGATACCGATAAGGCGTATGTTTTTTCATTCGCTGGTCAAGCCCAGGTGTACGACGCGAGCAAGGATGAAGTCAATTCGGTGCGCGACAGCCTGAAACTTTAAGTGCTCCACGCGCTCGATTTTGAAGAAAATGAACTGTTAGTTAAGTTCGTTTTCGAACCGTTAAGCAAAAAAAGCCCCGCAATAAGCGGGGCTTTTTGTTAGAGCATTTTGATCAGCCGCGAAGCCAGGAGTCGACAGTGGCCGCGCCGTACTGTTCTTTCCAGGCTTTAAGGCCGCGGTGGTTGCCGCCTTTGGTCTCGATCAGTTCGCCGGTGTGCGGGTTGTGGTAGACCTTCACCACACGTGCGCGGCGCTGTTTAGGTGCTGCGGCAGCGGTTGCGCCGCCTTTGCCAAAATTCGGATCAAGGATGGCGATGATATCGCGCAGGCCTTTACCGTAAGTCTTCATCAGTCCTTGAAGCTTTTCTTCGAATTCGATTTCTTTCTTCAGGCCAGCATCATTCTTCAGGGATTCCAGCTGGGCAAGCTGCTCTTGAAGGGCTTTTTCTGCTGCGCGAAATTCGGCGAGTCTGGACAAAATCTGTACTCCAATAATGTATTTGGCTGATATCAACTGAAGACAACGCTATAAGCCAAGAGCGTTTAGGCGACTCAAGAAACAAGCCTTCCTGCGAGTTCAGCACAGGCAGGAAAAATTGTAGTAGTTAATCCATCTCGAGTAAATCATGTCTTTTGTCTAAGTAACATTCTTTCATTCGAAGCCAGATGGCTAATCAATGGCCGCGCATGGATTTAATGAACTCTTCACCGGGCAAAGGTTTTCCGAACAGGTAACCTTGCAAGAAGTCCACGCCTTGCGCGGCCAGGTACTCACATTGTTCGGGGGTCTCTACACCTTCGGCAACGATGCCTAAGTCCAGCTTGGCGGACAGCTCGATGATGCTGTCGAGAATATGCCGTGAGAGTGCATCCTTACCAATCATCGCGACAAAGCTTTGGTCAATCTTCAGGTAGTCGACATTGAAGTTGCGCAGATAACCCAAACTGGAATGACCGGTGCCGAAGTCGTCAATGGCAATCATCACCCCCAGCTCATGCAGCGCATCGAACAACTGGCGCGTGGTGTCGGTGGGTTGGATCAGTTCACGTTCGGTCAACTCCAGTACGAGTGTTACCTGACCCGGAGGGAACGCGGCGAGGAACGTACGGCAGTCTTCCACCAGTGCCAAGTCCTCACAATGGCTGGCCGTGATATTCACCCCGATGTGAAAACCTGGCGAGAAACGGGCGGCATGGGGCGCGAGCTGTGCAGCGGTCTGGCGCATCAAAGCGCGGGTCATCGGCACAATCAGGCCGGAATGCTCGGCCAAAGGAATAAACAAGTCGGGCCGCACCAGTCCCTCTTTCGGGTGCTGCCAGCGCATCAGCACTTCACAACCGGCCCACTCAAGGCTGTCTCCGCGCACGACGGGCTGGAAATACGGAATGAACTCGTTTGCGCCCAACGCCCGTTGCAGTTCATGGGTCGGGGCCGATGAGCGCTTTTGCAGCCAGTGCGCAAGGAGGCCGGCCAGCGCGCCAAAAAACACCACCAGGCTGAACACGGCCGGGTAACGCTCGCGCATGTAGCGCAGGATCTCACCGTCCGGCATGCCGGCTTCCACGCTATAGAGGTACCGCTGGGAAGCGAGATGCTGATGGGCTACGGCAAACGTAGGGGGCGCAGTGTTGTGAACGCTGCCATCGTCGGCCAGCCAGTTGGGGCCAACCTGCAGAACCAGCCCGGCATAGCGGCTGATCAGGCGCAAGGCATTGGTCAGGTGGTAGCCGTCGATGGATGCAAAGGCACCTTTATCGCCGTCTGTCAGGCGGTAGACCAACAAGGCCGTGTCAGGTGTTACCGGGTTGCCATTCATCAGCCAAAGCCGGCCTCCGACGTAATCATCAGGGTTGACCGGTGACTGGTAATTGCCACCAAACAGCGAGCTGCAATAGATATTGCGCTGGAAAGACAAGGTGGTCGCCCGAACAAAGGGACGGCGTGTGACTTGTTCGCGCAAAGCCAGTTGAGCGCCGTTATCACAAGGCTGGCCGGCCAGTGGTAGCAGGGCCCTGGCGGCAAGGTCGGTATTGTCGAGCATCAGGTCGAATTGGCGCACGGCTTCCTGGGCCGTCTGCTCAGTACTTTTTTGCAGAGTGCGTTCGGCTTGCCAATGAAGGATCACCACCCCCAGCAAAATGGGCAGCAGTGCGCTGAGGCCGCTGATTAAGTATCGAGTGGTTCGGCTTCGTGGACCTTTAGCGGTCAGGGGCATAGGGAGATGGCCGGTAACAGAGTAAATGAGGCATTCACTGCCGATGATAGATGGCAACTCAGGGGGCTGCTTGTCGGATCTGAATAAAACCCGTAGCGCTATACCGTGTTCGTGGCCCATTCGATAAACGCCAGTGTCGCCGGCGATGACTGGCGTTGGTCCAATACGGCCAGGCCGATCGACCTGGGGATGCGCGGTGCGAGCGGGCGCTTCACATAACGGTCGTCGGTTGCCAAGGGGAGGGAAGTCTCTGCGACCACTGTCACGCCGTCGCCACGGCCCACGGTATCCAAGGTGCTGATCAACTGCGAGCAACGAAAGCGCACGTTCGGGCTCAGCCTTGCGCTGCTGAACAGGCGCGACACCAGCTCTGACGAGCCAGCCTCGGTCAGGACAAAGGGGTCACTGCACAATTGCTCCAGGCTGACGGCTTCATATTCTGCGAGCGGATGTCCGGCAGGCAGTAACGCCACCATCTGATCTTCCATTAGCGCGAAGGTGTCAAAGCGCTCCAATGGCAGTACCACGAACCCGACGTCGATACGCCGGTCGTCCAGCCACTGGATCACTTGCCGGTCAGGGCCTTCGTGGATATGCACTTCAATGCCCGGGTGGGCCGCGCGGTAGCCTTTCAGGATTTTCGGCAACAACCGCATCGAGGAGGTTGGCCCGAACGAGCCGATACGCAGGGTGCCAGTACGCATCCCACGGGCGTCGGCAGCCTCCTGGTGCAGGGTGTTGGCCAGCCCGAGCATGGCGCGAGCCCGTCCCAGCAGTTGTTGGCCAATATCACTCAGCTCCACCTGGGCCTGATGACGGTGCAACAGCTCGACCCCCAGCTCCTGCTCCAGGGAGCGGATAGCATGTGACACCGCCGACTGGCTGATACCGAGACGGTGGGCCGCACTGGTAAAACCCTGGAGTTCAGCGACCAAGGAAAAAATCTCAAGCTGGGTAAGTGTCATGAGTATTTACTCATTTTACGATGACAGATCATTACCCAAAGAATACGCCTATCTGAGCATTTGATGAGCGTGCACGCGTATGAAAGATCGCCTGACTTACCTGAAACTCTCCGCTGTCACTGTCATCTGGGGCGGCACCTTTGTTGCCGGACGATACCTGGCCGCCGATGTCGATCCGTTATTGGCCGCTAGCGTGCGCTTTCTGCTCGCAAGCCTGGCGCTGCTGGGGTTTTTGGCCGTGGCACGCATTCCCTTGGCGCGCCCCAGTCCCAGGCAGTTGCTGCACTTGGCGGCACTGGGGTTTTTCGGGATCTTTTTCTACAACCTCTGTTTCTTCTACGGTTTGCATTACATCAACGCTTCACGCGCCTCACTGATCGTCGCGTTGAACCCGGCGGTGATCGGCCTGGTGGCGTGGCTGTTGTTCAAAGAGCGCGTGAATGCGCCGGGTATCCTGCTGTGCCTGGGCGGTGCCGGGCTGGTGATCGTCAGTCGCAACCCGATGTTGCTGCAGGGCGGGGCGCATGCGTGGCAAGGAGACGTGCTGATCTTTGGTTGCGTGGTGGGGTGGGGCGTCTATTCATTGTTTTCGCGTAGCCTCAATAAGAACCTGGGGCCATTGCAGACCGTTACCTGGTCGATCTTGTTGGGCACCCTGATGCTGACGGTGGCCAGTTTGCTGACAGGTGCGTTCACCGTGCAGGGGCTGGTAGCGATCCAGCCGGTGCAATGGCTGAGCCTGATTTACCTGGGTGTTTTGGGCTCGGCCTTGGCGTACATCGGCTACTACGACGGCATTCGCCGTATTGGCGCAGCGCGCTCCGGGGCCTTTATCGCGCTCAACCCGCTGACCGCTGTGATCAGCGGCGCGCTGCTGCTTGACGAACGACTGACACCAGCGATGTACGCAGGCGCTGTGTTGATTCTGCTGGGTATCTACCTGTGCAACAAACCCCTTGCAACCACCCGGGCATAGGGATTTGATAAGGAATAGGACAAATCAGGTTACGCTGTGTAGAATCGATTTACGCATACAAGAATATGGACTTGCGCTCACGCAAGCCTCGGCCGTCAGAGACTGATGTAACCATGAAGCTACTCGGCTCCCCCCTCATTTTCGGTGACTTCCTCGCCCGCAGCGTGCGAGGCCTCTCCTGCGCGCCGCCGTTGCACCTCATCCTTGCTGGCAATTGAAATCCGCTCAACCACAAGAATGATGAGGCGCCAAATCATGGCAGATCTATACGAAAACCCAATGGGCCTGATGGGCTTTGAATTTATCGAGTTCGCGTCGCCCACACCCGGCACCCTGGAACCGATCTTCGAGATCATGGGCTTCAGCAAAGTCGCGACCCACCGCTCCAAGAACGTACACTTGTACCGTCAGGGCGAGATCAACCTGATCCTCAACAACGAGCCCGAAAGCCTTGCGTCCTACTTCGCGGCTGAACACGGCCCGTCGGTCTGTGGCATGGCGTTCCGCGTCAAGGACTCGCAAAAAGCCTATAACCGTGCCTTGGAACTGGGTGCCCAGCCGATCCATATCGAAACCGGCCCGATGGAACTGAACCTGCCGGCCATCAAGGGGATCGGCGGGGCGCCGCTGTACCTGATCGACCGCTTCGGCGAAGGCAGCTCGATCTATGACATCGACTTCGTGTACCTGGAGGGCGTCGAGCGCAACCCGGTGGGCGCGGGCCTGAAAGTCATCGACCACCTGACCCACAACGTTTATCGCGGGCGCATGGTCTACTGGGCCAACTTCTACGAGAAGCTGTTCAACTTCCGTGAAGCCCGCTATTTCGATATCAAGGGCGAGTACACCGGCCTCACCTCCAAGGCCATGAGCGCCCCGGACGGCATGATCCGCATCCCGCTGAACGAAGAGTCGTCCAAGGGCGCCGGCCAGATCGAAGAGTTCCTGATGCAGTTCAACGGCGAAGGCATCCAGCACGTGGCATTCCTCACCGAAGACTTGGTCAAGACCTGGGACGCGCTGAAGAAAATCGGCATGCGCTTCATGACCGCTCCGCCGGACACCTACTACGAAATGCTCGAAGGCCGCTTGCCGAACCACGGCGAACCGGTGGATCAACTGCAGGCACGTGGCATTCTGCTGGACGGCTCGTCCATCGAAGGCGACAAGCGCCTGCTGCTGCAGATCTTCTCGGAAACCTTGATGGGCCCAGTGTTCTTCGAGTTCATCCAGCGCAAGGGCGATGATGGATTTGGTGAAGGCAACTTCAAGGCACTGTTCGAGTCCATCGAGCGTGACCAAGTGCGTCGCGGTGTGTTGACCACCGACTAAGCATAAAAAAGCTCGGCTGGGAGTTTCCCTCGGCCGGGCTTTTTATTGCCTGCGAATCAGGCTTTGCGCTGACGCACCAAGTGCTTGAACCCTTCGAACACCAACACCATCACCGCCAGCCAGATCGGGATGTAAGTCAGCCACTGGCCGCCCTTGATGCCTTCGCCCAACAAGAGTGCCACGGCCAGCAACAGCACCGGCTCCACGTAACTGAGCAGGCCGAACAGGCTGAACGCCAGCAAACGGCTGGCGATGATGTAGCTCACCAACGCCGAGGCGCTGATCAAGCCCAGCATTGGAATCAGCGCGTACAGCTTGGGGTGCTCATCAAGGACGGCAAAGCCCTGTTCACCGTGCTGCACGAACCACCAGGCCACCGGCAGCATGAGTGCCATGTCCAGCCACAGACCGCCCAGATGATCCGTCGTCAGGTATTTGCGTACCACGAAATACACGGGGTATCCGATAATCACGACCAGTGTTGCCCACGAGAATCCGCCAGCCTGATACAACTCATTGAGGACGCCCAGCGCGGCGAACGCCACTGCGATCTGTTGTAAGCGAGACAAACGTTCTCCGTACACCAGGCGCCCGGTCAGCACCATCGTCAGTGGTAGCAGGAAATACCCCACCGACACATCCAGACTGCGCCCATTCAGTGGCGCCCACATGAACAACCACAACTGCACACCCAGCAAGGCTGACGACAACAGCACTCCGCCCACCAGGCGCGGCTTTCCCGCCAGCATCCGTAACAGTTCCCACACACGGCGCCACTCGCCGCTGACGATCATGAATACCGTCATGCACGGCACGGTCAGCAGCATCCGCCAGCCGAAAATCTCCAGGCCACTCAAGGGCGTCAGCAGTGATGTGAAGTAATACATCACGGCAAACAGCACCGAGGCCAAGACCGATAACACAACACCTTTAGACACGCAGTCCTCGCGAAAACAGATTGATACAAAGAGGTGGGAGATTATGGTGCTTTTGGCGAGAGACAGGTGCGCTGTTTTGGGGCGGTCGCGGAAAATTTTCCCACGACCCTCCCTGAAATGGGCTGCAACAGGGGCTCAACTACGTGCGATTCGACCCGACACAAAGTGGCTGACATCGTTGAACCCAGGCGTGGATGAATGCCCCGGCGTCACCAGCGAGTCAATGAACGTCTCATCCTCCGCCGTGATCTTCACATCCAGCGCCCCGGTGTACGCATCCCACTGCGCCTCGGTACGTGGCCCGACAATCGCCGAACTCACCGCAGAGTTGTTCAGCACCCAGGCAATCGCAAACTCAACGATCCCCACGCCGCGCCCTTGGGTGTATTGCTGAATCTGCTGGGCAATACGTAATGACTCCACGCGCCATTCGGTTTCCAGGATGCGCTTGTCCTGGCGCGCCGCACGGCTGCCGGCCTCGGGTGTCACATCGGGGGCGTATTTGCCGCTGAGCACGCCACGGGCCAGCGGGCTGTAAGGCACCACACCCAAGCCGTAGGCGGCTGCCGCCGTGAGTTGCTCGACCTCGGCCTGGCGGTTGACGATGTTGTACAGCGGCTGGCTAATGATCGGCTGGTCCACGCCCAGACGCTCGGCCACGCGCATCACCTCGGCGATGCGCCAACCGCGATAGTTGGACAGGCCCCAGTAGCGAATCTTGCCCTGGCGGATCAGGTCGCCGATGGCCGAGACCGTCACTTCCAGCGGTGTGTCGTGGTCTTCACGGTGCAGGTAATAGATATCCAGGTAATCGGTGTCGAGGCGCACCAGGCTGGCTTCCAACGCATTGAAAATACGCTTGCGGCTCAAGCCATTGCGGTTGGGCAAGCCATCGGCCGGGCCAATGCCGACTTTCGAGGCCACCACCCAATCCTGGCGGTGACGCACAATGGCTTCACCCACGATTTCTTCGGAGCGTCCGCCGGTGTAGACGTCTGCAGTGTCGATAAAATTGATGCCCTGGTCCCAGGCTTTGTCGATGATGCGCAGTGAATCTTCGGTGCTGGTCTGCTCGCCAAACATCATGGTGCCGAGCGTCAGCGCGCTGACCTTCAAGCCGGACTGGCCCAATGTGCGGTAAATCATGGAAGGCTCCTCGTGGCGTTGAAACACAACCCCTGCAATACCAGACTGGACCGCTCTGGAACAAGCCCTGCACAGCTTTCTTCATGCACTCAGCAACGCCTGGCAGCGTTGCTGCAAAAAACCATGCAGCACTTTCACCCGCTCCGACACTTGCAGCCGATGGGGGCACATCAGGTTGAAGGGGGTCGGTTCGCCTTGCCATTCAGGCAGCAGCGCTACCAGTCGCCCGGCCTTGATATCCCGTGCAATATCCAGATTGGCCTTATAGGCGATGCCGTGGCCGGCCAATGCCCAGCGTCGGACGATTTCACCGTCATCGCTGAGATAGTCGCCCGTGACCTCGACTTCCTGAAGCAGCGTGCCCTGACGGAAGTACCAGGTGTTGTTGGCCTGCCCACGACGCATATAGCGCAACGTACTGTGCTGGGCCAACTCCGCAGGTGTCTGCGGTATGCCGTAACGCGCCAGGTAATCGGGGCTGGCGCAGGGGATGCGCCGATGGCCGGGGACCACCGGCAGCGCCACCAGACTGGAGTCCCTGGGCACACCGAAGCGCAGGGCGATGTCGACGGTGTCACGGAACAGGTCGGCATTGCTGTCGTTGAGCAACAGTTGCAGGCGGATGTTCGGGTGCTCGAGCTTGAACTCATCCAGCCAACCCAGCAGCACATTACGCCCAAAATCCGAGGGCGCCGCCAACTGCAGCAAGCCGCTGAGGCTTTGGCCCTGCTGCTTGATGGCATGCTCGCCTTCCGACAGGGCTTCCAGCGCGACCCGCACGCTGTCCAGATACCGACGACCTTCCTCGGTCAAGCGCATGCTGCGGGTGGAGCGTGCGAGCAAGCGTACGCCGAGGCGGGTTTCCAGGCGCTTGAGGGCGATACTCGCTGCGGCTGGCGTCAAGCCCAGCCCACGTGCGGCAGCCGATAAGCTGCCGGTATCGGCGGTGCGTACAAAGACCTCCAGGTCAAGTGTCGAGCTCATTTGTAAAAACCTTTTAAAGATCTTGTCGTTTTACCGGGATTTTTCGCCGATTGCCAAGCGTGGAAGATGAACGCTCACTTTCTCATCCAGGAATCTTCCCCATGGCTTCTTCTCTCAACGGCAAAACGGTCATCGTGATCGGCGGCAGCAGCGGTATTGGTGCCGCAGTGGCCAAGGCCGCCACCGCCCAGGGTGCGCACGTAGTGCTGGCGGGTCGCCGACTGACTTCCGGTGTCGACAATGGCCTGCGTAGCGAACCGGTCGACGTCACCGACGTCGCATCCTTGCAGCGTCTGTTCGAGACGGTAGGGCGCTTTGATCACTTGGTGTATACGTCCGGCCCGTCGGTGCACGCCAAGCCACTGGTCGATACCGATCTGATCGAGGCCCAAGACAATTTCAACGTGAAACTCTGGGGCGCCTTGCGCGCCATCCAGCAGGCGCTGCCGTATTTGCATGAGCACGGCAGCATCAGCCTGACGTCGGGTCAACTGGGTCGCAAATTGGCGCCCGGCCAATTCATCAAGACCGGCATCAACGCCGCAACCGAAGCGCTGGGTAAACAGCTGGCCAAGGAACTGGCGCCACGGCGGGTCAACGTGATCAGCCCAGGGGTGATTGATACACCGGCGTATGCAGGGTTGGCAGAAGAGCAGCGGTTGGCAATGTTTGCCAAAGCGGGAGCCGCGTTACCGGTGGGCCGAGTAGGACAGGCAGAGGAGGTCGCGGCAGGCTACATGCTGGCGATGGAGAATGGCTTCATGACTGGCGCCGTGATCGACATCGACGGCGGCGGCCTGCTCTAAACACTAAACAAAAATGTGTGGGCTTGTGTGGGAGCTGGCTTGCCTGCGATGGCATCACCGCGATGTGACTAACACACCGAGGTGCCTACATCGCGGGCAAGCCAGCTCCCACACATGGACCGCATCAGGTTCTCAGGGTACGGGTCATGCGCAACGCCAACACACTGCCAGCCACAATCACCGCCGCCAGCAGGTACAACGCCGCATCCGTGGACCCGGTGGCATCCTTCACAAAACCGACGATATACGGGCTCAGGAAACCGGCCATCTGGCCCATGGAGTTGATCAACGCCAAGCCGCCTGCCGCCGCGCCGGCACTGAGCATGGCGGTCGGCACCGGCCAGAACATCGGCAGGCCGGTGAGGGCGCCCATGGTGGCGATGGTCAGCCCAAGAATCGCAATGGCGGGCGTGGTGGCAAAGTTCACCGCAATCACCAAACCGATCGCGCCCATCAGCATCGGTACCACTAAGTGCCAGCGACGCTCCTTGCGCAAGTCGGCGGAGCGGCCCACCAGCAACATGAACACCGCCGCCAGCAGATACGGGATCGCACTGAGCCAGCCGATCACCAGGTTATCGCTGAAACCCAGGTTCTTGATGATCGACGGCAGCCAGAAGTTGATCGCGTACACGCCGCTCTGGATGCAGAAGTAGATCAGGCCGAACGCCCAGATTGCCGGGTTCTTGAACACCTCGGCCAAGGAGTCGCTGGTGGTTTTCGGCTTGTTCGCCAAGTCGGTTGCCTGATCGGCCTCCAGCAATGCGCGTTCGTGGGGCTTGAGCCACTTGGCGTTGGCGAAGTTGTCAGCCAGCAGGAAGTAGGCGAGGGCGCCCAGGATCACGGTGGGGATGCCCTGCAACAGGAACATCCACTGCCAGCCGGCCAGGCCACCTTGACCGGCGGCGAAGTGATTGAGAATCCACCCGGAGAACGGGCTGCCGAGCAAGCCGGACACCGGGATCGCCGACATGAACAGGGCCATGATGCGCCCGCGGCGGAAGGTCGGAAACCACTGCGAAAGGTACAACACCACACCCGGGAAGAAACCGGCTTCAGCGGCACCGGTAAACAGGCGCAGGGTGTAGAAGTGCGTCGGGGTGGTGACAAACAGCAGGCAAGTGGACAGCGTGCCCCACACGATCATCATCAGCGCAATCCAGCGCCGTGGGCCGAATTTGGTCAGCGCCAGGTTGCTTGGCACGCCACACAGCACGTAGCCGATAAAGAAGATCCCGGCACCGAGGCCGTATACGGTTTCACTGAACTTCAATGCATCGAGCATCTGCAACTTGGCAAAGCCAACGTTTACCCGGTCGAGGTAATTGAACAGGTAGCAGATAAAAATGAAGGGGATCAGGCGCAGGGTAACGCGCTTGTAGATGGCGTTTTTATCGTCATCGGTGGCCAGTGTGGCAGCGGCGCTCTGTGACATGGCAGTCTCTCTTTATTATGATTTTTCGCGATGCGAGGGTAACGTTGATCGCCCAAACAGTCTCGGTGACGTGACGGGGTACTGTCTTTGTGCTCGCGCACAGTGAAGCACCCTTTACGCTGTGCCGGTGAACAACCCGCTTTCCAGGAAAATAACCGCATGTTCGAGTTGGATCATGACTTGGCGCAGGACATCGTCGATCGCACCATGGCGATCCTGCCCTATAACGTCAACGTCATGGACAGCCAGGGCCTGATCCTTGGCAGCGGCGAGCCGGAGCGCATCAATACCCGTCACGAAGGCGCACAGCTGGTGTTGGCCAATGGGCGTGTGGTGGAAATTGACGGCCAGACCGCCAAACACCTCAAGGGCGTGCAGCCGGGCATCAACCTGCCGCTGCTGCATGACCAGCGTCTGATCGGTGTACTGGGGATTACCGGCGAACCCGAAGGGCTGCGCACTTACGCCGAGCTGGTGCGCATGACCGCAGAAATGCTGGTGAGCCATCGCCATCAGCAAGCCGAACAGCAATGGCGCCGTCAGCGCTGCGATGATCTGCTGGCGTTGCTGCTGGCCGACAGTGGAGACTCCCCGCGACTGGTGGACGAAGCCCAGCAGTTGGGGCTCAAGCCGCAGATGGCGCGTACCCCCTATCTATTCGAACTGGGCGAGGGGCAATCGGCAGAAACGTTGAGTGCCTGGCTGAGCAGCCGTTATCCGGACAGTTGGTGTGTCAGTTCGGCGCAGTTTTCTCTGCTGTGGTGTCGGCCGGCAACGGTGGCGGTGGACAATCCACGCCTGCTCGAAAAGCTCGATGGCTTAGGTTGGAACATCCTTCGCGTGGCCGTGGGCGGGCAGGCCGATGGTTTGGCCGGACTGCGCCGTTGCTATCGACGCGTTGGCGATTTGCTGGCCTACGGTCGGGATGTTCTCCCTCAGTCACGGCTGTTGACGCTCAACCGTTACCGCCTGCCGGTGATGCTCTGGCGGCATCGTAATGACGACGCTCTGGACGAGTTGCTCAACCCGCTGCGCAAAGTATTGGCCAAGGACACCAACGGCCAACTGCTCGCCACGTTGCGCAGTTGGTGCGAGCACGACGGGCAAAGCCAGGCGTGTGCCGATGCCCTGGGCATCCATCGCAACAGCCTGCGTTATCGCATGGAACGTATCGCTGAACTCAGTGGGGTCGACCCACTGACCCTGGATGGCATGCTCGCTCTTTACCTGGGCGTACAGCTATTTCCGCACGCTTTGTCGGAATGAACAACAAACCTCAGCCACTCTTGTGCATCGGACCGGCGTCATTACCCCGGACAACTGGCAGCATGGGCGTTATAAAAACCGGAGAAAGCCCATGAAAATCATCATCGCCCCCGACTCGTTCAAGGACAGCCTGAGTGCTGACGGCGTCGCCCAAGCCATTGCCGAAGGCTTGGCCCTGGTCTGGCCGGATGCGCAATTGATCCAGTGCCCGATGGCGGATGGTGGTGAAGGGACGGTGGATGCGGTGCTGGCGGCGTGCAATGGCGAACTGCGCCACCAAACCGTACGCGGCCCGCTTGGCGCAGCGGTTGATGCACGTTGGGGCTGGCTGGCCGACAGCCATACCGCGATCATAGAAATGGCTGAAGCCAGCGGATTGCAGTTGGTCCCGATGGGCCAGCGCGACGCGTGCAGAACCACCACCTATGGCACCGGCGAACTCATCCGCGCGGCCTTGGATGCCGGCGCCCAGCGCATCATCCTGGCGATTGGCGGCAGTGCCACCAACGATGGCGGCGCGGGCGCGATGCAGGCGCTCGGCGTGCAACTGTTCGACGCCGAACACCAAGCGCTACCACCCGGTGGCCTGGCCTTGGCCCGCCTGGCACATCTCAGCCTTGAAAACCTGGACCCACGCCTGGCCCAGGTACGCTTTGAAATCGCCGCCGACGTCAACAACCCGCTGTGCGGCCCCCACGGTGCTTCGGCGATATTCGGCCCGCAAAAAGGCGCGAACGCCGAGCAAGTCCAACAACTGGACGCAGCCCTCGGCCACTTTGCCGACCACTGCGCCAACGTGCTGCCCAAAGATGTACGCGACGAGCCTGGCAGCGGCGCTGCGGGCGGCCTGGGATTCGCCGCCAAAGCCTTCCTGGGCGCGCAATTTCGCGCCGGTGTGGAAGTGGTGGCCGAACTTGTGGGCCTGGATGAGGCCGTACGTGGCGCTGACCTGGTAATCACCGGCGAAGGCCGCTTCGATGCCCAGACCCTGCGCGGTAAAACCCCATTCGGTGTGGCGCGTATTGCCCAGCAACACCAAGTGCCGGTCATCGTGATCGCGGGCACTCTGGGCGACGGCTATGAACAGATGTACGCCCATGGCGTGGCAGCTGCGTTCGCTTTGCCGAGTGGGCCGATGAGCCTTGAGCAAGCGTGTAGCGAAGCACCGCGTTTGCTGTGCGAGCGCGCGGCAGATATTGCACGGGTGTGGCGAACCGCTTCTGCACGCTGACGCCATGCATTGAACATGGGACAATCCGCGCCTTTTCGACACGGAGAGTCCCCCATGCTGCGCCCCGCATTCCTGGCCCTGTTACTGGCCGGCGTCACCTCCCAAGCCTGCGCCCAACCCTCTGCCGAAAACGTGCCCTTGCTCCGGGAAATCAAGAACTGGGTCATCGGTTGCGACAACCTGCGCAATTGCCATGCCCTCAGCGCGCCCAGCGGGGTTGACGAAGAGGACTACAGCTCACTGACCTTGCACATCTGGCACCAGGCTGGCCCGCAAGGTTCGCTGCGCTTGCGTTTTGATCATCATGGTGAGCCCGTGGACCCCGCTACGATGCTGTTGGATGGTCAACCTCTCGGCCTGGAACTGACGCGGGCCTTGCAGGTAGAACTGGATGATCAAGGCGGCGATGCCGAGGTGCAGTCCTATGGCGTGATCGAGGCGGTACCGGCCCGCCTTTGGTTGCAACGGTTGCGCAACGGCCAACGCTTGCAATTGCCCGGTGATGAAAGCGCCCATGTGTCGCTCAGCGGGCTGAGTGCTTCGTTGTTGCTGATGGATGCGGTGCAGGGGCGAGTGGATAACGTGACGGCCCTTGCCCGCCCCGGCAAGGGCGTGGCCAGCGAGGTGCCCCCAGGTTTACCGACGCCGGTGCTGCGCAAGTTTACTGCAGCGCCACCGCTGACCGCACAGGAACAAGCCGGGTTAGTGGCCGCTGCATTGCAGGCCGTCAAGCCTGAAGAGGGTGAGCCCGAGGCAAGCGTCGGTGCCTTGACGGCGCAACAGGCAATGACCGTGACGCGGTATGACTGTGCGGCCTACAACTGTGAGTTCGCTGTCAGCAGCCGTCAACGTCAGGCCCCTTATGAGGAAACGCTGATGGACCTGCAGCCGCTGCCCCTGGAAGATGCCGCGCTGCAAGGCTCGGTTGGGTATGACGAAGCTTCGGGCACCCTGAGTTATTTCTACAAGCAGCGTGGGATCGGTGATTGTGGCGGCGGGGCCAGTTGGGTGTTTGACGGCAAGCGCTTCCAGCTCAGTGAGTTCCACAGGATGCCGCGCTGCACCGGAGTCGGTTACGGCGATTGGCCATCGTTGTGGACGACCGCGCCAGCACCCTAGCCATTGAACGGGCTTGCCCCCTACACTGGCCTGCCACTTGTCTTTCAAAGGATGAAACACAATGCACACACCTGAACCCCATATCGTGATCCAGCGTTTCACCGAGGCCCATCTTGAAGGCGTCGCTGCGCTCTATAACGAACCGGCCGTGTGCCGTCAGGTGCTGCAAATGCCTTTCCAGTCTGTCGATATGTGGCGCAAGCGCCTGATCATGGACAACGAGCGGCGCCTGCAACTAGTGGCCGTGCACGGCGGTGAAGTGATCGGCCAGCTTGGCCTGGAACAGTACCTGCGAGTACGCCAGGCGCATGTCGGTTCGTTCGGCATGGGCGTGGCGACGGCGTGGCAGGGTAAAGGGGTTGGCTCGCGCTTGTTGTCGGCCGCGCTGGACGTGGCTGACAACTGGATGAACCTGCGCCGGGTGGAACTCACGGTGTACGCAGACAACGAAGCGGCACAGCGGCTGTATCGCAAGTTCGGCTTTGAGGTTGAAGGCGTGTTGCGCGATTACGCCCTGCGTGACGGCCAATTTGTCGACACCGTCAGCATGGCGCGCCTGCGCAAGGCGGCTTAGTCCAGAGCAAACGCCACCGCCGCCTGCGCATGCAGTGCGGTGGTGTCCAGCAGCGGCAGGTCGCTGTGTTCCGGCTGGATCAGCAGGCAGATTTCGGTACACCCCAGGATGATCGCCTGGGCACCACGCGCGGCAAGGCTGTTGATCACGCGCTGGTAGATTTGGCGGGAAGCCTCGCTGATCACCCCCACGCACAACTCTTCGTAGATGATCCGGTGCACGGCCTTGCGTTCGTCTGCATCAGGCACGAGCACGGTCAAGCCCTGGGCGGCAAGACGTGACTTGAGAAAGTCCTGCTCCATCGTGAAGGCGGTGCCCAGCAAACCTACCGTCAGGGTGCCCGTTTCGAGCGCGGCGGCTGCGGTGGCGTCGGCGATATGCAAGAACGGAATCGACACCGCCGCTTCAATACGTGGCGCCACCAAGTGCATGGTGTTGGTACACAGCACCACGCAGTCGGCACCGCCGGCCTGCAGACGGCGCGCAGCATCTTCCAGGATCAGCGCCGTGTCATCCCAGCGCCCGGCATGCTGGGCCTGTTCCACCGGGCCGAAGTCCACGCTATACATCAAGACTTGCGCCGAGCGCAGCGGCCCCAGCTGGTCGCGCACGCGCTGGTTGATGATGCGGTAATACTCGGCGCTGGACTCCCAGCTCATGCCGCCGATAAGGCCGATGGTGCGCATGCGATGCTCCTGACAAGGAATGTCGCTTCACCTTACCCATCGACCGAGGATTAGTCATACGCAGTTGCCCGCGAAATGACCGGTGCAGTTTCACGCCTCAGCTGGAAATAACGGTTATTTTTCCAGAGTTGGCTATACCTACAGCTCAATGATTCGATGATGAACGCCAGGGAGTTCAATGATGAAGCTAAGGCTAATGATCAGCACGCTGTGTATCGCCTCGATCGGAATGACAGGCTGCGCCAGCAAGATCACCCAACCCGACGAGTACTCCGGTTTTCTTTCGGACTACAGTCAGCTCAAAGAAGCCAAGTCACCGTCGGGTGCAGAAGTGATGCGCTGGGTCGATCCCAGCCTGAACCTGCGTGACTACACGGCCGTGTTCGTCGAGCCGACCCAGTTTTACCCCAAGCCCCAAGCGACGACCAAGATCCCGCAAAGCACCCTAGACGGGATCAATACCTACTACAACCAAGCGCTCAAGCGTGAGCTGGTCAAGTCCCTGCCGCTAGCCAGTGCACCGGGCCCGGGGGTGATCGTGGTGCGTGCCGCCATCACTGCGGTCAGCAGCAAGACTGAAAGCCTCAAGCCTTACGAGTACGTTCCAGTGGCCCTGGTGGTGGCGGCGGTGAGTACCAGCACTGGCATCCGCGATCAGGAAACCACCTTGGGCACCGAAGCGCAGTTCCTCGATGGCGGTAATGGCAAGGTGCTCGCCCAAGTGGTGCGCAAAGGCACGGGCAAACCGCTGTCCAACGACTCGCAGGTAATGAAGGCTGATGATGTGAAAAGTGTGATTGATGGTTGGGCCTCGGACCTGCACCAGTCCTACGCCAAGTTCAAACACTGATAAACCTGCACCGGCAAGAACGAGCAGGAGTTGTTGGCCCGGTCCGTCAGGACCGGGCACAGGATGGGTTACTTGAGCGGCGTCAAAGGTGGGAGTTTCCATTGCCCGTTAACCGCCTCAGGCTTGGGCAGGTAGATTCGCAGCACGGCATAAAACGGACCGGGTGGTGCCGGCAGCCAATTGCTTTGTTCGGCTTTCGGCGGCTCGTGGTGCTGCAACGCCAAGGTCAGGCCGCCATCGGCGTCAAGCTTGAGGTTGGGCAGCATCCGCGAGTTGATCAGGTAGCGTTTCTTGTGGTTGGGCACCAGCAGCTTGGTTTTGGCGTCGTACATGGTCAGCGACCAGAACGCTTCGGCCGGTGGCAACTGGTCCTTGGCGAAATGCACGGTGTAGCTATGGCGTGCGCCGTTGGCAGGCTTGCCTTCGCTGTCGTCAAAGTAGGTGAAGTAGGTGGCTTCGTCAGTGGAGTTGCCGAAGATGCCCAGGTTGGCCCCGGCGTAGCGGTACAGGTAGTTGTTTTTCAGGCGGTCACGGCTGCCGAACAGGTCGCCGCTGGCCACTTGCTGGGTGTCGATCTTGTCTTTCTTGAACGCGGCGAACTCGGCCTTGCCGTCGGCTATCCCATCTTCCAGGGCCTTGCGCTGCTCAGCGGTCAGTTGATTGACCTTGAACGGTGCGCCCGGTGCGATGCCGATCTTGGCAAAGCGGGCCAGCAGGTCTTTTTCACTGTCCTGGGGGGCGGCGAAGCTGAGCATGAAGTTCAGGTAACGGAACAACTGCGGGCCTTCGGTCATGGTCGCCATCGGCTTGGGCCATTCGATCTTCGGCGCCTTGGCCGGAGCGGCTTGCTTCACATAGCTGCTCAGCGGCTGCACTTTGTAGCCGCTCTGGATCTGCTTGACCTTGCCCAGGTCTTTTTCATCGAACAACTGCGTGCGGTACAGGGCATAGGCGATGTTGCTTTCGCTATAGACCACGCGGTCAATGTCAACCGGCTGCTGACCTTTCCAGTCCGGCCCGGCGATCATGTAGTGGCCGCCATTGTTGCCGGTGCTGCGGGTACCCAGGTAGGCAATGTTCTGCGTATAGAGGTCGATCAACTGCACGGAGTAGTAGCGGTTGTCTTCGATCTTGGGCAGGGTCAGCACCAAGGGTTCTTTGCGCAAGTCCATCCAGACGAAGGAGTAGGGGGTGTCCGAGTTCGGGGTCACGAACGCGGTGTCCTTCGGGGTGAAGACCTGGGCGGTGTTGCCGATGTGATTGAACGGGGCCTTGAAATTGGCGCCGCCTTTATCAACGGCCTGGGTGTAGAGCGTCTTGTACATCTCCACGACCGGGTAGCCGTACAGATAGGCTTCCTTGGCGATGGCTCGGGCTTCGGCCGGGGTCGCCGTGAAGTCGGCCCATGCGCCGGTACTCATGAGTATCGAGAGGCTCGCCAACAGCAGGCGCGTCGGTTTTCCAATCATGTTGTTGCGTCCTTCCTGAGTGCTTTTTCAAAGGGCGTGGGATTAAAACGCCGAGTTTCCAGTTTTATTTGTCGAACGTCACGTTAATCCCTGCAAACGACGTGAACGGACGCCGCGCAGCATCTGGAAGCTAGCAGCAAAAACCAGAGACGCTAGCTAACCAGATGAATGAGTAGTGTTGTGCGGGGGCATCGCGTTTTTTGGGGTTATACGTCGGGTAGCATCGATTTGACTTTGTCACGCAACTGATCGATCGAGAACGGCTTGCCGATCACTTTCATCCCGTCGGGCACATCGATGTTTTCGGCATAACCGCTTGCAAACAAGATCGGCAGGACAGCGCGCAATTGACGCACTTGGGTCGCCAGTTCCTTGCCGTCCATATCGGGCAGGCCGACATCGGTCATCATCAGGTCGATGATCTGCTTGTCGTCCTTGACCACTGCCAACGCCTCGGCGGCGTCGGCAGCCTCCAGTACCCGGAACTCCAACTCTTCCAGCACATCGACGATCAACATGCGCACGATGGCGTCGTCTTCGACGACGAGGATAGTGGAGGCAGGGGCCGGCATAATGAACATTCCTGAAAGTGGTAGCGCAGAGGCTGGATAGGGCTGAGGGCAACTCACCTAATGAGTCGTAACAATGTCAGCAAGTTCCGAAAACTTAGCAGTATTGTGACCTTAGGCGAGTAGTATGCCCCTGTGCTTCATGGTTTGCCGTGCAAATACGGACCCTTTTTGTTGTCGTTCGGTAGAAAAATGGCGTTCCTGGTCAACTTTGGGGCAAACTTCCGGTTTTTCCGCACTTGGCCAAGGCATGCCCATGACTCCTGCGTCGTCCGTCGATGAAAAGAGCTTCCGTAACCTCCTGAGCCGAAACGTCGCGTTGCCCTTGGGCGTGGGTGTGCTCAGCGCGGTGTTCTTTGTGTGCCTGATCACCTATTTATTGTCGGTGATTCAATGGGTGGAGCACACCGATCGGGTCATCAACAACCTCAACGAAACGTCCAAACTCACGGTTGACCTGGAAACCGGCATGCGCGGCTTTCTGATCAGCGGCGACGAGCATTTTCTTGATCCTTATGAGGTGGCCAAGCCACGTATCATCGCCGACCTGCGCAACCTCCAGGCGCTGGTGGCGGATAACCCCCAGCAAGTGGACCGCCTCAAACGCCTGGAAGCGTTGCAGATTGAATGGAACCAATACGCCCAGTCGATGATTGAGATGCAGCGTGCCAACGGTGACTACCGCGGCGCGGTGAAGGCGGGCCGGGGCAAACGCCTGACCGATGAGATTCGCAGAGAATACGATGACGCGGTGGCGATGGAGCAACAGTTCCGTATCGCCCGCAATGAAGACGTCACCCGTTCAACCGTGATCAGCGTCACCTTGTACTTGGCTTTTGTGCTGGGACTGAGCGGTTTCCTGGCCTATATCGGGCGCAAGAATCTTATTTCTCTATCAGAGAGTTACAACGCAAACCTCGCGTCGCAACAGAAAATCGCGCGCCGCCTGGAACAACAAGCCTGGCTGCGCAATGGCCAGACTGGGTTGGCTGAACAAGTACTGGGTCAACTGACCTTGAGCATGCTCGGGCGTAATATCCTGCAGTTCTTTGCCCAATACATGGGCTCTGCGGTCGCCGCACTGTATGTGCGCGAAGAACACGGCGGCCTCAAGCGCGTGGCCACTTATGGCTTCTCCCGTGAACAGGAACAGCAGGAACAGTCGATCTACAGCGACGAAGGCATCGTGGGCCAGGCCGCCCAGTTGGATCGCCTGATTCGCCTGGATGATGTGCCGGTGGACTACTTCAAGGTCAGCTCCGGCCTCGGCGAAGGGCCCACCCGTAGCGTGCTGGTGATGCCGACCAGCGATGACGACCGCGTCAATGGCGTGATCGAGCTGGGGTTCCTGCGCCCGCTGGAAGAGCGTGACGTCGAGTTGCTGGAGCTGATCGCCGGCAACATCGGCACCTCCATCGAAGCCGCCCGCTATCGCCAGCGTTTGCAGGAGGTGCTGGCCGAAACCCAGCAGCTCAATGAAGAACTGCAAGTGCAGCAGGAAGAGCTCAAGACCGCCAACGAAGAGCTGGAAGAACAATCGCGTATTCTCAAGGAGTCCCAGGCGCACCTGGAAACCCAACAGGCCGAGCTTGAGCAGACCAACGAGCAGTTGGCCGAACAGACCCAGACGCTGGCCGACCAGCGCGACGCCATGGACCGCAAGAACATCGAGCTCAACCAGGCACAACTGGAACTGGAAGACCGCGCAGACGAGTTGTTGCGCTCCAGCAGATACAAGTCCGAGTTCCTCGCCAACATGTCCCATGAACTGCGCACGCCGTTGAACAGTTCGCTGATCCTGGCCAAGTTGCTGGCCGAGAATGCCCAGGAAAACCTCAGCGCCGAACAGGTCAAGTTTGCCGAATCGATCTATTCGGCGGGCAATGACTTGCTCAATCTCATTAACGACATCCTGGATATTTCCAAGGTTGAAGCCGGCAAACTGGAGGTGCGTCCAGAGAACTCCAGCGTCGTACGCCTGGTGGATGGCCTGCGCAGTCTGTTCGAGCCGCTGGCGGCTGATCGTAAGCTGGGTTTCCAGGTGGAGGTGCAGGATGATGCACCGACCCTGTTGTTCACCGACCGTCAGCGCCTGGAGCAGATCCTCAAGAACCTGTTATCCAATGCGGTGAAGTTTACCGAGCAGGGCGAAGTCAGCCTGTCGGTGGCGCGCGCGCCGGGGGAGGGCATTGCCTTCACCGTGCGTGACTCCGGCATCGGTATTGCCCCGGACCAGCAGGAAAGTATCTTCGAAGCCTTCCGCCAGGCCGATGGCACCACCAACCGTCGTTACGGCGGTACCGGCCTGGGCTTGTCGATTTCCCGCGACCTGGCCACCTTGCTCGGCGGCTATATCAGCGTGACCAGCGAACCGGGCAAAGGCAGCGTTTTCACGCTGGTGTTGCCGGAGCAGTACGTAGAGCGCGCAGAAGGCGCCTCACCCATTGAGCCGCCGCGCCAAGCGGTGGCGCCTCCCGCGTCGCCGCCAGTCCAGATTTCCCCTCTGCCGGTGGCCGATGCCAGCCAGATTCCGCGCTTCGCCGACGACCGCGACAAGGCGCCCTTTACCACGCGCTGCATTCTGGTGGTCGAAGATGAACCGAACTTCGCCCGTATCCTGTTCGATCTGGCCCACGAGCTAGGCTACAACTGCCTGGTGGCCCATGGCGCGGACGAAGGCTACAGCCTGGCGGAGGAATACGTCCCGGACGCGATCCTGCTGGACATGCGCCTGCCGGATCACTCCGGGCTGACGGTGCTGCAACGCCTCAAGGAGCACGCCAGCACCCGCCACATCCCGGTGCATGTGATTTCCGTGGAAGACCGCGTCGAGGCCGCCATGCATATGGGCGCCATCGGTTATGCCGTCAAGCCTACGACTCGTGAAGAACTCAAGGATGTTTTCGCACGCCTGGAAGCCAAGCTCACCCAGAAGGTCAAACGTGTGCTGCTGGTGGAGGACGATGACCTGCAACGCGACAGTATTGCCCGCCTGATCGGCGACGATGACATCGAAATCACCGACGTCGGTTATGCCCAGGCAGCCCTGGACCTGCTGCGCACCAACATCTACGACTGCATGATCATCGACCTGAAACTGCCGGACATGCTCGGTAACGAGCTGCTCAAGCGCATGGCCACCGAGGACATCTGTTCGTTCCCGCCGGTAATCGTCTACACCGGGCGCAATCTGACCCGTGATGAAGAGGCCGAACTGCGCAAGTATTCGCGCTCGATCATCATCAAGGGCGCCCGCTCGCCAGAGCGTTTACTGGACGAAGTCACGCTCTTTCTGCACAAAGTCGAATCCCAGCTGTCCCACGACCGCCAGAAGATGCTCAAGACCGCCCGCAGCCGCGACAAGGTCTTCGAAGGACGCAAGATCCTGTTGGTGGACGACGACGTGCGCAACATCTTCGCGCTGACCAGCGCCCTGGAGCACAAAGGTGCGGTGGTGGTGATCGGGCGAAACGGCCGTGAAGCCATCGATAAACTCAATGAAGTCGGAGATGTCGACCTGGTGCTGATGGACGTGATGATGCCGGAGATGGACGGTTACGAGGCGACTGCCTTGATCCGCCAGGACCCCCGTTGGAAGAAGTTGCCAATCATTGCGGTAACGGCCAAGGCGATGAAGGATGACCAGGAGCGCTGCCTTGCAGCCGGCTCCAACGATTACCTGGCCAAGCCGATTGACCTGGATCGCCTGTTCTCACTGATTCGCGTATGGCTACCCAAGATGGAACGCATTTAAGTGGAGCAAAGTTTTTTGGAAAAAAGCAGCGATATTGAGCTGCGCCTGCTGATCGAGGCGATTTACCTCAAGTACAGCTACGACTTTCGCGATTACTCCGGCGCATCGGTCAAGCGTCGCGTGGCCCATGCCTTGCGCCAGTTCGACTGCGCGACCATTTCGGCGTTGCAGGAACGGGTGCTGCACGACCCCACGGCGTTCATGCAGTTGCTGCAATTCTTGACGATCCCCGTGAGCGAGATGTTTCGCGACCCATCGCACTTCCTGGCGATCCGCCAGGAAGTGGTACCGCTGCTCAAGACCTACCCGTCGATCAAGATCTGGATCGCTGGTTGCAGCACGGGGGAGGAGGTGTACTCCATGGCGATCCTGCTGCGTGAAGAAGGGTTGCTGGAGCGCACCATCATTTATGCCACCGACATCAACCCGGCCTCATTGGATAAAGCCAAGCAGGGCATCTTCTCTCTGGAGAACGTGCGGGCTTATACGGCGAATTACCAGCAAGCCGGTGGCCAACGTTCATTTGCCGACTACTACACCGCGGCATACGATTACGCGATCTTCGACAAGACGCTGCGCGAGAACGTGACCTTTGCCGATCACAGCCTGGCGACCGACAGTGTATTTTCAGAAACTCAATTGATTTCATGTCGTAATGTATTGATTTATTTCAATAAAAAACTCCAAGACCGAGCATTTGGATTGTTTCATGAATCGCTGTGTCATCGCGGCTTTCTGGTGCTGGGCAGTAAGGAAACCCTGGATTTTTCCGCCTACAGCAAACAATTCGAGCCCTTGGTCAAGCAAGAGCGGATCTACCGAAAATCATGAACGACGCTGCTGCCAACCCGACTGGCGGGATTGAAGCCATCGTCGTCGGCGCTTCCGCCGGCGGTGTCGAGGCATTGCTGAGTATTTTCAGCGAACTGCCCGAGGGCTTCGGCCTGCCGATCATTGCAGTACTGCACCTTCCAGATGAGCGCCGTAGCCAATTGGCCGAGGTGTTCGCGCGACGCCTGCGTATCCCGGTACGCGAGGCGCAGGATAAAGAAGTGATCGAAGTGGGCACCTTGTACTTCGCAGGGCCTGGCTATCACCTCTCGGTAGAGCAAGACCGCAGCTTGTCCCTGAGCCAGGAAGATCGCGTTTTTCACTCGCGACCCGCCATCGATTACCTGTTTTCCTCGGCCGCCGACGCGTATGGCAACAGGCTGCTGGCGATTCTGTTGACCGGTGCCAATCAGGACGGCGCACGAGGCCTGGCCTACGTCAAACAATCGGGCGGCACCACCGTGGTACAAGATCCCAAGGAAGCACGGATTGCCGTGATGCCCCTGGCGGCCCTGGCACTGCACACACCTGACTATATTCTTACCTTGAGCCGCATAGGTTCATTGTTGGCCTCCCTGGAAAATTCCCCATGTTAAGTACTGTCCAGGCCAAACTGCTGATCGTCGACGATCTGCCGGAAAACCTGCTGGCTCTCGAAGCGCTGATCAAGCGTGAGGATCGCCAGGTCTTCAAGGCACTGAGCGCCGACGAAGCCTTGTCCTTGTTACTGGAACACGAATTCGCCATGGCGATTCTCGACGTGCAGATGCCCGGCATGAACGGTTTCGAGTTGGCCGAACTGATGCGCGGCACGGAAAAGACCAAGAACATCCCGATTGTGTTCGTCAGTGCCGCCGGCCGGGAGCTCAACTATGCCTTCAAAGGCTATGAAAGCGGCGCTGTGGATTTCCTGCACAAGCCGCTGGATATCCATGCGGTCAAGAGCAAGGTCAATGTATTCGTTGACCTGTATCGACAGGGCAAAGCCGTGAAGCTGCAAGTCGAAGCCTTGGAGCGCAGTCGGCGCGAACAGGAACTGCTGCTGACGCGCCTGCAGGCTACCCAGGCGCAGTTGGAGCAGGCCGTGCGCATGCGTGATGACTTCATGTCGATCGTCGCCCACGAGGTGCGTACTCCCCTCAATGGGCTGATCCTGGAAACCCAACTGCGCAAGATGCACCTGGCTCGGGATAACGCCGCGGCGTTTACCCTGGAGAAGATGCACGCCATGGTCGACCGCGATGAGCGGCAAATCCAAAGCCTGATCCGGCTGATAGAGGACATGCTCGACGTGTCGCGAATCCGTACCGGCAAGCTGTCGATACGCCCGGCGCGGTTCGACTTGACCCAACTGGTGAGCAACCTTGTGGCCAACTTCGCGCCACAGGTGACCGCCGCCGACTCGTCCATGCAACTGGTGGCTGAAGGACCCGTCGAAGGCAATTGGGATGAGTTTCGCATTGAACAAGTGATCACCAACTTGCTGACCAATGCCTTGCGCTACGGCGCGAAAAGCCCGGTAGAGGTGCGTGTGTACACCGAACATGGCGAAGCGCGCGTCGAAGTGCGTGACCATGGCATCGGTATCAGCGAAGACAACCAGAAGCGTATTTTCCAGCAATTCGAGCGCGTCTCGGCCAGCCATGTGGCGGCAGGGCTGGGCCTGGGGCTGTTTATTTCCGAACAGATCGTCGCGGCCCATGGTGGCACCATCGAGGTGGAAAGTCGGATAGGTGAGGGCGCCTTGTTCCGGGTATGCCTGCCACTTGAGGCATCGTCATGAAATCAATCGTCACCTGGACGCAACCTCTGCGTGACCCCATGGTCGTAACAGCAGCGAATGACCGGACAAAGGTTTCCCATGAGTGAAGATGCACAAGATGTTGTACTGATCGTCGAAGACGACGAATCGATTATGTTCGTGCTGGGCGAGTACCTGGCCGGCCTGGGTTACCGGGTCTTGAAGGCGGTCGATGGGGAGCAGGCCTTCGAGATCCTGGCGAGCAAGCCGCACCTGGACCTGATGGTCACCGACTACCGCCTGCCGGGCGGGATTTCCGGGGTACAGATTGCTGAGCCGGCGATCAAGTTGCGCCCTGAGTTGAAGGTGATCTTTATCAGCGGCTACCCGCAGGAAATTATCGAGTGCAATAGCCCGATTACGCGCAATGCACCGATTCTGGCGAAGCCGTTTGATCTGGATACGCTGCAAGAGCATATTCAGCGGTTGTTGGCCTGAACGTGCGGCGCCCGTTGGTTGTGGCGCCGCAAATTTCAGACGATCAAGGGTTTAGACTCTTGACATTGGTGCTGAGCGTACTCGCTGGCGTATAGGCGAATTGCCAACCTTCCTTCCCATCAAACCCATTGATGAAATCCTGCAAGCCTTTGTGTTTACCATCGCCAAGATTGTAAACCGTCATTCCGCCACTGATTTGCGGCCTCTTTCCATTTCTTGGCAATGCCCGAATTGTCTACCTTGCTGACATCCTTCCCCGTCGACCAATTAGCGAGCTGGGTGGTTTCCAATCGTGCAGAAGGCACAAAGTCATCCAGCGCCTTGCCATAAGCTTGCCCGCTGGCCGCATCGAAGGCATGCCATTTACCCTGGGTCAGCACCGCCGGACCTTCGACCAGAGTGCCCTGCAGTTTGAAGGTTCCCAAGGCACTGACATCAAAGCGCTTGCTGGCTTTTACCAAGTCATAACTGTCGAGACTGCCACGTAGCCAGCGGTAGGTATTGACCGAGCCTTTGGCGCCGGCCTTGGTCACTGTCGTGAGCAACTGACCGATTCCGTCCAGAGGGTTGAGCGAGCTGATCGCGGCGCGTCCGACAATCTTTCCCCCAAAGGCCACTTTGCTTGCTATAGACGCGCCCACCTGGAGTGCCTTGGCGCCTTTGGCTGCTACGTGCAAGCCCATCAGGAAGCCGAAGGCATCCATTGTCAGGTCCACGATTCCTTCACCATAGTTGCCTTCGCTGAAGTTTTTGATCGCGGACCTCAGGGGAATCAGGTTCAACATGAATTCAACAGCGATCTTGTAAAAGGGCACTTCGGTATCGAATGTGGTCTGTCCTTTGGCGGCCAGTTTGTTCCCGTCGATATTGACTTCTTTTATCATCGCGTCGGCAATGTAGGCTGTTCGTTCACTGCTGAAACTTTTGGGGACACCCGATGCGTCTTTGCCTTCACCACTGATACCGGCGGAATATGTCCCAGTGGGCACAATCTCTCGGTATTCGATGCGTGGCTCTCTTAGGGCACTCTTATTAAAGTCACTCAGGTCATCGCGATGCAGGATCTTGTTCTGCTTGATATCGATCTCATAGATGTTGGTTTTTCCTTCGAGCTCGGTTTTCACCAGCAAGCTATGACCTTCAGAGACGACAGTGCTGCTTGTTTTGGTCCTGCTGTAGACGTCGTACTCATTGATAACCTGTTTGGCCAGAGTGATTTTGCCAAACTCGAAATTTTTCCGATGCTCCAGGCTCTGCGTTGAAACCAGTTGTTTGACTTGGGTGGCGATGCTCTTGTTGTACGCTTCTGTGTAGAGGGGAAAAGCAACCCGGAAATACTCCCCCAGGTGTGGCAGCTCTATCAGCTTGGATTTGATTTTGTCGAAGTCGACATCGGTTGAAGTCGACACCCACTGGTTTGCGCTGTCGGCGGTGTCCCTTGTGATCCCGTCATAAAAACCCGGCGTCCCGCGTGCGCCGTTGTGCATGTACAGATCAAGGATCGAGTAAGGCCCGGGGAAATCCAGGTGCTGGTGCTTTAACTGAATGCATTTTTTCTTAAAGAGAGCGGGGTCCATGTCCGGAAAGGCATTCTTCAGCTCCTGCAGTCCCTTTACCTCGACAATTGGCATTTCCATGGATTGAGCGGCGGAAGCTGCACGCAACTCTTGGATGGTTTGATCAAATGCGTTGCGCACATCCAGCATCGCCGCCTCGATCAGTGGATAGCCCATCCCGTTGACTACTGCCCAGTCTTTGAGCGCGACTTGCTGGGCCCGGTATTCGACCTCGCGCTGTTCAGCGGTGATGGGTGCAATATCCGCCGCGAGCATGACTTGGGCATAGGTCATGCGTGCCGTAGCGCCTGGCGCATCTGCCTCGACCCGTGCGACGGCCGTGGCAAAGCTGACCCAACTGTGGGTGCCGAACTTCACCGCATCAGGAATGGCCTGGACCAACAACTCCGGCGCCTGGGATGACAACAGCAGGTGTGCTTGGAGTTGGGCTTTTTCGAAAGAGGATGACCTGCGGGTGTCGAGCAGATGATCAGTCAGACTCAAAACAATATCCGCGGCTGTTTGGCCTCCATTTCTGGCATCCGTGAGGAGAAAACCCGCCACCTGGCGTTTTTGGCCCAGCTGCGTGTGTTGCGGGTCGACACTCATGACCGCCAGCAGCCAATCATTCACGCTGCCTTTTACGGACCTGGCATCAAACCGAGCCTGAATCGCTTTGCCCAGTGCCTGGCCCTTTGGTGTGTTGATCAGTGTGTTGAACAACTCACGCGGATTTTTCAGCGCGGAAGGTTCAATGAACTGATTGTGCAACAGATACTCGAGCACATTCGAAAACGCGCGGGTGTCGATGCCATCAAAAGCGCCGTTGCGCAGGTCGGCCATCAGTTGAATTTGCGTGGTGTTTTCAACCGGCATGGACCACGCCAGCGCGCCACCGTAGTTACCGTGCTCAAGGCTAGCGGGACGTGGGGTTGCCAAAGCCTTTACAAGGTTCTCCAACTCAGCCTGATCGGCGGGGATATCCCAGCCATTGCTGTCGAAGAGTTGTTTGAGGCTGGGGGTCGTGCCGGCGTACTCGGAATGACTGTCACGATGAACCGATACATGATAATCCGCCAGGTACGTCGGGATATCGGTAGTGCCCGATTTCAGCCCGTTGATCAGCGTATTGAGCGTTTCAACAACCGCATGGCGGCTATGCACGTCGCCCAGCATGGCCTTTTGGTCAAGCAACGCTTCTTCGTTGCGCTGCTCGCGTAAAGAGGTGAACGCCGGATCATTGATGGTTTCGAAGCCTTTTCCCGCAGCGAACGCTGCTGTGAGTTCCTGGGTGGTCGGTTGGCGACCACTATTGTGAACCCTGTAAAAATGGCTGATCAGCCTCAAGGGCGCAATGTCCCTGGTTTTTGCCTGAGCCGGCTTGAACGTCGAGAAAAACGAGCCCGCTGCAATGATCCGCCCGGCCGCCATCAAATGACGGCTGGCGGCGGCCCACTGAGCATCATCCTGGCCCACCGTCCGTTTTATCCTGCGCGGGTCGAGTGCGTGTTTAAGGCAGAACATGATCTTGCCCGAGCCGGGATTGATTTCTACCGAATCAGGGTCAACACCGTGATCATTCATCCATTGAGTGATATCCGGGGCTTGGAAGGCGCGCCTGAGTTGCGCCCACCACTCACCGAATACCGAATGGGCCGCGATGGGTGAGACACTGATGTTTCCTTCATAGCCGTTCAGTGTTTTGGCCAAGGCCAGCCCGTACTGTTTTGAAAGCTCCAGGTCGCCTTGGCTACGAGGGCTTCCAGTGACTATTTCGGGCCCGGCACTCCGTTCTTCAGGAGCCTGTTGTGCGTTGGTGCGTGGTTGTAGCTGAGGAGTCATCAGGCTGCGGGAAGAAGAAGGCTGGATAAGCGGTATCGCCGTCATAGGGTTACTCATCGGGATGTTATGAATACTTGACCCTTTGTATTCATAAGCCCGCTGACGATTCCAATCGCTCTGCGTCCAGCTGTTTCGGGATATCTCGCACTTGATTGCCGATCATCTCCCACGCTTTCACTGTCAGCAGATCAAAGGTGAACGGCTTGGTCTAGAGACCTTGCTGTAATGCAGGATCGTCCGGATTCTGCTGTTCAAGTTGTGCAAGCAACACCTGGACGTTTTGCAATTGGCCGCTTTCTTTCCAGTAATTGACCAGCAACACCCGCGCCTTACGGTTGGCCGGGTGGCGTTGAATGATGTCTTCCAACTGGCGTTGGGCGGCTTCCAATTCCTCTTGGGCATGCAGGGTGGTGGCCAGGTCGTAGCGGTAATCCTGATTGTCCGGCTCCAGCTCTACCGCCTTGGACAAGCCGAGCAGGGCATACGGGCGCTCACCGTGGTGCAACAGCCACATGCCCAGGGCATGTTGCAGGTACGCTGACTCCGGATGCTCGGCCAACTGCCGCGCCAGCAATTGGCGGGACTCTTCGGTCTTGCCTTGTTTGTCCAGCAGCTCGATTTGCGCCACCACCGCTTCCAAGTTGTCCGGTTGCAGTCGCATGGCCTGTTCCAAGGCATTTTGCGCGTCGGGCAACAACGCGCTGTGGATGTACAGGCGTGCTAGCTGAATCCAGCCTTCAGCCGTCTCGGGCTGGGCCTTGAGATATTTCACGAATTCGTCGAGCACTTGCTGCAGCGGGCCGAAGTAAAGGCCCAGGGTGTCCGGTGACAGACCGAGCAAAGCATTCGCGGCAGCAAAGCGCACGCTTTGCTCGGGATCTTCGAGTATCGGGCCCAGTAGCAACGTACGCTGCCCAGTGGGCACCAGACCGACGATGCTATGAATCGCCGCCTCTCGCACCAATGGCGACTCACTAGCCAAGTCCTTGTCGGCGAGTTTCAGCGCTTGGGGGCTGGGGTAGTTGGGCAGCTCAGCGTGCAGGGCCGCACGGCGTTCGGGCGATAGGTCCGGCCGGCCCAATTGTTGATACAACACTCGCGCCGCGCCCGGCTCGCCGTTATGCGCCTGCCGCAGCGCCTTGGCATAGCCATGGGCGATGGCCGGCGGCACTACCGCTGGGGAAGGGCGCAAGAACAACCAGGTGATCAACACAATCAATAACAGGGCGCACAGACCGACGATGGCGTAACGGCGTGACTTTGACATGCAGGCGTCCGAAAGCTTAAGCAGCTATTACAAAGCCATCAGCTTCGGTCAGACCACGGCGAGTGTCAAACCCGCATCAGCTCAGCACATAGTCCATCGGCTCCAGGGCCGGTGGTAAGTCGGTTTCGCCCAGCGCGGCAAGGATCTCGCGCTCCAGGGTGCGCACGATCGCGTTGCACGGCAGATCGTTCTCGTCGAAGCCGAACGGATCCTCGAGGTCGTCACCGATAGCGTCGAGACCAAAGAACGTGTAGCTGACAATGGCGGTGAACACCGGCGTGAGCCAACCCAACGGTTCGGCCATGGCGAACGGCAGCAAAATGCAGAACAGATAGATCGTGCGGTGCAACAGCAACGTATAGGGGAAGGGCAGTGGCGTGTGCTTGATCCGCTCGCAGGAGGCCTGGACCTGGCTCAAGCCCACCAGGCGTGTCTCCAGTTGGGTGTAGCGCCAGTCGCTGATCACCCCACGCTCTGCCAGCTCGGAAAAGCGCGCACCGAGGGTTTGCAGCACGCTGTCAGGCGGGTTGGGGTGGTTGGCGTCCACCGCCATCCATGGCTGTATCGCCCGGGCTTCATCTTCATGGCGCAAACGCGCGATCAACCCATAGGCAAATCCACACAAACCGCGCAACAAGCTGGCGCGTTCAGGGCTGTGACCCAGCACCTGGGTTTCGCGAATCAGCGAGCGTACATCGATGATCATTTGCCCCAGCTGTTTGCGGCCTTCCCACCAACGGTCGTAGCAAGCGTTGTTGCGAAAACTCATGAAGATCGACAGTGACAGGCCCAGCAATGTGAAGGGCGTGGCATTGACCTTGGAGAAGTAGGCGGGGTGCAGGGTTTCCACCAGCACGATCACCGACGCCAGCAGGGTCACCATGAGGCTGCGCAGGGCAATGCGTCGCGCAATCGAGCCTTTGAGGGAAAACAGGATACCTAGCAGGTTGGGTTTGGGACGCACGATCATCGCAAGGAGACTTCTTCGGTGGCGCAGGCCCCCAGATTAGAAGCCGACCACGCAGGCGTCCAATCACTTGGGCTGACTGGCTGATCAACGGGATCAATCATTGGCCAAACCAGTCAGTCAGGTTGATGGGTTTGACCATTGCTGCTGTGCAGCTCTGGAGTAACTATTTCCAAGGTCGCTTGAGCCACTTTTAAGGAAGCAATGATGCAGATTGAAAACAAGGTATTCCTGGTCAGCGGCGGTGCCTCGGGGCTTGGGGCGGCCACCGCTGAAATGCTGGTCGCGGCCGGTGCGAAGGTGATGCTGGTGGACCTGAACGCCGACGCCGTCGCCGCCAAGGCCCAACAGCTGGGGGCCAACGCCCGTTGCGCGGTGGCGGATATCAGCCAGGAAGCCGCAGCCGAAGCTGCCGTGCAAGCCACGGTCGCTGCGTTTGGCGGGTTGCATGGGCTGGTGAACTGCGCGGGCGTGGTGCGCGGCGAGAAGATCCTCGGCAAGAACGGCCCCCACGGGCTGGCCAGTTTTGCCCAAGTGATCAACGTCAACCTGATCGGCAGTTTCAACTTGTTGCGCCTGGCCGCTGCGGCCATCGCTGAAACCGAGGCGAATGCCGACGGTGAGCGCGGTGTGATCATCAACACAGCTTCCGTGGCCGCCTTTGACGGGCAGATCGGCCAAGCCGCGTATTCTGCCTCAAAAGGTGCCATCGCCAGCCTGACCTTGCCCGCCGCACGCGAGCTGGCACGCTTTGGCATTCGGGTCATGACCATTGCTCCGGGTATTTTCGAAACGCCGATGATGGCTGGCATGACTCCGGAAGTGCGTGATTCCCTGGCCGCAGGTGTGCCATTCCCGCCGCGCCTGGGCAAACCGGCCGAATATGCGGCCCTGGTGCGACACATCATTGAAAACAGCATGCTCAATGGCGAGGTGATCCGTCTCGACGGCGCCCTGCGCATGGCTGCCAAGTAAGGAGTATTGCCATGACTGATCCGATCGTAATTGTCAGCGCCGTGCGCACCCCCATGGGGGGCTTCCAGGGCGACCTCAAAGGGCTGACCGCTCCACAACTGGGCGCCGCCGCGATCCGCGCTGCCGTCGAGCGCGCCGGTATTGCCACCGATGCCGTGGATGAAGTGCTGTTTGGTTGTGTACTGCCGGCGGGTTTGGGCCAGGCACCTGCGCGTCAGGCGGCACTGGGGGCCGGCCTGGACAAAGCCACCCGTTGCACCACTCTTAACAAAATGTGCGGTTCGGGCATGGAAGCGACCATCCTGGCCCACGACGCACTGGTGGCCGGCAGCGTCGAGGTAGTGATTGCCGGTGGCATGGAAAGCATGTCCAACGCGCCTTACCTGCTGGACCGCGCCCGTAGTGGCTACCGCATGGGCCACGGCAAGGTACTTGACCACATGTTCCTCGACGGCCTGGAAGATGCCTACGACAAGGGCCGCTTGATGGGCACCTTTGCCGAAGACTGTGCCGAGCACAACGGGTTTACCCGGGAAGCCCAGGATGCCTTCGCCATCGCTTCCCTGACCCGCGCCCAGGAAGCGATCACCCGTGGCCGCTTCGCCGCCGAGATCGTCCCGGTACAGGTCACCGTGGGCAAAGAACAGAAAACCATCCTGCACGATGAGCAACCGCCAAAAGCCAAACTGGACAAGATCGCCAGCCTGAAACCGGCCTTTCGCGACGGCGGCACGGTCACGGCGGCCAACTCCAGCTCGATTTCCGACGGGGCAGCGGCGTTGTTGCTGATGCGTCAGTCCGAAGCACAGAAGCGCGGCCTCAAGCCGCTGGCGGTGATTCGCGGGCATGCGGCGTTTGCCGATGAGCCGGGACTGTTTCCCGTGGCGCCGGTAGGGGCTATTCGCAAGCTGATGAGCAAGACCGGTTGGAACCTGGCTGATGTCGACCTGTTCGAGATCAATGAAGCCTTTGCGGTGGTCAGCCTGGTCACCATGAACAAGCTGGAAATCCCCCACGGCAAAGTCAATATCCACGGCGGTGCCTGCGCCCTGGGCCACCCGATCGGCGCATCCGGCGCACGGATTCTAGTGACCTTGCTCTCGGCCCTGCGCCAGAACGGTCTCAAACGTGGTGTTGCCGCCATCTGTATCGGCGGCGGTGAAGCCACAGCCATGGCCGTCGAATGCCTGGATTAAGGACGTCTTATGCTGCCCAATGAAGAACAACAGCAAATCAGCGACGCGGCTCGGCAATTCGCCCAGGAGCGCTTGAAACCCTTCGCCGCTGAGTGGGACCGCGAGCACCGCTTTCCCAAGGAAGCCATCGGCGAAATGGCCGGGCTGGGCTTTTTTGGCATGCTGGTGCCGGAACAGTGGGGCGGTTGCGACACCGGCTACCTGGCTTACGCCATGGCCCTGGAAGAAATTGCCGCGGGTGATGGTGCGTGCTCGACCATCATGAGCGTGCATAACTCGGTGGGTTGCGTGCCAATCCTCAAGTTCGGCAACGACCAGCAGAAAGAGCAATTCCTCAAGCCCCTCGCCAGTGGCGCCATGCTGGGCGCCTTCGCATTGACCGAGCCTCAGGCCGGTTCCGACGCCAGCAGCCTGAAAACCCGCGCACGCCTTAAGGGCGATCACTATGTGTTGAACGGCTGCAAACAGTTCATCACTTCTGGGCAGAACGCCGGTATCGTGATTGTGTTTGCGGTCACCGACCCGTCCGCCGGCAAGCGCGGGATCAGCGCATTCATCGTACCGACCGACTCGCCGGGCTACACGGTGGCACGGGTCGAGGACAAACTCGGGCAGCATGCCTCCGACACCTGCCAGATCCTGTTCGAAGACGTGAAGGTGCCGGTGGGCAATCGCTTGGGCGAGGAGGGTGAGGGCTACAAGATCGCCCTGGCCAACCTCGAAGGTGGCCGCGTCGGCATCGCCTCGCAATCAGTGGGCATGGCCCGTGCGGCGTTTGAAGCGGCCCGCGACTATGCGCGCGAGCGCGAAAGCTTCGGCAAGGCACTGATTGAACACCAGGCCGTGGCGTTCCGCCTGGCCGACATGGCCACGCAAATCGCGGTGGCCCGGCAGATGGTGCACTACGCCGCCGCCTTGCGTGACAGCGGCAAACAGGCGCTGGTGGAAGCTTCCATGGCCAAGCTGTTTGCCTCGGAAATGGCCGAGAAAGTCTGCTCGGCTGCCTTGCAAACCTTGGGCGGTTACGGTTACCTGAGCGACTTCCCCTTGGAACGGATCTACCGCGATGTGCGGGTCTGCCAAATCTACGAAGGCACCAGCGATATCCAGCGCATGGTCATCTCACGCAATCTTTAAGGAGCCGATACATGAGTTACGAAACCATCTTGCTTGAAGTCCAGGACCGCGTTGGGCTGATTACCCTCAACCGCCCCCAAGCCCTGAATGCCTTGAATGCGCAACTGGTCAGCGAACTGAACCAGGCGCTGGACGGCCTGGAAGCCGACCCGAAAATCGGCTGCATCGTGTTGACTGGCTCGAAAAAAGCCTTCGCCGCCGGCGCCGACATCAAGGAAATGGCCGAACTGACCTACCCGCAGATCTACCTGGACGACCTGTTCAGCGACAGCGACCGTGTGGCCAACCGCCGCAAGCCGATCATTGCGGCGGTCAACGGCTTTGCTCTCGGCGGTGGCTGCGAACTGGCGTTGATGTGCGACTTTATCCTCGCGGGTGACGGCGCCAAATTCGGCCAACCGGAAATCAACCTCGGCGTACTACCGGGCATGGGCGGCACCCAGCGCCTGACCCGTGCAGTAGGCAAGGCCAAGGCCATGGAAATGTGCCTGACCGGGCGCTTTATCGACGCTGTGGAAGCAGAGCGTTGCGGGATCGTGGCGCGTATCGTACCGGCCGATGAGCTGCTGGAAGAAGCGCTCAAAGTAGCCACGCTGATCGCCGGCAAATCGGTGCCGATCAGCATGATGGTCAAGGAAAGTGTGAACCGTGCGTTTGAGGTGAGCCTGTCCGAAGGCGTGCGCTTTGAGCGCCGGGTGTTCCATGCGGCGTTCGCGACGCAGGATCAGAAGGAAGGCATGGCCGCATTCGTGGGCAAGCGCGCGCCGGAGTTCAAGGACAAGTAACCCGCCCTTACGAACACTGAGTATCAAATGTGGGAGGGGGCTTGCTCCCGATAGCGGTGGATCAGTCAAAGATATTGAGACTGACACACTGCGATCGGGAGCAAGCCCCCTCCCACATTTAGTTATCAGGGTGTCAGTTAGAGTTGATAGTTCTTCAGTTCCCGCGCAATCACCATCCGCTGAATCTCGCTGGTGCCTTCGTAAATCTGCGTGATCCGCGCATCCCGGTAGTAACGCTCCACCGGGTAATCCTCCAGATAGCCATACCCACCATGTATCTGCATCGCCGAGGAACAGACCTTTTCGGCCATTTCCGAGGCAAACAGCTTGGCTTGTGACGCTTCCGAGAGACACGGCTTGCCAGCACTGCGCAGGCGTGCGGCGTGTAGTATCAGCAAGCGTGCGGCATTGAGTTGGGTCTGCATGTCTGCCAGCAGGTTGGCCACGCTCTGATGCTCGATGATCGCCTTGTTGAACTGCACACGATCCCGGGCATAGGCCAACGCCGCTTCAAACGCCGCACGGGCGATACCCAGGGCCTGGGCTGCAATCCCAATGCGACCCCCTTCGAGGTTGGACAAGGCAATGGCCAGGCCCTTGCCACGCTCACCCAGCAGGTTGGCCTCGGGCACGGCGCACTGGTTGAGGGTCACGGCACAGGTGTCCGAGGCACGAATGCCCATCTTGTGTTCGGTGCGGTCGACCACGAAGCCCGGGGTGTCGGTAGGTACCAGGAACGCGGAAATACCTTTCTTGCCCAACTCCGGGTCGGTGACCGCGAACACAATGGCCAACCGAGCGCGCTTGCCATTGCTGACAAACTGCTTGGCGCCGGTAATCACCCACTGACCATCGCGCAGTTCTGCACGGGTGCGCAGGTTATGGGCTTCGGAACCGGCTTGGGGTTCGGTCAGGCAGAAGCAACCAATGGCTTGGCCGCTGGCAAGGGCAGGCAGCCAGGTCTGTTTCTGCTCTTGTGTGCCGAAGTTGAGGATTGGCCCGCAACCCACTGAATTATGGATACTCATCAGTGCGCCTGTAGCCCCATCGCCGGCGGAAATTTCCTCGACTGCGAGGGCATAGGCGACGTAGTCGACATAGGTGCCGCCCCATTCTTCCGGGACCACCATGCCGAGCAGGCCCAGTTCGCCCATCTTCGCTACCAGCGCGTCGTCGATCCAGCCGGCTTTCTCCCAAGCCTGGGCATAGGGGGCGATTTCACCACGGGCAAAATCGCGCGCCATGTCGCGGATCATCACTTGTTCTTCTGTGTATTCAAGATCTTGCATGGCTTATCTCGCAACCGGCACGAAGTGATGGAAAAAGCGATCGACATGGCCGGCGTCCAGGCCCTGGAGTGTCGGCGGGTTCCAACGAGGACTCTTGTCTTTGTCGATGATCAGGGCGCGCACCCCTTCGATCAGGTCGCCACGTTCGAACCATTGTCGATCCAGGTGCAGCTCCAGCGCAAAGCACTGCTCCAGCGGCAGGTGTCGGCCACGACGCAGCATTTGCAGGGTGACAGCCATGGCCAGCGGCGAGCGGGTTTGCATCAGGTTGGCGGTGGTCAGCGCCCATTCATGGCTGTCGGCAACGGTCACGACGCGTAGTTGCTCGACGATGCTGGGCACGTCCGGCAAGGCGAAGAAATGGTCGATGGCGGGGCGCAAGGCTGCCAGCGGTGGCTCAGGCAATTGCTGCACCGCGAGCCTGGCGAGTACGCCTTGCAGGTCCTTGAGTGGGGAGTCGCGCCATTGCAGGTGGTCGAGTTTCTGATCCAGCTCCGCAAGCTTGGCGCTGTCGAGGTACCAGTCGGCCAAGCCGCAATACAGTGCATCGGCCGCACGAATCTGCACCCCGGTGACGCCAAGGTAAATCCCCAGTTCGCCGGGAATGCGTGGCAGGAAGTAGCTACCGCCTACATCCGGGAAGTAACCGATGGCCACCTCAGGCATTGCCAGGCGGCTGCGCTCGGTGACCACGCGCAGATCCGCGCCTTGCACCAGCCCCATCCCGCCGCCCAGGACAAAGCCATCCATCAGGGCGAGTACGGGTTTGCGGTAGTGGTGGATAGCCAGGTCGAGGGCGTATTCCTCAACGAAGAAGTCTTGGTGCAAGGTGTCGCCGTTCTTGAAGCTGTCATACAAGGAACGGATATCGCCCCCGGCGCAAAAGGCTTTCTCGCCGGCACCGCGTAGTACCACGGCGTGAACCTGCGGGTCATCGGCCCAGGTCTGTAATTGCGAGGTCAGGCGCCGCACCATGTCCAGGGTGATAGCGTTCAAGCCTTCGGGGCGATTGAGGGTGAGGTGGCCGATGTGGTTGCGGACCTCGGCCAATACCTCTTCCTGAAGACTACCGGCGCTGCTTGCTTCGGATGAAACCTGAGCAGTCATCTCTAACTCCCTGCTTTTATTGTTCTTTATCAAGATGTTCGCGGACGAACCATCTCGCGATCGTACCAGTGCAAATTTGCCCAGTACAACCCAGAATCCTGCAGGTCGTTTTTGCATTTATGCAGGGGCTGTCACGCGGCGCGATTGGCGAGGACTTCACCGATACTGCGACGTCGCGCATGGCTCTGCGCCGTATGAATCAGATGCTCAAGCTCGGTGGGTTCCACGTCATAGAACTGCTCCATTTCGGCCAGGGCAAGTTTCAGATCCTCGGCTGTGATCATCGGGTCTACGGCCTGTGATGGGGTGTTCGGTATGAGCGCCGGAGACTCGATGAGCCCCTTGGGGTATCGCGTGCGGGTAGCATTGTTGTAGGCCAGTGCACACGCCAACAGCGCGCCTGCGCCGAGCATGACCGGCGCCAGTTCATGCCAGCCGAGGGCGATGGATGCCGGGTCTGCCAATACCAGCGTCATTGCCAGCCCTCCGGCGGGCGGGTGCAAGCAGCGTAGCCAGCAAATCAGCACAACGGTCATGCCTGCCGCGAGGCAAGCACTGCCCAAGGTGCGGCCCAGTACCCGGGCCACTAGCAGCGCGACGACACCGGCACACAAGTAACTGCCGATGATCGACCACGGCTGTGCCAGCGCCCCGGAAGACACGGCAAACAGCAGCACCGCGGAAGCCCCCAGCGGGCCCAGCAGATGCAAGGCGACTTCCATGCCAAATACTTGGGCGCATACCCAGACACTGAGCATCGTGCCCAAGGCCATGCCAATAGCGGCACGACTCCATTCAGCAGGGCGGGTATTGATTGCAGCGGGTAACCAGCGAGCGAGCATTAAAAGAGGTCCGTAAACAGCGGGCGAAAAAAAAGGCCTGCCTGGTTTCCCGGAAGAGCCTTTTGAAAGTTCCAACATTTGGGGGAGGAACCTGCGCAGTGTGCCGAGCTTGCTCCATTGGCGCAAATGCATATTAATGAAGATTAAATGCAGAAATACTGCATTCAAATCACTTCGTCGAACCTGATAGCGGGGGCCTTGGGCGTCATCGGTGTATTGGTTTTACCCAGTACACGGCTATAGGTTTCTTCGTTGAACCAGCGTTTCTGCAGATCTTCCTGTAGCGCAGGCTCGTTGGCCAGCGGCCCTTTCAACGCCACCAGGGCGTCGCGCAGCTCCATCAGCCGGTCCAGCCCCGGTAGCGGTATAAGCAATAGATCCTCACGCACGGCATCGCCCTCTCAATCAAATAAGCCAGTGCTTGGCCTACAGCGTCCTTGTTGTCATGCAGGGTGCTTTAACCCGTGCCTGGAGGCGGGGTGGTAGATAGTTAACGCACTTGGCAAGCGAGTCTACATTTGGGCTCCGGGCTCCGGAAGGGGAAGTTCAGCGGCCGTTACGCAAAGGTATGTAGGTGTTTTCTTGGGGGGCCTAATGAAAAACGCCCACTCGTTGAGGAGTGAGCGTTCTTTCTTACGAGGCGACAGAAAATTCAATCAAGGAAGTGCGGTTTTCACCAGATGCAGTAGCACATAAGGGTTCTTATCGAACTCCCCAGTGAGTGTCGGCGTGATCGAACGCAGGCGTGGATCGGTGAGCCCTTCAAAGTCAGACTGGCTCATGACCAACCAGGCCGGTGCCTGGATCACTGCCAGCTCGGCAGGCAGTTGGGTGAACAGCGGCACCTTGTCACAATCGAAGTTGACCATGAACTTGATGGCTTTCGCGTCCTTACCCAAGGCGTGTAGTACCACCGGCGCCGGTTCCTGCAGGATCTGCGTTTTGACCGCGAGGGTGAACGTACGCGTGTCGTACAACGAACGCTCCAGCGGTTCCACGACCACGATATAGGTGGACCAAATCGCAAGCACCGCCGCCAATGCCGGACCGAAAGGACGCAACCGCGCCTTGAACAACGCCAGCAGCGCCAGGACCTGAAGCACGCCCAGCAGCACGAAGATCAGGCCCAGGCTATCGAGCTGTGCCGGGTAACGCTTGCGCGCAACCACCAGGCCGATTGCCAACAATCCCGGCAACAGCGTCCAGATACCCAGCATCAAGCCGCGCAACCAGGCGAACAGCCGTCCTTGAGTTACTTGGAAGGGGTACGCTGCAATAATCGCTGCCATCGGTAGCATCGGCAGGATATAGCGTGCTTTTTTCGCCTGGGGTACCGACAAACCGAGCATCACCAACAAGCCAGCCGCCGCGCAATAGAGCACCAGCTTCAACGCCGGGTCTGGTGCACGTCGGCCGCCAATCACTACAACCAACAGCACCAGGAGTGCAACCGGGTACGCCAAGGCATAGTTGCCCATGGAGCTGGTGAAGTAATACAGCACACCGCTGGAGCCTTCAGTGCCATCCATGCGACCGAGGAACTGCATGCGGATGACGTCCTGCATGAACACTTCACCGCCACTGAGCTTGGCCAGCAGCAACAGCAGGCCCACACACGCGGCCAGCAGTGCCAGCGCCAACAAGCCAAAGCTGAACATCTGCCGCCATTGGCGATTGATCAGGTAATAGCTGCACAGCACGCCGGTAGGGATCACCAGGCCGATAGGTCCGCGAATGGCAAATCCCAGAATCACCAGCAGGAATAGCCAATGCAGACGCTTGGCCGCACCGAAATGATCGTGGGCATAACCCAGGTAAAACACCGCCAATGCGACAGCGGCGAGCATCTGGTCCAGGGAGACCGCACGGGTCTCACTGATGAACGTGCTGCTGAGCAGCAACATGGCGATGCTCAGCACGCCCCAGCGCGGGGAGTAGGGCGCGGTCAGGCGGTACACCAGGATCACGATGAATGCCGAGGCGATAGCCGTCGGCAGCCACGCCGTCAGGCTGGTGACCTGGCCCAGCGGCAAGGACAGCAGCCAGGTCAGCAGGGTCGAGGTCGCCAGGTAATCGGCATAGGGTTGGCCGTAGGTCGTGGGGAAAAAGCTCGGCCCATGGCGCAGCATTTCCTGGGCAAACACCACAAAACGCGAGTCAAACCCGATGATCGCCTGGTGCCAGTTGCCGGCGATGAACAGCACCAGTGCCAAGAGCCCAAGCCCCAGTGACTGGTAACGAATCGTTGCATTCAGCAGGGGCGGTTGAGCTTTGTTCACGTATCAGTCTTCCTTGACCTGTGGCACCCAGTTTTGCTGGGGAATGGGCAACTCGCAGGAGTCACCGCGACCCATTGGGAAATACTTGAAGCCTTTACGGGCCAGACGCTCGCCGTCGTACAGGTTGCGACCGTCGAAAATCACCGGATTTTTCAGGCGCTGCTGGATCAGATCGAAGTCCGGCGCCTTGAACTGCTGCCACTCGGTGCAGACGATCAGCGCATCGGCGCCGCTCAAGGCCGACTCCGGGGTGCCCAACAGGGCCAGGCGTGGCTCGTCGCCATAAATACGCTGGGTTTCCTGCATGGCTTCCGGGTCGAACGCACGTACATTGGCGCCGGCGGCCCATAGGGCTTCCATCAGTACGCGGCTTGGCGCATCGCGCATGTCGTCAGTGTTGGGCTTGAACGCCAGGCCCCACAACGCGAAGGTCTTGCCCTTCAATTCGCCTTTGAAGTAAGCGTTGATACGCTCGAACAGCTTGCTCTTCTGGCGTTGGTTGATGGCTTCCACGGCTTCGAGCAGGTCGCTGGAGCAGTTGGCTTCCTTGGCGCTGTGAATCAGGGCGCGCATGTCTTTGGGGAAGCACGAACCGCCGTAGCCGCAGCCCGGGTAGATGAAGTGGTAGCCAATGCGCGAGTCGGCACCAATGCCCAGGCGTACCGCTTCGATGTCGGCCCCCAGGTGTTCGGCCAGCTCAGCGATCTGGTTGATGAAGCTGATCTTGGTAGCCAGCATGCAGTTGGCTGCGTACTTGGTCAGCTCGGCACTGCGCAGGTCCATGAAGATGATGCGGTCGTGGTTGCGGTTGAACGGCGCGTACAGGTCGCGCATCACTTCACGCACTTCTTCGCGCTCACAGCCGATGATGATGCGGTCCGGGCGGCGGCAATCGGCAACGGCCGTGCCTTCCTTGAGGAATTCCGGGTTGGAGACGATATCGAACTCCAAGTGGCGGCCGGCAACGTGCAGGTTCTTCTCGATGTGCGCGCGCAGGGTATCGCCGGTGCCGACAGGCACGGTGGATTTTTCCACCAGGATGACCGGTTCCATGCGGTGACGGGACACCGCATCACCCACCGACAGTACGTATTTCAGGTCCGCGGAGCCGTCTTCGTCCGAAGGCGTACCGACCGCGATGAACAGCACTTCACCGTGTTCAACGGCGAGCTTTTCATCATAAGTGAAGTGCAGGCGTCCGCTTTCCAGGTTCTCTTTGACCATGGCAGCCAGGCCTGGCTCGAAGATGGTCACGTGGCCTTTCTGAAGCGATTCGACCTTGCTCTTGTCAACGTCCATGCAGATGACATCGTGACCGACTTCGGCCAATACGGTGGCCTGCACCAGACCGACGTAACCACTACCAAACACACTGATTTTCATGGGGTATTCCTGGGACTTAGGGTGCTAGCACGACGAGAGTTAATAACCAGTACACCGAGGATGACCAAGGCCACCCCCAGGGTTTTTGAAAGCGAAAAATGTTCGTTGAACACCGGCAGGCTGGCGGCCAGCAGATAAACCAGCGCATAGCTGATGCTGAGCAGCGAATAGGCGCGGCCCAGGGGCAGGTCTTTGAGGGCCCCGAGCCAGCAGAGCATCGATAGCGCATAGGCGATGATCGCCAGGATCACCACGCCCAAGGCGCCAAGGTCGATAGCATTGCTGTTGAAGGCGGCCAGCCATTCTGTGGGCAGCGGCAGGCGCGTCATACTCCAGCGCATGCCCAGTTGGGCAGCGCTGACCAGACCGACACTGCCCAGGGCCAGGGCGAAACCACGGGTTTGACTCATACCTGGCGCCCCAGCAACACAACACCGGCGATCACCAGCGCGACACCTAGCCAGTGGCGGCCATCGATATGTTCATGAAACACAAAGTGAGCCATCAACGTGACCAGTACGAAGTTCAGGCTGAGCATGGGATAGGCAATGCCGACTTCCAGGCGTTGCAGAACCAGCAACCACACCAGCAAACCCAGGCCAAGGCAAAACAGTGCCGACCACAACCAGGGCGAGCGCAGTTTCAGTGTCCAACCGTCTGGCTGGTCGCGCCAGCTTTCGACGGCAAATTTTTGCGAGACCTGGCCCATGCAGGTAAGCAGACAGGCGCTCAGCAACAAAAGCAGAGTGATCATTGCGCGGCCTGAGGGAAGATCATGATCACGATATTGCCTTGTTCGTAGCGCTTGCCGTCTTTGGGCAGCAACTCGACTTCGGCGACTTCGTCTTCGCCCTTGACCCGCATCACCACACCCACGGCGCCTTGCTTGCGCGCATCGCTCATCCATTGCTGGACCTGGGTCGGGTCGACCTTGCGATAGGCAGTATCCGGGTAGGCAATGCCGTATTTCACTTCACCCACGGTGTTGTAGAGGGTGACTTCAGGGCGTGCCAGGCGCCAGGACAGGGCCGATGCCGCGCCCAGATCATTGCTCAGCAATGCGCTGGTCGGTTGCAGTTCTTGCAAGTGATCGATGATGAACTGGTCCGGCGTCTTGTTGTAAACCACCGAATGCGGCAGCGCGGCCGGGACCAGCGCCACCAGCAGCCAGCTGCCGACAACGGGCGCGGCCCACAGCGTCAAGGGCCGTGCAGCTTGCAGCAGGTTGACCACGATCCAGCCGAACAGGAAGGTAAACACCAGCACCAGGCTGAGGGTTTCCTGCCCAGGCTCGTAGATCGGCTTTTTCAGTTGGAACCAACTGATCGCCAGCAAGGCCACGACGCCGATCACCAGGTTCAACCCACCGTTGATGCGCAATGCACGGGCCTTGCCTTGGGAGAGCTTGTCGCTCAGGGTCGACCCCATCAGCAGGGCCAAGGGCAACAGGCACGGCATGATGTAGGACGGCAGCTTGCCCTTGGCCAGGCTGAAAAATGCCAGGGGCATCAGCAACCACAGCAGCAGAAATGCGGTTTTCGGCAGGCGCTTTTCGTCCCAGGCTTGCTTGGCGGTGGACGGCAGCAGGGCGATCCATGGCAACGAGAATGCAACCATCAATGGCAGGTAATACCAGAAAGGTTCAGCGTGCTGTGCGTCTTCACCGGCAAAACGCTGGATATGTTCATGCCAGAAAAAGAAGTTCCAGTAGTCCGGCTCTTGCAGGTGCACGGCCAATGCCCACGGCACGCTGACGGCAATCGCCACGACCACGGCCACAACACCGTAACCCAGCAACTCACCCAGGCGTTTCTGCCAGAGGGCGTAGGGCAGGGCGATCAGCACCGGCAGCAACCACGCCAGGAAGCCCTTGGTCATGAACCCCATGCCACAGGCAAAGCCCAGCAAGGCCCAGGACCACAAACGGCCACGGCGAGTGGTGCTATCGAAGCAGAACCAGAGCGCGACACCCGTCAGGTTCACCCAGAAGGTGAACTGCGGGTCAAGGTTGGCATAACCGCCGAGCAGGGCCACGCTGACAAAGCTCATGTACAGCACGGTGCTGACCAGGCTTTTTTGCGGGTCGTTCCACAACCGACGAGAGACCAGATACACCAGCAGGATGCTCAACCCGGTACTCAAGGCCGAAGCAAAACGCACGCCGAACAGGTTCTGCCCGAAGAGCGCCTGGCCCAGCGCGATCATCCAGTAGCCCGCCGCGGGTTTTTCGAAGTAGCGAATGCCCATGAAATGCGGCGAAGCCCACTTACCGGTCAGCAACATTTCCTGGCTGATCTGTGCATAGCGGGTTTCATCGGGAATCCACAAGCCGTGGGTGGCCAGGGGTAACAGGTAGAACAGGCCAAACGCCAACAGGAGCAGGGACAGTGCCCAGCGCCGGATCATGCCTGTTGCACTCCGAGCCAGCCTTCTCGGCCGCTCAACGCACCGCGCACCAACTGTTGCTGGGGCAGGGTGGTCACATCCGCGGGCAACAGGTCGCCCAGGGGTTTGAAGTCGATGCCACGCTGCCCGGCTTGGGCGAGCAACTGGCGGAAATCATCAGCCATCAGAATCCCTTCTACTTCTGCGTGGATCGTGTAGACATTCAGTTTCGACTCGGCAAACCGGTCAAGAATGAAACTGTTGAAATCTTTGGCAGCCACTACCGGCCCGACGACTTCGTCGAAGGTCGGCAGGTCCACCGGAATTTGTGGAGTGCCCGCGCTGCCATCGGCCAAGGTTGGTCGAAACAGGCTGGTGCCCCGGCAATCGCTGTTATAGCGAAAGTTGAAGCCTTGCTTGGCTTGCACGACGCGTTCATCGGCGCGCCATCCGGCAGCCGCTGAACAGTCGATGCGCTCACCCAGGATATCGCTCAAGGTGTCGACGCCACGGCGGATCTGTTCGATCAACTGTGCCTCGCTCCAGCGCCCGGTGTTGGCCTGCCAGCCGTGGTGATCCCACGCGTGCAGGCCGACTTCATGGCCGGCGGCCTTGGCCTGGCGCATCAGATGCCCCAGGTCACGGCCAATCGGTTTGCCTGGCCAGGCGGTGCCGGCCAGCAAAATATCCAGGCCATACAGGCCGACAGCATTGGAACGCAGCATCTTCCACAGGAATTGCGGGCGGATGAGGCGCCACAAGTGGCGCCCCATGTTGTCCGGCCCAACGCTGAAGAAGAACGTCGCTTTCACCCCGGCTTCATCCAGGGATTCGAGCAACCGCGGCACACCTTCACGGGTGCCACGGTAGGTGTCGACGTCAATGCGAAGACCTGCCTGCATTACTTCTTGTCCGCGATTTCGAGCATGGCTTCTTTCAGGAAGAAGTCCAGGGTGTTGCCGATGGTTTCGCTCATCTCTACGGTCGGCTCCCAGTTCAGCAGGCGCTTGGCGTTTTCGATGCTTGGCTTACGGTGTGCCACGTCCTGGTAACCAGTGCCGTAGAACGCCTTGCTTTCTACGTCGCGGAAACCAGCGAACGGAGGGAAGTTGCTGCGCAGCGGGTGAGCCTCGAACTGACGCAGCAGCTCTTCGCCCAACTGACGGATGCTGGCTTCGTTTTCCGGGTTGCCGATGTTGACGATCTGGCCGTCGCACACACCGTTTTCGTTATCAATGATGCGGGCCAGGGCCTCGATGCCGTCAGCGATGTCAGTGAAGCAACGCTTCTGCTCGCCACCGTCGAACAGACGGATCGGGGTGCCTTCCACCAGGTTCAGGATCAACTGGGTGATCGCGCGGGAGCTGCCGATACGCGCCGAATCCAGACGGTCCAGGCGCGGGCCCATCCAGTTGAATGGACGGAACAGGGTGAACTTCAGGCCTTTGTCGCCGTAGGCCCAGATCACACGGTCCAACAGTTGCTTGGAGACCGAGTAGATCCAACGCTGCTTGTTGACCGGGCCAACCACCAGGTTGGAGGTGTCTTCGTCGAAATACTGGTCCTGGCACATGCCATAGACTTCGGAGGTCGACGGGAAGATCACGCGCTTGTTGTACTTGACGCAGTAGCGAACCAGTTTCAGGTTCTCTTCGAAGTCCAGCTCGAATACGCGCAGCGGGTTACGGGTGTATTCGATTGGCGTGGCGATGGCCACCAGCGGCAGGACCACGTCGCACTTCTTGATGTGGTACTCGATCCACTCGGTGTGGATGCTGATGTCGCCTTCCACGTAGTGGAAGTTCGGATGGCTGCGCAGGCGCTCGATGGCGTCGGAGCCGATATCCAGGCCGTAGATTTCGTAGCGGTCGTCACGCAGCAGGCGCTCGGACAGGTGGTTACCGATGAAACCGTTCACACCCAGGATCAGTACGCGGGTACGACGTGGCTTGCGGCCGGACTCGGCGCCGCGCAGAACGGAACCGTCCACCAGGCCCAGTACATCCGCCAGGGCAGGGCCGGCCAGGAACAGGCCGTCGGCGTTGCGCTGACCGAACTTGACTACCAGGGAGTCTTCACCGCAGGCGATGCGCAGCGGGTTGACGCTGATCACGCGGCCAGGTGCCAGGCCTTCGTTGCCCTTGACCACTTCGGCTTGCCAAACGATCAGTTTGTGCTCGCCCACGGCGCAGAAAGCACCCGGGTAAGGTTGAGTGACGGCGCGAACCAGGTTGAACAGCTCTTCAGCTGGTTTTTTCCAGTCCAGCTTGCCATCGGCGGCGGTACGGCGGCCGAAGTAGGTGGCCTGGCTTTCGTCCTGGGCGGTTTCAGCCAGCTTGCCTTGAGCCAGTTGTGGCAGCGCATCACGCAGCAGGTTGGTAGCGGCTTCACGCAGCTTGGCGTGCAGGGTCAGGCCAGTATCCGTGCGGTCGATAATGACTTTCTGCTGGGCCAGGATCGCGCCTGCATCGGCACGCTTGACCATACGGTGCAGGGTCACGCCGGTTTCGGTTTCGCCGTTGACCAGCACCCAGTTCGCCGGGGCGCGGCCACGGTACTTAGGCAGCAGGGAGCCGTGCAGGTTGAACGCACCTTTTTTGGCGGTGGCCAGCAGGGCTTCGCTCAGCAGGTTGCGGTAGTAGAAGGAAAAGATGAAGTCCGGGTTCAGCTTGGCAATGCGCTCGATCCACAGTGGGTGGTTGGCGTCTTCCGGAGCATGTACCGGGATGCCATTGCGCGCGCAGAGTTGGGCGACGGAACCGTAGAAGTTGTTTTCCTTGGGGTCGTCGGCATGGGTGAACACGGCAGCAATGTCGTAGCCGGCGGTCAGCAGGGCTTCAATGCCTGCACAGCCAATATCGTGGTAAGCGAAGACAACAGCTTTTGAATTCATGACGAAACCTGATCGGAAGGAGAAGTGGAAGAGTGAGACGTTGCCAGGCCGTCGACCACGACGACCGGCGCAGGTGCTGCGGGTTGGTTACGCAGCACTTTTTCAATAAAGAAGCGTGGACGGGCACGCACGTCACTGTACATGCGTCCCAGGTATTCACCCAAGAGGCCCATGCCGATGAATTGACCACCGGTGAACACGAACAGCACGGCAAACAGCACGAACATGCCTGAACCGGCCCATTCAGCACCGAAGACCAGCCGCAGGAAGACCAACGCTATCGCAAACAGCATGCCCAGTGCCGCCAGGCTGAAACCCACAATGGAGAGCAGGCGCAGCGGGGTGGTAGTCATGCAGGTCAGCAGGTCGAACATCAGGCTGATCAGGCGCATCGGGCTGTACTTGGACACGCCGTGTTCACGCTCAGCGTGATGCACCAGGATTTCCGTGGTGTGACGGGCAAAACCGTTGGCCAGGATCGGAATGAAGGTGCTGCGCTCGCGGCAGGCCAGCATCGCATCGACGATGGTGCGACGGTAAGCACGCAGCATGCAGCCGTAGTCCGACATGGCGACGCCGGTGGAGCGTTGTACGGCCAGGTTGATCAAGCGCGAAGGCCAGCGGCGGAACGCCGAGTCCTGACGGTTGTTGCGCACGGTGGCAACCACGTCGTAGCCCAGGGCGGCTTGCTCCACCAGGCGCGGGATTTCTTCCGGCGGGTTCTGCAGGTCGGCGTCCAGGGTAATCACCACATCGCCACGGCACTGCTCGAAGCCGGCCATGATCGCCGCATGCTGGCCGTAGTTACGGTTGAGGATCACCGCGACCACGTTGCTGCCTTCTTCAGCGGCAGCGTCTTCCAGCAGTTGGGCCGAACTGTCACGGCTACCGTCATCCACCAGGATGATTTCGTATTTGTAGGCCAGTTGCTTGCAAGCCGCCGTCGTACGACGCAGCAATTCAGGCAAGCTGTCTTCTTCGTTGTAGACCGGGATAACGATCGACACGAGATCAATAGGGTAGGGTTTCAAAGATTCAAGACCTCGGGGCTAGAGCAATTGGAGCGTGAAAACAGCAGTAATCCGGGCTGATGGACAGCGGGCAGATTAAACGTAGCGTGGGGTTGCGGCATTCATTTGACTTTCCTGAGGACGGGCACTGGTTTCTTCCATGGGCTTGCAGAGTAAAGACGAAATATATGAAAGGTAAAGCCTAATCAACAGGTTAGTCGGGAAAAACGCGGTTCGTTCTCAAGTCCTGCGGCCAAGGTTAAGCGGAAAAATGTTGAACGAATATGAAAGGCATATGAAAAACTCGTTTTTTTGACAAATAGACAGCCAGGGTTCAGCTAAGTGACTGACGTGCCAAGGGATACCTTTGCAGGGCGAACGCCTGGCGATTTTCATCACACATTCAACAATCTTCTCTGCATTGGCCTTCAAGTGCCGGTAAAGTAAGCCATCTCTTGCCAGGGTACTCGGATGAATAGCGTGCAGCTTTTTCGCGGCCAGTTGCGGCCCGCGTTGATGGGATCGTTGATGGGGTTGTTGTTGACCGTGGGCTGTATCACCACTGTGCGAGCCGACGATGGCGTGGCGTTGACCACCGTCAACCAAGTCCCGGATGGCGTCGAAGTGCGCGGCAAACAGGTCGCGGCCTATACCTGGGACGACCGCCAAGGCAAGAATCTGCTGGTGCTCGCTGAACAGGTCAGCGAACGAGACGATGACGGCACCCAGTCGGCCTTTGTCTATGCCGCCCAATATTTGCTCGACGGTGACCATCCCAAGCGGGTCTGGATGCTGTACGACGATGTACAGCATTGTGAGTTCGACGCCGGGCTGCGCTTTGACATGGCAGCCACCAAGGTCACTGACCTTGCCGGCGATGGCATTACCCAGGCTACGGTGGGCTATTCGCGCACCTGCACCAGCGATGTCAGCCCTCGCGAGTTCAAGTTGATCATGCACGCGGGTAAATCCCAGAAATACCGACTGCGCGGCGTGGATCGCGTAGGCGCCAGTTGGTGGGACGAAGACGCCGGTGCCTTGCGTGGCATGCCGCTGCCTGCCGACTGCAGCGTCGCCGCACAACAGGCACTGGTGAGCCAGTACAAGGAACAGGGCACCGAACTGCCGCTGCCGGGCTGTTATAGCGATGAGAAGGATTTCGCCAAGGCACCGGACAGCTACCTGGCATTCATGCGCCAGCATTGGTTTGCCCTGATGCAAAAACAGGACGCCGATTGGAGCCAGTCCCAGACCCAGCCCCAAGACCCGGTTGAGGACGATCAATAGCCTGTGATTTTGTGCCAGGGCCGATCCTGCGTTAGACTCGGCCTTCGCCAATTCACTAAATATCTCGATTAAACAATGGCTTGTCCGAGGTATTTAATTCAAAGGCTGAACTGTTTTGATTGAGTCTATCCGCAACCCGCTGACCCTTTACCTCACACGCCTGGCCCCCTCCAGCCAACTGACCATGCGTTACGTGCTGCAAGATGCGGCCGACCGCCTCGGTTTCGAGGACATCAACCTCGAAGAGATCGATTGGCACCTGCTGCAACCTGAACACGTCATCGCCCTGGTGGCAGCCTTGCGTGAAGACGGCTATGCGCCAAACACCTCATCCTTGTATGTGAACGCGGTACGTGGGGTGATGAACGAAGCCTGGCGCATGAGCCTGATCAGCCAGGACCACCTGCTCAAGATGCGCTCGGTCAAGGCCGCATCCGGCACGCGCTTGGGGCAGGGGCGCAACCTGCGCCGTACGCTGATCCGCGAATTGATGGAAGTGTGTGCCGCCGACCCACGCCCACAGGGCCTGCGGGATGCGGCGGTCATCGGCATGTTGTATGGCTCGGGCATGCGCAAGTCGGAATCGGTCAACCTGGACCTGGCGCAGATCAACTTCGACGAGCGCAGTTTGCGTGTGATCGGCAAGGGCAATAAAGAGCTGATCAAGTACGCTCCAGAATGGGCCTTCTCCAAGTTGCAGGCGTGGCTGGCATTTCGCCGCGAGCAGCTCAAGGACGGGGAGGAGGACGATACCTTCCTGTTTAACCGGATCCGTCGGGGCAGTCACATCACCCGCGAGCGCATCACCAAGCATGCGATTTATTACATCGCCCGTCAGCGCGGAGAGCAGGTGGGGGTGAAGATCATGCCCCATGACTTCAGGCGCTCCTTCATCACACGGGTGATTGAAGAGCATGACCTGTCGATTGCACAAAAATTGGCGCACCACACCAATATCCAGACCACGGCCAGTTATGACATGCGTGACGACAATGAGCGGCGACGCGCTGTGGATCGCTTCGATCTGTAGGTGAAATCAACTGTGTGGGCAGGCGTCGCCGACTCGGATGTAGTCCAGTTCGTGACGTACTCCCTGGCTATCGACGTAAATCACATGCCCCTTGACTGGTCCGCATGTAGTTGTCGCTGCATTGGTGTTGCGTACAGCCTTCGCGATATCCAGGTCTTCGGAGTAATCGTCGGCCTGATTGACCGGCGTAGTGACGCCCGGGCCTGGGTCACTCTGGGCGGCGGCGAGGGTGCTGAACAGGCTCAGCACGGCAATAAGCACATAACGCATGACGACCTCCAGCACCCCATCGGTGGTGGTTTGACTGTGGTTGCCATTCTATAAAGCCTGGCCGGCGGACCTGAACGGATTCCGGCCAATAGCGGATATCAGTGAAAACGATGTCAGGTCTACGCGCTTGCCAAATGCGGCGGCAGGCGGCGTAAGGTCCACAAGGTGACGAGCATGGCAGCCACCGCACACAGTGCGATGCCAATCAACATGGGCGTCGGGGTGTGATCGGCAAACACGCCAACCAAGGCCATGCACACCGCGCCAGTGATCATCTGGATCGCGCCCAGCAGGGCTGACGCAGAGCCCGCCACCGCGCCGTGATCCTCAAGGGACAAGACCCCGGCGGCCGGCAACAGCAGGCCAAGAAAACCAAAGCCGATGAATAGCAGGCTCATCATCAAGGCCAAGTGATTGCCCCACGCTGTCGTTACCGCCAGTAAACCCAGCACGCTGGCGACTGCGATCACAGACCAGCGAATCAACGGTGCCAGCCCAAAACGCGCGCTCAGGCGCGCCGTGAGTTGGCTCATCGTAAAAAACGATGCGGCATTGAGGGCAAAGCACAGGCTGAATTGTGTCGGTGTCAGGCCGAAATACTCGATGTACACGAACGGCGCACTGCCAATGAACACAAAGAAAGTGGCCAAGCCAAAACCACTGACCAGCGACAAACCAATGAATACCGGGTCACGCAGTAACGCCCCATAACTACCGATGGCATTGCCCAGGGTTTTGCCCAAGCGGCGTTCGGCCGGATGGGTTTCGGGCAACTGCACGATAGTCATCACCAGGCACAACGTCGACACCACCGCCAGCACGACAAACACCTCGCGCCAGCTCCAGATCGAGATCACCACGCTACCGGCCAATGGCGCCAGGATCGGCGAAACACTCATGACCAGCATCAGCAACGCCATCAAGCGTGCGGCTTCATGACCGGTATACAGATCACGGACAATCGCCCGCGGGATCACCATGCCGGCACACGCACCAAAGGCTTGCAGGGCGCGGAAGCCAATGAGCACTTCAATCGTAGGGGCCAGGGCGCAACCGACGCTGGCCACGGCGAAAATCACCAAGCCTGCATAAATGGGAGGTTTTCGCCCGAATACATCGCTGATCGGCCCGTAAAACAACTGGCACACCCCGATGATGATAAAGAACACCGTGAGGCTCATTTGTACTGCCGTCGGTGAAGCGTGCAGGCTGGCCCCTAGGGTGGGCAGGGCCGGCAGATAGCTGTCGATGGCGAACGGGCCGATCGCGGTGATCAACCCCAGCAGCAAGGCGAGGTGGGCAATACTTCGGGACATGTTCAGTTCCGGGCGGTGCAAGGCCGCCCAGCTTAAGGGATCTGCGTGAATCCGCAATCAACGGCATGGAAAGGGTTCGTAGGATTCATTGATCCATCACCACAAAAAAAGATTGAATATTCACACCTAATGTTATTTAAATAACAAAACAAGAGCGCCACGACCTGCCTGGCCGTGCCGCAATAAGGTGGAATAGCAATGAGCAAGATCGCAGTCATCGGCAGCAATATGGTGGATTTGATTACCTACATCGACCGCATGCCAGCCCAGGGCGAAACCCTGGAAGCCCCGGGCTTTGCCTTGGGTTGCGGCGGCAAGGGGGCCAATCAGGCGGTGGCGGCAGCCAAGCTGGGTGCCGATGTATTGATGTTAAGCAAAGTCGGCGATGACATGTTTGCCGACAACACATTGGCCAACTTCCAGCGCTTTGGCATCAACACCCGCTACGTTCAGCGGGTGCCGGGGGTTTCCAGTGGCGTTGCACCGATTTTTGTACAGGCCGACTCCCACAACAGCATCTTGATCGTCAAAGGCGCCAATGCGCATTTGACGCCGGCTGACATCGACGCGGCGGCGCAAGACTTGCGTGAGTGCACGTTGATCGTGCTGCAACTGGAGATCAGCCTGGACACGGTGTACCACGCCATCGAGTTCGCCCATCGGCATCGGATTGCAGTGTTGCTCAACCCCGCACCCGCGTTGGCCGGCCTGAGTGCCGAACACTTGGCGAAACTGGATTTCCTGATCCCCAACGAATCTGAACTGACCCTGATTACCGGCCATGTCGTGGACTCGCCGAACGCTGCCCGCCCGGCAGCACGAACCCTGGTCGCCAGCGGCATTCGCCACGTGATCGTCACCCTTGGCGAGCACGGTGCGTTGTACGTCGGGGAGGAGGGTGAGTTCCTGGTGCCAGGCCAGCGGGTGGTTGCCCGTGACACCACCGGTGCCGGTGACGCCTTTATCGGTTGCTTCATTCAACACTGGAACTGCAACGGTGATATTCGCCAGGCCATGGAGCAGGCGGTGGCGTATTCGGCGTGCTCAGTGATGGCACTGGGCACCCAATCCTCCTATCCCGACAGCGAAGCGTTCGCCCATTTCCAGCAGCAGCGGTAACACCCTCAACCCAGCCCGGAGAACAATAATGAACAAACCTGCGCTGCAACAGACACCCGATGGCTTTTACCTGAACCGCACGCCCTGGTTCGCTTTTATCCTGCTGTGTAGCATCTTTGCGCTGTGGGCTGCGGCGGCGAGCATGAACGATGTGTTGATCGCTCACTTCAAGAAAGCGTTTTTGCTCAGTGATTTCCAGACTGCCTTTGTGCAGTCGGCGTTTTACCTGGGCTACTTTTTCGTGGCGATTCCAGCGGCCATGGTGGTGCGTCGCTTGAGCTACAAGAGCACGATACTGATCGGGCTGTTGCTGTACATGTTCGGCTGCCTGCTGTTTTTTCCAGCGGCGTCCACGGCCAAGTACGGCATGTTCCTGCTGGCGCTGTTTGTGATTGCTGCCGGCCTGTCGTTCCTGGAAACCGCGTGCAACACCTATTCGACACTGATGGGCCCACGGGAAACCGGAACGCGGCGCTTGAACATCTCGCAGACTTTCCACCCCTTCGGCGCCATGGCCGGGGTGTACGTGGGCAGCTTCGTGATGTTCAAGGACACCGACGCGACCACTGAACAACTGACACAGATGAGCGCCTCCGAAGCGGCGGTGCAGCAGTTGCAAATGATCCAGTCCACGCTGCTGCCCTACAAGTGGATGATCGCGGTGCTGGTGCTGATGTTTATCCTGATCGCCATCACCCGGTTCCCCGCCTGCAAGGGCAATCAGCCCGCCGACAGCAAGCGCGGCAGCCTACGTCAAAGTCTGGGTCGATTGTGGCGTAACCCGCGCTTTACCTTTGGCGTATTCGCGCAGTTTCTCTATGTCGGCGCGCAAGTGGGTGTGTGGAGCTTTACCATTCGCCTGGCCATGCAAATGGGCGGCATGAATGAGCGCAGCGCGTCCTGGTTCCTGCTGACTACCTTTGCCGCTTACTTTGTCGGCAAGCTGATCGCCAACCTGTTGATGCGACGCCTGCACCCGGCCAAGGTCTTGGCGATCTACGGTGTGCTGTGCATTGTGCTGCTGGCCTACACCATCCTTGTGCCGAACATTTCAGCGGTGTACGCAGCGGTCGGCGTGAGTATTTTTCTCGGACCTTGCTGGCCAACCATCTACGGCCTGACCATCGATGGCCTGGGTGAAGACACCGGCGTCGGCGGTTCATTGCTGGTGATGAGTATTGTCGGTGGCGGCGTGATTCCGATCTTCCAGGGCCTGTTGTCGGATGCCAGCGGCGGCAACATGCAACTGGCCTACAGCGTGCCTTTGCTGTGCTTCATCGTGATCGTTATGTATGCGCTCAAATGCCTGCGCCAGTCAGATCCATTGCCGGCAGGTGCGGCGGCGGTGGCCTCATGAGCACGCGTATCCCGTTATACCGGGCACTGTTCGACGGGCAGGAAAAGGTCATTGTGCAATCGAAGGATTTCACCGTCAGTGCCTGGACCTATTCATCCGGCGTGCTGGCCCTGAGTTTGGAAAACAGTCGAGGACGGCTGGTGGTGCTGCCTTATCAGGGCCAGATGATCTGGTCGGCCGTTTTCGACGGCTGCGACCTGACCATGCGCAACCTGTTCGAGCAACCCCGCCCCAGCCTGAGCGTTATCGACACCTATGGTTGCTTTATGTTTCACAGCGGCCTGCTGCGCAACGGCTGCCCGGCGCCGGAGGACACCCATGCCTTGCACGGCGAGATGCCCTGTGCGCCCATGGACACGGCGTGGCTGGAAATAGGCGAAGGTTTTGTACGCCTAGGTGGCACGTATCAATATGCCAAGGGCTTTGGCGATCGCTACCAAGCGTGTCCCAGCGTGACACTGCGCGTTGACTCGGCCCTGTTCGATATCGACATGCAGGTGACGAACCTGGCCGGCAAGCCTATGGACCTGATGTACATGGCCCACATGAACTATGCCTATGTGGACGGCGCGCGGTTTGTCGAACCTCTCGGCATGCAGCGAATGCGCCTGCGTACCAGCGTACCGGACCACGTCAAACCGACACCGGACTGGAGCGCCTACATGGCGCAATTGGCCGACCATCCGGAACAGTTGGCCAGCCTTGCAGCGCCGGCACTGTACGACCCCGAAATTGTGTTTTTCTTCGACGACGTGGGCACAGATGCCAACGGGCAGGCGCATTTTCTGCTGGATCACCCCAGCGGCGCCGCGTTTTACACCCGTTACCGTCCCGAACAGTTTGAACACGCCGCTCGCTGGATACTGCATACACCAGACCAGCAAGTGGCGGCATTCGTGCTGCCGTCAACCTGCGAGCCCGAGGGTTATCACGCCGAAAAAGCCAAAGGCCATGTGCGCCAGCTGGGCGCCGGGGCCAGCGCTTCGTTCAGCGTGACCACCGGCTACTTGAATGCACAGGAACGCCAGACGTTGCTGGGTTAAACCAGCAATTGCGTGCCATGAGCCTTGATGACGTCCTTATAAGTACGGGGGATTTTCTTGTCGCTGATCACGTATTGGAAGTCTTCCAGGGTGGCGAAATGCGCGGTGCGCACCGTGTCGAACTTGCTGAAGTCGGCGAGCAACACTCGTTGCTGGGCCTGGCGCAGGACCTTTTGCTTGACCTCGACTTCATTGAAGTTGAAGCACGTCACACCGAACTGCTGGCTGACACCCGCAGCCGTCACGAAGGCCCAGGTCAGGCGCACGTGGTCGAGAATGCTGCTTTCGGCGCTGCTCTCAAATACCTGGTTCTTGCGGTGGAAGGTGCCGCCGCACAACACGATGTGGCAGTTGGGCTTGTTCTGCAGCTTGAGCAGTACGTTCAGCGAACTGCACACCGCGGTGAACTCCAGCTCATCAGGGATGAAGTCAATGACAAAAGGCGTGGTGGTGCCGCAGTCGAAAAATACGGTGTCACCCGTTTGAATCAAGCGGGCGGCGAGCTTGCCAATGCGGCGCTTTTCTTCGACATGACGCGTGTCCTGGTCGGCGACTCGGTACTCACCGGCCTCACTGCCAATCCGGGTGATATAGCCACCCAGCAGGCGCAAGTGATCGGTGAAGTGGTTGAGATCGCGGCGCAAGGTCATCTCGGAGACTTCCAGCAGCGCGGCCATTTCCCTCAGGTGAATGGCGTTCTGGTCCTGCAGGGCTTGTTGGATAAGCTTGAGTCGCTCGGCTTTTCTACTGTCCACGGGTATTCCAGGGCTTGAATGTTGTTGTTAAATAAATAACACTAAATGTGATTGTAGTAACGAATTAACGTGAGCGCCGTGACACGCGACACTCGATCATTGGCAACATACAGGCAAGGGCCCGTTAAATGAACACACTTCAACCCGCAGCATTGGCGAAGTACATCGATCATACCCTGCTGGCTCCAGACGCCTCCCGTGAACAGATTCGCACCTTGTGCGAGGAGGCCCGGGAACATGGCTTTTACTCGGTGTGCCTGAACTCGGGGCAAGTGCCTTACGCCGCTACGTGCCTGACCGACGACAGCGTGGTGATTTGTGCCGTCGTAGGCTTTCCCCTGGGCGCCGGCCTGAGTGATACCAAGGCATTCGAAGCGCAACGGGCGATTGCGGCCGGGGCAGGGGAGATCGACATGGTGCTCAACATCGGCTGGTTGAAGGAAGGGCTGCTGGAAGCTGTGCGCGATGATATTGCGCGGGTCCACCAGGCCTGTGGTGCCGTGCCGTTGAAAGTCATCCTGGAAACCTGCCTGCTCACCGATGAGCAGAAGGTCCAAGCGTGTGAAATCTGCCGGGAGCTGGGTGTGGCGTTCGTCAAGACGTCCACTGGGTTCAGCCGAAGCGGCGCCACGCTTGAAGACGTAGCATTGATGCGCAAGACCGTGGGAACCGGGGTTGGCGTCAAGGCGTCCGGTGGTGTACGCGATTACCCGACGGCAGTGAAGATGATTGAAGCTGGAGCCACTCGCTTGGGCAGCAGTTCGGGGATTGCGATTGTCGGTGGAGCAATGACGGCGGCGAGTGGTTATTGAAGGCTTTCATATCCCTTATACCTAAGCTATGGCTTAGGTATAAGAGCAGGGTGCTCATCCGTTTATAGAGGGTACCACGGATCGCCACCGTTGGCACTTTCCAGTATTTTCGGGAAATTACGCTCAAAATTCCAGCCAGAGGCCACTGCGGTCATGGTGGTTTTGCAGGCGGGGTTCTTCTGCGAGAGGACCACATTCATGTAGTACTGGTTGCCATAGATCGTCGGCGCCCACAGCACCATATCGCTTCGTTGCGCATTGCTATCAACTTTCAAACTGATGGTGTTGACGAGTGTCCCGCCCGTTGTGGGGTCGGTGATTTGCGGATGAAAGCAGTGATTCAAATAACCTTGAACGCGCTTTTCGACCACAGAGCGTTCTTGCGCCAGGCAATACTCGGGGCTGGTCACGCCGGTGTTGAGCAAATCGTCCTTAGTGTGCGGATGCAGTGAGCAGCCGCCAAGCAACAGAAAAACGATCCCTGTGAATTTCTTGTGCATCGTTGGCGTTGTATCGTCAGTTGTTGATATCAGTCATTTCTCAACTTTGGAACTGAAGTTGCCTGACTCAGGTTCCCCGCTTGGCTAGTCCATACGAAGATGGCCGGGTGATCCTCGGCTCGTATAACGGTCTTTCGAGCCCCATCGTTGCACCGCCAATGACGTACCTCGTGGTCACGCTGAAGGATGGTGAACGCTGGACGCTCCTCCCGCCATTGGGCATGACGTCGCGTTGAGGGCAAGCAGAGCAAGACTGATAGAAATAGGCAAACCTCCTAGATTATCCGGCATAGGTCGCCAGCGTTTGCTTGACTACCATCGGTACTCATCAACCGAGAGGAATCTCCATGAGTACTCACAAAACCCTGTTCATCACCGGCATTAGCAGCGGCTTTGGCAAGGCGCTTGCGACGCAAGCGTTGGCTGCCGGCTACCGTGTCATTGGCACCGTGCGCAATGAGGCTGCCCTGCAAGCGTTCGAAGCGTTATCAGCGGAGCGCGCCCATGGGGTGATTCTGGATGTCACCGACTTTGAGCGGATAGACAGCGTCGTCGCAGCGATGGAGACTCGCTATGGCCCGGTAGATGTCCTGGTGAATAATGCTGGATACGGCCATGAGGGCGTTTTCGAAGAGTCGCCGCTGGAAGAAATGCGTCGTCAGTTCGACGTCAACGTCTTTGGTGCTGTTGCAGTGACCAAGGCCTTCGTGCCGTACTTCCGCCAACGGCGTAGCGGACACATCATCAACATCACTTCCATGGGCGGCACCATCACGATGCCGGGTATCGCCTACTACTGTGGCAGCAAATTCGCGCTCGAGGGTATCTCCGACACGCTGAGCAAGGAGCTCAGGCCGTTCAACATTTTTGTCACGGCCGTGGCCCCTGGCTCGTTTCGCACCGATTGGGCCGGCCGCTCCATGCAGCGTACGCCGCGCAGCATCGCCGACTACGATGCCAGCTTTGATCCGGTGCGTCAGGCGCGCGAAGAGAAAAGCGGCCAACAACTGGGGAATCCGCAAAAAGCCGCGAAAGCCATGTTGCAGTTGATCGCCAGCGACAACCCGCCAGCCCACCTGCTGCTTGGCAGTGATGCGCTGGGTTATGTGCGTGAAAAACTGGAACAGTCCCTGCGCGACATCAATCACTGGGAAGCACTGACCCGTTCTACGGATGGTTAAGTTTCGTGAAAGCGTAAGAGGGGCATATGAATCATTGTGTAACGCGAACACGGCGCATGGTCCAACTGATGGAGCAGTTGGCGCCGCTGGAGGGTTATAACCTGAGCGAGCTGGAAGACATACGCTTCTTGCGCTCCAATCGGCCGCTGACCCGCACACCAGTGCTCTATGAACCTGGCATCGTCATCTTGTGCCAGGGTCGCAAGCGCGGCTATCTGGGGGAGGAGGTTTACATTTACGACAATCAGCACTACCTGGTTGTGTCCGTGCCCGTGCCGTTCACCATGGAAACTGACGCCAGCGAAGAGGAGCCGATGCTGGCGGTATACATGCGATTGGATTTCAAGCTCGCTGGCGAACTGATTCTGGAAATAGACGAAAAATCTGGTCCGACCAATGAGCCTCCCAAAGGGATGTATTCCTCGCCGATGGATGAGATGTTGCGCGAGTCTACGCTACGCTTCCTCGAAGCGATGAGCCATCCGGTTGAGGCGCAGATACTCGGCCCGTCGTTAGTGCGCGAGATTTACTATCGCATCATCGTGGGCGAGCAGGGGGGGAGCATGCGTGCTGCGCTTAGCAGGCAAGGCCATTTCGGAAAGGTTACTCGAGCCATTCGCAAGATACACAGCTGTTACCAGGAGCGGCTGGATGTCGAGTGCCTAGCTCAAGAGGCGAGTATGAGCGTGCCCAATTTTCATCTGCACTTTCGCACAGTCACCAACGCCTCGCCTATGCAGTATCTAAAATCGACCCGACTGCATCAGGCAAGATTATTGATGCTCCGTGACGACATGTCTGCTTCATCTGCGGCTTTTAACGTGGGCTATGAGAGCGCCTCGCAGTTCAGCCGAGAGTTCAAACGCTATTTCGGCCGCACGCCGCATGCAGAAGTCGAGTGGATGAAGGCAACTTATTCGCTACCTGCTCCAGCGCAGCCTTCGATCTATGTATCTTCGCATTGATCCAGTCTGCTGAAGCGATTAATTATAACTAAACTAAATAGTCATTTAGTTTAGTTATATGGTTTATTGCTTTCGTAGGGCAGGGCAGCAGGCAAATTCCACTTTCAAATTAAGCCTCAGTCTCTTCGTTTTCCTACGACTATAGCGCCGCGGTTGATCGAGAATCCTACATCACCTACGTAGGTGCCGTTCGATGCAATAGAGCTTTCCGATGTGCCCAGAGAAATCGGAAGGATGTTTACTACGTCATAACCTTCGGCATCGTATTCGTTGTAGACGGTTGCGAGCTGTTTCGCCATTTCTTCGACATCTACGGTTCTTGGGTCATAGACCTCTTTGGTCGACATTCCCAAAATGCCGCTGGAAACCTTTTTAGTTTTTAGGGCGCTGTAGAACCAGGTGGTAATAAATTTTTCCGACATTGATAGCTCCTTGGGTTGGGCGTTTAGGGTTCTTCGTTGAACCCAACGGCTCCAAGGTTATCACGAGAATTGATGGCTATAGGATGGCACGCACTTACGTCAGGGTTATTGTGCCGTCAGGTTGTTTTGGCATGTATAGCTTGTCACCGGTGGTCAAACCGATAGCAGCCAGAAGATCGTCAGGCAAAGGTATGATCAGGTCGCCAGTTCCATCGGCGGCGTCTTCGCTGGTGACGACCCAGCGTTTATTTCAGGGCTTTGTGTGTTCATATTTTTCCAGGTATCAAATGACACAAGCAGTTTCCCTGAGCCGCTAAGGGACCGGAATTTCGTGTACATCATCTTTGCGAGACTTTCCGGCGAAGGCCGATTCCTCAACCTTTGCAAAAGCATCGATTGCAGCAGCGGTGAAAAAGCTCTTGTACCTGGGCGACTTTTGCAGACGTGCAAGCTTGGCTCGGGCTTCAGTTTTAATACGGCTGTTGGTTTTGGTGGTCATGGTCGAATGCCTCGTGGTTGATGACATTGTAGTGAGGCGGTGCCAGGCTTCAAATCTGATCACGTGAGCCCCTCACGTCCTTATAGGACTGTTCGCATAATGTATATTATGTTAAACTAGATGCCATGTTAGAAATGTTCATGAGGCTCATAAGGTACTGATTCGACAAACCCGTTTCTGACGTCCATTCTCTCAACGGGCCATGTCTTCGTGTTCATGGCGAGTCATTCAATGTGGTGCTGCCGATGAAACTGATTCAGTGCCGTTTCTCTTCAGGTCAGCGTGTGCCGTTGCTCGTGCAAGCTGGTTACGCAGCGCCGTTACCCGTACTCATTCCGTTCATCTACGTCCAACTTAAACTCAGGCACCGCGCTTACAACACGGCTGCGTCGCACCTGCGCGCGATCCAAGCTTTCTATGCCTATGCCAAAAGCCGAGATCTGGATATCGATGAGGCCATCTTGTCCTGCCACTTTGAGGCAATTCTGTCTTTATTAGACGGTTACGCAATCTGGCTCCAAAGCGGCCGTCAAGCCGATAATCTTGTCGCCCGAATCGGCAAAGCTACAACGGCACCTTTTCCACAGATTGATCCGCGCACCCGTGACCAGTACCTGCGGTTGCTGAAGCAATACCTGTCCTGGTGTGTCACCCGTTACATTCCGCGCGCACGTCAGAACTCAACCACCCTGGCTAACATCGAAGTTGTATTTGCAGATGTCGCCGACGTCATTGAGCGGCGCTTTGAGAGCCATATCATCAATGCCCGTCCTGACCGCTCTCGTTACCGCAGCCTGACAGATACCCAACTCCAGATCATTCGCGCATTGATTCGCCCGGGCTCCGCGGAGAATCCGTTTCCGGAACGGCTGCAGTTGCGCAATTGGCTAATGATTGAATTGCTGCTGGAGACCGGTATCCGTCGCGGAGAGCTTCTGAAACTCTACACCACCGATATCAATCAGGGTTCACAGCATGCTTATCTCAGCATCAATGACCGCGAACATGACCCAGGAGATCCGCGCGCTGAAGAGCCTGCACTGAAAACACACGGCCGGACCGTAGGCATCTCGGCACAGTTGTATGAGGTCTACGAGCGCTATATTCAGAGCGAGCGACGCCCAAAGCGTGACGGAAAACCTATGAAATTGCTGTACCGCTATTTGTTCATCTCGGATCGAGGCCGCCCGCTGTCGATCCGCGCGTTGTCGAACGTGCTAGATCGGCTGTTTCTGACCATTGAACTGGCTCATCAGGGGTTGTTGCCTACACTTTCTGCGCATGACTTTCGCCATACCTTTGCAGATCGGTTTTTGGCTTACCTGGTCGAAAAGCGTGGGCATGACCTCGAGCGCGCCACGGACGAACTCCGACGAGTCTGCGGTTGGTCTGAGACTTCGACGATGCCACGTCGTTATGCAAGTCGTTATTTAGCCGAGTCGGCCAATCTCCACAACGTCCAGCGAGCGTCGGCAGCCTGGAGCCGACTTGACTGTTAAGGAGGTTCGCCGTGACCATATCAGTTGATCAAGAACACGCGTCACCCTCCTCCTCTTTGCCAGTCTACGTGTTCAAGGGGCCGGCTCAGGTTGCGATTCGAACTCGCACCAATGATCAGCCAAAGTACGTCGATACCCGTCTACCGGCATGGACGTGGTACGACGGTGGACTCGCAATGACAATCGACTGGGCTGCGCTCCATCTGAATTCTGACATCATGCAAATCGCCAAAGCGTTCGTTGCATATGCACTCGAAAAGTACGCACCGGTGACGGCATTCAAAGCATCCTGAATCGCCCCTAGTTTTGTAGACACCTCCATGCCTTAAACTGAGGCCCATTAGGAGGTGCCATGAGCAACCCGCG